>NZ_BONK01000006.1 GCF_016862675.1 Cellulomonas chitinilytica | reverse complement strand
CACCTCGTGCGTGAGCTCCTCGCCGTCGGCGGCCGTCGCCAGCGCGATGCCCGAGTCGGGGTGCAGGTGGTCGACGTGCGCGGCGTCGACGAGCCCGTGCATCGCGGTGTCGATCGACGGCGCGGCACCGCCCTTGCCGTGCAGGCAGTAGTCGAACGCGGCGACCATCTCGTCCTCGCGGTCGACGCCCGGGTAGACGTCGACGAGCGCGCGCAGGCGGTCGAGGCGCAGCACCGCGAGGTTCTTCGTCGTGAGCGTGCCGAGGTCGCCGCCGGAGCCCTTGACCCACAGCAGCTCGACGTCCGCCCCGGTCACCGGGTCCGTCGCAGTGCCCTTGGCCGACGTGTTGCCGCCCGCGTAGTTGGTGTTCCTCGGGTCGGCCCCCAACCGGTTCGACCGGGTGACCAGCTCGTCTGCCGTGCTCATGTCCGGGCTCATGCTCCCCATCCCGCCTGGTTCCCGCCGACACGATCGGCGACGATCTTCTCCGCGTAGCCCGACTCCCGGTACGCACGCAGGGGGTCGGGGTCGAGCCCCTGCTGCTCCCGCAGCTCGGCGAGCAGCGGCCGCACGTCGGTGTTGTAGGCGTCCATCACGATCCCGTTCGCACCGAGCACGTCACCGGCCGTCTGGGCCGCGAGCAGCGCGTCGGCGTCGACCAGCAGCGCCTTCGCCGTGGCCTCCTGCACGTTCATCACCGACCGGATCTGGCCGGGGATCTTCGGCTCGATGTTGTGGCACTGGTCGAGCATGAAGTTCACGCCGCTCGCCGGGTCCAGGGCTCCGGCCTGCACGATCTCGTGCATGATCCGGAACAGCTGGAAGGGGTCGGCGGCTCCGACCATGAGGTCGTCGTCCGCGTAGAACCTGCTGTTGAAGTCGAAGGCCCCGAGGCGCCCGGCCCGCAGGAGCTGCGCGACGATGAACTCGATGTTGGTGCCCGGCGCGTGGTGCCCGGTGTCGAGGACGACGAAGGCCCGGTCCCCGAGCGCGAGGCAGTGCAGCAGCGACGTGCCCCAGTCGGGGATGTCCATCGAGTAGAACGCGGGCTCGAAGAACTTGTACTCGAGGATCAGCCGGTGGTGCGGGTCGACCGCCGCGTAGATCTCCTGCAGCGACTCGGCGAGCCGGTCCTGCCGGGCGCGGATCGAGTCCTGGCCGGGGTAGTTCAGCCCGTCGGGCAGCCACAGCTTGAGGTCGGTGGACCCGGTGGCGCGCATGACGTCGACGCACTGCAGGTGGTGCGCGATCGCCTTCTTCCGGACGGCGGCCGACGGGTGCGTCAGCGAGCCGAGCATGTAGTCGTCGTCCTGGAACAGGTTCGAGTTGATCGCCCCGATGCTCACGCCGAGCTCCTTGGCGTGCCGGGCGAGGGCGTCGTAGTCGTCGACCAGGTCCCACGGGATGTGCAGGCTGACCCGCGGCGCGACGCCCGTGTACCGGTGCACCTGGGCGGCGTCGGCGACCTTCTCGAACGGGTCGCGCGGGACGCCCTGCTGGGCGAACACCTTGAACCGGGTGCCGGAGTTGCCGAACGCCCACGAGGGGAGCTCGATGGTCTGCTGCCGGAGGACGTCGTGGATGGTCATGCGCGGAGCTCCTGTGGTTCGGTCGGGAGGCCGGCGGCGCGCAGCTGGTCCTCCAGGTGGAACACCTCGTCGAGGACCCGGAAGCCCTCGTCGGGGTTGCCGTCGGCGACGAAGAACTCGCTCATCTCCGCCTGCCAGCGCGGGTTCACCGCGGTGCGGGTCATGGCCTCCTGGGCGGCGGCGTAGTCGTCGGTCTCGAGGTGGCCGACGAGCAGGCCGTCCTCGGCGAGGTACAGCGCGTAGTCGCGCCAGCCGGTGTCCCGCAGGGCCTCGAGCATCTCGGGCCACACGGCGGCGTGCCGCGCGCGGTACTCGTCCAGCCGGTCGGGGCGGACGCGGGACACGAAGCACACGCGGGTCATGCGAGGGCCCCTCTCGAGTCGTCCTTGAAACGATTCATACACCCTACGGAAAACGCAGTCCCAGTGTCAAGGCATGGCCGGACGACGGGCGCGGATCCGCACGCTCCCCCGCGCCCACCGCCTTCCGCCCCCACGACGCCCACGTCCCTCCCTGCCTCCTCCCCCACCACGACCACGCCGCCGCCCACCACCGACCACCGGGCCGCCGTCACACATCGCCGCCCGCGACCGACCACCCCCGCCGTCGCCCGTCGCGGCCCGCCACCATCCCGTCACCCCGCTGCTCCGGGTTCCGCCGAGAACGTGACTTCAGGGTGAGAACGTCACTTCGAAGTGCCCTTCTCGCACCGAAGTCACGTTCTCGGGGCGCTGGCGGCGCTGGCGGCGGCGCGGCGTCGGTGGGCCGACGCCTGCGCCGGCCGGTGCCGGCGGACGTGCCGGGACCGTCAGAAGTCGAAGTCGCCGATGTTGTCCTTGTCGAACACGAACGGGTCGCCGAGCAGCACGGTCGCGTCCGCCCCGACGGTGTACTCCCCCAGATCACCGGCCGTGAACGTGTCCCCCTCGGCACCCGTGATGGTCCCGTCGACCATCGCCGCCGCCGCGTACGCAGCCAGGTAGCCGAGGTCCTCGGGGTTCCACAGCGCGAACGACGTGACCGTGCCGTCCTCCACGTACGGGCGCATGTCGTTCGGCGTGCCGAGCCCGGTCAGCGCGACCTTGCCCTTCGACGCCGACGTCGACAGGTACCGGGCGGCGGCGGCGATGCCGACCGTGGTCGGCGAGATGATCCCCTTGAGGTCCGGGTGCGACTGCAGGAGCGCCGCGGTCTTGTCGAACGACGTCTGGTCGTCGTCGTCGCCGTAGACCACGTCCACCAGCTCGATGTTCGGGTGGTTGGCCGCCAGGTCCGTCTTCATCATGTCGATCCACGCGTTCTGGTTCGTCGCGTTGGCCGTGGCCGACAGGATCGCGATCTGGCCCGCGTCGCCGATCTGCTCGGCGATCAGGTCCACCTGCGCCTTGGCGATGCCCTCGGCGGTCGCCTGGTTGACGAACAGGTCGCGGCACCCCGGTTCGACGTCCGAGTCGAACGTGACGATCTTGATGCCCGCCTGCTTGGCCGTGTCGAGCGCGCCGCACAGCGCCGACCTGTCGTTGGCGGACAGCACGATCGCGCTGACGCCCTGCTGGGTGAGGGTGTTGATGAAGCTGACCTGGCCGTCGGCGGTCGGCTCCGTCGGGCCGACCTCCTTGAACGTGCCGCCGAGCGCCTCGACCGCGGCCTTGCCGCCCTTGCTGGACGTGTCGAAGTACGGGTTGCCGAGGTTCTTGGGCAGGAACGTGATGGACAGGTCCGACTTGCCGCCGGCGGCCGTCCCCGTCGAGCCGGCGGTGTCGGACTCGCCCGGCGACCCGGACGTGCAGGCCGCGAGTGCGAGGACCAGTGCCGCCGCGGCGCTGGCCGCCCCGACGGACGAACGACGCGAGAACCACCTCATCGTGGAGCCCCTTTCGTGGGTGCGTGCCACACCGGCGGCGCCGGCGCGACGAGCGCGGGGTGTCAGCCGGGGGCGCCGGCCGACGGGCGGGTGCCGGGGCGGCGCGCGGCCCCCCGGGCGCGGGCGACGAGGCCGGGTCCGACCACGGTCGCGATGAGCAGGACGCCCGTGACGACGTTGATCACGTCGGACGAGACGTCCGCGAGGCGCAGGGCGCTGCGCAGCGCCCCGATGAGGAGCACCCCGACGACCACACCGGGCAGCGCGCCCCGGCCGCCGAAGATGGAGACGCCGCCGACCAGCACGGCCGCGACGACCGACAGCTCGAGGCCGACGGCGTTGTCGCCGCGGGCCGAGCCGTACCGCAGCGTCCAGTAGACGCCCGCGAGCGCCGACATCACGCCGCTCGCGACGAACAGCCAGAACGTCAGCCGCCCGACGCGCCCGCCCGCGAACCGGGCGGCCTCGGCGTTCAGCCCCGCCGCGTAGACGAGGCGGCCCGTGGGGGTCGCGTGCAGCACGACGCCGAACGCGAGGGCCAGGACGACGAACAGCGCCATCACCACCGGGATGCCGGTCCCGGCGAAATGCGCGCTGACGAGGTCCTGCGCGCCGGACGGGAAGCCCGTGACGGCCCGGGTGCCGAGGATGCCGACGGCGAGCCCGCGGAACAGCGCGAGCGTGCCGATGGTGACGGCGAGCGACGGCAGCCCGACGACGGTGACGAGGAACCCGTTGAGCGCCCCGCCGACGGCGCCGACCACGAGCGCGACGAGCGCCGCGACCGCGAGCGGCCAGCCGTTCTCGTACAGCGCGCCGACCAGGACGCTGCTCAGGCCGAGCATGCTCGCGACCGACAGGTCGATCTGCGCGGCGATGACCAGGAGCGTCATCGGCAGGGCGATGAGCAGGATCGGGAAGACGTCGAGGAACAGGAAGTACCAGGTCGTCGCGGTCGAGAAGTTGTCGACCGTGAGCGACGCGACGAGGACGACCGCGACGAGCAGCGCGGTGATCGCGGCGTCCCGGCCGAGCAGCACCCGGGTCAGGCGGGTGCGGGTGCTCGGCGCGGCGGGGACGGTGCGCACCTGGTCGACGGTCACGGGACACCCCCGGTGACCCGCGCGGCGGGCAGGGGCCGGACGGCCTCGGCGACACCCGTGGAGCGCAGCCGGCGGGCGGTGCGCACGGCCAGCACCCGGTCGAGCACGATCGCGCCGATGATGAGGACGCCGACCACGGCCTGCTGCCAGAAGTCGGGGATCCCGAGGATCGGCAGGGCCCGGTCGATCGTCGCGAGCAGCACCGCCCCGAGCGCTGCGCCGGCGACGGTGCCGCTGCCCCCGAAGATCGCGACGCCGCCGATCACCGCGGCGGCGACGGCCTGCAGCTCGAGCCCCGTCCCGGCGTTCGACGCGACGGTCGCGTACCGCGCGGCGAACAGCACCCCCGCGAGCCCGGCGAGCGTGCCCGAGAGCACGAACGCGAAGAACACCCGCCGCCCCACCGGCAGCCCGCACAGCCGGGCCGCGACGGGCTCGGACCCGATCGCGTAGAACTCCCGCCCGGTCCGTGCGTAGCCGAGGTACACGCCCGCACCGACGACGACCACGAGCGCGACGAGCGCGACGACGGGGATGCCCAGCACGCGCTCGGTGCCGATGGCCAGGAAGCTGCGGGGCATGTCGCCGGCGCTGATCCGGTCGGTCCCGGCCCAGATCACGGTGATGCCGCGGTACGCGTAGAGCGTGCCGAGCGTGATGACGAGCGACGGCACGCGCGCGCTCGTCACGAGCCCGCCGTTCACCGCCCCGAGCGCCGCGCCCAGCAGGATCCCGAGCAGCATGACGACGGGCACCGACAGCCCTGGGGATGAGACGAACATCGACCCGGTCGCGAACGCGACGAGGCCGAGCGTGCTGCTCACGGACAGGTCGACGTTGCGCGTGATGATGACCGCCGCCTGGCCGACGGCCAGCAGGACCAGCAGCGACGGTGCGAGCAGCAGGTCGCGGAACCCGTCGCTGCTGAGCAGGAACGCGTCGTTCGCGGTGGTCGCGACGACGACGAGGATCACCAGGGCGAGCGCGATGCTCGTCTCGCGCCGGCGCAGCACGCGGGTCATGCGACGGCGCTCCGGACGGTCCCCGTCGCGGCGGACATCACCGTCTCGGGGTCGGCGTCGGCCCGGTCGAGCACGGCGGTGACCCGGCCCTCGTGCATGACGAGCACCCGGTCGCTCATGCCGAGCACCTCGGGCAGCTCGGAGGAGATCATCACGACGGCGACGCCGTCGCCGGCGAGCCGGTCGAGCAGCCGGTGGACCTCGGCCTTCGTGCCGACGTCGATGCCGCGGGTGGGCTCGTCGATGAGGAGCACCCGCGGAGTCGTCGACAGCCACTTGGCGAGCACGACCTTCTGCTGGTTGCCGCCGGAGAGGGTGCCCGCGACGGCGTCGAGGTCGCGGGCCTTGACCTGGAGCGTGGCGGCCCACTCGTGCGCGACCCGGTACTCGGCGCCGCTCGTGAGGATGCCGCCGCGGCTGAGCCGGCGCCGCAGCGTGAGGGCGACGTTGCGGGCGACCGACAGGTCGGTGTGCAGGCCCTGCCTGCGGCGGTCCTCGGGGACGAGCGCGAGCCCGTGCCGCATGGCCTGCTCGGGGCCGTCCTGCGCGAGGACGCGCCCGTCGACCCGGACGGTGCCGGAGTCGTAGCGGTCGATGCCGAACACGGCCCGCACGACCTCGCTGCGCCCCGACCCGACGAGGCCGGCGATGCCGAGGATCTCCCCGGCGCGGACGTGCAGGTCGACGCCCTCGAACGTGCCGGCCCTCGTGAGGCCCTGGACCTCGAGCACCACCGCGCCGGGGGTCCGCTCGGTGCGCGGGAACATCGTGTCGACGGCGCGGCCGACCATCTGCCGCACGATCGTGGCGGTGTCGGTGGCGGCGGTGTCCTGCGTGCTGACGTGCTCGCCGTCGCGCATCACGGTGATCCGGTCGCTCAGCGCGAAGATCTCGTCGAACCGGTGGGAGATGAACACGACGGCCGCCCCGCGGTCGCGCAGCTGCCGCGCGACGGCGAACAGCCGGTCCACCTCGACCCCGCTGAGGGCGGCGGTCGGCTCGTCCATGACCAGGAGCTTCGCGTCGAGGCTCACGGCCTTGACGATCTCGACGAGCTGCTGGTCGGCGATGGACAGGCCGAGCGCGGGCCGGTCGGGGTCGATCTCGACGCCGAGGGTCGCGAGCAGCTCGCGGGTGCGCTCGCGCATGGCCTTGCGGGAGACGAGCCCGCCGCGGCCGGTGAGGAGGCGGCCCATGAACACGTTCTCCGCGACGGACAGGTCGGGGAAGAGGGTCGGCTCCTGGTAGATGACGGCGACGCCGGCGTCCCGGGCGTCGGCGGGGGTGCGGGGCTCGAGGGGTGCGCCGTCGAGGAGCATCTGCCCGGCGGTGGGCTGGTAGACGCCGGCGAGGAGCTTGACGAGCGTCGACTTCCCGGCGCCGTTCTCGCCGACGAGCGCGTGGATCTCGCCGGGGCGGACCTCGAGCTCGGCGCGGGCGAGCGCGACGACCGGGCCGAAGTGCTTGACGAGGCCACGGACGACGAGCGTCGGCGCGGGGGTGCGCGTCGACGGGCCGAGCGGGGCAGCCGGGCCGAGCGGGGCGGCCGGGCCGAGCGGGGCAGCCGGGGTGGCCGGTGCCGCGTCCGCCGACGCGCCCGGATGGCTGGACGTCGGCCCGGGCTCGTCGTCTGATTCCGCCATGGCCTCTCCCTTGAGGATGGTGAATCGATTCACTACCATCAACGCTAATGGCGCGTCCCGGACGCCGCAAGAGTTGTGACGTCTTCGTGATGCAGCGAGGCACCGCAGCGGCACCGACGGCGGCAACTAGCATCGGGCGCACCTCGTGCCTGACCAGAGCACTCACCAGTGCACCGACCAGAGCACCGACCAGAGCACCGACGAGAGCACCACCGCGAGCGCGACGAGAGGACGACCGTCGATGTCGACGACGACACGAGGACGCGCGGACCGTCGCCCGTCGATCACGGACGTCGCCCGCAGGGCAGGGGTGTCCGTCGGGACCGTCTCCAACGTGCTGAACCGCCCGGACCAGGTGAGCGAGCCGACGCGCGACCGGGTGCTCGTGGCGATCGAGGAGCTGCAGTTCGTCCGCAACGCCTCCGCCCGGCAGCTGCGCGCGGGCACCATCCAGACGGTCGGCGCGATCGTCCTCGACATCGCCAACCCGTTCTTCACCGAGGTCGCGCGCGGCATCGAGGACCGCCTCACGTCCGACGAGTACACCCTCATGCTGTCGTCGTCCGACGAGGACCCCGAGCGCGAGGCCCGCTACCTGAGGCTGTTCGAGGAGCACGGCGTGCAGGGCGTCATGGTGACCCCGTCCGCCGGCTCGCTCGACGCCGTCCTCGCGCTGCGCGAGCGCGGCATCGACGTCGTCCTGCTCGACGCCACCTCCCCCGTCGACGACGTCTCGTCCGTCGCGGTCGACGACGTGCGCGGCGCCGCGCTCGCCGTCGAGCACCTCGTCTCTCTCGGGCACCGCCGGATCGCGTTCGTCAACGGACCGCCCACGATCAAGCAGTGCGTCGACCGGCGCGCCGGCGTGCTCGAGGCGCTCGCCGCGGCGGGCCTCGACCCGGCGCGGGCGCTCGTGGAGGTCACGATCTCCTCCCTGAACGCCGACGGCGGCGAGGCCGGCATCCTGCGGGTGCTCGACGAGCACGCCGACGACCGTCCGACGGCGGTGTTCTGCGTCAACGACCTCACCGCGCTCGGTGTGCTGCGCGCCCTGCGCGCCCGCGACGTGGCGGTGCCGGGCGACATGGCCGTGGTGGGGTACGACGACGTGGTGTTCGCGTCGATGCTCACCGTGCCGCTCACGTCGGTGCGGCAGCCGACGCACCAGCTCGGCTGGACCGCGGCCGACCTGCTCCTGCGGCAGCGGTCGGAGGGCGACGCGTTCCGCCACCAGCGGGTCCAGTTCCAGCCGGAGCTCGTGGTCCGCGGCTCCTCGGACCCGACGGCCTGATCCCTGATCCCTGGTCCCTGACCCCCACGGCCCGTCCACCCACCGGAGGGGCGGGCGGGCGTGGACGGATCCGGGGCAAGCGCTTACCGTAGCAAGGCCGGTACCGCGACGCGGCGGACGGAGAGCGAGGAGCGAACGTGACCGAGACAGCCGGGAGCACGACCACGGTGCAGGACGCCCTGCGCGTCGCGATCGTCGGGACCGGGGCCATCGCCCACGCGCACGCCCGGGTGCTGGCGACGGACCCGCGGGTCACGCTCGTCGCCGTCGCCGACCCGAACCCCGAGGTCCGCGACGCGTTCGCCGACGAGTACGCCGTCCCGGGCCGGTACGCCGACCTCGACGCGCTCCTCGCCGCGCAGGTCGACGTGCCCGACGTCGTCCACCTGTGCACCCCGCCCGGCCTGCACCGCGACCAGGCCGTCGCCGCCCTGCGGGCCGGGGCGCACGTCGTGTGCGAGAAGCCCCCGGTGCTGTCGCTCGCCGACCTCGACGCCGTCCTCGCCGTCGCCGACGAGGTGGGCCGCCGGTACGCCGTGGTCTTCCAGCAGCGGACCGGCACCGCGGTCGGCCACGTCCAGCGGCTCCTCGCGGACGGCGAGCTCGGCCGCCCGCTCGTCGGGGTCTGCCACACGCTCTGGTACCGGAAGCAGGAGGACTACTACGCGGTCCCGTGGCGCGGGCGGTGGGCGACGGAGGGCGGCGGCCCGCTGCTCGGACTCGGCATCCACCAGCTCGACCTGCTCGGGTTCCTGCTCGGCGAGTGGGCGGAGGTCGACGCGCGGGCGTTCCGGCTCGCGCGCGACGTCGAGACGGAGGACACCTCGACCGCGACGGTCCGGTTCGCGAACGGCGCGGTCGTCTCGGTCCTCACCACGGCCCTGGCACCGCGGCAGACGAGCTACGTCCGGATCGACACCACCCTCGGCACGGTCGAGGTCGAGCACCTGTACGGCCACGACGCCCGCTCGTGGCGGCTCACCCCCGCCCCGGACCGCACCGGCGGGGACCCCGCGCCCGCGCCGGCGTCGTGGACGCTCCCGTCCGACGACGAGCCGAGCGGCCACACCCCGCTCCTGCGCGCCGTGTACGACGCCCTGCGCGACGGCGGTCCGCTGCCCGCCGTCGCCGCCGAGCCGCACCGGTCGCTCGAGCTCGTCACGGCGATCTACGCGTCGGCCGCCCTGGGCCGCCCGGTCACGAAGGACGACCTCGCCCCGGGCAGCACGCTGCGCGACGGGTTCCTGCACGGCGTCGAGGACCTGCGCGACACCACCGGCGCGCTCACCCCGGCAGCCCTCTCACGAAGGACGACATGACCACCACCCCCTGGCCCCTCGGCGTCGACGGCATCGCGTACGGCGGCGACTACAACCCGGAGCAGTGGCCGCTCGCGACCCGCGTCGAGGACGTCGAGCTCATGCGCGAGGCGGGCGTGACGCTGGTGAGCGTCGGGATCTTCTCGTGGGCGCAGCTCGAGCCCCGCGAGGGGGAGCACGACTTCGGCTGGCTCGACGACGTCCTCGACCGGCTCCACGCGGCGGGCATCCGGGTGGCGCTGGCGACGGCGACGGCGAGCCCGCCGCCGTGGCTGTCCCGCACGCACCCCGAGATCCTCCCCGAGCTGGCCGACGGCACCGTGCTGCACCCGGGCGGGCGCCAGGCGTACCGGGTGTCCTCCCCGACCTACCGGGCGTACGCGCTGCGGATGGCCCGGACGGTCGCCGAGCGGTACGCGGCCCACCCGGCGCTGGCCCTGTGGCACGTCGACAACGAGCTCGGCTGCCACGTGCCCCACGACTTCTCGGACGACTCGGCGGCCGCGTTCCGCCGCTGGCTGGAGGCGAGGTACGGCACGGTCGACGCCCTCAACCACGCGTGGGGCACCGCGTTCTGGTCGCAGCGGTACGACACGTTCGACGAGGTCCTCCCGCCGCGCGAGGCCCCGACGTACCCGAACCCGACGCAGCAGCTCGACTTCGCCCGGTACTCGTCCGACGAGCTCCTCGCCTGGTACCGCGAGCTGCGCGACGTGCTCCGGGAGGTCACCCCGCACGTCCCGACGACGACGAACCTCATGATGTCGACGGGCACGAAGTGGATGGACTACTTCTCCTGGGCCGGCGACCTCGACGTCGTCGCGAACGACCACTACACCCGGGCGCACGACGAGGACGCGCACGTCGAGCTCGCGTTCAGCGCCGACCTGTCCCGCGGCGTCGCGGGCGGCGACCCGTGGATGCTCATGGAGCACTCGACGTCGGCCGTGAACTGGCAGCCCCGCAACCGCAGCAAGCGGCCCGGCGAGATGCTGCGGCACTCGTTCGGCCACCTGGCGCGCGGCGCCGACGCGATCATGTTCTTCCAGTGGCGCCAGTCGGCGGCGGGCGCCGAGAAGTACCACTCGGCGATGCTGCCCCACGCGGGGACCGACTCGGACGTGTGGCGGAGCACCGTCGCGCTCGGGTCGGCGCTCAGCGCGGTCGGCGAGCTGCGGGGCTCGCGGGTGCACGCCGACGTCGCCCTCGTCTTCGACTACCCGGCCTGGTGGGGCACCGAGCTCGACTCGCACCCGTCCGCCGACGTCACCTACCCGGACCGCGTGCTCGCGCACTACCGGGCGCTGTGGCGGCAGGGCGTGACGGTCGACGTGGTGCCGCCGTCCGCGGACCTGACGGGCTACCGGCTCGTCGTCGTCCCGACCCTGTACGTCGTGACCGACGCCGACGCGGCCAACCTCGCGGCCGCGGCCGACCGGGGTGCGACGGTGCTGGTCACGTACTTCTCCGGGATCGTCGACGAGCACGACCACGTGCGGCTCGGCGGGTACCCGGGCGCGTTCCGGGACCTGCTCGGGGTGCGCGCGGAGGAGTTCTGGGCCCTCCAGGACGGCGAGACCGTGACGCTCGACGACGGCAGCACCGCCGACGTCTGGTCCGAGCACCTCCACCTGCGACCCGGCACGGAGGCGGTCCGGACGTTCGTCGACGGCGACCTCGCGGGCGGTGCGGCCGTGACCCGTCGACCCGTCGGCGACGCGGGCGGTGCGGCGTGGTACCTCGCGACCCGGCTGAGCCCCGAGGCGCTCGACGACCTCACCGCGGCGCTCGTCGCCGAGGCGGGGGTGCGGCCGGTCGTCGACGGGCTCGCCGCGGGCGGTGGCGCGGGCATCGGGCCGGGGGTGGAGGCGGTGCGGCGGGTCGCGGACGACGGGCGGTCGTGGCTCGTCGTGCTCAACCACACCGACGCCGACGTGCAGGTCCGGGCCGGCGGCCACGAGCTCCTCGCCGACCGGCCCGTCGCGGGGGTCCTCGAGGTCCCGGCGGGCGGTGTCGCGGTGGTCCGCGAGGCGCACTGAGGCGGTCCCGGCAGCGTGCCTGAGCCCCGCGGACCCGCGCGGACGAACCGGGACGGATGGGTTGCATCTGGACGCATGTCCCAGAGAAGATGCGCGACATGCTCGCACCGCCCCCGCCCGACGTCGTCGTGCCCCTGCGCCCCGAGGACGTCCGCGCGGCCGCGACGGTCCTGGCGGCGGCCCTCGCCGAGGACCCGGGTTTCGTGCACCTGTTCCCCGTGCGCCGTCGCCGGGAGCACGAGCTGCGGGCGATGTACCGCATGACGCTGTCCGACTCGGTGCGGTACGGCCGCGCGTTCGTGACGAAGCTGCACGGCGTCGTGACCGGCGCCATCGCGATCTACCCGCCCGGCACGTACCCGATGACGGCGGCCCGCTGGTGGCGCCAGGCGGGCCGCATCGCCCGGATCGCGCTGTACACCCGCGAGCACAGCCTGGGCATCATCCGGTTCGGCGACGTGACCGCGTCGGGCGTGCCCACGGACACCTGGTACGTCGAGGCGCTCGGCGTCCGGCCCGACCTGCAGCGCGCGGGTCGCGGCAAGCGGCTCATGGCGGCGGCGTTCGGGCTCGTCGACGGCGACGAGGCGCCGAGCTACCTGGAGACGACCAAGCCGGACAACGTCGGGTACTACCAGGCGCTGGGGTACGACCCCGTCCGGGAGCCGCTGCCGCTCGCCGAGGGCGGGCCGTGGATCTTCGCGATGCGACGGACCGAGCGGCGGGCGGTGGACGCGCCGGTCGCGAAGGCGGGCTGACCGGGCCGGCACCGGCACGGCCGACCCGCCGTGAGGTGCGCCGGGCCGTCGGGCTGTCGGTGGTGGCGGCGACAATGTGCCGTGCCCTTGCAGCTCGTGCTCGACGACCCGGTCCGTCCCGGCGTCGTCCTGCTGCAGGAGCTCACGGACGACGGGCAGCCGCTGACCCGCACGGAGGTGCCCGCCGCCGGGCTCCCGGCCGCCGTCGCCGACCGGGAACGGGACCGCCCCCGCTGGGTGTGGGACGACACGTCCCGCCGCTACCCGCCGCTGCTCGACGCCGGGGTGCGGGTCGAACGCTGCCACGACCTGCGGCTGTGCCACGCGATCCTGCGGCACAGCGCGTACACCGCCGGGACGCCCGTCGCCGTCGGCCCGCGGACCGCGTGGGACGGCCCGCGGCCGAGCGCGCCGCAGCCCGTCGAGGCGAGCCTGTTCGACGCGGACGACGAGCCGGCCCCGGTTCCTGGAGGCGACGGCCTCGACCCCGCCGCGGAGCTGACCCGCCAGCTCGCGTCCGTCGCCGGCGCGACGCACCCCGGCCGCCTGCGCCTGCTGCTCGCCGCCGAGTCCACGGGTGCCCTGATCGCCGAGGAGATGCGGCACGACGGCCTGCCGTGGAGCGCACGGACGCACGACGAGATCCTCACGCGGATGCTCGGACCTCGGCCCCGGGCGGGCAGCCGGCCGGCCACGCTCGAGGCGCTCGCCGACCGGGTGCGCACCGCGCTCGACCAGCCGTCGCTCAACCCTGACTCGCAGCCGGACCTGCTGCGCGGCCTGCGCCTGGCCGGGTTCGACCTGGCGTCGACGAGCAAGTGGGAGATCCAGGCGCTCGACCACCCCGTCCGGGAGCCGCTCCTGGAGTACAAGAAGCTGTCCCGGCTGCTCAGCGCGAACGGGTGGGCCTGGATCGACACGTGGGTGCACGACGGCCGGTTCCGGCCCGAGTACGTGCCCGCGGGGGTGGTGTCGGGCCGGTGGGCGACGAACGGCGGCGGCGCGCTGCAGCTCCCCGCGGCGATCCGGGCGGCCGTGCGGGCGGACCCGGGGTGGCGGCTCGTCGTCGCGGACGCCGCGCAGCTCGAGCCGCGGGTCCTGGCCGCGATGTCGGGCGACCTCGCGATGGCCGCGGCAGCACGTCGGGCGGACCTGTACCAGGGGGTCGTCGAGGCGGGGATCGTCCAGAGCCGCAAGGACGCCAAGTACGCGATGCTCGGCGCGATCTACGGCGCGACGACCGGTGCGAGCGCGGCCCTCATGCCGCAGCTCACGCGCGCGTACCCCCGGGCGGTCGGGCTCGTCGAGGACGCCGCCCGGGCCGGTGAGCGCGGCGAGGTCGTCACCACGTGGCTCGGCCGCTCGTCACCCGTGCCCGACGCCGAGTGGCAGGACGCCCTGCACGCGGCCGCGGCCGAGGGCGCCGGGGCCGAGGAGGTCCGGGCGGCCCGTCGTCGCGGCCGCGACTGGGGCCGGTTCACGCGCAACTTCGTCGTGCAGGGCACAGCCGCCGAGTGGGCGCTGTGCTGGATGGCGGCGCTGCGCCGGCGGCTGCTGGCGATCGACGGGACCGCGGAGCCGATGCTCGGGCAGGCGGCCGACGGGTCGGCCGAGGGCGGCGCGCGCGGGCGGCCGCACCTGGTGTTCTTCCTGCACGACGAGGTCGTGGTGCACACCCCCGCCGACGTCGCGGAGCGGGTCGCCGACGCCGTCCGTGAGGCCGCCGCGGAGGCGGGGCGGCTGCTGTTCGGCGGGTTCCCCGTAGAGTTCTCGCTCGACGTGTCGGTGGTCGACAGCTACGACCAGGCGGACTGACCCGGCGGCATGACCCGGCGGCCTGACCCGGCGGACCGACCCGGCGGACCGGCCTGCCGGGGCGTCAGCCGCTCGACGGCCAGACGCGCAGCCGCCCGCACATCCCGTACCGGCGGGCACCGGGCTCCGCCTGGGCGGCGGAGGTCCGCGCGGCGCCGAACCCTGGCACGACTCCGCGGGCCAGCCCTTCGAGCAGCAGCGCGGACGCGTCGGTCTCGGCCAGGACGGTCCGCGTCCACCGGTCCTGCCAGTGCGGCACGGCCGGGCGCACGAGCCGGACGGCGGCGTCGTGCAGGGCACGCGTCGCGGCGACGGGTCCGACGCGCGCGACGTCGTCGAGCAGCTCGCGGTACCCCTCGACGGCCAGGTCGCGGCGCCGTCGGGCCGCCGCCGCGAGGTCGTCGTCCCGGGCCCCGGCCCCTGGCAGGGTGGCCGCCGCCCGGTACGCCGCCGCGTCCGCGAGCACGGCACGCGGGAAGGTGAGCACGGCGTCGCCCGCCTCGGGCAGCCCGGCGTTCGACATGACGACGAGCACCTCGAGGTCGCCGTCGTTGACGGCCCGGTGGACGACGCCGGGGTCGAACCGCACGACGGACCCCGGCCCCACCCGGTGCTCGTGGAACCCGGAGGCGTCGAGCGTGTGCACGGCGCCCGTGCCGGCGAGCACCAGGTACGCCTCGGCCGAGGCGACGTGCAGGTGCGGCGACCCCGACCCGACCAGGCCGACCCCGTCGGCCGCGGGCCAGTCGTAGACCCGCAGGTGGCTGACCGACACGCCGCCGGGCAGCACGCTCATGCGCCCAGGATGCCGCGACCGAGGTCCGCGAGCGCGGCGGCGCCGGTCTCGTCGACGGCACCGTCCGCCACGGCGACCGCGTAGCGGAACCGCAGGGTGTCGCCGGGCCCGAACGGCACCTCGGTGGAGAAGAACGGCGCGGGGGCGAGGCAGCCGAACAGCTCGGTGCGGGCGAACCACTGCGGCGGGTGCTGCGGGTTGTCGGCGGCGTCGACCATGACGACGCTCGACGCGCGGCCGACGTCGTCGTGCTGCCCGACGAACCCCATCCACGGCGCCCGGGTGCCGCGCGCCTCCTCGCCGCCGGTGAACCCGGGGGCCAGCAGGGTGCCGCCGGTGAACGAGCGGGGGCCGCGCCAGAACAGGCCGCCGTAGCCGGCGTTGTCGCGGCCGCGCGTCGTGGGCGACCCGAGCGGGAGGTCGTCGGGCGAGACGTTGGTCATGGTGGTCGCGAAGGTGAGGAACCAGACGTTGTCGCGGTCGCGCGGGACGACGACGGCGAGCTCGCGGCGCTCGTCGACCACGTGCGCGCCGGCCTGCGTGTGCCACGCGAGGGTGTGGGCGAGGTCGACCCGGTCGGCGCCGCCCGCGCTGCTGTCCGCGGTGCCGTGTGTGGTGCCGACCGCGAGGACGTCGAGGGCCTGGTGGTCCATCGACCCGTCGTTGTCGAGCTGCACGTACCCCTGGCCGTGCACGTAGGTGGGCCCGCCCCAGAAGTTGTGCTCGCCGACCACGGGCAGCGACCAGGCGATCCCCTTGTGCCACACGTGGTCGTGCGGCCGGAACGCGGTGACGAGGTCGCCGCCGCGGGTCCGCACGGGGTGCAGGTACGGGCGGGGGCTCTCGAGCTGGGCGTCGTCGGGCACGTACACGTACCGCGCGAGGACGACGCCCGCGGCGCCGATGTCGACGGACCGGCCGACGTCGTGCTGCGCGGTGACCCGGGGCCGAGGGTCGAGACGCGGACGCGTCGTCGCACGGGCGGTCGCGACGGCCGCCGTGCCCCGCGTCCCGGTGCGCCCGACGGCCTCCGGCCCGGAGGTCACCGGACCGCCACGGGGGCCGCCGTCGTGAGCGACAGGTCCGCGCCGAGGTCGAGGTCGCGGATCGTCACGGGCAGCCCGGTGACGAGCGACTGGTTGGCGGCGATGCCGACGGCGACGGCCCGCAGCCCGTCGAGGTACCCGGCGGGCCGCCCGAGGGCGTCCTCCTCGACGCGCAGGTGCCGGCGGAAGACGTCCTTGAGCAGGATCGCGTCACCGCCCCCGTGCCCGCCGATGCCGGCCGGGATCGGGTGCTCGACGGGCTGCTCCCAGTGCCGCTGGACGAGCAACCGCTCCCCCTCGGGCCGCAGCGACGGACGTGCGGACGCACCGGGCGTGGCGGACGGGTCGAGGATCGCGTTGCCGTGCTCGTCGAGCTCGACGGCGCCGCGCTCGACGACCTCGAGCTCGGCCCGCCCGGCCGTGCCGTTGACGGCGACCCGGTACCCCTCCCAGGGGCTGTGCGCGTTGAGGGAGTACGTCATGGTCGCGCCGCGGCGGTAGTCGACGACGAGCGCGAGGTTGTCCTCGATGGTGATGCCGGGCCCGAACACGTCCTGGTCGCGCAGGTAGCCGTCGTGGTACTCGGCGTCGAGGTACAGCGACCTCAGGCGCGGGTCGTGGGTCAGGTCGAGCGCGAACGGGTCGCCGGTCGTCCCCGTCCCGCGTGCCGGCCGGGGCCCGAGGCCGCGTGCGGCGGCGTTCCGGTCGCCGTAGAACCGCAGCCCGCCCGACGCGTACACGCGTGACGGCACGTCGCCCAGCCACCAGTTGACGAGGTCGAAGTGGTGGCTCGACTTGTGCACCAGCAGCCCGCCCGAGTTCCGCTTCTCGCGGTGCCACCGACGGAAGTAGTCGGCGCCGTGCACGGTGTCGAGCACCCACTCGAAGTGCACGCTCGTGACGTCGCCGATCGCGCCGGAGCGGACGACCTCGCGCAGCGAGCTGTTCCGCGGGGCGTACCGGTAGTTGAACGTCATGGTGACGTCGCGGCCGGACTCGGCGACCGCCGACGTGATCCGCCGGCAGCCGGCGCGGTCGGTGGTGAGGGGCTTCTCGACGACGACGTCGGCGCCCGCGGCGAGCGCGCGGGCCACGAGGTCGGCGTGCGCGTGGTCGGGGGCGGTGACGATCACGACGTCGACGCGCTGCTCGGCGACCATCCGCTCGAGCCCGTCGGGCGTGTACCGGGGCAGCCGCGCGGGGCCGTCGAGCCCGAGCGCGGCACCGACCTCGGCGTCGTAGTGGTCGATGCGGCCCGGGTTGGGGTCGAGCCACGCGACGAGCGTCGCGACGTCGGCGTGCTCGCCGGTGACCGCGCCGACGTACATGCCGGCGCGGTGGCCGGTGCCGGCGACCGCGACGCGGCGCTGCTCGCCGGGCGGGGCGGGGGCGAACGCGGGGATCACGCCCGGACCGGGCGCGGCACTCGCGCTCGACGGCGGGCGGGGCGCGGTGGGGTTCTGGTCGACCACGGCGGCCGCGCCGGCGGTCGTCCCGGCGGTCGTGCCTGCGGTCGGGCCGTCGGCCGGGCCGCTCGTCGTCGTGGGGGCGGGGGTCACATCGGTCTCGATCACGGTGGTGGTGTCCGGTCCTCTCGCCGCGGTGCGTCGTCGCACCGACGCTTGGAAAGCGCGTTCCGTCTCGGCAAGCGTAGGCCGAGAACGGCCGGTGGACCAGACCTCGGGACGTGTCGTCGAACCGATACGAGCGCCATGCCCGGTCAGCCGGCCACGCCGTGCACCCGCACCCAGTCCACGAGCATCGTCGCCGGGAGCCGCAGCCCCGCGGCGTCGTTCCCGGGCCAGCGGCCACCGACCGCGACGTTGAGCACCAGGAAGAACGGGTGCCGGAACGGCCACGGGCCGGGCACGTCGGCGGGGGCCACCCGGTGGTAGGGCATGCCGTCCAGCTCCCAGCGGATCTCGTCGGGAGCCCACTCGACCGCGTAGACGTGGAACGCGTCCGCGAGCGCCGACGACGCCTGGACCGATCCCGTCACCCCGCTCCCGAGCCCGGCGTAGCCCGGTCCGTGCACGGTCCCGTGCACCGCCCGTGGCTGCGACCCGACGTGCTCCATCACGTCGATCTCGCCGCACGCCGGCCAGCCGACGTCGCCGAGGTCCGTGCCCAGCATCCAGAACGCCGACCACAGCCCGGACCCCCGTGGCTGCCGGATGCGGGCCTCGACGCGGCCGTGCCGCACGTCGACGGTGCCGGAGGTGGTGAGCCGCGCGGAGGTGACGTCCTCCCCGCCGTGCGCCGTGAGCGCGAGCTGGTGCCCGGACGTGACGTGGGCGTTGCGGAGGTCGGCCGTGTAGCGCTGCACCTGCTCGTCACCCCAGCCGCCCGCCCCGACCTCGTGCCGCCACACCCGAGGGTCGGGCGGCGAGCCCGGCCGTCCGTCGAACTCGTCCGACCAGACGAGGCGGCGCGACGCCATCGAGAGGCTCAGCGCTTCCCGGCACGCCGCTCGACCGCGACCACCGCGAGCGACAGGAGCCCCGGCACGAGCACCGCCAGCGGGGGCAGCATCCACACGATCACCGCGCACAGCCCCAGGGCCACGACCAGCAGGAACGACCCGGCGAGGTCGTCGCCCGTCCGTCGCCCGGCGGCCCGCAGCACGTCGTTCCAGCGGGCGCCGGGCACCCACCCGGCGGCGGACCGCAGCAGCACGACGAGCAGCGTCACGGCTATGACCGCCGAGAAGACACGCACGCCGGTCCCGCCCGGGAGCACCCCGGAGCCGGCGACCTGCACGTTGAACAGCAGCACCACGAGCAGCAGCACGGACGCCACCGACACGACCCACACGCCCCGGCACGCGGCCCGGAACTCGGCCCACAGGTCGGCGAGGGTGTCGGACCGGCCGTCGAGGTGCCGCCGCAGGTGCGCGACGCCCGCAGCGAGGGCGGGGAGCGCGGTGACGACCGGCAGGCTCAGCAGCGAGACCCCGAGCCCGACGACCAGCGACTCGCTGAACAGCCCGAACCGCCCCCCGCCCAGCAGGGGCCGCTCCGGAGGGACCGGGGAGTCGTCGCGTTCCTCGCTCACGGGCTCCAGCGTCGCACGCGCGGCCATCAGCCCTTGAGCCCCTGCGTGGCCACGCCCTCGACGAGGTACCGCTGGAAGATCAGGAAGAACAGCAGCACCGGCACGAGCGCGAGCACGGCCATCGCCATCTGCGCGCCGTAGTCGGAGGTCGTCGTCTGGTCGACGAACAGCCGCAGCGCCACCGGCAGCGAGTACAGGTTCGGCTTCGACAGGTAGATGAGCGGCCCGAAGAAGTCGTTCCACGACCAGATGAACGCGAAGATCGAGCTCGTCACGAGGGCGGGCTTCATCAGCGGCAGCATGATCGACCGGAAGATCCGCACGTGCCCGGCGCCGTCGATGCGGGCGGCCTCGTCGAGCTCGCGCGGCAGGTTCCGCATGAACTGGACCATGAGGAACACGAAGAACGCCTCGGCCGCGAGGAACTTCCCGATGAGCAGCGGCACGTACGTGTCGACCAGGTGCAGCCGGCTGAACACGATGTACTGCGGGATGATCACGACGTGGAACGGCAGCAGCAGCGTGCCGATCATCAGGGCGAAGAACACGTTGCGGCCGGGGAACTCGATGCGGGCGAACGCGTAGGCGGACACCGAGCACGACAGCGTGATGCCGATGACCGACCCGAGCGCCAGGATCAGCGAGTTCGTGAAGAACCGCCAGAACGAGACGCCGCCGATCCCCTGCAGGGCCTTGGCGAAGTTGTCGAACGACGCGTCCTTCGGGATGAGGCTGACGTTGCCGACGATGTCGGCGGTCGGCTTGAAGGCCGAGACGAGCATCCAGACGGCCGGGTAGAGGATCACCACGACCAGCGCGAGCGCGAGCACGTGGAACACCACGGACCTCACGTTCGTCCGGTTGCGGTGCCGGCGGTGCAGCCGGGCGCTCTCCTCGACGGTGACGGTCGGGCCCGAGGGCACGGCGGTCGACGACACGGACGCGACGGTCGACCCGGTCGGCATGGCGGCGGCGGTGGTCACTTGCCCTCCCCGGAGTAGTGCACCCAGAACTTCGAGCTGCGGAAGAAGATCAGCGTGAGGATCCCGACGACGACGACGAGCACCCAGGCCATCGCCGACGCGTACCCCATCCGGAAGTCCTGGAAGCCGCGGAAGTAGAGGTACAGCGTGTAGAAGAGGGTCGACCGGGCCGGCCCACCGGTGCCGTTCGAGATGATGAACGCCGACGCGAACACCTGGAACGCGTGGATCGTCTCGAGCAGCAGGTTGAAGAAGATGACGGGCGACAGCATCGGCAGCGTGATCTTCAGGAACTTGCGTCCGGGCCCGGCGCCGTCGACCGACGCGGCCTCGTAGAGCTCGTTCGGGATCTGCTTGAGGCCGGCCAGGAAGATCACCATGGGCGCCCCGAACTGCCAGATGGTCAGCATGATGAGCATCGGCATGGTGCGCGACGGGTCGCCGACCCAGCCGCCCTCGGGGAAGCCGAAGAACACCTGGATCCGGTCGACGATGCCGTGGTCGATGAACATCGCCTTCCAGACGATGGCGATCGACACGGACGCCCCGATGAGCGACGGCGCGTAGAACGACGAGCGGTAGAACCCCTTGCCGCGGTGCGCCGTGTTGAGCAGCATCGCGACGCCGAGGGCGGCGGCGAGCTTGAGCGGCGTCCCGAAGATCACGTACGTGCCGGTGACCTTCCACGCCTGCAGGTAGTTCGGGTCCTTGAACAGGAGCCGGAAGTTGTCCAGGCCGATCCACTTCGGCGGCGCGAACAGGTTGTAGTTCGTGAACGACAGGTACAGCGACGTGAGCATCGGTCCGGCCGTCAGCACGACGAACCCGATCAGCCACGGGGCGAGGAAGGCGTACCCGGCGCGGGTCTCGGCGCGCTGCCGGCGGCGGCGGACGTCGGACGGGCGGGGTCGGGGGCGGGTCCCGACGGGTGCCTCGGCGATGAGGGTCACGGTGGTTCCGATCGTCGTCGACGGAGGTGGCGACCCCCGCCGGTCCGGACGGCGGGCCGCCCGCCCGTGCTGGACGGGCGGCCCACCGGCGGTCACTGGGTGCTGAGCTCGGCCTCCGAGAACCACTGGGAGGCGAAGTCCTCGGGCGAGAGCGTGCCGTAGCCGAGCTCCTCGCCGAGGGACTTCCACTTGGCCTCGATGGCGCCGAAGCCCTTCACGGGGATCGGGGTCGGCTCGGTGACCGAGTCGGCGACCTTCTCCTCGTACGCGATGACCTGGGCGTCGACGCTGCCCTCCTCGGTCGTCACGGCCGCACGCTGCTTCGAGTCGGCCGGAACGCCCTTGGAGGTGCCGAAGATCTTGCCGACCTCGGGGTCCGTGAGCAGGAAGTTGATGAGCGTCGCCGCGGCCTCGGGGTGCTTGGTGTTCGCGCCCGACGACAGCAGCATCGACGGCTTGTAGAACAGGTGCTTCTCGCCGGCCTTGATGGACGGGATCTGCGCCATGGCCAGGTCGGCGGTGCCGGAGTCGGCGACGTAGCCGGCCAGGAAGTTGTCCCAGCTCATCTCGGACGCGGTCTCGTTCACCGTGAACCCGCCCTTGGGCGCGAGCGCCACGTTCCGGTCCGTCGGGTACACCTGCTTGGCGTCCCGCAGGTCGGCGGTGAGGTTCAGGAACTCGACGATGTCCTTCTCCTTGAACCCGAAGGTGCCGTCGTCCTCGAACGGCGTGATGCCCTTCTGCAGGAGCCACTGGATGAAGAACCAGAAGGTGCCGGTGTAGTCGACGGCGCCGTAGAGGCCGTAGCCGTCGGCGGTCTTCGCCCCGGCGTCGGAGACGTCCGCGATGAAGTCGTTGTACTGGTCCCACGTGTACTTGGTGTCGTCCGGGAACGTCGCGCCCGTCGCCTCGATGACGTGCGGGTTCTGGAACATCGCGAACGTGTTGGTCGAGGTGGGGATGCCGACGGTCTTGCCGTCGAGCTCACCGGACTTCACGAGGTTCTCGTCGAAGTTCGACAGGTCGATCGAGCCGTTCTCCACGTACGGCGCGAGGTCGAGGAGCTGCCCGTTCTGGCTGAACTCGCGCAGGTAGGACAGGTCGAACTGCATGACGTCCGGCAGGGCACGGCCGGCGGCCTCGGTGGAGCGCTTCGTCCAGTAGTCGGGGAACGCGGCGAAGCTGGTCTGGACGGTGATGTACGGGTACTTCGTCTTGAACAGGGCGAGGGCCTCGTTGTAGCGGGCGGCCCGGTCGTCGTTGCCCCACCACGTGAAGTTGATGGTGACGGGGCTGGTGTCGGGGCCGGTGGAGGTGGGGGCGGCCTCGTCGTCGCCCGCGTCACCACCGGCGCACGCGGCGAGG
Organism: Cellulomonas chitinilytica; assembly: GCF_016862675.1. Taxonomy (GTDB): domain Bacteria; phylum Actinomycetota; class Actinomycetes; order Actinomycetales; family Cellulomonadaceae; genus Cellulomonas; species Cellulomonas chitinilytica. The sequence goes on along the minus strand of NZ_BONK01000006.1, from coordinate 268,023 downwards.
GTGAGTGCGGCGGCGGCAGTAACCGCGACCGCCTTCCAGAACGTCCGCTTCATCGTCGGGAGCCTCCTTGCTCGGGGTGTGAAAGCGCATTCCGGACGCTAGGTGAGCGCTTGCCGATGTGTCAACGGATCGCGATGAATCGTTACAAAGCCGCTACCCGGGCAGATCGTCGCGCCGTCGACGCGGCACGCCCCGGGTCCGGAGCCGCGATGGCGACCACCGTGCGACACCCCTCTGGACCGCACCGGGTGACGTGAGTGTATCGTTTCAAAAGATCCACCTCCGTGCAGCCCGACGACGCGCCACACACCCTGGAGCCCCGGTGACCGACCGTCAGATCCCGTCGTGGTCCGAGCTCAAGCCGCTCCTGCGACCCAAGCCGATCCAGCTCGACCCGACCCGTCGTCGCCTCGACGACGCCCTCACGATCGCCGACCTCCGGCAGGTCGCCCGCCGCCGCACCCCCCGCTCGGTCTTCGACTACACCGACGGCGCCGCCGAGGCCGAGATCAGCCTGCGCCGCGCCCGCTCGCTGTTCCGGAACCTCGAGTTCCGGCCCTCGATCCTGCACGACGTCTCCCAGGTCGACACGTCCACCGAGATGCTCGGCACGCGCTCCGCCCTGCCGTTCGCGCTCGCCCCCACCGGCTTCACGCGGATGATGCACCACGAGGGCGAACGGGCCGTCGTCCGCGTCGCCGAGCGCCACCACATCCCGTACGCGCTCTCGACGATGGGCACGACGTCGATCGAGGACGTCGCCGCGGCCGCACCGGACGCCCGCAAGTGGTTCCAGCTCTACGTCTGGAAGGACCGGGCCGCCGGCGAGGACCTCATGGCCCGCGCCAAGGCCGCCGGGTACGAGGCGCTCATGCTCACGGTCGACGTGCCGGTGGCCGGCGCCCGGCTGCGCGACGCCCGCAACGGCTTCTCGATCCCCCCGGCGCTCACCGTCAGGACCGTCCTCGACGCCGCCACCCACCCCGCCTGGTGGATGAACCTGCTGACCACCGAGCCGCTGACGTTCGCGTCGCTGTCGTCGTGGAGCGGGACCGTCGCGGACCTGCTCGACAAGCTCTTCGACGCCTCGATGACGCTCGCGGACCTCGAGTGGCTGCGCGCCTCGTGGGACGGGCCGCTCATCATCAAGGGCATCCAGACGGTCGAGGACGCCCGGCGCGTCACCGAAGCCGGGGCCGACGCGATCGTGCTGTCCAACCACGGCGGACGGCAGCTCGACCGGGCCCCCGTGCCCCTGCGGCTCCTGCCCGACGTCGCGGAGGCCGTCGGCGACCGCACGCAGGTGTGGGTCGACACCGGGATCATGTCCGGCGCCGACGTCGTCGCCGCCATCGCGCTCGGCGCACGGTCGACGCTCGTCGGACGCGCGTACCTCTACGGCCTCATGGCCGGCGGTGAGCGCGGCGTCGACCGGGCCGTCGAGATCCTCACCCGGGAGGTGCGGCGCACGATGGCCCTGCTCGGGGTCGCGTCCGTCGACCAGCTCGGCCCCCAGCACGTCCGGCTCCCCTGACGACCCGGGACGCGTCCTGAGACCCGACCAGCCCAACCCTCCCGACGACCGTCCGCCCCTGCGGCTGCACAACTTCCGCCTGCTCGTCGGCGCGCAGCTGCTCGGCGGCACGGGTATGTGGATGCTCCGCATGGCCGCCGACTGGCTGGTCCTGGAGATCACCGGCAGCTCCGAGGCCGTCGGCGTGCTCGTCGCGCTGCAGTTCCTGCCGCTGCTGCTCGTCGGGCCGTGGGGCGGGCTGCTCGCCGACCGGTACGACAAGCGGCGGCTCGTCGCGATCGCGCAGACCGCGCAGGCGGTGCTCGCCGCCGCGCTCGCCGCCCTCACGTTCACGGGCACCGTCGAGGTCTGGCACCTGTACGTCGCGGCCGCGTTGATGGGGCTGGTCACCGCCGTCGACCAGCCGGCCCGGCAGGTGCTCGTCGGCGAGGTCGTCGGTGACCGCTGGCTGCAACGGGCGGTGAGCACGGTGAACGCGCTCGGTCAGGCCGGCGGGATGATCGGGCCGGCCGTCGCGGGGCTCGTGATCCACCGCTGGGGCGAGTCGTGGGCGTTCACCGCGAACGGCGTCGTCGCCCTCCTGGTCGTGTCGGTCGTGCTGTCGATGCGCCGCCGCGAGCTGCACGTCGCCCCGCCCGTCCGCCCGGCCCGCGGTCAGGTCCGGGAAGGCGTCCGGTACGTGCGGGACCGCCCGCGGCTCGGCTGGGTGATCGTGCTCGCGGGGCTGATGGGGGCGCTCGGCATGAACGGACCGGTCGTGCTGACGGCGTTCGCGCAGGACGTCTGGCACACCGGCGCCGGCGGCTTCGGGCTGTACAACACCGTGAGCGCCGTCGGTGCCTTCACCGGGGTGCTCGTGGGCGCGCGGTTCGTGCGGGTGCGGGCCCGGTCGGTCGTCGTCGCGTCCGCCGCGTTCGCCGTCGCCGAGACGCTCGCGGCGCTGGCGCCGAACCAGGCGACGTTCCTCGTCATGCTCACCGTCGTCGGCGCGACCACCCTGCTGTTCCTCACCACGGCCGCGACCCTCGTGCAGCTCACCGCCGACCGGCCCGTGCGCGGACGGGTCCTCGCCCTCTACTCGCCGCTGCTGCTCGGCGGCCACGCGCTCGGCGGGCTGCTGCAGGGGTGGCTCACCGAGCAGCTCGGTGTCCGGCTCGGCCTGGTGGTCACGGGCGCCCTGGCCCTGCTCGCGACGACGGTCGTCGCGGTCCTCCTCGCCCGGTCGGGCCGCCTGCGCCCGGCCTGGCGCCGAGCACCCTGGCCGCTCACAGTCGTCGTGCACCCGACCCCGGAACCCGCAGCTCACCGTTGATCCTCCCCGAGGCAGCGGCGTGGGGTCGGGCACACCTGCGGGCGGCGTGGAATACGACGGGCACCTGCCGGTGCTGCGAGAAGACATGCGTGCGATCACCTACTCCCGCTACGGCGGCCCCGACGTCCTCGAGCTCACCGACCTGCCCACCCCGAAGGTCGGCCCCGACGCCGTGCTGGTCCGGGTCAAGGCCGCGTCGGTCAACCCGGTCGACTGGAAGGTCCGCCAGGGCTACCTCGACCCGATCATGGACGTCGCCTTCCCGGTGGTGCCGGGCTGGGACGTCGCCGGGGTCGTCGAGCGCGTCGGCCTGGACACCCCGGAGCTGGAGGTCGGCGACGAGGTGTTCGGGTACGTCCGCAAGGACTGGGTCCAGGGCGGCACGTTCGCCGAGTACGTCTCCGCTCCCGTCCGGACGCTCGCCCGCAAGCCGGCGTCCCTCTCGTTCGAGGAGGCCGCCGCGATCCCGCTGGCCGGCCTCACCGCGTACCAGTCGATCCGGCGCGCGGGCGTCACCGCAGGCCAGACTGTGCTCGTGCACGCGGCCGCCGGCGGGGTCGGCGGGTTCGCCGTGCAGATCGCCCGGGCACTGGGCGCGCGCGTCGTCGGCACTGCCTCCGAGCGGAACCACGACCACCTGCGCGACCTCGGCGCCGAGCCGGTGACCTACGGCGACGGCCTCGTCGACCGGGTCCGCGCCCTGGCCCCGGACGGCGTCGACGTGATCCTCGACTACGGCAGCGACGACGCCGTGGCCACCGCTCCGCAGCTCCTCGCCCCCGGCGGCACGATCGCGTCCATCCTCGACCCGAAGGCCCGCGACGAGCTGGGCGGCCACCACGTGTGGGTGCGCCCCTCGACCGCCGACCTCGAGGCGCTCGGCGCCCTGGCAGACGCCGGGAAGCTCAGCGTCGACGTGGCGCAGGTGTTCGACCTGGCCGACGCGGCCGCCGCCCACGAGGCGAGCGCGACCGGGCACGTCCGCGGCAAGGTCGTCGTCCGGGTCTGAGCAGGTGCCGGGCCGGGTCACCCCGGCCCGGCTCCCGGCCGGCGGGCGCCCCTCGCGGTCACCTGCGGGACGCACGTGGAGCGAGCGCGTGAGACACGAGGCGGCGGTCGCGCACGCTGGGACGCACGGCGGCGGCGGCCTCGGGACGGTCCACCGGCAGCGGCAGCGCACCGCCCGGAGCGCTCCAGAACCGCCAGCCCCCCGGGACCTCGCCCCACGACGGGTCCGGCAGGAACCCGGGGGCCGGCCCGGACCACCCGACGGGTGGCGCCGGCCATGACGGCGGCACGCGGAACTCCGTCACCACCTGCTCCGGGAGGACCCCACCCACCCACGGCTGCCCCTGGCGCGCCACCGCCTCGTTCGCGACGTGCTGCGCGACGGCACCCGTGAGCCCGACCGTCACCGCGATGACGAGGAGCGACACCCCGAGGGCTTCGTCGTCGCTCGGCAGGAAGAACGTGCGCAGGGCGAGCGACCAGGCCACCGCCGCGAGCGCTGCGAGCCCGAGGAACGCCGACCCGCCGCGGACCCGGACGGTCGTCGACCGCACGACGCGCCACGCGAGGACGCAGGCGACCACGGGCGACGCGACGGCCGACGCGACCGCGACACCCGCGACGGCGAACGACCGGTAGGGGTGCCACCGCGCGCCGAGGGCCCGGGGGCCGACCTCGCGGTCCGCGTCGTGGATCTGCGCCCAGAGCCGGGAGAACGTGAACGGGACGACGAGCCAGCCGACGAAGGCCACGGAGGTCGCGGCCAGCAGGCCGAACACCTCGAGGGGCGATCGTCGTTCCACGAGGCGGGCGGTCGCCGCCAGCACCACGATGCTCGGCTCGACGTCGGACACGCCGTCGGACGGCGTCGTCCCGGCGCGCCGCGACCGCATCGCGCGCAGGAGCCACACCACGCGCGCCCCGGCCAGCAGGAGCACCAGCAGGACGACCCCGTAGTCCCCCGGCGCCGCGCCGTCGCGGAACAGCAGCAGCCGGTCGGTCTCCGGGTCGAACACGTACAGCCGCAGCACGAACCCGCAGGTCAGGAACGCCCCGAGCAGGCCGAGCGCGAGGTCGAGCGACGGCTCGGCGGGAACCACGCAGCCCGCAGCGCCGAACACCGACCGCTCGTGCGCGTAGAGCCCCACGGCCCGCGGGACGTGCCAGGTGGACGCCGTCCGGCGCAGGTCGGGGTCGTCGCACAGGTTGAACAGCATCCGCTTGACCCGGAAGACCGCGGACATGGGTCGCAGCACGACGTAGGCCGCCACGAGCAGCAGCACCGCGAGCACGAGCACCCCCGCGAGGCCGACCTGGCCCGCGCCCGCGAGCTGGTCGACGAGGCCGGCGGGCGAGAACGTCGTCGAGAACGTCACGAGCCCGTCGACGACCCGCGTCAGCGCCTCCTGCTGCTCGCCGGCGGGGGCGTTGACCCGCAGCACGTGCGCCGCGAGGTCGACGCCTGCCCCGACGAGGGCTCGCGTGACGAGCAGGCCCGCGAGCGCCGACAGCGCGACGACCGTCTTCCACGGGATCGGCGGCAGCGCCGCCCGGTAGTCGGCGACCATCTGCCGGGTCCGGACGCCCTGCTCGTCGAGCTCGTCGAGCGCCGCCCGCCGGGCGTACGCCCGCGAGAGGGTGTCCACGGACCGGGTCACGTGCCGGACCACGAGGATCCGGAGGCCGACCGTGGGTCGCGGGAGCCGCCACCACCGCGCGCACGCTGCCGTGCCCGGCGGTCGGGTCCGCACCCAGACGAGGCCGTGCACCTCCTCGGCGGCGCGGACGACCCGTGCGTACTGGGCGAGGAGCGCCCGGACCTCCTCGTGCCGCAGCTCGAACGGCGCGGCGCCCGGGCTCACGGCGACGACGTCCTCGACGCGCTGTCCATCGACGCGCACGGTCCGGACCTGCGCCTGCGCCGCTCCTGCGCCGGGCCGCCCGTCGGTCGTCTCGAGCACCACCGGGAGCCCCCCTGCGGTCGGCCGGGCCGGGCGCTGCTGTCCGGCCGGACACTGTCCGGAGCACGACTCGCCGCCGGCTGATACCGGGCGTCAGCCTCCCGCCGGGACGGCCGCCGGGCCGAGAGGTACGTCCCCGGCCGGGCGCCCGGTCAGCCGGGACCCCGTTCTCCAGCGCCGACCCGCGCCTCGACCGCCCCGGCGAGCCGATCGGTCAGCTCGCGGCCGGCACCCCGCAGGACGTCCCGACGAAGTCGTGCAGCGCCCCGCGCAGCGAGTCGTCCGCGCCGACGTAGAACACCGGCTGCTCCACCCCGTCGACCCGCGTGTGCAGCCCGAAGAACGTCCCCCGCTTGTCCTCCGCGACGGCGTGCGCGTCGCACCGGGTCGGCACCACGAGCAGCCGGAGGGTCGTGCTCTCGCCGCCGGTGGCGCCGTCGCTCGTGCCCCCCGTCCCCCCGGCGGTCCCACCGTCGGCCGTGTCGACGTCCACGGCCCAGCCCGTCGCCCCGTCCGCCGGCGCCAGCAGCACGGTCCCGTCCACGCCGTTCAGCTCCACCCGCGGCCCACCGGGCACGGGCTCGACCTCCAGGTCCACCTCCGCGACGAACCGTCCGTCGACCTCCTGGATGCCGAGCTCGTCGGCGAGCGTGATCGTCGCCCCGCGCGCGACGGCGGCCGCCGCGCAGTCCTCGCCGTGGATGCGGGCGAGGTGCCCCTGCGGGTCGTCGGGCTGCACGACGAGCGTCGACCGCCTCCCGTCCGGGTCGACGAGGTCGAGCTCGGCCCGCGGCACCCCGGACGTCGCGCTCGTGCAGTCGGGCGTCCCGAGCGCGACGGACACGTCCCGGTCGACCCCCGCCCGGACGGGCCGCTCCCGGTCGCCCGTCGCGACCCCCTCGTCGTCCGGCGTGACCAGCCGCGCCTGCGCGACGGTCACGTCACCCGGTCCGGCGTTCGTCACCCGGAGCTGCACGACCCGCAACGCCCAGTCGCTGCGCGCCTGCCGCACCTCGACGGACAGCCCGGCCAGCACGTCGCCGGGGATCGGCACGGCCGAGCGCGACGGGTCGGGCGTCGGTGCGACCTCGGACGAGGACGGGCTGCACCCCGCGAGCGCGAGCCCGCCCGCGAGGATCAGAGCGCCGACCTGTCGATGCATGCCCTGATGGTGCCGCCTGCCGCCCCGGACCGTCACCCCTGGCCGTCACCAGCTGCGTGGCGGTCGCCGATCGGCCGATCGGCGCGACACCACGAGCCCGACGACCCTGTCGAGCCGTTCGCCGAGCCGGTCCCGGTAGAGACCGTTCTCGCTGACGAGCGATGCGCCCGGGAAAGCCCGCCGCAAGGCGTCTTCTAGGGCGTCACGCGCGCCACGGGCGTCCGCCCTGCTCCGAGGATCGTCGGCGACCTGCTCGGCGACGTCGTCCCAGTAGTGCTCGTCCCAGTGGGACTCGGTGAGCCAGGGCTCGAGCACCTCCACCTCGCGGAGCGCGGCGGACCATCGCGCCACCTCCGCACGGAGTGCCGGCTCTCCGTCGCCCGACGTCGTCACGGCACCAGGCTCGCAGACGGACCAGCCCCGCGGAGGCTGTGTGGTCACCCGGCGAACGGCGCGCCGAGCTCGCGGAACGTGCGGCCCTCGGCGGCGACCCGCGCGCACCAGTCCTCGATCCCGTCGACCACGGGGTGCCGCTCGTCGCCCTCGCCGTGCCACTGAACGAACCGCTCCGGCACCGGACGAGGGTTCGGGGCGGTGCGGACCGCCTCGAGCACGCGCATGAACGCCCCGGTGTCGGCGACCTCGCACCGCAGGGTGACCGCCGGGTCCGCACGGGCGTCGAGGAGCTGGTGCAGCAGGTCAGTCCGACCGCACTGGATCCGCCGCACGCCCCGGCCGGACGAGACCTCGATCGTGTCCGACTCGTAGAGCAGCGTCGCGGTGCCGAGCGTCCCCTGCACGACGACCCGCGCGGGCGACTGGACGGGCGCGCACACGGTGAGCCCGGCGGCGACCCGCACGCCGCCCGCCGTCGTGACGACGAGCGACGACGTGTCGTCGGCCTCGATGGGGTGGGCGCGGTACTGGTCGAGCCGCACGTCGGCGACGTCCAGCGCGGTCCGCGCGCCGGCGAGCAGCAGGGCGGTCGCGACGGCGTGCGCGAGCGGGTTGGTGACGACGCCGTCGACCACGTCGACCCCGTCGAGCGTGCGCCGCCCGGCCCAGCGGGCCCGGCCGTAGTAGCCGGCGGTCCGCAGCCAGGTGCCGACGGCCCCGACCCCCGTGACGTCGCCGAGCTCGCCGCTCGCGACGATCCGCGCGACCTCGTCGACCGCGCCGGACCCGAACGTCTGGAAGCCGACCTGGCAGAGCCGGCCGGTCTCCTCGACGACAGAGAGCAGCTCCTCGTGCTCGGCGAGCGACGCGACGGGCGGCTTCTCCAGGAGCACGTCGCACCCGGCGCGGAGCGCGGCGGCCGCGAACGGGAGGTGGGTGGGGATGGGGGTGGCGAGGACGACGACGTCGGGCGCGGCCCGGTCGAGCAGCGTGTCGAGGTCCGGGTACCAGGGCGTGCCGGCCGGGACGTGCTCGAGACCGTCGACGGGCCGCGGGTCGACGACGGCGGCGAGCGTGGCCCGCCCGTCGGCCGCGAGGTCGACGACCCGGCGGACGTGCGACGCCCCGAACCCGTGCACCCCGACGACGGCCACCGACGGCCCACGGCCGGCGACCGACGCCCGGCCTGCATCCCGGGTGCTCAGCCCGTCCACGGTGTTCGGCCCGCGACCTCCGGCCGGGGCGGCGACGCGGTCGTCGGCCAGGCGGTCGTCGGACACTGCCGGTTCGCCGCTCATCGCCCGAGCTCCGCCGCCAGCGCCCCCGCCTCGTCGGCCCCGAGCGCCCGGTCGACGACGACGGCGGTGAGGCCGACGTCGACCCGTCCGCCGGCGGGGACGTCGACGACCCGGTCCCAGGCGAGCGCGGGCCCGGCGCCGACGTACTCGGCGACGCGGGCGAACCAGGGCCGCACCTGGCCGGCGGGCTGGACGAGCAGCACAGTGGTCGTGGTCCCCTCGCGGCGCTGCACGAACGCGAGCCAGGGTGACGTGCTGCCGTGCACGGCGGCCTCGCCGACGAGCCCGTCGCCGAGCACGGTCGTGACGTCGGCGGAGGGCAGCCGCCAGAACAGCCCGCCGTAGCCGGCGTCGGGGCGGCCGTTGGTGCCGGGGCTCTCGAACCGGAGCGGCCCCTCGGAGGCGTGGAGCACCGACGTCCACTGCAGCGTCCAGCCGCGCCCGTCGGGCAGGGCGGCGGCGTGCAGGCGGCGGTCCTCGCGGAGCTGGGGTGCGCCGTGCTCGTCGTGCCAGACGACGTCGTCGTGCAGCGTGGTCCCGTCGTCGAGCAGGGTCGTGCCGGTGCTGACCTGGCGGCCGTGGTTGGGCAGCAGGGTCGGGCCCTCGTCGCGCAGGAACGTGCGGCCGCCCCAGTAGGAGGTGCCGTTGACGACGGGCACGGCCATGGAGACGCCGTAGTGGTGGCGGTGGTCGACGGGGCTGACCTCGGTGAGCACGCGACCGGCGGCGGACCGCACGGGATGCAGGTAGGGCCGGGGGGCGTGCACGCCGGGCACGCGCTCACCGGACTCGTACCGCGCGAGCGGGACGGTCGCCTCGTCGTCGCGCACGGCCCCGCCGAGCAGGAACGAGCCGAGGTCGGCACGCCAGGCAGTCCCGGCGAGGGTGGGCACGACGAGCCCGACCGGGTCGGTCGGCGCACGTCGGCCGAGCCGGGCGGCGGGCGGCACGGGGCCGGTGCTGTCCCGCACGGCGAGCACGGGCCGGATCCGCTCGGGGGTCGGGTCGAGGGCGCCCTCGCCGGACACGAGCCCGTGCAGGTGCGTCCAGGCGAGCCGGCCGAGGTCGGCCTGCGGGACGGTCACGGTGGTGAGCGACGGCGTCGCGAAGCGGGCGAGCTCGATGTCGTCGAAGCCGGTGATCGACACGTCCCCGGGGACGGCGACGCCGAGCTCGTTGAGGCGCGCGAGCAGGCCGAACGCGACGAGGTCGTTGTACGCGACGACGGCGGTGGCCCGCGAGGCGAGCACGTCCTGCGCGGCGGCGTACCCGGACTCGACGGACGAGCCGGCGGGCATCTCGGACAGCCGCACGTCGGTCCGTCCGGAGGCGGCGATCCGCAGGGCCTCGAGGCGGGCGTTGTGCGAGGCGGAGTCGGGCGGCCCGGCGAGGTAGAGCAGGTGCCGGTGGCCGAGGGCGAGGAGGTGCTCGACGATCTGCTCGACACCGGCGGCGTAGTCGACGGCGACGGTCGGGGTGACGCCGTCGGGCGCGCGGTTGACGACGGCGACGGGCCGGACCTCGGCGAGCAGGGCGCGCAGGGTCGTCTCGGCCATCCGCGGGGACACGAGGACGAGACCGTCGCACCGCATCCGCGCGTCGAGGGCGACGCGCTCCTCGGCGGCGGCGTCCTCGACGGTGTCGGCGACGAGGACCCGGTACCCGTGCTCGGCGGCGGCGGACGTGACGCCGCGCAGCACCTGCTGGAACATCGGGTTCGCGAGGTCGGGGACGACGACGGCGACGGTGTTGGTGCGCCCGAGCGACAGGCTGCGCGCCACGGTCGAGGGCCGGTAGTGCATCTGGTCGGCGACCTGCCGGACGCGTTCGACGAGCTCGGCGTCGACGGTGGACCGCCCGTTCATCACGCGCGACACCGTCGCCCGGGACACCCCGGCGGCCTGCGCCACCTCCGCGATGGTGGGCGTCGCGCGCCGCCACCCGTCCTGCGTCACTGCAGCCTCCTGCGGTCCGGACATTTCAGGCCCCACGGCTATAGTCACCCGCCACGGGGCCGCTCCCGGCAGAACATACACCACGGGAAACCGGTTCCCAATGCGCCGAGCCGGTGCTACCTTCCCTTCTTGGGAACCGGTTTCCCACCGTACGAGCACGAAGAGGTGATCGACGATGTCCGTGGTCTCGGAGCTGCGGCGGACCACCCGGTCCGCCGACGGCGACCAGCCACCCGGCCGCCGCAGGCGCGCCCGCGGCGGCGACAGGCCCGCCACCGCCCGGCCGGCGCTGCGCAAGGGCGACGGCCGAGCCGCCGTCGTCTTCCTCGCCCCCTGGTTCCTCGGGCTCGCGCTCGTGACCCTCGGCCCGATGCTCGCCTCGGCGTACCTGTCGTTCACCGACTACAACCTGCTGCAGCCCCCGCAGTGGATCGGCGTCGAGAACTACACCCACATGTGGCACGACCCCCGGCTGCTCAACGCGCTGCGGGTCACGTTCACCTACGTGCTCACCGCCGTCCCGCTGCAGCTCGTCGTCGCCCTCGGCCTCGCGCTGCTGCTCGACCGCGGCGTGCGGGGCCTCGCGTTCTACCGGTCGGCGTTCTACCTGCCGTCCCTGCTCGGCGGCTCCGTCGCCGTCGCGATCCTGTGGCGCCAGGTGTTCGGCGTCGACGGCCTCGTCAACGCGTTCCTCGGCATCTTCGGCATCGAGGGCAAGGGGTGGGTGTCCGACCCGGACACCGCGCTGTGGACGCTCGTCGCCCTGCACGTGTGGACGTTCGGTGCGCCGATGATCATCTTCCTCGCGGGCCTGCGGCAGATCCCCGAGATGTACTACGAGGCGGCGTCGATCGACGGTGCCTCCCGGGTCCGCCAGTTCCGGTCCATCACCCTGCCGCTGCTCACCCCGATCATCTTCTTCAACCTGGTCCTGCAGATCATCGGGGCGTTCCAGAGCTTCACGCAGGCGTTCGTCGTCTCCGGCGGCACCGGCGGCCCGGCCGACTCGACGATGTTCTACACGCTGTACCTCTACCAGAAGGGCTTCGCCTCCCTGGACATGGGGTACGCCTCCGCCATGGCGTGGCTGCTCGTGCTCATCGTCGCCGCGATGACCGTCGTGAACTTCGTCGCCTCCAAGTTCTGGGTCTTCTACGATGACTGAGGTCCGCGTGCTCCCTGAGCCCCCCGCCACGTCCGCAAGCGCCTCGCGACAGTCGCTGACACAGCTCGCCGACGCCGCCGGCCCCGCCCCGTACCGCTCCCCCTGGCCCGCCCGCCGGCGTGCCGCGGTCAAGCACCTCGGGCTCGTCGTCCTCGGCGTGGTCATGCTGTACCCGCTGATCTGGCTGCTGATGAGCTCGCTCAAGCCGACCGAGCTGATCTTCCGGGACGTCTCCCTCATCCCCAGCGAGATCGACCTCGGCAACTACACGGCCGGCTGGACCGCCCTGCAGTACCCGTTCAGCCGGTACCTGCTGAACTCGGCCGTCATCGTGCTCGGCTCGCTCGTCGGCAACCTCGTGAGCTGCTCGATGGCCGCCTACGCGTTCGCCCGCCTGGAGTTCCGGGGCCGGCAGCTGTGGTTCGCGATCATGCTCATGTCGATCATGCTGCCGATCCACGTGATCATCGTCCCGCAGTACGTGCTGTTCTCCCGGCTCGGCTGGGTCAACACGTTCCTGCCGCTGATCGTGCCGAAGCTGCTGGCCACGGACGCGTTCTTCATCTTCCTCATGGTCCAGTTCTTCCGCGGCATCCCCCGCGAGCTCGACGAGGCGGCGCGGCTCGACGGCTGCGGGCACGGACGCATCTACCTGCGGATCATGCTCCCGCTGTCGCTGCCCGCCCTCGCGACGACCGCGATCTTCACGTTCATCTGGACCTGGAACGACTTCTTCAGCCAGCTGATCTTCCTCACGCGGCCCGACATGTACACCGCCCCCGTCGCGCTGCGCACGTTCCTCGACTCCACGGGCCAGAGCTCGTGGGGCCCCATGTTCGCGATGTCCATCGTGTCGCTCGTCCCGGTCTTCCTCGCGTTCCTGCTCGGCCAGAAGTACCTGGTCAAGGGGATCGCGACGACCGGCATCAAGTAGCAGCAGTCCCTCCCTGGAACACCGCCCGGCCCACCGAGCACACCGACGTCCTCGAAGGAGCACCATGCGCAACCGCACCGTCCGTCTCGCGGCCCTGCTGGCCGCAGGCACCCTGGCCCTGACCGCCTGCGCGGGCGGCTCGGCGGACACCCCCGACGCCAGCCCGACGTCGTCCGGCCCGCCCGAGCCGGTGTCGATCCGGTTCTCCTGGTGGGGCTCCGACACCCGCCACGAGCTCACCCAGCAGGTGCTCGACAAGTTCACCGAGAAGTACCCGTACATCACGGTGGTGCCCGACTACACCGACTGGAACAGCTACTTCGACAAGCTGAGCACGTCGGTCGCCGGCGGGGACGCCCCCGACGTCATCACGCAGGAGGAGCGCTACCTCGCCGACTACGCGTCGCGCGGCGTGCTGGCCGACGCGAACGAGCTCGGCATCGACACCTCGAAGATCGACAAGTCGGTCCTCGAGTCCGGCACCCTCGACGGCAAGCTGTACGGCGTCGCGACGGGCGTCAACGCGTACGCGGTCGTCGCCGACCCGGCCGCGTTCGCCGCGGCGGGCGTCGACCTGCCCGACGACAAGACGTGGACGTGGCACGACTACGTCGACATCGCCAACGAGATCTCCGCGAAGACCGGCAAGGCCGTGTACGGCGCGCAGGACTACGGCTTCAACGAGCCCGGGTTCTCGATCTTCGCCCGGCAGCGGGGGCAGTCGCTCTACGCCGAGGACGGCGGGATCGGCTTCAAGGAGAGCACCCTCGCCGAGTGGTGGCAGTACTCGCTCGACCTCCAGCAGGGCGGCGGCGAGCCCGACGCCGCGAAGACCGTCGAGGTCGACGCCGGCGGCCCCGAGCAGTCGCTCGTCGGCACCGGCCAGGGCGCCATGGCGTGGTTCTGGACGAACCAGCTCACCGCCATCACGAAGGCGTCCGGCAAGGAGCTCAAGCTGCTGCGGGTCCCCGGCGAGGACGAGCACAAGCGGACCGGCATGTACTTCAAGCCGGCCATGTTCTACTCCGTCTCCGCCAAGTCGAAGCACCCGAAGGAGGCGGCGCTGCTCGTCGACTTCCTGCTCAACGACGAGGCAGCGGGCGAGATCCTGCTCTCCGACCGCGGCCTGCCGGCCAACACCGACGTGCGCGCGGCCGTGACCGACAAGTTCAACGCCACGGACAAGCAGGCCGCCGACTTCCTGGCCGGCCTGCAGGACGACATCGTCGACGGCCCGGTGGTGCCGCCGGTCGGTGCTGGTGACGTCGCCGAGATCACGAAGCGGCTCAACCAGGAGGTGCTGTTCGGCCGTCTCTCCCCCAAGGACGCGGCCAAGCAGTACGTGACGGAGGTCGAGTCCGCGATCAGCTGATCCTCCCCGGCTGACGCGCGACGCCCGTCGTGCTCGGGCCCCGGTCCTCTCCACGGACCGGGGCCCGGGTCGTATCAGCGAGGGCGTCGGGTGCCTCCTCCTGGCAGAGTCGGTGCGACGGGCACGACGTCGCGCCGGCCCTCACCAGCAGGGAGGCACCGATGAGCGGTCAGACACCCGGGGCCGGCACCGCGACCCGCGCACGGTCCGGGCGCGTCCCGGGCTTCGACCCGGCGGTGCACGGATTCGCGTTCGCCAACCGGTTCGTCGACGTCCTCCTGTCGGTCGGCGCGTTCGAGATCACGACGTCGGGCCGGTGCGGCGGCATGGCGTACCTGGCGCTCGACCACTGGAACGCCGGCCGTCCGGTGCCGCGCTGGCCGGCCACGCTGTGGGCACCGGGCCGCGTCCCGCCCGACGGGCACTGGCTCGCCGACGACATCCGCTCCCGGCTCTTCGACTCGTTCCGCACGGGCACCGCGGCGAAGTTCGTGACGTGGACGCAGAGCTCGGACAACGCGACCTGGATCTCGAAGGGCGTCAGCCGCTGGACGCACGAGGACGAGCTGCCGAAGGTCGTCGCCGCGGTCGACGCCGGCCGCCCCGTGCCGCTCGGCCTCGTCGTCGCCCGGTCGCTCGGAGACATCGGGAAGAACCACCAGGTGCTGGCCTACGGGTACGAGAAGGAGCCGTCGGGCCGCGCCACCGTCCTCGTCTACGACAACAACAGCCCCGGCCAGGAGGTCCGCCTGACGTCCGACCCGGGGCAGCTCGGCTGGACCGCGAGCAACGGCCCGCAGTGGCGCGGGTTCTTCGTGCAGGCGTACTCGGCGAAGCGGCCCCGCACGATCGGCTCCGTCGCCCTCGACGAGGACCTGCACCTGCGGACCGGCGTCACGCTCAAGCTGTCGCACGTCTGGACCGGCCGGTCCCTGCACTCCCACCCGGCCGTCTACACCCACCCCGGCACGTCGGGCCAGCAGCAGGTCACGACGTACGGCGGGTCCGACGACAACGACCTGTGGCGGCTGGCCGCCCCGCACGGCACCCCGCCGGACGACGGCGGCCGCGAGCTCACCGACGGCGACGTCGTCCGCCTCCGGCACGTCCGCACCGGCCGCAACCTGCACAGCCACGCGGGCTTCCCGTCGCCGCTCACGGGCCAGCAGGAGGTGACCGCGTTCGGGACGGACGGCGTGGGCGACGGCAATGACGACTGGCGCGTCGAGGTCGACGGCGGCGGTGCCTGGCTCGCCGGATCCCGCGTCCGGCTCGTGCACGTCGCGACCGGTGCCGCGCTGCACTCGCACCGCGAGTCGGACCCACGCCTCACCTCGGGGCAGGACGAGGTCACCGGGTTCGACGGGCGCGACCAGAACGACTGGTGGACGGTGCTCGAGGTCCGCTGAGCGGCCCGCCCTACGGCGCGAGCTGCTTCAGGTGCGCGTCGTAGATGCCGTCGTCCGTGACGACCAGGCCGTCGAGCGCCCGCGCGACCGACATCTCCATCGCGTCGACCACCTCCCACCCGTCGTCGTCGAGCCGCTCCGGGAACACCTCGAAGCTCACCACCTGCTTCGTCGCCCGGATCTGCTCCACGACCTTCTCCGGCGCCTGGTCGTGCTCCTCGAGCACCTCGTCGACCATGTCCTTGACCATCTCGGCCGAGGCGACGAGCACCGTGATCGGGCGCCCGGCGCCCGGCACGCTGATCCGGAGCACCTGGTCGCCGTCCGTCTCGTGGTCGAGCTCGAGAGGGTCGTCGCCCGTCCAGGCCATCTCCGCCGCCTCCGCCACGGCGTCGACGTCGAGCGCGGCGCCCGACCTGGCGAACACGTGCAGGAACATGGCCACGCGATACCTCCTTCGTCACGAGCATCGGGGTTGCGCCGTCGTGGCCGACGCGGTCGGTCTACAGCTCCTCGTCGGGCGTCGGGCCCTCCGGGGCCGGGCCTTCCGGTGCGGGCCCCTCGGGCGTCGGGCCTTCGGGCGTCGGGCCCTCGGTCAGGGGAGGCTGCGCGGGCGGGGGCGGTCCGCTGCCACCCCCCGCGATCGTGTCACCCTTGCGGTAGGTGATGCGGTTCGACGTGTCCATCTTGTCGACGAACGTGATCGAGTCGTTCGGCCCGAGCGAGTCGATCTCGGCCTGCAGCTTCGGTCGCTCGCGCGCCTCGGGGATGCCCTTCTTGAGCATCTTGCCGACCTCGAAGTAGTCGCGGCCGCCCGCGGCGTTCGGCTTCGGCGAGACGCCGTCGGGGTAGTTCTTCCCGAGCTTGACGTTCTCCGTCTCCTGGACGCCCTCAGCCTCCGTGAGCTTCTCCTTGGCGGCCACCTGCTCCTTGCCACCGCGGCGGCCCGGACGGTTGCCCGCCTCGACCTGGCTGTAGTGCTCCGCCACGTACTCCTCGAACGACAGCACGTCCCCCGGGCCCTTGCCGGCCTTGTACGCCTTCTGCAGGTAGCGCTGGTACCGCCACTCCGCAGCACCGGGCTCGCCGACCGCCGGCTTCTTGCCCTGCGGCGGGTCGGGCGGCCACTTGACCTGCTCGGCGGGCTTCGGGGCGCCCTCGGGGGTGGTCTCCGGGGCGTTCTCGGGGGTGGTCCCCTCGGGCGCCTTCTCGGGGGTGGTCCCCTCGGGGGCGTTCTCGGGGGTTGCCCCCTCGGGCGCCTTCTCGGGGGTGGCCCCCTCAGGGGCGTTCTCGGGCGCGGGGCCTTCCGGCGCCGGGCCCTCCGGCGCCGGACCTTCCGGCGCGGGGCCCTCCGGCGCCGGACCTTCGGGCACCGGTCCCTCAGGACCAGGAACTGGCTCCGGTGCGGGAGCAGGTTCGGGCGCCGGAGCAGGTTCGGGCGCCGGGACGGGCTCGGGCGCGGGTACGGGTTCAGGCGCCGGCACCGGCTCAGGTCCGCCGCCCCCGCCTGCGGGCACCGGCTCGGGCGCACCCCCACCACCCCCGCCTGCAGGCACCGGCTCGGGCGCACCCCCACCACCCCCGCCTGCAGGCACGGGCTCCGGCGCCCCGCCGCCACCCCCGCCTGCAGGCACCGGCTCCGGCGCCCCGCCGCCACCACCACCGGCGGGCACAGGCTCGCCGGTCCCCCCACCGCCCGCGGGCACGGGCTCGCCGGTCCCACCGCCGCCACCCCGCCCGGCGAGCATCTTCCCGCCGAGCTCCATCGCCTTCGCCATGCCGATCTGCAGCGCCATCGCCCCGGCGTTCTTGGCGTCCTCCGTCATCTGGTCCGAGTTCTGCTGCAGCTCGGTGGCGGTGCTCGCGGTCGCGGCGTCGATGAGGTTCTTGATGAACACGAGCCCGTGCAGGGTGAGCGCGATCGCGGCGGCCCACAGCGCCCACGGCCCGACGGTCGACGCGACCGTCCCGCAGAACGCGATGATCGGCGCGAGGGCGAGCCCGACGGCACCGAACGAGAAGATCGACCCGATGATCGCGACGGCGGTGAGGATGATGCCGATCGAGACGGCAAGCCCCGCGATGGACCCGAGCACGATGGTGACGCCGGTGGCGATGTCGGCGGACGACTTGAGGGCGTTGCCGAGGGGGTCCTTGGCCCACTGCTCGGCGGAGAACAGGTTCGCGACGCCGGTGGCGATGGACCCGACGCCGTGCACGACGCCCATGAGCGACATCCGGGGGTCGACGAACCCGCGCAGGATCGACAGGCCGAACTTCGGCAGGTTCGTCGCGCCGACCTCCTTGAACAGGTTGCGCCCCGTGAGGCGCAGCGCGATCCCGGCCTTCTGCGACGCGGTGAGCGTCTCGAAGTGCCCGCCGGCCTCCTTCTCGATCTCGGCGATCTCCGCGGCCCGCCGGGCGTCCTCCTCCTCCTTGTGCTTCTGGGCGTTGACGGCGTTCGGCGGGTCCTCGCCGGTGAGCCAGGACGGCAGCGTCGATGTCACGGCCTTGGCCGGGTCCAGCGTCGTGCGGTCCTCGTAGCCGGCGCGCTGCACGGCGGCGGCGCCCCGCCGGGCGGGGACGGGCGCGGGCGTCGAGGCCATGCCCGCGACGTACGTCTGCTGGGCGGCGGCGAGCCGGGCCTCGAGCTGCGTGGAGGCCGCGTGCAGGGACTGGCCCTGCTCGTCGAGCGCGGTCGCCTGGTTCCGGTGCGCCGCGGGCTGCGCGGCCATCCCGTCGAGACGGGCCCGCGCAGCGTCGTTCTGGGCCGTCATCTGCTCGGCCTTGGCGTCGGTCGCGGCGATCGACTGCTCGGTCTCGGCGATCTTGCCCTGCGTGGCGGTGTTCGACGCCTTCGCCTGTGCGGCCTCGGCGGCGAGCTGGCCGGCGCGAGCCTTCGTCTGGCCGATCGTCGAGTCGATCGACCCCATGTCCGTGCCGACCTGCGAGAGCTTGGAGCCCTGCTCGGCGGACTGCCCGGCGGCCTCGGCGTCCTCAGGCTGCTTGGACGAGTTCTCGGCGGCGAGCCCCTTCGACTCCGTCGCCATCGGCCCCGACTTCTGCGCGCCCTCCTCGCTCTTCGCGGTGACCTCGGGCGCTCCCGACGCGACCGTGTCGGCCTTCTGCTGCGACACCTCGAGGGCGGCCTTCGCCTGCGTGACGACGCCTTTGCGGTGGGCGCTGTGACCTTGCAGCGCGGTGATCCCGGCGGCGGCGTCGGCGACCCCGCTGCGGCCTGCCTGCAGGAGCCCCTCGGTGCGGTGCGACTGGGCCCGTTCGGCGGCGGCGGCCGTCCGGACCTGATGCGCTCCTGCGCGCAGGGCCTGCAGCTTGGCGGCGACCCCGGCGACCGCCCCTTCCATCGCGGGGTCCGCGGGGATCTGCCGGCCGCCGGCGTTCACGGTCTCGTTCCGCACCGGCACCTCGACGGGTGCGGGGAGGTCGGGCGGGACGACGGCGGCGGCTGCTGCGGCCGCGGCGGCGGCGCCCTGGGCGGCGGCAGCCACCTCACCGGCTCCGGCGCCACCGCCCGCGGCGGCGCCGTCGGCGGCACCGCCCGCGGACTTCCCCTCGGCGACGGGCGTCGGCGGCTTCGCGGCCTCCGCCTTCGCGGCGTTCGCGGCGCTCGCGGTCTCCGACCGGGCCCCGGACGTGTCGGGGGGCGCGACCGCACCGGACATCGCCTGCTTCTGCTTGGCCTTCTCCGCGGCGACCTCTTCGCGGCTCGGCGGGGCCGGCTTCTCGCCTTCCTCGCCCTCGGGCGCATCCTTGGCCCGGGCGGCCTTCGCCGCCTCGATCTGCTGCTGGGCGCGCGCCTCGAGCGTCCCGGCCATGTCGCGCTGCACGACGGGGGCGGGACCGCGGCGGCGCGCGTGCAGCATCGCGGCCACCGCCTGGTTGCCCGCGGCCCGTTGCAGGCGCAGCAGCGACGGCCCGCTCCCTCGTGGCGGGTCGGCCCTGGCGGTGGCGCCCTCGCCCGGCTCTGCGAGCACGCCCACGTCGCGCATGTCGACGACCTCGGGCACGGCCGTGACCTCGACGTCAGCATGGGCAGCACCGACTGACCGGGCCGCGCGTTCCGCCTCCTGCCCGGCGTGGTTCTGCTCGGTGTGCGCGCCACGGGCCACCCGGCCAGCGTCGCACCGCCGTGCCGCGCGCCCCAGGGCCGCCCCTGCTACCCGAAAGGGCAGCCTCGCGGGCCGACGGCCCGGGGCCGGGACGTGCCACGATGACGCCATGCCGGGGCCTGCACGACGTCGGGTCGACCTCACCCGCCTGCCCGCGTGGGCGCGGTACACGCTCGCGCTCGTGGTCGTCGCCGCCGTGGTCCTCCTGGTGGTGAACCTGCCGAGCTCGGCGGACGCCCCCGCCGACTGGTACACGACGCTCGTGCTGGTGGGTGCGATCCTGCTGATCGTCTGGTGCGTGGGCTGGGTGGTCGTCCGGGTCGTGCGTGCGGTGCGGCGGCGCCGGACGGACGACGGCTGAACCCGCCGCCCGACGTCTCAGGATCCGGAATGTCCTGTCCTGACCCTTGTCACTCCCGAGTGTCACTGGCATGGTCCGGCGGCATGTCCACGAGTCGAGTGACCGACCGCGCAGCCCGGCTGCGCCCCGTCGTCGACGACCCGTCCGGGCCGCGCCGCACGTGTCGGCGCCCCGTCGACGACGGACCCTGTCGGCCCTGCCGCTGAGCGTCCTGCCTCGCCGGCGCCGGACCCCGCCCACCTGAGACCCAGGCGGGCCGACCGGCGCCGCTGTCCCCCACCGCGAGAGCTCCACGCACCTGTGGCCGCGCCCGTCGACCGACCCGTCGACCCGGCCGGCCGTCCTGCCCGCCCGCGGCACCTCGTCGTGCCCGCGGTCCCTCGTCATCCCCTCGAAAGGGCTCCTCCATGCGCACCCCTCACCCCACCCGTCGCCGATCCCGGGCCCCGCTCGCCGTCGCCGCGCTGCTCCTCGCCGCGACGACGCTCGCCGGCTGCGCCGGTGCCGCGGCCACGTCCGGCGACGACGAGCCCAGCGTCGCGCCCGGCGCGGCCCTGCCGACCCAGGTGCCCTCCGGGACCACGCTCGTGGTCGGCGACCCGACGACCCAGAAGGCCGTGGCGCTCGCCGGCGACGAGATCGACAGCCACGTCGACTTCGACCTCCAGTGGGCCAACGTGTCCGGCGGCCCGGCGACCACCGAGGCGTTCCGGGCGAACGCGCTGGACGTCGGTGCCGTCGCGGACATCCCGCCGATCCACGCCACGTGGACGGGGCTCGACGTGCGGATCGTCGCGGCGTCGTACCGCGAGGACTGGCAGGAGAACCCGATCTACGAGTTCGGTATCCGGCCGGGTCTGCCGGACGTGACGTCGCTCGAGGACTTCCGCGGCAAGAAGATCGCCTACAGCCCGGGGCAGGCGCAGGGTGCCCTCGTGCTGCGGGCGCTCAAGAAGGCCGGGCTCACCGAGAAGGACGTCACGCTCATCGAGCTGCCCAGCACGGGCGACGTGTACCCGACGGCGCTCGCCGCGAAGGAGGTCGACGTCGCGCCCATCGGCGGGGCGCAGATCGCCCGGTACGTCGACCAGTACGGCAAGGACGGCGCGCACACCGTCCAGCACGGGCTGCGCGACGACCCGAGCGACCTGTACGCACCGACGAGCGTGATCGACGACCCGGCGAAGGCGGCCGCGCTGCGCGAGTACGTCCGGGTGTGGGCCCAGGCGAAGCTGTGGGTCGCCGACCACCCCGACGAGTGGCGCGAGGGCTACTACGTCAAGGACCAGGGGCTCGACGAGAAGGACGCCCAGTACCTCGTCGACCACGCGGGCGTCCCGGACCTGCCCGCCGACTGGACCGAGCCGATCGCCCGCCACCAGGAGACGATCGACCTGCTCGCGAAGGCCACCGGCAACGAGCCCATCCACGCCGCGGACATCTGGGACGAGCGGTTCGCCCCGGTCATCGCGGAGGCTGCGGACGCCTACCGGAAGGCGAACCCCTGATGTCGACGCTGACCCTGCCCCGCGCGCTGCACACCGGGCCGCACTCCGGCACCGGCACGGCGGCAGCGGCCCGGCGTCGCACGACGCGCCGGCTCGGCCCCGGCCGACCGATCCGCGGCAGCGCCGCGATCGGCCTGCTCACGTTGCTCGTCGTCTGGTCGGTGGGCAGCCTCACCGGGTTCATCGACACCCGCACCCTGAGCGCCCCGTGGACCGTCGTCACGACCGCGGGCGACCTCATCGCCGACGGCCGGCTCCAGACGAACCTCGCGGTGTCCGCGCAGCGGGCGTTCCTCGGGCTGCTCATCGGCATCGCCGTCGGGACGGCCCTCGCGCTCGTCTCCGGGCTCAGCCGGATCGGCGAGGCGTTCATCGACGGGCCCGTGCAGGTCAAGCGGGCCATCCCCAGCCTCGCGCTGCTGCCACTGCTGATCCTGTGGCTCGGCATCGGCGAGCCCATGAAGGTCGTCACCATCACGCTCGGCGTCGCGGTGCCCGTCTACATCCACACCCACAACGGGCTGCGCACCATCGACGCACGGTACGTGGAGCTCGCCGAGACGGTCGGGCTGTCCCGCTGGGGGTTCGTGACCCGGGTGATCCTGCCGGGCGCCCTGCCCGGGTTCCTGCTGGGCCTGCGGTTCGCGGTGACGGCCGCGTGGCTGTCGCTCGTGGTCGTCGAGCAGATCAACGGCACCGCCGGGATCGGCTACATGATGGAGCTCGCGCGCACCTACGGGCAGACGGAGATCATCGTCGTCGGCCTCGTGCTCTACGGGGTCCTCGGCTACGGATCCGACGCGGTGGTCCGACTCGTGCAGAGGAGGGCCCTGTCGTGGCGGCGCACCCTGGCGGACTGACCGTCGTGGCCGGTGCCGTGGCCGACGCGGTCGACACCGTCACCACCGACCTGACCTCCACGATCGACGACGCACCGGCCGCCGTCGTCGTCCAGGACCTGGTCCGCACGTACGGCGTCCCGACGAAGACCGACGGCGAGACGCCGGTGCTGCTGGGTGTCGACCTGACGATCCGGCAGGGCGAGTTCGTCGCGATCCTCGGGCGCAGCGGCTCGGGCAAGAGCACCCTGCTGCGGGCGCTCGCCGGCCTCGACCACGACGTGTCCGGGTCCGGCACCGTCGTCGTGCCCGAGCGGGTGTCCGTCGTGTTCCAGGACTCCCGGCTGCTGCCGTGGGCCCGGGTGCTCGACAACGTGACGCTCGGCCTGCGGCACGCCGACGACCTCGGCCGCGAGCGGCTCGCCGAGGTCGGCCTCGCCGGCCGCGAGCGCGCCTGGCCCACCGAGCTGTCGGGCGGCGAGCAGCAGCGGGTGTCGCTCGCCCGGTCGCTGGTCCGCGAGCCGCAGCTGCTGCTCGCCGACGAGCCGTTCGGGGCGCTCGACGCCCTCACCCGGATCCGGATGCACACCCTGCTGCGCGAGCTGTGCGCGCGGCACCGGCCCGCGGTCCTGCTCGTCACCCACGACGTCGACGAGGCGATCACCCTCGCCGACCGCGTCGTGGTGCTCGACTCCGGCCGCATCAGCCTGCACCTGCCCGTCGACCTGGAGGGCACGCGGTCCGCCGCCGACCCCGGGTTCGCCGCCCTGCGCGCCCGCCTGCTGGACGCGCTGGGTGTCCCACCGACCGAAGGGACCGAGTGATGACCCACCGACCCGGACAGCTCCACCTCAACGCGTTCCTCATGAGCTCGGGCCACCACGAGGCGTCGTGGCGGCTCCCCGAGAGCGACCCGTCGTCCGTCTCGACGAACATCGCGTTCCTGCAGCAGCTCGCGCTGACCGCCGAGCGGGGCAGGCTCGACTCGATCTTCTTCGCGGACGGCCCCGCCCAGGGACGGGACGTCGGCCGCCGCCCGTCGGGGACGCTGGAGCCGACCGTCGTGCTGGCGGCCATCGCCGCCGTGACCAGCCGGATCGGGCTGATCGCGACGGCGTCCACCACGTACAACGACCCGTACAACCTGGCCCGCCGGTTCGCGTCCGTCGACCACATCAGCGGCGGCCGCGCGGGCTGGAACATCGTGACCACGGCGTTCGGCGAGGCGGCCCGCAACTTCGGGCTCGCCGACCAGCCGTCGCACCGCGAGCGCTACGAGCGGGCCGCGGAGTTCCTCGAGGTGTCCCTCAAGCTGTGGGACTCGTGGGAGGCGGACGCGGAGGTCGGCGACAAGGCCGCGGGCGTGTGGGGCGACTCGTCGAAGGTGCACGCGATCGGGCACGTCGGGGAGCACTTCTCCGTCGCGGGCGCGCTCACCACGCCCCGCTCGCCGCAGGGCCGGCCGCTGCTGGTGCAGGCCGGGTCCTCGGAGGACGGCAAGGACTTCGCCGCGCAGTACGCGGAGGCGGTGTTCACCGCGCAGCAGACCCTCGCCGACGCGCAGGAGTTCTACGCCGACCTCAAGCGGCGGGCCGTCGAGTGGGGCCGCGACCCGGCGACGGTGCTCGTGCTGCCCGGCATCGTGCCGGTGATCGGCGCGACGGAGGCGGAGGCCCGCGAGAAGGAGGACGAGCTCGACCGCCTGATCAAGCCGGAGTACGCGCGCGTCGAGCTCGCGAAGACCCTCCGGGTGCACCCCGACGACCTGCCCCTGGACCGCGAGCTGCCCGCCGACCTGCCGTCGGAGGACGAGATCGAGGGCGCCAAGTCGCGGTACACGCTGGTCGTCAACCTGGCCCGGCGCGAGCACCTCACGGTCCGTCAGCTCATCGGCCGTCTCGGCGGCGGGCGAGGCCACCGGACGTTCTCCGGCACGGCCGAGCAGGTCGCCGACGCCATCCAGGACTGGTACGACCACGGCGCCGCCGACGGGTTCAACATCATGCCCGCGGTCCTGCCGTCCGGCCTGGACGACTTCGTCGACCAGGTGGTGCCGATCCTCGTCGACCGCGGCCTGTTCCGCACCGAGTACACCGGCACCACGCTGCGCGAGCACTACGGGCTGGCCGTCCCCGAGAACCGCTGGACCGCCGCCCGCACGGCCGAGATCGCCCGATGACCCCGTCCACCCTCCTCGAAGGAGCCCACGCATGACCACGTACCGCCCGCTCGGCCGCACCGGCGTCCAGGTCACCCCCCTGACGCTCGGCACGATGAACTTCGGCGCCTGGGGCAACACCGACCACGACGAGTCCGTCGCGATCATCCACCGCGCCCTCGACGCCGGCATCAACATCGTCGACACCGCCGACGTCTACTCGCGCGGCGAGTCCGAGACGATCGTCGGCAAGGCCCTCCGTGGTCGTCGCGACGACGTGATCCTCGCGACGAAGGTCCACGGCCGCCTCTCCGACGAGGTGAACCACGCCGGCAACTCCCGTCGCTGGATCGTCCGGGAGGTCGAGGCGTCCCTCACCCGCCTGCAGACCGACCACATCGACCTCTACCAGGTGCACCGCCCCGAGCCGGTCACGGACATCGAGGAGACCCTGTCGGCGCTCTCGGACCTGGTCCACCAGGGCAAGGTCCGCTACGTCGGCACGTCGACGTTCCTCGGGTCGCATCTCGTCGAGGCCCAGTGGGTCGCCCGCGACCGCCGCCTCGTCCGTCCGGTCACCGAGCAGCCGCCGTACTCGATCCTCGCGCGCGGCGTCGAGCGGGAGATCCTGCCGCTCGCGCAGGAGCACGGCCTCGGCGTCCTGCCGTGGAGCCCGCTCGCGGGCGGCTGGCTGTCCGGTCGGCCCGTCGGCGCCGACGCCCCGGTGTCCCCGCGGATCGCCCGCCAGCCCGGCCGGCACGACCCGTCGCTCCCGGAGAACGTCGCGAAGGCGTCCGCGGTCCAGGCGCTGACCAAGCTGGCCGACGCCTCCGGGCTGACGCTCGTGCAGCTCGCCCTCGGGTTCGTCCTGGAGCACCCGGCGGTGACGTCCGCGATCATCGGCCCGCGCACGGCCGAGCACCTCGACTCGGCGCTCGCCGCGCTCGACACCCGCCTCCCGGCGGACGTCCTCGACGAGATCGACGCCATCGTCGCTCCCGGCACGACCCTCAACGCGGCCGACGCGGGCTGGACCCCGCCGGCCCTCACGGACGCGACGCTGCGCCGCCGCCCGCGCTGACACGCTGCTTCACGGCGGCTCCGGTCCCCACGGACCGGAGCCGCCGTGCGTCTGCCGTCTGGCTGTGGATGAGCTGCTGACGGCACGAACGCGACCGGATCGCCGCAGCGGCTAGCTCGACGGGCGGTCGGCCACCCCGGCCCACGCAGGCGCACGTTCGGTGACCGAGTCGACGACCCCGACGATCCGCCGCATGGTGTCGGCGTCGCGGAACCGGAACCACGGCGAGTCCATGGTCAGCACCACCGACCCGTCGAGCACCTCGCCCTCGAACGCGAACAGGTGCGCGCGGCTGTCCGTGATGCGCCGCACCTCGTCGCGTGGGATCGGCCGGTCCGAGATGGGCAGGCCCAGTTCGACGACGACGTAGCCGAACCGGTCCGCCTGCACCATGCCGGCCGCGACGGGGCTGACGTGGTTGCCGATGTGCGCGCGGCGCACCGGGTCGTGGAACACGTCGAGCGCGGTGCCGAGCGTGCCGGCCCGCGCGAACCGGGCCGCGGGGTGCGCCGGTCCGGTCCGCATGACGTCGTACGACCAGCCGTTGACCCGCGCGAACGTCGCGAGCCTCGCCCACCGCCGCCACCGCGGGCCGTGGTAGAGGATCACCCGCGCGAGGACCCAGGAGGTCGCCAGCGCCACGATCGCGACAACCGCGACGACCGTCCGCCCGAACGTGTCGTGCAGCGCGTAGATCCCCGACCCGACGGCGGCGACCGCCACGAACCCGCCGAAGCCCCACACGAGGATGAGGCCGGTCATGTGCTCGACGTCGACGTACCCGCGGGGTTGCCGTGCGCGCTGCTCACGCCGCCAGGTCCACAGCTCGCGGCGGGTCGCACGGCGGCGCAGCGGCGAGAGGTCGAGCCCGGCAGGGTCGGGCGGCGGTGTCGTCACGCGCGAGAGTGTGCCAGGAGCGACCACCGCACGGGACCCGCGCGGCCCGGTCGCGTGCATCGTGTCGGTCGTCGCCACGGTGCTGGGCCTGATCGTCGGTGGCCTGGCCGACGTCGGCGCGCGAGGCACGACGACCCTCCGCCGCCGACCGGTGACGTCCGGCCGGACCGCTCAGGGCCCGACCGTCGTGCACCGCTGCGACCAGCCGAGGGCAGCGAGGATCTCCGTGGCGACGGCGGACGGCGGGCGCCGGTCGTTGACGACCACGACGTCCTCGACCGCGGCGACTGCCAGGATCGCCGCGAGCGAGTCGGTACGGGCGAGGTGCCAGTCCCGGTCCGGACCGGCGTCGTGCCGGGCAACGAGTCGGCGGCGTCGGGTCGAGGCAGGCGCGTCGATCCGCACCACGCGGACCGGCCGGCCCACCGCGTCGGCGTAGGCGTCTCGTTGCGCGACCGTCTCGACGACGCGCGGCAGGACCAGGACGTCGACACCGGCCCGCTCCCACCGCGACCGCAGTGCGCGCAGGTGGGCGACGACGAGCCGCTCGTTGAACGGGTCGGCCGGCGGCGCGGGCGCCTGGCGTGCCACGCCGTCCACGTCGAGCTCCGCCGCGACGTGCCCCTGGGCGACCAGCTCTCGACGCAGCGCGCCCGCGACCGTGGTCTTCCCCGCCCCGACGGTCCCTGACAGCACCACGACGTCCACGGTCAGCCATCCTGGCCCCTCTCGCCGCGTGAGGCGTACCCGTCCCGGCGGGCGCGCCCGCCCAGGTCAGCGCGTGGATGGCGATCCGGTCGTCATCGCGGTCAGGGTTCTCCACAGCCTCCCGGGCACGACGAAGCCCCGGCCCCCACAGAGGGGACCGGGGCTGTCGTCGTGCGGGTCTGGGAGGTCAGCCGGCGATCGGCTGCGTCCCCGTCCCGCCGTCGCCCCGACCGGAGACGGTCGGCGCGGCCGGCACGTCGGTCCCGGAGTGGGCCGTCCCGACCGAGGCGCCCACCGTGACGGGCTCCGCCGGGCGCTCGCCCTTCGGCACGCCGCGGAAGATGAACTCCCCGAGCAGGCCTTCGCCCTCGGCGTCCACGATCACGAGCTGGCCGGACTTGAGCTCCCCGAACAGGATCTTCTCGGACAGGGCGTCCTCGATGTCCCGCTGGATCGCGCGGCGCAGCGGCCGGGCGCCCAGGACCGGGTCGTAGCCCTTCTCCGAGAGGAGCTTCTTCGCGGCGGGCGTGACCTCGATGGCCATGTCCTTGTCCTTCAGCCGCTTGTCGAGCTTGGCGATCATCAGGTCGACGATCGCGAAGATCTCCGGCTGGGACAGCTGCGGGAACACGACCACGTCGTCGACGCGGTTGAGGAACTCGGGACGGAAGTGCGTCTTGAGCTCGTCGTTGACCTTGGCCTTCATCCGCTCGTAGGACGTCGACAGGTCGCCACCGGCCTGGAAGCCGGTCTGCAGGCCCTTGGCGATGTCCCGCGTGCCGAGGTTGGTGGTCATGATGATCACGGTGTTCTTGAAGTCGACCACCCGGCCCTGCGAGTCGGTCAGGCGACCGTCCTCGAGGATCTGCAGCAGCGAGTTGAAGATGTCCGCGTGGGCCTTCTCGACCTCGTCGAACAGGACCACCGAGAACGGCTTGCGGCGCACCTTCTCGGTGAGCTGGCCGCCCTCGTCGTACCCGACGTAGCCGGGAGGCGAGCCGAACAGCCGCGAGACGGTGTGCTTCTCCGAGAACTCGGACATGTCGAGCTGGATCAGCGCGTCCTCGTCACCGAACAGGAACTCCGCGAGCGCCTTGGCGAGCTCCGTCTTCCCGACGCCCGTGGGGCCGGCGAAGATGAACGACCCACCGGGACGCTTCGGGTCCTTGAGCCCGGCGCGCGTGCGGCGGATGGCCTGCGAGAGCGCCTTGATGGCGGCGTCCTGGCCGACGACCCGCTTGTGCAGGTTCTCCTCCATGTGGAGCAGGCGGCTGGACTCCTCCTCGGTGAGCTTGAACACCGGGATGCCCGTGGCGTTCGCCAGCACCTCGGCGATGAGCTCCTCGTCCACCTCGGCGACGGCGTCGAGGTCGCCGTTCTTCCAGGACTTCTCCTTCTCGAGGCGGCGCAGTCCGAGCTGCTTCTCGGTGTCGCGCAGGCGCGCGGCCTTCTCGAAGTCCTGCTCGTCGATCGCCGACTCCTTGTCGCGGCGCGTCTCGGCGATCTGCTCGTCGAGCTCGCGCAGCTCCGGCGGAGCCGTCATGCGGCGGATGCGCAGCCGGGCGCCGGCCTCGTCGACCAGGTCGATCGCCTTGTCCGGCAGGTACCGGTCGTTGACGTACCGGTCGGCGAGCGTCGCGGCGGCCACCAGGGCGGCGTCCGTGATGGACACCCGGTGGTGCGCCTCGTAGCGGTCGCGCAGGCCCTTGAGGATCTCGATCGCGTGCTGCAGGTTCGGCTCGGCGACCTGGATCGGCTGGAAGCGGCGCTCCAGGGCCGGGTCCTTCTCGACGTACTTGCGGTACTCGTCGAGCGTGGTCGCACCGATGGTCTGCAGCTCGCCGCGGGCCAGCATCGGCTTGAGGATGCTCGCCGCGTCGATCGCGCCCTCGGCGGCACCCGCACCGACGAGCGTGTGGATCTCGTCGATGAACAGGATGATGTCGCCGCGCGTGCGGATCTCCTTGAGGACCTTCTTCAGGCGCTCCTCGAAGTCACCGCGGTAGCGGGAGCCGGCCACCAGGGCGCCCAGGTCCAGCGTGTAGAGCTGCTTGTCCTTGAGCGTCTCCGGGACGTCCCCGCGCACGATGTCCTGCGCGAGGCCCTCGACGACGGCCGTCTTGCCGACGCCGGGCTCCCCGATGAGGACCGGGTTGTTCTTGGTGCGGCGGGACAGCACCTGCATGACCCGCTCGATCTCCTTCTCGCGCCCGATGACCGGGTCGAGCTTGCCGTCGCGCGCCGCCTGCGTGAGGTTGCGGCCGAACTGGTCGAGGACGGCCGAGCCCGAGGGCTGACCCTCCTGCGGGCCGCCGGCGGCGACGGGCTCCTTGCCCTGGTAGCCGGACACGAGCTGGATGACCTGCTGGCGCACGCGGTTGAGGTCGGCGCCGAGCTTGTTCAGCACCTGGGCCGCGACGCCCTCACCCTCGCGGATGAGGCCGAGCAGGATGTGCTCGGTGCCGATGTAGTTGTGGCCGAGCTGCAGCGCCTCGCGCAGCGACAGCTCCAGGACCTTCTTGGCGCGCGGCGTGAACGGGATGTGCCCCGACGGCGCCTGCTGGCCCTCGCCGATGATCTCCTGCACCTGGGCGCGGACGGCCTCGAGGGAGATGCCGAGCGACTCGAGAGCCTTGGCCGCGACACCCTCACCCTCGTGGATCAGTCCCAGGAGGATGTGCTCGGTGCCGATGTAGTTGTGGTTGAGCATCCGTGCCTCTTCTTGGGCAAGGACGACCACGCGACGGGCTCGGTCCGTGAATCTCTCGAACATGTGCACTCCTCACGAGCGACGTGCTCACCGCGTACCCGGGGCGGCGGCCGGTGGGCGACGACGAGCGGCGTTGTTCGATGCTAACGGCGGGGTGGTGCTGCCACTGCCCGTGTTCGCCGCAGGCGTGACGAAGGTCCTGACGGGCGCGGCGGCCCAGGCTCGCGGCCCGCACGCGTCGCCGCGGCCGTACGCTCGCCGTCGTGACCACCGCCCCGCCGCCCCGCCGGTCGCGTCGCCGCCTCGTCGCGGTGGTGGCCGCGGCCCTCGTCCTCGTGGTCGCCGCGCCGGTGCTCTGGGTGCAGGCCGTGGGTCAGTCCCGCGTCCGCGACGCGGGCGACGTGCCGGACCGGCCCGTCGCGCTCGTCCTCGGCGCCGGCCTGCGGCCCGACGGCAGCCCGTCCACCTACCTGCGTCGACGGCTCGAGGCCGCGCGCCGGCTGTACGCGGACGGCACGGTGCGGGTGGTCCTGGTGAGCGGCGACAGCACCACGCGGTGGCACGACGAGCCGACGGCCATGCGCGGCTGGCTCGTGGACCACGGCGTGCCCGACGCGGCGGTGGTCTCGGACTTCGCGGGGGTCGACACGCACGACACGTGCGTGCGGGCGCACGACGTGTTCGGCGTGACCGGTGCGGTCGTCGTCACGCAGGACTACCACCTGCGGCGGGCGCTGTTCTCCTGCGGGGCCGCGGGGATCGACGTCGTCGGCGTGGGCGTCTCGTCGCGCAGCGTGGAGCCCGCGAAGGCGGCGATGTACCGCGTGCGGGAGCTGCCCGCGTCGGGCCGGGCCGCGTTCGACGCGCTCACGCACCGCGCACCGCGCTTCGGCGGACCGCCCGAGACCGGCGTAAGCGACGCCCTCGCGCTCGCGGGGTCCGAGAGCGCCGGCTGAGCCGTTTGCGAGGATCGTCGGGTGACCACTGCGCCCGGCCCCCGCCCCGTCCTCGACCCGCCCGACGTCGGGGAGGTCCCCGACGTCCGCCTGATCGCCCTCGACCAGGACGGTTCCCTGCTCGACGACCACAAGCGGATCGACCCGAGCTTCTGGCCGCTGCTCGAGGAGCTGGACCGCCGCGGGATCCTCGTCGCCCCCGCGAGCGGCCGCCAGTACGCGACGCTGCGCCGCGAGTTCGCGCGGGACGACCTCGTCTACATCGCGGAGAACGGCGCGTACGTGGTGCGGCACGACGAGGAGATCTCCTCCGACCCGCTCACGCCGGCGACCGCCCACGCCCTCGTCGGGACGGTGCGCTCGTCGGC
The DNA here is from genome assembly GCF_016862675.1 of Cellulomonas chitinilytica. Classification (GTDB taxonomy): domain Bacteria; phylum Actinomycetota; class Actinomycetes; order Actinomycetales; family Cellulomonadaceae; genus Cellulomonas; species Cellulomonas chitinilytica. The sequence goes on along the minus strand of NZ_BONK01000006.1, from coordinate 236,801 downwards.
CGGCGACGTGGGCACGGTCCTGTGCGGCAAGCGGTCCGCGTACGTCGAGCGCACCGACGACCGGTTCCTCGCGCAGGTCCGCCCCTACTACGCCCTCCTGGAGCTCGTCGACGACCTGACCGCGGTCGAGGACGACGTGCTGAAGGTCGCGGTGTACGACTTCGGCCCCGCCGAGCAGGGCGCCGGGCCGCTGCTCGCGCCGTTCGACGCGCACGACCGGGTGATCGTGTCCGGCGAGCACTGGGTCGACGTGATGGGCCGGACCGTCGACAAGGGCACCGCCCTGCAGGCCGTCCAGGCCCGGCTCGGCATCACCCCCGAGCAGACCATGGCCTTCGGCGACTACTTCAACGACCTCGGCATGCTCGCCGCCTCGCACTGGTCGTTCGCGATGGACAACGCGCACCCCGAGGTGCGGGCCGCCGCCCGGTTCGTCGCGCCGTCGAACAACGCCAACGGCGTGGTCCGCACCATCCGCGCGGTGCTGGGGATCGAGGCCTGACCGGCCGTCAGGCGGGGACGCCCGCGTTGCTGACGGCGACGACGCCGGCCACGAGGAGCAGCAGCAGGGACGCGACGCACAGCACGATCCCGACGATGACGAGCCACCAGCCCGCACCGGTCCGCCCGGTGGGGCGGGTCATGACGTCCGACGGGTCGTCACGGTTCACGTACACCCAGCCCGCGAACGTCGGGGTCGCGCCGAGCCCCTGGCGGATCACGGCGTACGTGTCCGCACGCAGCGGCCTCCCGTCGGGGCCGGGGTACTCGACGGAGAGCATCAGCCCGCCGGGCACGGGCCAGCGGGACAGCAGACGGGCCGGCACCGCCACCCGGGGCACGTTCCGCGCGGCCGCGATCCTCCGGCTGCCGAGCACGATGAGGACGGGCCCGACGGCGAGGGTCAGGACGGCGAGGAGCACCAGGAGGGCGGCGACGGACACCGCGCGACCCTAACCGCAGCGGCGGGTCCGTGTGGGTGGTTCGCCCTAGCGTGACCCGTATGGACACCTCCGTCTCGTTCCTCCGCCCCGCCGGGCTGGTGCACAGCCCGGTGTTCAGCCACGTCGCCGTCGTGCCGCCGGGGGCGACGACCATCCACGTCGGCGGCCAGAACGCCGTCGACGCCACCGGCGCCCTCGTCGGCGGGGACGACGTCGCGGCCCAGACCCGTCAGGTCATGGCGAACGTCGTCACGGCGCTCGCCGCGGCCGACGCGACGATCCGTGACGTCGTGGCGTGGACGATCCTCATCGTCGACGGCGCCGACCTCGGGGCCGCCTTCGCCGCGGCCGCCCCGACCCTCCAGGTCGACGGCGACCCGGCGCTCGTGACCGGCGCCCGGGTCGCGGGCCTCTCGGTGCCGGGCGCCCTGATCGAGGTCGCCGCCGTCGCAGCCGTCGTCCGCTGACCGCGCCGCCGGGACAGGCCCACCCGCACCGCCCCGGAGAGGCCACTTCCGGTGAGCTGGACGTTGTGCGGGGCCGCACGTCGGGCGACCATCGGCCCATGACCACGACGACGACGGGGACCGGGACGCTCGCCGCGCTGCAGGACCGCTTCGAGCGCGTCCCCGGCTACCTCGACGCGGCGACGTGCGGGCTGCCGTCCCGCCAGACCGCCGACGCGATGCGTGCCGGCATCGACGCGTGGCAGGCGGGCCGCATCGACATGGACGGCTACGACGACGCGGTCACCCGCTCACGCGAGGCGTACGCGCGCCTCGTGGGCGTGGACCCCGCCGCGGTGGCGATCGGCGCGCAGGTGTCGTCGCTCGTCGGCCTGGCCGCGGCCGCGCTGCCCGACGGGTGCGAGGTGCTGACGGTCGACCAGGACTTCGCGTCGGTCGTGTTCCCGTTCCTCGCGCACGCCGACCGGGGCGTCACGGTGCGGCACGTCCCGGTGGAGGCGCTGGCCGACGAGGTGCGCCCGTCGACCGGTGCGGTGGCGTTCTCGCTCGTGCAGTCGCGTGACGGGAAGGTCGCGGACGCCGACGCGGTGTGCCGGGCGGCCGCGGACGTCGGGGCGCTGACCGTGTGCGACCTGACGCAGGCCGTCGGGTGGCTGCCGACGGACGCCGGCCGGTTCGACGTGACCACGGGCTCGTCGTACAAGTGGCTCGCCGGGCCGCGCGGCGCGGCGTTCCTCACGGTCGCGCCCGGCCTCGTCGAGCGGCTGCGCCCGCTGCACGCCGGCTGGTACGCGGGCAAGGAGATCTGGTCGTCGATCTACGGGCCCGAGATGACGCTGGCGTCGGACGCGCGGCGGTTCGACGTCTCCCCGGCCTGGTTGGTGTGGCTGGGGGTGGCGCCCGCGCTGGAGGCGTTCGCCTCGACCGACCGTGAGGCCGTGCACCGGCACGACGTCGGCCTCGCGAACGCGTTCCGCGACGCCGTCGGGCTGGGGCCGTCCGACAGCGCGATCGTGTCGCTCGAGGACGACGAGCGCGGCACGCTGCGGGCAGCGCTCGACGCGGCCGGGTGCCGGGTGGCCGGCCGCGGGGGCCGGGTGCGGCTCGCGTTCCACGTGTGGAACGACGAGGACGACGTGGACCGGGCTGCGGGCGCGGCGGTCGGGCACGCGGCGCGGGTCGCCGCCCGATGAGCTCCCCCGCGTCGACCGGCGGCGCGGCACCCGCGGGTCCACGGGACGTCGCCGGGGTCCTGCTGACCCCGGGAGCGAGCGCCGGCCGCGACCACCGCACGCTCGTCGCCCTGGAGGAGGCGCTCGCCCCGCTCCCGGTCCGCCGCGTCGACTTCCCGAACCGTCGTGCGGGCCGCCGTGGCCCCGACCGCCCGGACGCGGCGATCGCGTGCGTCGTCGAGGAGGCGACCGCGTTCGCGGCCGAGCTCGGGGTCGGCACGGACCGCCTGGTGCTGGGCGGGCGGTCGTTCGGGGGACGGATGTGCTCGATGGCCGTCGCCCAGGGCCTGCCGGCGGCGGGGCTCGTGCTGCTGTCGTACCCGCTGCACCCGCCCGGACGTCCGGACCAGCTGAGGGTCGAGCACCTGCCGCAGGTCACGGTGCCCGCGCTGGCCGTCTCGGGCCTGCGGGACCCGTTCGGCACCCCTGAGGAGCTGGCCCTGCACCTGGGCACGATCGAGGGGCCGCTGAGGCTGGTGACCGTCACGGGCGACCACTCGCCGCGCGACGACGGGCCCGTGACCAGCGAGGTCGTCGCCTGGGTCCGTTCCCTGAGAGTTCCCTGAGGAAAGGCGCGTGACCCGGGTCGCACCCTGAGGGGAAACTCGGGGGTATCCCGGATGGTCCGTGATGCACCTCCCCGAGGAACCTAGGATTCGCCCGGCGCGCGACGTGCATCCCCACCCTCGCCGGCCAACTCCACCGTCGTCGTCGACACCCCCAGAGGATTTGTCATGTCCAAGGTTGCGGGCTGGATCACGCACCGCTACGCGAAGTTCGTCGTCATCGCCTTCTGGCTCGTCGTCGTCGCCCTGCTCGGCCCCCTCGCGGGCAAGCTCACGAGCGCGCAGGACAACGACGCCAAGTCCTGGCTCCCCGGAGATGCCGAGTCCACCGAGGTCATCGACGTGGCGAGCACCTTCGTCTCCGAGAACACGATCCCGGCCGTCATCGTCTACGACCGCCCGGGCGGTCTCACCCAGGACGACCTCTCCGCCATCCAGGCGGACGTCGCCGAGTTCTCCTCGCTCGACACCCTCGACGGCGAGGTGATCGGCCCGGTCCCGTCGGAGGACGGCGAGGCCGTGCAGGTCATCGTGCCGCTCGACCTCGGCAAGGACGGCTGGGACCTCGCCGCCGATGCCGTCGCCGACCTGCGGGCGACCGCCGAGGACGGCGCGAACGGCATGGGCGTGTACGTCACCGGGCCGGCCGGCCAGGCCGCCGACTCGTCCGCGGCCTTCGAGGGCATCGACGGCACCCTGCTGTACGCGGCGGGCGCGGTCGTCATCGTCATCCTGCTGCTGACCTACCGCAGCCCGGTCCTGTGGCTGCTGCCCGTGGTGTCCGCCGTGGTGGCCCTCACCGTGGCGCAGGCCGTGATCTACGTCCTCGCGGACCGCTACGACCTCACGGTCAACGCGCAGAGCGCCGGCATCCTCACGGTCCTCGTGTTCGGCGCCGGGACCGACTACGCGCTCCTGCTCGTCGCGAGATACCGGGAAGAGCTGCGACATCACACGGACCGGCACGAGGCCATGGCCGTCGCCCTGCACCGGGCAGGCCCGGCGATCATCGCGAGCGGCGCGACCGTGACCGTCGGCATGCTCTGCCTGCTGTTCGCGACCATGAACTCCACCGCGGGCCTCGGCCCGGTCGCCGCCGTCGGCATCGTCGTCGCGCTCGCCGTCATGACCACGCTGCTCCCCGCCCTGCTCGTGACGTGCGGCCGCTGGGTGTTCTGGCCGCGCGCCCCGCACGTCGGCGACCGCGAGCCCACCGAGAACGGCTTCTGGGCCCGTGTCGGCGGCCGCATCGAGAAGCGTCCCCGGGGCACCTGGATCGTCACCGCCGGCATCCTGCTCGTCGCGTGCGTCGGTATCGCCCAGCTCAACGCCGTCGGCCTCAGCAACGAGGACTCGTTCACCACCACGCAGCCGTCCATCGAGGGCGAGAAGGTGCTCTCGGCGCACTTCGCCGGCGGCGCCGGGACCCCGGTCGTCGTCATCGCGAACGCCGACGAGGCGGACGCCGTGGCCACGGCGTTCAAGGGCGTCGACGGCATCGAGCCGTCGAGCGTGTCCGAGCCGGTCGTGAAGGGCGACCTCGCCTACATCGAGGGCACCCTGACGTCCGCACCGGACAGCCAGGCGGCCTACGCCACCGTCGACCGCGCCCGCGACGAGCTGCACGCGGTCCCGGACGCCGACGCGAAGGTCGGCGGGGCGACGGCCACGAACCTCGACGTCCAGCGGGCCGCCGCGTACGACAGCAAGATCATCATCCCGATCATCCTGGTCGCGGTGTTCGTCATCCTGATGATCCTGCTGCGGGCGATCGTCGCACCGCTCGTGCTCGTCGGGACCGTGGTGCTCTCGTTCGGCGCCGCGATCGGCGTGAGCGCGCTGATCTTCCGGCACGTGTTCGGGTACGCCGGCGCGGACACGTCGTTCCCGCTGTTCGTGTTCGTCTTCCTGGTGGCGCTGGGGATCGACTACAACATCTTCCTCATGACACGGGTGCGGGAGGAGGCGATCCGGGTGGGTCACCACCGCGGCTCGCTCGTCGGCCTCGCGGCGACCGGTGGTGTCATCACGTCGGCCGGCCTGGTGCTCGCCGGGACGTTCGCGGTGCTCGGCACGCTGCCGCTGGTGTCGTTCGCGGAGATCGGGTTCGCGGTCGCGTTCGGCGTGCTGCTCGACACGATCATCGTGCGGTCCGTCCTGGTCACCGCGCTCAACCTCGACATCGGCAAGACGATGTGGTGGCCGAGCGCCCTGGCCAAGCGGCCCGACCCGTCCCTGGCGCCCGCCGCCAAGGAACCGGAGCAGGAGGTCGTCCCGGCCTGACCGGGACCCCACCGGCCACGAAGGAGGACGGGCGCGCACCGCATGCGGTGCGCGCCCGTCCTCTGTTGTGATGGTCCCTATGCAGACACGCACACTCGGAGACGTCCAGGTCAGCGCGATCGGGCTCGGCGGCATGCCGATGTCCATCGAGGGCCGGCCGGACCGCTCCCGCTCGATCGCGACGATCCACGCGGCCCTCGACGCGGGCGTCACACTCATCGACACCGCCGACTCGTACCACCTGCTCGCCGGCGAGGTCGGCCACAACGAGGAGCTCATCGCGGAGGCCCTGCAGACGTGGGGCGGCGACACCTCCGACGTGCTCGTCGCGACGAAGGGCGGCCACCTGCGCCCGGGCGACGGCTCGTGGACCGTCGACGGCTCCCCGAAGCACCTGCGGGAGGCCGTGGAGGGGTCGCTGAAGCGGCTGGGCGTCGACGCGATCGGTCTGTACCAGTACCACCGGCCCGACAACACCGTCCCCTACGCCGACTCGGTCGGCGTCCTCGTCGAGCTGCTCGACGCGGGCAAGATCCGGATGGCCGGCATCTCCAACGCGAACCCGGACCAGATCCGCGAGGCGCAGGACGTGCTCGGCGGCCGGCTCGTGTCGGTCCAGAACCAGTACTCGCCCGCGTTCCGCTCGTCGCAGCCGGAGCTCGACCTGTGTGCCGAGCTCGGCATCGCGTTCCTGCCGTGGAGCCCGCTCGGCGGCATCGCCCGGGCCGGCGAGCTGGGCGACCGGTTCGGCGCGTTCGCGCGCATCGCGGCGGCCCACCACGTGAGCCCCCAGCAGGTGACCCTCGCGTGGGAGCTCGCGCAGGCGCCCGTCGTCATCCCGATCCCCGGGGCGTCCCGCCCGGAGACGATCCGCGACTCGCTGCGGGCCGCCGAGCTGATCCTCGGCCCCGAGGAGATCGCGGAGCTCGACGCCGCCTGACCCGCTCTCAGCCGGTGGGCTCGTCCGGTGGGGTCATGCCCCGCCGGGCGAGCTCGTCCCGCAGCTCGGGCGGCGGCCCCTGCAGGTCGTGCACCCGGAACAGCACCGCGTGCTCGACGCCCATGGCCCGCCCCTGCATCGCCGCGATGAACGGCAGCATGTCTGCGGGCGCTGGGTGGCCGGGCAGCCCGGCGAGGTACTCGGCGTGGGCCTCGAGCGACGCGATGCCGCGCCGCAGCGGCTCGCCGCCGACGTCCACGCCGTGGGTCGGGCGCGAGTCCCCCGCGACGAGCAGCCGGGTCACCTCCCACGGCTCCAGCCCGTCGTCGAGCAGCTCCCCGAACACCCAGCGGTTGCCCGCGTCCCGGACGGCGTCGACGCTCGCGAGCCCGGCGGCGCGGTGGTCGGCCTGGTTGAGCCCGACGAACCCCTCGACCTCCCACGAGCCCGTCACGACGGTGTCGGGCCGGACCTCGCGGATCCTGCGGGCGATGTCCCGGCGCAGGTCCAGCCCGTAGACGAGCACGCCGTCGGGGTGCTCGGCGAACACGACGTCGGTGACGCCGACCTCCGCCGCGCCGGCGACCTGCTCGCGGGTGCGCACCTGCGCCGTGCGCTCGGGCGGCGAGGAGTCCATCCCGGCCTCGCCGCGGGTCAGCAGGAGGTAGGAGACCTCGACGCCCGCGGCCGTCCAGGCGGCGACGGCCGACGACGTGCCGTACTCGACGTCGTCCGGGTGGGCCACGACGCAGAGCACGCGCCGGACGCCGTCCAGCGAGAGGGCGGGGAGCAGGTCACTCATCGTGCCGGCCCGGGGCGGCGAGGCGCTGCTCGAACGCGTCGAGCGCCGCGGCGGAGAACAGCACGAACCGCACCAGGTCGAGGCCGTGCGGCGACGGGTGCCCGTCCGCGGCACCCGACTCGACGCCCGCCTCCCAGATGCGTGCCACGCCGACGCCGATGCGCGCGACGTCGGCGACGTCCCACCCGTACACCCCGGCACTGATCGCGGGGAACGCGATGCTGCGCGCCCCGAGCTCGACGGCGACCTCGAGCGACCGGGAGAAGCAGGAGCCGAGCACCGTCGGGTCGTCCTGACCGGCGTGCAGGTTGGGCCCGACGGTGTGCACGACCCACCGGGCGGGCAGCCCGAACCCCGGGGTCGCGACCGCGTCGCCCGGCGGCAGCCCGTCGGGGTAGGTCGTGCGGCGCAGCTCCCGGCACGCGGCCAGCAGCTCCGGACCGGCCGCCGCATGGATCGCGCCGTCGACCCCGCCGCCGCCGAGCAGCGAGGAGTTGGCGGCGTTCACGATCACGTCGACGTCCTGCGTGGTGATGTCACCTTGCACGGCTTCGATGCGCACCTGGCCATCATGGCGGGCGCCGCGCGGCCCCGACACCGGGACGGCGGACGCCGGGCACGAGGAAGGCCCCTCGGACGCTTACTCCGAGGGGCCTGTCGCTGCGTCCCAGGATACCTGGCGCCTGCACCCACCTGGGTGAACGACGCGCCAACCATCCACAAATGTTGTCCACACCCCTGTGTTTCCCGCGTCTTCATGCAGGTCAGCCTGTGGACGAAGGTGTGGGGACAGCGGTGGACAAACATTCCTCTCCGAAGCCCTTGCAGCCCCCGCGAGGGCAGGACTAGAAATCACACATCGACCTCGACGGTTCGAGAACCGCAGGCCAAGGAACCCCTCCGGGGGTGCCGGACGCAGGCGGAGACAGGCGGTCGAGGCCAGGCCGACCGGAGAACGGGCAACCACATCGGAGGGGCAACCCACCGACCTGCGGATGACGACGCAGGGGTCGCTACGGACCGGGAGGTCGATCGCAGTCCCCCCGCCCACGGCGGAGAGCAGGCAGTGGGACCCCTCCGGGGGAAGCGCAGCCGGCGAACCACCGGGTGTCGGGTCGGAGCCGCACCGTCAACGGCGGCGTCGGTCACCGGTCAGCCGGCGACACGCGACCTGCGGTCACGGAAGGGCCCCTCGGACGCTTACTCCGAGGGGCCCTTTCCGTTGCCCAGCCGCACCCGCGCCACCGACGCCCCGGTGCTCGATCAGGACCCCGGCACCGACTCCAGCAGGATCGTCACGGGCCCGTCGTTCACGAGCTCCACGGCCATGTCCGCCCCGAACACCCCGGTCGCGACCTCGAGCCCCCGGGCACGCAGCGCGTCGACGACGGCGTCCACGAGCGGCTCGGCGACGGGGCGCGGCGCGGCGGCGTTCCAGGTGGGCCGACGCCCCTTGCGGGTGTCGCCGTAGAGCGTGAACTGGCTGACGACGAGCACGGGCGCCCCGACGTCGACGGCGGACTGCTCGTCGCGCAGGATCCGCAGCTCGGCGATCTTGCGGGCGATGATCTCGACCTGGGTGGGCCCGTCGCCGGGTGTCACGCCGACGAGCGCGACGAGCCCCGGCCGGTCGATCGCCCCGACCACGATCCCGTCGACGGTCACCGACGCGCGCGTGGCCCGCTGGACCACCGCCCTCACGCGTCGGGCCCGAACGTCGCGACGACTGCTCCCACCGGTGAGCCGTGACCCAGCACGGGCGTGGCGCCGATCGGGGCCAGGACCGCGGGGTCGACCCCGGCGACGGCGAGCGCCGCGGCGAGCACCACGGGACGCGGCCGGGGCGAGCCGTCCACGATCTTCACGGCCACCGCTCCCCCGTCGGGCAGCCCGGCGGCGTAGACGCCGTCCGCCCCGTCCTTGGCGACGAGCCCGGGCACGGCCTGCATGAAGCGGGTCGCGTCCCGCCCGGTGCCGGCGACGTGCCACGGGTGCTGCGACATGGCCCGGGCGACCCGCTGCTCGACGGTCCCGGGTCGCGCCGTGGCGATGCGGGCGAACGCCCGGGCCAGGCCGGCGAGCGTCGTCGAGAACAGCGGCGCCCCGCACCCGTCGACGGTGGTGTGCTCCACGGGAACGCCGGTGAGCGCCGCGACGGTGTCGCGCAGCGCCACCTGCAGCGGGTGCGCGGACGACAGGTAGTCCTCGGTCGACCAGCCGGCCCACACGGACGTCGCGAGCATCCCGGCGTGCTTCCCCGAGCAGTTCTGGGTCAGCGACGAGCGCGCCTGCCCGGTGGTCCGCCACTCGAACGCCGCCTCCGGGTCCAGCGGCCAGTCGGGGGTGTTCCGCAGGTCGTCGACCCGCAGGCCCGCGCGGGACAGCAGCCCGCGCACCACGTCGACGTGCCCCGGCTCGGCGTTGTGGCTCGCGCAGACGAGCGCCAGCTCCTCGTCGTCGACGTCGAGCCCGAGCCGCAGCATCCCGACGGCCTGCAGCGGCTTGAGCGACGAGCGCGCCCACACGACGACGTCCGGGTCGCCGAGCGCGAGCCGCACCGACCCGTCGGGCGCCAGCACCACGACGTGCCCGTGGTGCACCGACTCGACGAGGTCACCGCGCACTACCCGAGCGACCGGGACGGCGTGCGCGCCGACGTCGGGTGCGCTCACCAGCCGCGCCCGTTGTCCCACGGTCCGCGCGAGCCGCCACCGCGGCGCTTCGAGTACGGCTTCACGGCCGGCCGGACGTCGACGAGGTAGACGATCGCCGCGACCGCGGCCAGCAGCCCGAGGAACTGCGGGAACGGGATGACGTTGAGCGGGATCGACAGGAACGACACCACCACGGCCGCCGCGAGGATCGCCCCCCAGAACGACTTGGTCCGCTTGCCGGCGGCCGGGAACGCCGACGTGGGCCGCGTCATCAGGTCGACGGCCGCCCACACGGCGAGCGCGAAGATGGCGAGGTAGAAGAGGAAGAAGAGGACGACCTGGATTCCGGCGATGGACACGCGCCGAGCCTACGAGACGCACGGGCGCCCCGGCAGGTCGCGACACAGCAGCGTCACGGCACGACGCGCAGGCCCTCCGCCCGTGCCGCGGCGACGAGGTGCTCGTCCCACGCGGCCACCACGAGGTCCGGCGACCGCAGGGCCAGCGCGGACGCGAGGTGCAGCGCGTCGGCGGCCCGCAGCGGGTGACGCCCGACGAGCGCCGCGGCCTGCGCCGTCACGGGTGCGCCGAGCTCGAGCACGTGCAGGCCGGGCCACAGCCGGTCCCACTCGGCGACGGCGTGCGCCGCGACTCCTGCGTCGAGGTGGCCGGACCGCCGGCCGGCGGCGAGCACCGCCCGCACCTCCGCGTCGGCGAGCCGGGACGTCGCGACGAGGTCCGCGCCGTCCCACAGCGCGGCGACGAGCTCGCTGCCGGCCTCGCGCACGCACAGCTTCACGAGCGCGCTCGTGTCGAGGTAGACGACCGCCACGTCAGCGCCGCAGCCGGCGCACGAGGCCCGACACGGCCTGCGCGGGGCGTGCCGTGGGGTGGGCGGCCGGTCGCGGCGAGTCGGGCGACGTCAGCAGCCCGTCACGCTCCAGCCGGGTGAGCAGGTCCGCCGCGTCGATGCCGGACAGCCGCGCCACCGGGATGCCCCGCTCGGTGATCACCACGTCCTCGCCGCTGCGGGCGGCCTCGATCCACTGCCTGAGCTCCGCGCGCAACGCGCTGACCGCGACCTCCACGTGCCGACCGTACCGGGCGGCCGTGCGTCACGGTCGCGTCTGCGGGGCGGGTGTCGGGCGGGTCGGTCCGTCAGATCTCCGGGAGCCGCTCGCGCGCGTCCCGGGGCGGGACGCCGGCCGTCTCCAGCAGGTCGACCGCGAGCGACCTGTGCAGCAGGACGAGGCTCTGCGCCTGCCAGTCGTCGGCGGCCAGCACGAACGGGTCGAGGCGGCCCGCGACGTCGAGCAGCCGCTCCCGCGCCCGGTCCGGGTCGCGGCCGGTGCCGATCGCCAGGGCGAGCTCGTCGGCGGCGCGCGCGGTCGCCTCGACCTGCGCGGCGACGTCGTCGAGCGCGTGCGGCTGCTCCGCCTCGACGACGGCCCGCGAGCGCCGCACGAGCACCCGCGCGCTGCGCATGGCCCGGTCGACCAGCACGGACGCCTGCACCAGCCCACCGAGCTCGTCGTGGTACCGGCGGCTGGCCGGCGAGACCCGGGACAGCTCCTGCGCGTTCGAGGCCGTCTCGGTCCAGTCGTCGAGCACCGGCTGCGACGCGCGACCGCGCAGGAGCGCGTCGTCGATGTCCGGCAGCGACCGGGCGTCGAGCCCGCGCGCGAGCGCGTGCAGCACCGCGGCGAGCTCGTCGACCGCCGACCGGCCGAGGGCCCGCGGGCGCCGTCGCGGGTCGCTGGGCGTCAGCAGCGCGACGGCGAGCGCCACGGCACCGCCGATCACGGCGTCCACCCACCGCCCGAACGGCCCGCCGCTGGCCACGGGCAGCCCCACGATGACGATCGCCTGGACGCCCGCCTGCGTCGTCAGCATGGCCCCGCGGTCGAGGAACCGGCCGATGAGCGCCGCGACGAACAGCACCACGGCCATCTGCCAGGCCCCGGAGCCGATGACGTGCACGACGAGGTCGCCGAGCGCCACCCCGAGCGCGACACCGGCCGCCAGCTCGGCGACGCGGCGCACCGAACGGTCCATCGAGAACCCGAGCGCGACCCACGCGCTGACCGGCGCGAAGAACGGGTACGGGTGGCCGACCAGGTAGTGCGCGATGCCGAACGCGATCCCACCGGCGACGGCGGCCTCCAGGATCGGGAACCACGAGCCGACCACCCGCGCCCACCCCTGACGGACGCGGGCCTCGACGAGCCGCCGGGCGTCGGACCTGCGCGGACCGGTCCGAGGGCTTGGCCCGGGCAGCGGGACGGGACTGGCGGCGCCGGTGCTCATGGGACCTCCCCGTCCGGGACCGCAGCGGCCCTCGCCTCGTGCGACGGACCCGCACCGGTCGGCTGACGTCGCCGGCCGGACGTCACAGGCTCGGGTGCACCCCGAGCCCGCGGGCCACGGGCCCGCGCGGGGCGGGACGGTCCACGGACACGCCCTCCCCCGGCACGACCTGCTCCTGGCCCGCGGCGACGGCCCCGCCCTCGCAGTCCACGACGAGCGTGGCATCGACGGGCGTCGACCGCTTGACGACGGCGAGCGCGACCGGCCCGAGCTCGTGGTGCCGCGCGACCGTCGTGACCTTGCCGACGACCCGGCCGGGCTCGTGGTCGGCGGTGACCTCGTGCACGTCGGCGCCGGGCTCAGGCAGCAGGTGCCCGGACCCGTCGAGGTGCAGCAGCACGAGCCGCCGCGGCGGGCGTCCCAGGTTGTGCACGCGCGCGACGGTCTCCTGGCCGCGGTAGCAGCCCTTGTGCAGGTGGACGGCGGTGCGCAGCCAGTCGAGCTCGTGCGGGATGGTCCGGTGGTCGACGTCGCGGGCGGCGCGCGGACGGAACGCCTCCACCCGGACGGCCTCCGACGCCCAGGTGCCGACGAGCGGCCAGCCGGCGGCCTCCCGGGCGCGCACCTCGTCGACGAGCCGGGCACGCGGGACGAGCACGAGCCGCCAGGGCCGGTCGTTGCCGGGGTGCTCGTCGTCGGCGGGACCGTAGCGCGTGCCGCCGGGGGCGGTGGTCGGCCACGGGTCGCGCCACGTCACGGGCTCGTCGGCGGCACCCTCGGCGGACACGGGCTCGCCGATCGCGGACCACTCGTCGGTCACGTCCGCGATCTCGACCCGCAGCATGAACTTCATGCGGTTCAGCCACGCCGCGAGCGCGATCGGCGTCTCGGTGACGAGCCAGGTGGCCTCGCCGTCGTCGACGACCGCGGCCGCGTGCTCGACGTGCCCCTGCGGGCTCAGCACCAGCAGCTCCGTGGACGTCCGCGGCGGCAGCGCGGTCAGCTCCTGCGAGGTGATCGAGTTCAGCCAGCTCAGCCGGTCGGGGCCGGCCACGCGGACGACGCCGAGGTGCGACTGGTCGACGACGGCCCCGCCCCGGGTCAGCGCCCGCTGCTCGGCCGTCGGGTCACCGTAGTGCCACGCGACCCCCGCGTCCGGCCCGGAGCCGGCGACGGCCCCGCGGCGCTGCAGCAGCGGGCTGACGTGCCGCGGCGGCTCACCGTGGCTGGCCTCGACCTCGGCCGGAGCGCTCACCGGCTCAGCCCTCGTCGCCGGGCGTCGTCGTCGGCTCCACGCGCGCCAGCCGGGCCGACGCGTAGGACTGCATGGGCTGACCGAACGCCGCGATGTCGTGCGCCCACATGAGCTCGCCCTGCACCAGCCCGTACAGCCGCTTGCCGGCGCTCACGTCGGCGCCGCTGGCCGTCCGGGCGATGAGGTCGCTCACCAGGTCGATGCGGCCCTTGCCGACCGTGCCCACGTACAGGGCGACGTGGCCGGACGGGTCCGCGAGCAGCAGCTCGACGGGGTGCTGGTCGTCGGTGAGGTCGTCGGGACGCTCCGGCGGCACCCGCCAGTACCCCGACTCGGAGGCCCACACCGGGCCGTCGTCGTCCGCGGCGTCCTCGTCCAGCGCCGCCGCGTCGTCCGGCGCGACGACGAGCCGGATGGTCGACGTGTACGACAGGTAGGGGCCGCCGTCGTGGTCGAACACCACGTCCTGGGTGAACGCCGTCTCGTCGATGCCCGGGTAGCCGACCACGCCGGGTCCGTGCCACCGGCCGACGAGCCACGCCAACGGGTACACCTCGGGGGCGAGGCCCTCGGGGTCCGGCAGGACGAACGGCATGGGTCAGGTCCTCCTGATGATCGGGCGAGCGGTCAGCGCTGGCCCTTGTAGAGCTTCCAGACGACGAGACCCGCGAACCAGCCGATCGTCAGGGTCGTCGCCACGAGCAGACCGATGAAGACGCCCTCGGTGACAGTCATGGCACCGATCCTAACGAGCACGCACCCCTACCCTGTTCCGGTGAGCACCCCGACGCGCAGCCTGGTGATCAAGACCACGTCCGGCACCGACCGTCCCGAGGCCGCCAACCAGGCACTCACCGTGGCTGCGGCCGCGGTCGCCGCGGGTGCGCAGGTCAGCCTGTGGCTCACGGGCGAGTCCGCCTGGTTCGGCCTGCCCGGGCGCGCCGCCGACCTGGTCCTCGAGCACGCCACCCCGCTCGCCGAGCTCCTCGAGGTCGTGCTGGAGTCCGGCACGGTCACGGTGTGCACGCAGTGCGCGGCGCGGCGGGGCATCACCCCGGACGACGTGCTGCCGGGCGTGCGGATCGCCGGCGCGGCCGTGTTCGTCGAGGAGACGCTCGCCGAGGGCGCGCAGGCGCTCGTCTACTGACGTCCGCTCACGCGCGCCCGGCGACCGCTCAGGCGCGCGCCCGCAGCCGGACGCCGAGCAGGTACAGCTCGCACCCGAGGCACAGCCCGAACACCGCGTTGAGGAACGCCGCGACGAGCGCGAACGCCGCCGCGACGGGCACCGCCGCGGACACGCCGACCAGCGCGAGCACGAGCCCGACGCCGGTCACGACGAGCCCGACGAGCTGCGCGAACCGCGGCGGGCGCGGGTCCTCGAGCTCGGTCGGCGGTGCGAGCCGGGGCCGGACGACCTTCCGGAACAGCACGCCCTGCCAGGTGCCGCCCACCCCGAAGGCGACGCCGAGGGCGAAGCCCGCGGCGACGACGGCGAGGAGCGCGGTGGCGGCCGCCGACGTGCCGAGGAGCAGCACGCCGACCAGGAGCACGGCGGTGAGCGCGGCACCGAAGCGCGGGCCGCGGGGGTCGATGCCGGCGGGCGCAGAAGCGGGCCCAGAGGCGGGTGCAGAGGCGGGCGCAGAGGCGGGTGCCGACGGGGTGACGGTGGACGGGACGGGCTCGGACACGGGTGTTCTCCGGGGGTCTGGGGGTGCCGCGGACGGGCTGCGGCTGGACGGCGGCGGGGCCGGGGTCGTCGCCCGGTGACGTGGGCACCGGCTCGCGGTGCACCGGGGGCCTCGGCGGTGCCGGGGCGCTCGGTCGTCAGCGGGGCAGGACCCCGTCCGGACACGAGCCGCCGGGGTTCGAGCCGTCGAGGCACGAGGCGAGCGCGGCGAGCGCATGCCGGCGGTCGGTCGCGCCGGAGAGGCGACCGACGACGACGCCGTGGGCGTCGACCAGCAGGGTGGTGGGCGTGCGCATCACGTGGAAGCGTCGCACGAGGTCGAGGTGCTCCTCCACGTCCAGCTCCACATGTGAGACGCCCTCGTGCTCCGCGGCCACCTGCGTGAGGACGGCGTGGGTGCGGCGGCACGGGGTGCAGACCGCGCTGGACATCTGGACGAACGTCACCCTCGACCCCAGCGGCGCGCCGATCTCGGCGGCCGTCAGGCGGGTCTCGTCGCCCGTCGTCGGCGTGTGCTCCGCGTCGGCGACGACCCGCGGGTCGACGGCGGTGAACCGGCCGTTGCGCGCCCGCCACCACAGCCCCAGCCCGGTGGCCAGCACCAGGACGGCGACGACGAGCAGCACACGACCCACGTCAGCCCCCGAGGACCCGGCCGACGACGTACACGAGGGTGCCCGTCACCGTGACGGGGAGCGTGACGGCCGCGAGCGCCGCGGTCTTGCGCGACAGCGCGGGGAGCCGGTCGAACAGGGCGTGCAGGGCGGCGACGAGCACGCCGACCGCGAACCCGAGCGCGGCACCCGGGACGACCCCCATCCCGGGCAGCAGCGCACCCGCCAGGGCACCGGCGGCGGTCGCGGCGAGCGAGGTCACGACGGCACCGAGCAGCGGCGCGAGCGTCAGTGCGACGACCGCGGACCCGACGGCCAGCGCGGTCGCGCCTGCCACGACGAGCGACTCGCCGCCCGCCGACCGGTCGGTCGCCACCCAGCCCGTGACGGCGACGGCGACGGCCGTCCCCGCGACGGTCCCGGACACCGACTCGACGAGCCGCGGCCGGCCGTCGCGCCGCAGCAGCTCGTTGATGAACGCGAGCACGATCGCGCCGGCCAGGACGACGGGCAGGTCCCGCAGGTACGGCTCGTCGGCCACGAAGTGGACGACCGCCACGCCACCGAGACCGGCGAGCGCGACGACGACCGTGGAGCCGGGGCGGAAGGGCAGGCCGGCGAGGCTGGGCCAGCCGACGGCGAACACGAGCGCGAGCAGGCCCGCGGCACCGGCGACGTAGATCCCCCCGAAGTACCCGGCGACGGCGACCAGGGCGGCGAGGGCGGCCGTGACGACCGCACGCGTAGCGAGCTGCACGGGCCGCTACCGGGGCGCGCGGGTCGGGGACGAGGGGGTCTGCACGGCGACGATTGTCGCAGACGCGCCGCCACCTGCCGGTCGGTCGGCAGACGGTCGGCGCGAAGCGTGCGGGCCAGGCGGTACCGTGTCCACCACTCGCACGCGGGGAGGTACCAGGTGGCGGATCTGCTGCTGCTCACTCCAGCGTCCGGGGGCTCCGCCCAGGTGCTCCCGGCTCTCGGACTGCTCTCCCACCGTGTCCGCGTGCTCCCCGTCGAACCGTCGGCGCTGGTCGACGCACCGGACGCGGACATCGTCGTGCTCGACGCGCGCCGTGACCTGGTGACGGCCCGGACCACCTGCCGCCTGCTGCGCGCGACCGGCCTGACGGTCCCGCTCGTCCTCGTCCTCACGGAGGGCGGCCTCACGGTCGTCACCGCGGAGTGGGGTGCCGACGACATCGTCCTGGAGTCGGCGGGGCCCGCGGAGGTCGAGACCCGGTTCCGTCTCGTCATGGAGCGTGCGGCGACGACGAGCTTCGACGACGCCCCGCAGGAGATCTCGTCCGGCGAGCTCACGATCGACGCGGGCGGCTACACGGCCCGCCTCCGGGGCCGCCCGCTCGACCTCACGTACAAGGAGTTCGAGCTCCTCAAGTACCTCGTGCAGCACCCGGGCCGCGTGTTCACCCGCGCCCAGCTGCTGCAGGAGGTGTGGGGCTACGACTACTACGGGGGCACGCGCACGGTCGACGTCCACGTGCGACGGCTGCGCGCCAAGCTCGGCCCCGAGCACGAGCAGCTCATCGGCACCGTCCGCAACGTCGGCTACCGGTTCGACCCGCCGAAGGACCGCCGGAACGCGCTCGACGACCGGTCGGGCGTCCCCGAGCCTCTCGACGCCTGACCGTGCGACGCGTCGGGGAGCGCCTGTTCGGGGCGCTCACCCCCGGAGGTGAGCGCAACCTCGCCGACACCCTCCGCGAGGAGCGGGCCGGCGGGGTGCTGCTCCTGGTCGGCACCGTCGTCGCGCTCCTGTGGGCGAACGTGGCGCCCGCGTCGTACGAGTCGGTGTCGGGCACGGTCCTCGGACCGGCGGCGCTGCACCTCGACCTGACGGTCTCCTCCTGGGCCACCGACGGCCTGCTCGCGATCTTCTTCTTCGTCGTCGGGCTGGAGCTCAAGCGGGAGATCGTGGCCGGCGAGCTGCGCGACCCCCGCAGGGCGGTCGTGCCGATCGTCGCGGCCGTCGGCGGCATGCTCGTCCCGGCGGCGCTGTTCGTCGCCGTGAACGTCCGGGCCGTCGGCGGCGACCTGGCCGGCTGGGCGGTGCCGACCGCGACGGACATCGCGTTCGCCGTCTCGGTGCTCGCCCTCGTCGGCCGCAGCCTGCCGAACTCCCTGCGCGCGTTCCTGCTCACGCTCGCGGTGGTCGACGACCTGCTCGCGATCGTCGTGATCGGCGTGTTCTACACCGACCACGTGGCCCTGGGCCCGCTCGTCGCGTCCCTCGCGACGGTGGCCGTGTTCGCGCTCGTCGTGCGCCGCGGGTGGACGTCGGGCTGGCTCCTGCTCCCCCTCGGCGTGCTCGCCTGGGCCCTGCTGCACGCGTCCGGCGTGCACGCGACGATCGCCGGGGTGCTGCTCGGCCTCACCGCACCCGCGACGGCCGCGGCTACCCAGCGGGCGCTGCGGCTGCCGGGACCGCCCGAGTATTCGCTCGCCGAACGGTGGGAGCACCGGTGGCGGCCCTGGTCCGCCGGCGTGGCGGTCCCCGTGTTCGCCGTCTTCGCCGCGGGCGTGACGTTCGACCAGGGGGTGCTCGGCGACACCCTCGCCGACCCCGTCGCGCAAGGGGTCGCGCTCGGCCTCGTCGTCGGCAAGCCGGTCGGGATCCTCGCCGCGACCTGGCTCGTCGCCCGGTTCACGCGGGCCACGCTCGCGCCTGGGCTCGGCTGGGCCGACGTGCTCGCCGTCGGGCTCGTCGGTGGCATCGGCTTCACGGTGTCCCTGCTCGTCGGGGAGCTGGCGTTCGGTGAGGGCAGCGCGCACGACGAGCACGTCGTGGTCGCCGTCCTGGCGGCCTCGCTCGTGGCCGCGCTGCTGGGCGGCGCGGCCCTGTGGCGACGCGACCGGCACCACGCCCGCGGCGTCGGGCTGGGAGCCGGAACGGTCGGGTAAGTTCGCCTCGATGACGACCGTCGACTCCGCCACGCTCCTGATCGACGGCCCGTGGCAGCACCGGTTCGTGGCCGCGAACGGCGCACGTTTCCACGTCGCCGTGTGCGGACCCGACGACCGTGACGCCCCGCTCGTCGTCCTCCTGCACGGCGTCCCGCAGTTCTGGTGGGCGTGGCGCCACCAGCTCCCCGCGCTGGCCGCGGCCGGCTACCGGGTCGCCGCGATGGACGTCCGCGGCACCGGCGGGTCCGACAAGCCGCCGCAGGGGTACGACGTGCCGACGCTCGCGACCGACGTCGCGGGCGTCGTGCGGTCGCTCGGTGCGACGCAGGCCGTCGTGGTCGGCAACGGCACCGGTGGCGAGATCGCGTGGGCGCTCGCGGCGCTCCACCCGGAGGTGGTCCGGGCCGTCGCCGCGCTGGGTGCCCCCCATCCCCTCGACATGCAGTGGCACCCCCGGGCGGCGATCCGTCCCGGGGCGATGCGGCGGCTCGCGTTCGTGCAGCTCCCGTCGTTCCCCGAGCGGGCGCTGACCCGCGGCGACCTCGTCGCGCAGCTGCTCTCCGAGTGGGGCGGCACGCCCGGCTGGCCCGACGCGGGCACCGAGCGGACGTACCGCGACGCGATCCGTGTGCCGTTCGCGGCGCACAGCCAGATGGAGCAGCTCCGCTGGCTCGTGCGCTCGACGCCGCGGCTCGACGGCCGGCGGTACCACTCGGCCCTGGAGTCCACGCGGCCGCTGCCGGTGCTGCAGGTGCACGGGGCGCGGGACGGCCTGCGCCCCGCGCCCCGGGCGGCGCTCTCGTCGAGCACGGCCGCCCTCCTCGGGCCCGACTACCGCTACGAGCTCGTCGCCTCTGCGGGGCACTACCTGCCCGACGAGGTGCCCGAGACCGTCACCGAGCTGCTGCTCGACTGGCTCGGCGACACCGTCCCGGTCTAGCAGGCCGCGCCGGCGCCTCGGCCGGACGAGCACCCTGTCCCCCGTGCCTCAGCCGGCCGGGCGAGCACCCTTGTGCCGGCGCCGGAACCATGCCCTCGCCCCGCGTGCCCGTGCGGGCGCCCGCTCGCCGGCCCGGGCCCGGAGGAACGCCGTGGCGACGCCTGCGTACGGGCGGCCCCGGCCGTCGACACCCTCGTCCAGCATCGCGATCAGCTCGTCCAGCCGGGGGCTCGGCCCCCGGTCGGCGAGCAGCATCGCCTCGGCTCCGGCCAGCACGCGCGGGCTCGCGGTGGTCCGGTTGCCGAGGTCGCCGGAGCGGACCTGGGCGAGCAGCGCCTCGCGGTCGAGCAGCCGGGTGAGGGTCGGCCAGCCGGTGCGCTCGAGCTCCGCGGCGATGCCCGCGGCCACCTCGGGCGCCACGTCGGCCTCGGGGACCTTCCACCACGAGCCCGACCCGGGGGTGGGTTCGCCGCCCGGCGGGGGCAGCACCGCGGTGTACATGCCGAGCGACGCCGAGTGCTGGAGCGCCTGCACCACCGACTCGCTCTGACCCTGCCGGAGCCGTGCGAGCGCCGGTTCGGGAGTGACGGCGATCCACAGCTCGAACGCGCGGAGGTCACCCTCGCTGGGCCCCGCCGTTGCGGCCACCTCGACCACGGCGACGTCACCGACGGCGTTGCGTCGCACCCACCTGCGGTCGATCGAGCCGAAGCGGGGTCTCGTGACCTCGAACCCGTGCGCGCCGGCGGTAGGCCCGACCTGCTCGTCGAGCGCCAACATCAGAGCCGTCCGAGGGTGCGTCACGGCGTCAGGGTGCCACGACGGCCACTGTGCGGTCGCGTCCCCGCCCAGGGGGTGCGTCCGTCCAGGGGATGCGTCCGTCCAGGTGAACGACCGGATCGTGGCCCGTCCGCCTCGGCGCTCGGGTGCCGGGCGCTAGTCCTTCACCAGCGCCGCGGCCTTCACGGGGTCGGTCTCGCCGGCGCCGTACGACGGGCACAGCGCTGCCACCGGGCACGCGCCGCACGCCGGCCTGCGGGCGAAGCAGGTGCGCCGGCCGTGGAAGATCAGCCGGTGGCAGGCCATCGTCCAGTCCTTCTTGGGCAGCAGGTCGCCGAGCTCACGCTCCACCACGAGCGGGTCGTCGCTCTCCGTGTACCCGAGCCGCTTCGAGAGCCGCAGGACGTGCGTGTCGGTGGTGATGCCGGGGACCCCGAACGCGTTGCCGAGCACCACGTTCGCCGTCTTGCGTCCCACGCCCGGCAGCGTGACGAGATCCTTCAGCCGGCCGGGGACCTCACCGCCGAACCGCTCGACGATCGCCTGCGACAGCCCCGTGACGGACCTGGCCTTCGCCCGGAAGAAGCCGGTGGGCTTCAGGATCTCCTCGAGCTCGTCCGGGTTCGCCGCCGCGAGCGACTGCGGGTCCGGGTAGCGGGCGAACAGCGTCGGCGTCGTGAGGTTCACGCGGACGTCGGTGGTCTGGGCCGACAGCACCGTCGCCACCAGCAGCTCGAACGGCGACGTGAAGTCGAGCTCGCAGTGCGCGTCGGGGTACCGGACCGCGAGCGCGCGGTCGACCCGCCTCGCCCGACGCGTCCGGGCCAGTGCGGACTCCTGTGCGGTCGTCGTCACACGGCGAGCCTAGGACGGCCCTCTGACATGCGCGTTCACTCCTGAGCGCGGTGACACGTGCCCGGTTGCTCCCGACGGGGGACGCGTCGGCCGGAACGCTCAAGTCGGGCCTCCCGGGCACCGAGAACGAGGAGGAACGCTCCCCGAGGAGGGCCCACCCCATGACGCCACCCGTCGAACAACGGGTTCGTGACCTGCGCCTCGACCGTCGCGCCCTGCGCGTCGAGCACGCACGCGTCTCCTGGTGGCGCCGCATCGTGCGCGCACGGCTCGACCTCGCGGTCGCCCGGGCGACGGGTCCGGACGTCCTCGGCGAGGGTGTCGCGTTCCACCTGCCGCTCGAGGTGGGCGTCACCGTGCCGCGACCCGCAGAGCTCGCGGCCGTGCTCGACGCCGGTCAGGCGGGCGGCGACATCGCCCAGCTCGACGAGCTGCGGGCCCTGGACGCCAGGCTCGCGACGTACCAGGCGGGGGTCGAGGCGGCCCTCACCCGCGCCACCGAGCGGCTCATCGCGAACCTCGCGGACGACCCCGGGACCGCCTCCCAGCTCCTCCACAAGCCCCTCGGGCGCGGCTAGGCCGCAGGTCCTGCCCTGCATGGGGCAGACTTGTGGGGGCTGTGGTCGCTCGTCGCGGCCGCCCCAGGCTCGATGCCGTCACCGTCCGACGTGGGCGCGGGCGGCCGGCTGGCCGCACAGCGGCCGGGAAGGTGTGTGCCACGGTGGAGGACGACATCGTGCTGACGGCCCCGTTGTTCGCGGGGCTCGACCCGGAGGCCTCGTCGGCGCTCGTCGAGAGCATGAAGCCGATCGAGGCGGTC
Source organism: Cellulomonas chitinilytica (assembly GCF_016862675.1). Lineage (GTDB taxonomy): Bacteria > Actinomycetota > Actinomycetes > Actinomycetales > Cellulomonadaceae > Cellulomonas > Cellulomonas chitinilytica. The sequence goes on along the minus strand of NZ_BONK01000006.1, from coordinate 214,730 downwards.
CGCGGCGACACGCTCTTCCACGAGGGCGACCCGGGCGACCGGCTCTACGTGGTCCGGGAGGGCAAGATCAAGCTCGGCCGCCGCTCGAACGACGGGCGGGAGAACCTGCTCGCCGTGCTCGGCCCGGGCGAGATGTTCGGCGAGCTGTCCCTGTTCGACCCGGGCCCGCGGACCGCGACCGCGACCGTCGTCGCCGACGCCGTCGTGCTGGAGCTCGGGCACACCGAGCTGGTCCGGTGGCTGCACGACAAGCCGTCCGTCGCCCAGCAGCTCCTCCAGGCGCTCGCGCGCCGGCTGCGGCGCACGAACGAGGCGCTCGCCGACCTCGTCTTCTCGGACGTGCCCGGTCGTGTCGCGAAGGCGCTGCTCGACCTGTCGACGCGGTTCGGCGAGCCCGTCGACGAAGGGGTGCGGGTCGCGCACGACCTCACGCAGGAGGAGCTCGCCCAGCTCGTCGGCGCGTCGCGCGAGACCGTCAACAAGGCGCTCGCCGACTTCGCCGCGCGCGGGTGGGTCCGCCGCGAGGGCCGCGCCGTGGTGCTCCTCGACGTCGACAGGCTGGAGCGCCGGGCCCGCTGAGGCCCGGCCGGTCAGGCCTTCAGCTCGACGACGATCTCCACCTCGACCGGGGAGTCCAACGGCAGCACCGCCACGCCGACGGCCGACCGGGCGTGCACCCCGGCGTCGCCGAGCACGTCGTGCAGCAGGAGGCTCGCGCCGTTGACCACGGCGGGCTGCCCGGTGAACGCCGGGTCGCTCGCCACGAACCCGACGACCTTGATGACGCGCGCGATCCGGTCGAGCGCGTCGGCACCCGTGGGTCCGCCGTCGGCCGCGACGACCGCCGCGACCGCCGCGAGGGCGTTCAGGGCCGCGGTGCGGGCGTAGACCGTCGCGTCGTCCGGCGCGACGTCGGCGCCGACCTTGCCCGTGGCGAGCAGCGCACCGTCGACGAAGGGCAGCTGCCCGGACGTGTGGACGTAGGCGCCCGACCGGACGGCCGGGACGTACGCCGCGACGGGCAGCGCGACCTGCGGCAGCTCGAGGCCGAGCTCGGCCAGCCGGGCGGCCGCACCCATCAGGACTCCTTGGGCCGCTTGAGGTACGCCACCAGCCCGGCGTCGGGACCCTGGATCACCTGGACCAGCTCCCAGCCGTCGGCCCCCCACTGGTCGAGGATCGCCTTCGTGGCGTGGATGATGAGCGGAATCGTCGCGTACTCCCACTTCGTGGCCATGCGCCACACCCTAGTGCGCACCTGACCACGCGGTGTGCAAGCGCTCTCACCGGACCGGGAGCGCTCCGCTCTCCGAGCCGACCAGCTCGGACCACCAGGACCGCACGTCCGGCCGGCGGCGCAGCAGCGCGCGCCGCTCCCGCTCGGTCATGCCGCCCCAGACCCCGAAGTCCATGCGGTTGTCGAGCGCGTCGGCGAGGCACTCCAGGCGCACCGGACAGCCCAAGCACACCGTCCGGGCCTCGCGCTGCGCGGCACCCTCGACGAACAGGGCGTCGGGCGAGATCTTGCCCGTGCCGCACGCGGCAACCGCCGTCCAGTGCGCGTCGTAGGTGACAGTCGACACTCGCCCTCCTGGCGCGATGACGGGAGCGTGCCGCAGCGAACGCTCCCGGGTCCTGCCGGGAAACTAGCGGGTGCCGGAGGCATCTGGCGAGCCTCCATTCGGGTCATATCGACTGATGGACGGGTGACCATGTTCCGTGACCGCCTCCCGCATGTGCAGGTTGGGTGCAGGTCCACCCCGCCGCGCGACAGCGGGCCGGTCCTGCAAGGACGCCCGACTACCCTGTCGGCATGCCGAACCCTGCGCGCTCGCGCGGCCGACAGGTCAACGCCTTCCAGGCGTTGGCCCTCCTGCTGTCCTTCGTCCTCGTGGCCGGCGTCGGCGGTGTGCTCGCCGCCGGGCTGACGCTCCCGGGCGTCGCCGCCGCGAACGGCGTCACCGACCTCTCGATCACCGCCTTCGACGGGCTGCCGACCGAGCTCGGGACCACGACGCTGCCGGAGAAGTCGACGATCCTCGCGGCCGACGGCTCACTGCTCGCGACGTTCTACGACCAGAACCGGGTCGTCGTGCCGCTCACCGAGATCTCGCCGCTGCTCCAGCACGCGGTCATCGCGACCGAGGACAGGCGGTTCTACGAGCACGCGGGCGTGGACCCCCAGGGCATGGCGCGCGCGTTCGTCAAGAACCTCGCCGGTCAGGACCAGGAGGGCGCCTCGACGCTCACCCAGCAGTACGTGAAGAACGTGCTGATCGAGAAGGCGCTGTCGACCGGCACCAAGGCCGAGCAGCTCGCCGCGGTCGAGGCGGCGAAGGAGCACGAGGGCACCGAGGGGTACGCGCGCAAGCTGCGCGAGGCCAAGCTGGCCATCGCCCTCGAGAAGACGATGACGAAGGACCAGATCCTCGAGAAGTACCTGAACATCGCCCAGTTCGGCGCCTCGGTGTACGGCGCGGAGTCGGCGGCGCAGTACTACTTCGGCAAGCCCGCGAAGGACATCAACTACCTCGAGGCCGCGACGATCGCCGGCATCACCCAGAGCCCGACCAAGTGGGACCCGACGATCAACCCCGGGGACTCGGAGACGCGCCGCAACCGCGTCCTGCTCAACATGAAGAAGCAGGGCTACATCACCGCCGAGGAGTACACCGCCGGCGTCACCACCCCACTCCCCGCGACGCTCAACGTGCACCCGCTCCGGCAGGGCTGCATGACGGCGGGCGACGTGGTCGCGGGTGCCGGCTACTTCTGCGACTACGTCACGAAGGTCATCGTCAACGACCCCGCGTTCGGCCCGACACCCGACGACCGCAAGGCGGTCCTCTACCGCGGCGGCCTCATCATCACGACGACGCTCGACCCGCGGCTCCAGACGATCGCCGACGCCGAGGTCAAGGCCTCGATCCCCGTCGACGACACGTCAGGCGTCGCCGACGCGCTCGTGACGGTCCAGCCGGGCACGGGCAAGATCCTCGCGATGGCGCAGAACCGGAACTACACGCCGGTCGCGGCGAACCCCGGTGACGAGCCGATCAACTACAACACCGACTTCCAGTACGGCGCCTCGCAAGGCTTCTCCCCCGGCTCGACGTTCAAGCCGTTCACCCTCCTCGAGTGGCTGAAGGAGGGGCACAGCCTGTACGAGACGATCGACGCGACGCCCCTGCAGTACCCGATGAACGCGTTCCACGGCAGCTGCACCAAGCTCTCGGGCGGGACGTACAAGTTCCACAACTCGAGCGGCGGCGAGACGCACCCGATGACCGTCCTCGACGCGACCCGTAACTCCGTGAACTCCGCGTACATCGCGATGGGCACCAAGCTCGACCTGTGCGCGATCATGCAGGGCGCGACCGACCTCGGCGTCCACACGCCGGGCTCCCGCACCGTCGCTCCCGAGCCGTACAAGCCGTACCCCGCCAACATCATCGGCTCCGACACGGTCGCGCCGCTGACGATGGCCGCCGCGTACGCGACGTTCGCGTCCGGTGGCGTGTACTGCGCCCCGATCGCCATCACCAGCGTCAAGGACCCGGCCGGCACCGAGCTCCCGGTCCCGCAGGCGGGCTGCCACCAGGCGATCGACCCGAAGTACGCCAACGCGATCAACTTCGCGCTCAGCGGGATCTGGGACGGCACGGCGCGAGGCGTCGGCGAGCCGCCGTTCCCGTCGGCCGGCAAGACCGGTACGACGTCGGAGAACGAGTACACCTGGTTCGCCGGCTACACGCCGCTGCTCGCCACGGTGTCCTGGATCGGCTTCAGCGCGAAGCCCACCCCCGTGCAGGACGTCATCATCAAGGGCAAGTTCTACCCCCGGCTGTTCGGTGCGACGTTCGCCGCCCCGCTGTGGAAGGCCTTCATGGTCCAGGCGCTCGACGGTGCGCCGAACCCCGCGTTCGCCGCACCCGACGACAAGCAGGTGTTCGGCGAGAAGAAGTTCGTGCCGAACGTCGTCGGGAAGTCCGTGGGTGACGCCACCGCGGCACTCAAGGGTGCCGGGTTCTCCGTGTCGGTCGACCCGAACCCGGTCGCCTCGACGGTCCCTGCCGGCTCGGTCGCCGAGCAGAGCCCGACAGGGAGCACGACGCCCGGCTCCGTGGTGACGCTGCGCCTCTCGAACGGGCAGCCGCCGGCCGGTCCCGGGCTGCCCGGCTTCCCGGGGAACGGCAACGGCGGCGGGAACGGCGGCCACTGATGGGCTCCGCGTCCGGCGGTGCAGGCACCCTGGCCCGCACCGCCGGCGGCCTCGCGCTCGCCGGGGCCGCGGCCCTCGCCTGGGCGTCGCTCGTCGAGGTCCGCTGGTACACGCTGCGCGAGCTGACCGTGCCGGTGCTCCCGGCCGGGCAGGCACCCCTGCGGATCCTGCACCTGTCCGACCTGCACCTGCTGCCCGGTCAGCAGCGCAAGGTCGACTGGGTGCGTGACCTCGCGTCCCTGGACCCCCACCTCGTCGTCGACACCGGCGACAACTGGGCCCACCTCGACGCGATGCCCGCGCTGCTGCACGCGCTCGAGCCGCACCTGGCACGGCCCGGCGCGTTCGTGTGGGGCTCGAACGACTTCATCGCGCCGATCTTCAAGAACCCGGCGCGGTACCTGCTGCCCGACGCCCGCGTGCCGCACCACCCGGAGCCCGTGCACCTGCCGTGGCGCGAGCTCGGCGCCCGGTTCCGTGACGCCGGCTGGATCGACCTCGACAACCGCCGGGACGTCGTCGAGGTCGACGGCCGCCGCCTCTCGCTCGTCGGCACCAACGACGCGCACATGAACCTCGACCGGTACCCGCCCGCGGGCCGACCGGACGACGCCCGCACCGGCGACGGCAGCGTCGACCTGCACGTCGGCGTCACGCACGCCCCCTACCGGCGCGTGCTCGACGCGATGCACGACGACGACGTGGACCTCGCGATCGCCGGCCACACCCACGGCGGCCAGCTCGCCGTGCCGGGCTGGGGCGCGCTCGTGACGAACTGCGACCTGGACACCCGCCGGGCCAAAGGTCTGCACGGCTGGCCCGGACCGCGCCCCGACCGCCCGGGTGGCGCCGGGTCCACGTGGCTGCACGTCTCCGCCGGGCTCGGGACCTCGCCGTACGCCCCGGTGCGGTTCGCCTGCCGCCCCGAGGCGACGCTGCTCACACTCGTCGCCGGCTGACCGTATCCGGTTTCGTCGTAGGGGCACCCGTCGGCTATCCTTACGGGGCTCCACGGGGTGTGGCGCAGCTTGGTAGCGCGCTTCGTTCGGGACGAAGAGGTCGTGGGTTCGAATCCCGCCACCCCGACAGTGTGAAAGGCCCTCTGGTCAGCGGAAGCGCTGGCGCCAGGGGGCCTTTCGCTTTCCCCGACCCGCCCAGCGCAGGACGGCGTCAGGGCGCCAGCGGCGGCCAGCGGTGCACCCGCCACTCGTCCCACGTGCCGAACCCGTCCGGTGGACGGCCCACAGGCTCACTGCCATCGATCTCACCCGGCGACGGGACCTCGATCGCGCCCGCCCACCTGGCGAGCTCCTCGTCCGACATGGGCCAGGTCGTGTGCGGCTCGTCCGCTTGGCGCTGGTCCAGCCGACTCCGCTGCTCGGCCGGGGTCAGCTCCACGTAGAGCATCTCGACGTCTGCCCCACGGTCTGTCGCTGCCTGCCGGAGTGCGGAGCGCTCATCTCGACTCCACAGTCCGAAGTCGACGACGACGTTGATGCCGAGTTCGAGGGCACGCAGTCCGATCTCGATCAGGCGGCCCTCGATGACGTCCGAGGCCGACGGCGGGTTCGCCAGTCCGTACAGCGCCTTCACCCACTCGTCCTTGGTGAGGCGCAGCGCGTCCTGCTCGGCCTCTACCCGGCGCGCCGCGGTCGTCTTCCCGGTCCCGGGAAGCCCCACGGTCAGGAACAGCGTCGGTCGCGTCTTCAGGCTCACAGGCGACATCGTGCCCGCCCGGCTGAGGGTTGAGCGGGCCGCGGCCGCTTGGGGCGGTGCACGCGCCGACCGGCCGGTCGACGCGAGTCCCGTCGTCGTGCGCCGGTCGGGGCGTCATCGCCTCCAGCGTCGAGGGCCCACCCCGCCAGCTGCTTCGTCGGCGAGCTCGGATCGGACGAGCTCGAGCAGTCGTCCCATCCAGTTCTCGCCGCCGTCGGCGCAGCCCCACACGTGGTCGTCGAACGCCTGGTAGAGGATCTGCGAGCTCCCGGTCGAGCGGAGGAGCTGCGCGAGGTCCTTCTCCTTCCCGAACCGGTGCCGCAGCAGGTCGGTCATGACGGCGAGCTGCCGATCGGGCCAGTCAGGCCGGAGGCCGGCAGCGCGCGCCGCCTTCTCGACCGCGAACGGCGTCGGCGCGGACAGGACGTCGGATCGGCGGCCGCGGTCCTCGAGGGCGGCCGACCAGAACGCGTGGTGCGCGCTCGGGTAGGTCCGGCCTCGGTACCGGATCGGGCGGGGGAACTCGGGCCGGAGCGCGGTGGCGCCGAGCTCTGCGGGCCACCCGTTCGGGTAGGAGGTCTGCGGCACGAGCGTCGTCGTGCGCCGTGGGGTGCGCGTCGTGCGGGTGGCCGCTGCCGCCTTGTCGGCGCGCGGTCTGCGCTCCGCGAAGTAGGCCGTGGCTCGCTCGTGGTCGGCGGCCGTCACCGTCCGGCCGTCCGCGACGGTCCCGGCCGGCGTCATGAGCGTGCGCAGCGGCAGGTCCTTGGCGTCCATGTCGCCGAGGACGAACCTGCGCAGGTGCCGGGGGATCTCGCCGTACGCGGCGCGGACCGCCGCACGTCCCTCCTCGCTCGGCGTCTCGAGGAAGCGCTCGAGCGCGGCCATGCACCTGCCGGCCGCCGTCGGCCTGCCGGCGAGCCGGTCGACCTCGTCGACGACCTCCCGGACGAGCTCGTCGCCGCTGAGGTGGTTCGTCGGTTCCGTGGCGGTCCAGCTCGCCAGCAGATGTGCCGAGACCCGGGCCCCGGCGGGCAGCTCCGTGGCGACCCACCCGGACGCGACCTTCTGCCGGAACTCGGCGAGGTCGACGAGGCCCCAGCAGTCGACGAGGCCGTCCTCGTAGATCTTGAGCTCCGTCAGGTAGAACGTGTCCCCGTTGTGGATGAAGACCGTCCGCCAGGTGCCCTCGACCCGTTCGCCACCGTCCATGCGGTACGTCTGCTGCCAACCGCTCACGGCCAGAGAGTAGCGACGAGACGAGGACCGCACCGACGACTGCGCTCAGAACGTCGTGATGAAACCGCACCACTCGAGTACCGGGCGTGGCGGTCGTACCGCTACCGGTACGACAGGAACAGCACGACCCGGCGTTGTCCTAACGCTCGGTGAGCCACGCAGAGTAGTTCAGTCGAACGTTCGTTAAACCCACTTGTTCCTGAAGGGGATACTTGGAGTTGAGCGGGAGCCCATACTCGTTGCACACGTCTTCACCTTGCGCCTGGAACGCGAAGTACGCATCGCCCTGATCGCCCTGGGGGCCTTGGCGCACCGTGACGATCCGGCGCGGCTTCTGTGTCAGGCCCTGCGCCCGCGAGTCGTCAACTACCTGGTAGGCCCTGATCTCGTCGTCGTCCAGATTGCACTGAGCGAGTTCCGCCTCAGTGGCAAAGTCCTCGATCTCGTCGCCCACCTTGAGCCGATCTTGGCGTCCGTACCACAGGAGGACGACAGCTTCCAGTACTCTAAAGTCAGCAGGCGGAATCTCGGGGCGGTCAACGGCCTTCTGTATCCTCCACGTGCTTCGAGCGTCTATTTCTGTGAAGTTGTCTAGAATTTGTTCGGTCGTGCAGTCAGGGTCGACATAGAGCTCTTCCGGAAATGAAGACCCAACCACCGCCGATCGATAACACACGATCAGCTCGGACGATATCACCAGTGCGCCGATGTTTCCACTATTGACAATCGTCACAGTCAGGGCGTCTTCCACACCGCTCGTTGACGTGGCGGCGTCGGAAGACACCTCAACGCCGACCGTAGAAGCCGTGCGCGAAGGCACATAGGACGAGACGTGCCAGAATTGAATGACGGGCAGCAGCGCAAGGATCGCCGATGCCACCACTGCGCCATGGCGAGGATGGAATTCGAAGGATGCCGTCCCCCACGGGCGGACTCGCCAAACCAAAGCGCCGCCAGCGAGTGTCGTCAATGCCGCGAGAGTCACCCCGGCGTAGTCCGTCGGCTGTCGAAAGGTCAAGAGCACGGACACGCCGACGGCGATGCTGATACCACCCGCAACGAGGCAGCCGGCCCGCATCACCGGCCACGTCCCGACGACGATTGCAGCAATGCCCGCGAACTGCAGGACTGTCGCTGGTATGAACATGCGATCGAGGAGGAGCGCCGTGACGGTGAGGAGCGCTGGCTGCGCCTCGAGCCAGAATGCGCACAGGAGTACGCACCCCGGAGCTATCAACGCCAAAGCCAGAAGACGTGGGCGCCATGGCGCGCGGTTGTTCACGTGCGCTTGCAGCCCACTGAACCCCCTCACTGCGCACCTGTCGGCCCGAGAAAAGGACCACGGGATGCGATGTACCTCGACGTGATCGTCACTTCTGCGTCCTCGAAGTCCGGAGGAAGGCAAATCTGCGCGCGAGGAGGCCGTCGTCACGCTCGTCCGTGTCGAGTGGAACAGCCGACGGTCTGCACATGAGGCGGTGGTGCAGCGATTCTCGCATCAACGGACGAACGCCCGTCATTCCCTCGGTAGGGTCCGCGCCCCACCTCCCCCCACGACCCAAGTCTGCACCCGGCAGCCGACGCCGGACGGCGGCCCTTCGCTCGGATTCGTCCGGGGATGAGCTTCGTCGGTGCCCGTCGAGCCCGTGGTCCGTCCTGGCTCAGGACCCACCTGACGCCCTGACGTCACGGACCACAGGCGCAGGCGCGGCGTGCGGGTCAGAGCTCGGCGCGAGGTGACGGATCTCGTCGATGAGGACGGGGAGGTCGATGCGGGCCGAGGCGATGAGGTCGCGACAGTCTGCGCTGGCGGTCCCGTCGTGTCTGGTGACGTAGATGTCCTCGCCGCGGTCACCGCCACGACCAGTCAGGTCACGCTGTGCCCAGCGACGTGGCTCTCGTCTTCTTGGGACGAAGAGGTCGCGGGCTCGAATCCCGCCACCCCGATCGTGACCGGCTCATGCCAGGACGTAGGCCCGCAGGCGCGGGAGAAGGCCCCGACCGGGAGCGGTAGGGGCCCTCTCGTCGGTCCAGGTCAGCCGTTCGGGCCCAGGTACGACGCGTTGCCGTCGCTGGTGTGGATCCGCACGTGGACGCTCGCGCTCGGGTCGGTCGGGCCGGTGACGGTCTGCTGCCCGTCGGCCACCGAGATGTCGAGGGCGACCGGCTCCCCCGTGCCGTAGACGGTCACGTCGCCGTCGCTGGCCGAGGCGTCGATGTCGCCGCGGACGCCGGAGATCTCCTGGCGACCGTCGCTCGAGTGCACGTCGGCACGGCCGGACACGTCGGCGACCGCGACGCGGCCGTCCGAGGACGACACGTCGACGTCGCCCTGCACAGCCGAGACCTCGATCCGCCCGTCGCCGCTGTGCACGGCGACGTCGCCGACGACGTCCTCGATCGTCGTGGCGCCGTCCGAGGTGTGCGCGTCGACCGAGCCCTGCAGGGCGGAGGCGGACACGTCGCCGTCGGACGCCTCGATCTCGACGTCGGTGCCCTCGGGGACCTGCACGACCAGGGAGGCCGAGCACACGCCCGGGGACCACCAGTCGCACTTGTGCTGCACGAGGAGCGTGTCCCCGACGACGCCGGTGCTGTACCGCGGCGTCGAGAGCGCGCTGCGGGACTCACGGCGGACGACGACCTCGGAGCCACCCGTCGTCACCGTCACGTCGCCGTCGGCGACGAGACGCACCACCGGCTGCGCGTCGTACGTCTCGGTGCGGGCCGTCGCCTCGACGTCGACGTTGGCTGCGATGAGCTGGCCCGTGGCGCTCCACACGCCGGTGACCAGCATGAGGCCGCCGATGATCCCGCCGGTCCAGATGAGCGCCCGCGAGCTGGGCGAGCGCGGCGCCGGGGGCGGCGGGGACTGCACGGGGTTCTCGAGCGTGGTGGTCATGGCCGTTCTCCGTTCGAGGGGGTGTGCTCGAGCCAGCGGAGGACCGCGAGCACACGGCGGTGGTCGTCGCTGTCCGGGGGCAGCCCGAGCTTGGTGAGGATCGAGGTGACGTGCTTCTCGACGGCCGGCAGGCCGACGACGAGGCGATCGGCGATCGCCGTGTTGGAGCGGCCCTCGGCCATGAGACCCAGGACGTCGCGCTCCCGCGGGGTGAGCGTCTCGAGACCCGACCTGCGGGTCCGGGCGAGGATCTGGGCGACGACCTCGGGGTCGATCACGGTGCCGCGCGACGCGACGCGGGTGAGGGCGTCGAGGAACTCGTCCACGTCGGCCACCCGGTCCTTGAGCACGTACCCGAGGCCGCGGACGTCGCCGGCGAACAGCTCCTGCGCGTACCGCTGCTCGACGTACTGCGACAGCACGAGCACCGGCAGCCGCGGGTGCAGGCTGCGCAGGTGGACCGCGGCCCGCAGGCCCTCGTCGGTGTGCGTCGGGGGCATCCGGACGTCCGTGACCAGCACGTCCGGCACGTCGGCGCCAGGGCCGAGCGCGGCGACGAGCTCGTCGGCCGTCTTGTAGCCGGTCACCTCGTGCCCTTCCGCCGTGAGCAGGCGCGTCAGCCCGTCGAGCAGGAGGACCGAGTCCTCGGCGATCACGATGCGCACGGCACCTCCACGGTCAGTCGCGTGCCGGCTCCGGCCGGGCTCTCCAGGTGGAACGTGCCGTCGAGCGCCGCGACCCGGCTGCGCAGGCCGTCGAGGCCGCTGCCCGGGTGCGCGTCCGCGCCGCCGACGCCGTCGTCCTGGACGACGAGCCGCAGACGACCGTCGGTCACTGCCGCCTCCACCCGGACGTGCTGGGCGTGCGCGTGCTTCGCCGCGTTGGTGAGCGCCTCGGCGGCCACGAAGTACGCGGCGGCCTGCGCCGACGTGCTGGCGGTGCCGAGCAGCGTCGCGTTGGGCACGACAACCTCGACGGGGACCGGGCTGCGGGCGGCGAGCGCGGACAGCGCCGCGTCCAGGCCGCGGTCGGTGAGGACGGCGGGGTGGATGCCGCGGACCAGGTCGCGCAGCTCGGCGAGCGTCTCCTTGACCTCGCGGTGGGCGTGGTCGAGAGCCGCAGCCGCAGCGTCGGGGTCGGCGGTCGCCGTCCGGCGGGCCACCCCGAGCTCCACGCCGAGCGCCACGAGCCGCTGCTGGGCGCCGTCGTGCAGGTCCCGCTCGATCCGCCGGCGTTCGTCGTCGGCCGCCCCGACCGCGGCGGTCCGGGTCTCCGCGAGGTGCTCGGCGCGTCCCTCGGCGCGTGCGGCCCGCTCCTGGGCGGCGAGCACCGCGAGGTCCTGCGGGGACGCACCGAGCATCGACCGGGCCAGCCGCACCTGCAGCAGCGTCGACACCTGCGCCGCGAGCGCGGCGAGCCACACCGCCACGACGCCGCCGACGACGAGCAGGGGCCACGGCGCGGGGAGGCGCGTGTCCGGCAGGACCGCGACCAGCAGCGGGTAGACGACGAGGGCGAGGCCGAACGAGCCCAGGACGGACAGGAGGGCGGTCGTCACCGTCATCAGCAGTCCCGCGACGATGACGTACGCGACGTGGCCCCAGGTCCGCGCGTCGGCCATGATCGCGACCCACGACGGCCACCAGCCCGGACCCTTCGGCCTGCGGTACGGCGGTGCGGGGACGTCGACCAGGACCTGCGCCTTGAGGCGGGCCCGCTCGAGGCGGGCGTACGGGCGCGTCGACCACAGCGTGAAGACGAGGATCGGCAGGCCCACGAGGAACACGACGAGCAGGCCGGCAGCCAGCGACAGGGCCACCGACAGCCAGATCGCCATCACGAGCAGCCCGAAGCTGCCGACGACGACCTGCGAGACGGCCCGCCACGTCGCACCGGACACCGGGGCCCAGGCCAGCTCGCGCAGGTTCGCGAAGGCCGGGGCGACGACCCGGAGGTCGTCGTCGGTCGTGACGGCCCGCGGAGCCGGTGCGGGGGCGGTGGGCGCGGGGCCGGTCGGGGCGGGGCCTGTCGGGCCGAGGACGCGGGTCGGCGCGTCGGCCGTGGCCGGTGTCCCCGCCGGCACCGGCAGGGGTGTCGTCGTCGGGACGCTGTCGTCGAAGCTCATACCGAAGACGCTAGGCCCCGCACCAGCACGGGGACACCAAGACCCCCCACCAACCCACCCGTGGGAAATCCCTACCCTCCCCCCGGGGGCGGGGGCGGTGACGGGAACGGGGACGGCCGAGGGGCCGGCCCCAGGATGTCCCGGGACCGGCCCCTCGTCGCCCGCTTAGGGGCGGTGCGCAGCCAGGATCAGCTGCAGGTGGCGCCGTTCAGCGTGAACGACGTCGGGTTGTTGTTGGTGCCCGTGTGGGAACCGTTGAACCCGATGTCGACCGACTGACCGGCGGCCAGCGAGCCGTTCCACGCGGCGTTCTTCGCGGTGACGGCCGTGCCGGACTGCGACCAGTCGGCGCTCCAGCCCTGCGTGACCTTCTGGCCGTTCGCGAACGAGAAGCCGAGGGTCCAGCCGTTGAGCGCCGCGGTGCCGGTGTTGGTGACCTTCACCGACGCCGTGAACCCGTTGTTCCAGCTGTTCGCCGTGTAGACGACCTTGCAGGACGCGGTCGTGGTGGGCGTCTTCGTGGTCACCGACAGGGCGGACGAGGCCGCCGAGACGTTGCCCGCGTTGTCCTTCGCCCGGACGGTGTACGAGTACGCCGTCGCGGCCGTCAGGCCCGAGTCCGTGTACGACGCGGTGGTCGAGGATCCGACCTTCGTCGTGCCGCGGTAGATGTCGTAGCCCGCGAGGCCGGAGCCACCGGTGTCGGTGGAGCCCGCCCACGTGAGGGTCACGGAGGTCTCGGTCACCGTGGTGGCGGCCAGACCCGTCGGGACGCTCGGTGCGACCGTGTCGGTCGCCGCGGCCTGCGTGGTGACGGACAGCGCCGAGGACGCCGCCGACACGTTGCCCGCCACGTCCTTCGCCCGCACGGTGTACGAGTACGCCGTGGAGGGGCTCAGGCTCGTGTCGGTGTACGACGTGGTGGTCGTCGAGCCGACCTTCGTCGTGCCGCGGTACACGTCGTACCCGGCCAGGCCGGAGCCACCGGTGTTGTCGGTGGACGCCGTCCAGGACAGGGAGACCGTGTCCTGCGTGACCGTGCCCGCGACGAGGCCCGTGGGGACGCTCGGTGCGGTCGTGTCGGTCGTCGCGGCCTTCGTCGTGACCGTGAGGCCCGCCGACGCCGCCGAGACGTTCCCCGCGACGTCCTTGGCCTTCACCGTGTAGGTGTACGCCGTGGACGCCGTCAGGCCGGTCTCGGTGAACGACGCGGTGGTCGAGGAGCCGACCAGCGTCGTGCCGCGGTAGACGTCGTAGCCGGCCACACCGGAACCGCCGGTGTTGTCGGTCGACGCCGTCCACGTGATCGTCGCGGAGTTCGCGGTGATCGTGCCGGCCTGCAGGCCCGTCGGGACCGACGGGGCCGTGGTGTCGTCCGTCGGCGTGGTGGTGCCGAACAGGCGGTTGTAGTCGGCGAGAGCCGCCGCGATGGCCGTCTGGGCCCAGAACCGGTGGAACCGGAACGTGGGGGCGACGCCCGTGTCGAGGGCCGTCTGGACCTTCGACCACGACGGGTCCTGCTTGTACCAGCTGCGGATGTCGAGGAACGAGACACCCGGCTTGATGACGTCACCGTTCGGCATCTTGCCGGTCCAGCCGGACGGGATGTAGATGCCGTCGCCACCGGCGACGTAGGTGTCGTCGAAGCGGAGAAAGTCCTTGCGGGTCTCGTCGGTCGTGATGCCGATCGAGTCCTGGTCGGTGTTCCAGATCGCGTCGAGGAGCGCCTTGGCCTTCGCGGCCGTCGCGGTGTCGTTCGCCTTGGCGGCGTAGAACAGCAGGGCACGGGCGGTGTCGCCGGCGACGCCGACGTCCTGGCCGGTGCTCTTGACCGTCACCTTCAGGCCCGAGTTCGAGCCGGGGCTCGTCGCGTTCCACGTGTCCGGCTTGCCCGACCACGTGAGCTCGGACGGGATCGACCAGTTGTTGCCGCTGACCGTGATGTTCTTCACGACCCACGGGACCCACAGGTCGAGGATCTTCTTCGCCTGGGCGTTGCCCGTGGCGTAGTAGAGCTCGGCGACGCGCTGGACGCCCCACGCCTGCATGCCGAACCACTGGTTCGACGGCGGGTCGTTGTAGACGGGCGCCTCGGTGTAGCCCATGCCGTAGAACGTGGGCGTGCCGCTCGGGGGCGTCGCGTACGCGCCGTCCCAGCTGTTCGTCGCGCCACCGGCGATGCCGCCCTCGGGGGCCTGCAGCCACTGGTAGAACTCGAGCTGACGCGTGAGCGACTTCGCCCAGTCGTCCTTGGCGGTCGCCGACTTCGGGATGAACGACGTGTCGTTCGACAGCACGTACGCGGTGAGCGGGTTCTGGTACCCGAAGTGCGCGTGCGACGAGCCGATGCGCCAGGCCCAGCCGGCCGACGTGTCGGTCGCGCCGCCCCACGCGTAGTACCAGCTCAGCAGATAGTGCTCGCTGCTGCGGCCGGAGCCCGCGGGGCAGGACGGGCTGGTGCACCCGATCTGCTTGAAGTACTTGTCGAACAGCGCGTAGCGCAGGTAGTCACCCATCTTGGCGGCCTTGGCGACCGTGCCGGCGATGACGGACTGCTTGCCCTGCGCGGTGGCCCACTGGTTGGCCCAGTAGACGGCCTCGATCGCACGGGCGTCGGCGTCGGGGGCGTTGGTGTACTTCCACTGCTTGGCGTACGACGAGTCCTTGGTGAACAGGTCGAGGAAGCCGTTGGTGCCGCCGTACTTGAACTCCTCGCAGGACGGCTGCGGGACGGTCTCCCAGACCGACTCCTGCGGGCCGCGCTGGAAGGTGTTGATGTAGGACGTGCCGGTCGCCGTCGGGCCGAGCTCGCAGCCCGTGCCCGGCGTGGCGCCGAAGCCGTACTTGTTGTCGACGTCGGCGAGCCAGTGCATGCCGTAGACGTCCGCGTTGCCGTACGTCGACTTCAGCTCGGCGCCGATGGGGTCGGCGCCCGACGTCACGCCGCTGTTGAGCTGCGACGGGTAGCTGCTCGGGTGGTTGAACTCCGACGCGTACGTGGCGGGGCTCGACGGGTTGTAGAACGAGTTCGTCGGCTGGTCCGCGCTCGTCGGGATCATGTACTTCTCGAGCGTGTCCCAGGCGGTGTTCACGCGCGTGAAGTCGCCGGTCACCTGGCCGTACAGCGCCTCGAGCCACACCCAGTAGGAGTAGGCCTCGGACGTGGTCTCGTGGCCGTAGTCGGGCGCCTCGACGATGAGCGTCTCGACGGAGTGGTACGGGATGCCCTGCGGGCTGAAGTACCCGTTGGCCGGGTCCTTGATCTTGTTGTACTGCGTCAGGAACCGCTGCGCGTACTCCCCGTCGGAGGCCGCGAGCTGGACGGGCGACGCCGCGGGGATCGTGACCGAGGCGGGCAGCGACCCACCACCGGTCGCGGCGAGCGCGGGCTGCATGCCCGCGACCGCCAGGAGCGACGAGGTGCCGAGGGTGGCCAGGGCCACCCAGGTTCCTCGCCGTCGGGTCAATGAGGACATCTCTCGTACCTTTCTGGCTTGCGGGGCGGCGCCCGCGACATCACGGGACGACGGCCCGCCGTCCGGCACGCGCGCGTGGCGGACTGTGGCGGGAGGTGCACGAAGGACCGAGCCGGCGAGGGACCGGACGCACGCAGCGGCGCGGGAGTCCGGGGTCGACGGTCGGGACGGCGACCACCCTCGTGTCGTGCACAGGGGGCGTCCAGACTCCTAAACCTTTCGGGAGACGCATGCTTGGGAGCGCGACCACCAGCCGTGACGAGCGGTGACGCGACGGCGCCCGGGGCGGGTCCGCTCTCTGCGGCCGACAGGCGAGACGAACCCGCCGACACCGGGACAGATCGCCCGCTGACCTGCCAGGCTGGGTGCGCGCCCGGCCGCGATGCCGAGGATTCCGTCCCGACATCGCAGGAGGTCACGATGCCCGTCTCCCAGCGCGCCCGCGCCCTGAGCGCTCTCCTCGTCGCGGCGGCCGCCGCCGCCCCGATCGCCGCCGCAGCACCCGCGTCCGCGGCGGCCGGCCCCGACGCGGGTGCCGGCACCAGCACGACCGCGCCGCCGAGGCACGTCGCCCACTTCCCCACCGGTGGGCTCACGGCGAAGAACCTCGTCCCGAGGCTGGCCGAGGCCATGCTGAGCGCCGCCTCCCTGACGATGGCGACGCGGACGAGCGACGCGCTCGGGCCCATCTCGTGCGTCGTCGACGTGGACATGCCCTCATCGAACTTCCTGGTCCGCCTCACCCTGCCCGAGGGCTCCGTGGAGGTGCGATCGGTCGACGGGCAGCGGTACCTCCAGGCCCCGATCACCGAGGGCATGTTCTACGCCGCCAAGGCCGAGGACACCACGCTCACGCGGATCGCGGTCAGCGTCGATCCCGTCCGACCCGTCCGCGCGCTGTTCGGTGCGGTCACCTCGATCCGGGCGACCGGCCTCCCGGTCGACCTCGAGGGCGTCCCGAGCCAGGCGTACGAGGTCGTCGTCGCGACCGCGAAGCTCCAGGACGGCCTGGGCGACCTCGGCGCCGGCATCGCCCGGGACCAGCTCCCCCCGAAGGTGACCCTGACCTTCTGGATCGACGAGCAGGACCACCTGCGACGGGCGACGTCGAACATCGCCGGGACGCCGGTGGAGATGCTGTTCACGAACTGGGGCTTCGACTTCGGCATCGAGGCACCGCCGGAGGAGCAGATCGCCCACATCTGGCCGTCGACCCGCTGACCGACCCGTCACAGGGGCGCGACCGGGGATGACCTGCGGGGACGCGGCGGACCACCGCCGAGCACGCACCGTGACGTGACCCAGGACACCGGCCGCCAGGCGAGACGGATCCGCCCAGCCCGGGACAGATCACCCGATCGGGTGTGAGGGTGGAGGCGCGCCCGGCCGCGATGCCGAGGACCATTTCCCGACATCGCAGGAGGCTCCCGTGCGCACCACCCGACTCACCCGTGCCCTGACCACGACGCTCGTCGTCGCCACGACCGCCGCCGGATGCGCCGCGGGCGGCGAGGCGACGCAGGCCGACCGGACGCCGGCCGCCACGACCGCGGCACCTCAGCCCACCGCGACCACGGCGGAGGCCCTGACCCCCGACACCCTGGTCACGACGCTCTCCGACGTCATGCTCGCCGCACGCTCGCTCACCTGGACGACGAGCACGAACGGCGCGTCCGGGCCGACGGCGAACGTCGTCGACGTCGACCTGGTCAACTCGAACAACCGGGTCCGCGTGACCGTCCCCGAGGGGTCCGTGGAGGTCCGCTCGGTCGACGGACGACGCTTCGTCAAGGCCCCGGGGACCAAGGGCAAGTTCTACGACGACACCCTGGGCACCTCGGGCCTGGCGCAGCCCTCCGTCGGGGTGGACCCCGTCCGGCCCCTGCGGGCGCTCTACGGCGCCGTCATCGCGGTCCGCCCCGCCGGAACGCCGGCCGACGTCAACGGCACCTCGGCGCAGCCCTACGAGGTCGTCGTCGCCACCTCGCGGCTCACGGACGGCCTCGGCGACCTCGCCGGTGGCGTCGCCGCCGACCAGCTCCCGCCGACCGTGACGCTCACCTTCTGGGTCGACCAGGAGAACCGGCTGCTCCTGGCCCAGTCGAACGTCGCGGGCACCCCCGTCGAGATGGCCTACACGAACTGGGGTGCGGACCTCGGCATCACGGCACCGGCCGAGCAGGAGCTCACCAACGTGCTCGCGGGCGCCTGACCGCCCGGATCTGGGCCCGGCACCGGGCGCCCGCGGTACGAGCGGACGCCCACCGACGACGAACCCCGCCGCCCCGGACGACCGGGGGGGGCGGGGTTCGTCGTGCGTGCGGGTGGCTCAGGCGGGCGTCGACGCCGAGAGCCGGGCGGCGACGAGCTCCGCGATCTGCACCGCGTTGAGCGCGGCGCCCTTGCGCAGGTTGTCGTTGCTGACGAACAGCGCGAGACCACGCCCGTCGGGCACGCCCTCGTCCTGGCGCAGCCGGCCGACGAGCGACGGGTCCTGCCCGGCCGCGGCGAGCGGCGTCGGCACGTCCGTGAGCTGCACGCCCGGCGCGTCCGCGAGGAGCTCGCGGGCACGCTCCGGGGTGATGGGCCGCTCGAACTCGGCGTTGATCGACAGCGAGTGGCCCGTGAACACCGGGACGCGCACGCACGTGCCGCTGACCAGCAGATCGGGCAGGCCGAGGATCTTGCGCGACTCGTGCCGGAGCTTCTGCTCCTCGTCCGTCTCGAACAGGCCGTCGTCGACGATCGAGCCCGCGAGCGGGATGACGTCGAACGCGATCGGCGCGACGTACTTCACCGGGTCGGGGAACTGCACGGCGCTGCCGTCGTGCACGAGCGCGAGCGTGTCCTGCTCGACGGCCGCGCGGATCTGCCCGTCGAGCTCCGCGGCACCCGCGAGACCGGAGCCCGAGACCGCCTGGTAGGTCGAGACGACGAGGCGGCGCAGGCCGGCCTCCTCGTGCAGGACCTTGAGCACCGGCATCGCGGCCATCGTGGTGCAGTTCGGGTTCGCGACGATGCCCTGCGGGACGTCGCCCAGCGCGTCCGGGTTCACCTCGGACACCACGAGCGGGACCGACGGGTCGCGGCGCCACGCGGAGGAGTTGTCGATGACGACCGCACCGGCCGCGGCGAACCGGGGGGCGTGGATCTTCGACGTGCCGCCACCGGCGGAGAACAGCGCGATGTCGATGCCGGACAGGTCCGCCGTCTCGACGTCCTCGACCGTGACCTGCTCGTCGCGCCACGGCAGGGTCGTGCCGGCCGACCGGGCAGACGCGAAGTACCGGATGCTCGCGACCGGGAAGTCGCGCTCGTCGAGCAGCCGCCGCATGACGGCCCCGACCTGACCCGTGGCACCCACCACGGCGACGTTCAGCCCGCTCATCGTCCCGACCCTCCGTAGACCACTGCCTCGTCCTCCGTCGCGTCCAGGTCGAACGCCGTGTGCACCGCACGCACCGCGTCGTCCAGCGAGTCCGCCCGCGTGACGACCGAGATGCGGATCTCCGACGTGGAGATCATCTCGATGTTGATGCCCGCGTCCGACAGCGCCGCGAACAGCCGCGCGCTGACGCCCGGGTGCGACTTCATGCCCGCGCCGACGAGCGAGAGCTTGCCGATCGTGTCGTCGTACTGCAGCGAACGGAAGCCGATATCGGGCTGGTGCTCCGTGAGGGCCGTCGTCGCGGCCGCGCCGTCCGTGGCGGGCAGCGTGAACGAGATGTCCGTCAGGCCCGTCGCGGCCACCGAGACGTTCTGGACGATCATGTCGATGTTGACGCCCGAGCCGGCGACGACCTCGAAGATGCGGGCGGCCTTGCCGGGCACGTCCGGGACGCCCACCACGGTGACCTTGGCCTCGCTGCGGTCGTGCGCGACGCCGGCGATGATCGGCTGTTCCACTTCTTCTCCTTCGCGAGGCTGGTCCGTCACCAGCGTGCCCGTGTGGGTCGAGAACGACGAGCGGACGTGCACCGGCACGTGGTACCGGCGGGCGTACTCGACGCAGCGGAGCATGAGCACCTTCGCGCCGCTGGCCGCCATCTCCAGCATCTCGTCGTAGCTCACCCGGTCCAGCTTGCGCGCGCTCGGCACGATCCGGGGGTCCGCGGTGAACACGCCGTCGACGTCCGTGTAGATCTCGCAGACGTCCGCCTTGAGGGCCGCCGCGAGCGCGACCGCCGTGGTGTCCGAGCCGCCGCGGCCGAGCGTCGTCACGTCGTTCGTCGACGGGTTGACGCCCTGGAAGCCGGCGACGATGGCGACCGAGCCCTCCGCGAGCGTGTCGGTGATGCGGCTCGGCGTGACGTCGATGATCCGCGCCTTGCCGTACGTCTCGTCGGTGATGACGCCCGCCTGCTGGCCGGTGAACGACTTCGCGTCGACGCCCAGGTTGTGGATCGCCATCGCGAGCAGCGACATCGAGATGCGCTCGCCCGCCGTCAGGAGGATGTCCATCTCGCGCTGCGGCGGCAGCGGCGTCACCTGCTGGGCGAGGTCGATGAGCTCGTCCGTCGTGTCACCCATCGCGGAGACCACGACGACGACGTCGTTCCCCGCGCGCTTCGCCTCGGCGACCCGCTTCGCGACGCGCTTGATGCTGCTGGCGTCGGCGACGGACGAACCGCCGTACTTCTGCACGATGAGGGCCACGGGGGTGCTCTTTCGAGGTGCTCTGTCGAGATGCGGACATGGTCCGGGCACGAGGTCCAGGACTGGGGTCCGGGCGAGTGTACGGCGGTGCCCGCCAGGTGGGCAGAGGGTTTCGCATGCCGGATCGAGCGCCAGGTGAAGCGTTTGAGGGGGTTCCGCCGCCCCGCCGCCGGTCGGGACGCTGCCGGGAACGAGGCGACGCGCAACCGTCGCACGCCCGTCGTCGCACGCCCGTGGTCGCAAGCTCGTGCCTGCGGACGCCCTGCCGAGAGGACACCACCCATGCGGATCCCCCTCACCCGTGCGCGTTGGCGCGCGGCCCTCGCGGCGGTCGCCGTCGTCGGCGTCGCCACCGCGGGTGTCGTCGTCGGCGTGACCGCCCAGGCGGCCGGCGCGTGCCAGGTCGCATGGAGCACGAGCTCGTGGCCCGGCGGGTTCACGGCCGACGTCAAGGTGACCCCCGCGCAGGCGGTGCACGGCTGGTCGCTGACCTGGACCTGGCCGTCCGGTCAGAAGGTGACGCAGGCGTGGAGCTCGACGGTCACGCAGTCCGGGGCGGTCGCGACCGCGACGAACGCCGCGTGGAACGGGGAGCTGGCCGCGGGGGCGAGCGCGTCGTTCGGGTTCCAGGGGACGTGGTCCGGGGTGAACACCGCGCCGACCGACTTCGCGCTGAACGGGGTGTCGTGCAACGGGGGGCCGACGGTGACGCCGACGCCGACCGTGACGCCCACGCCCACCCCGACCCCCACCCCGACCCCCACCCCCACGCCGACGCCCACGCCGACTCCGACACCCACGCCGACGCCTACTCCGACCCCCACGCCCACACCCACCCCGACGCCGACGCCCACCCCGACCCCCACCCCCACGGTCTGCGGCTCCGCGATCTTCTGCGACGGGCTCGAGACGCAGACGGGCACCACCCCCTCGGGCACGTGGACGGTCACCTACCCCGACTGCTCCGGCACGGGCCGCGCGGCGATCGACTCGTCGGTCGCGCACTCGGGCAGCCGCTCGCTGCGGATCGACGGCACCGCCGGGTACTGCAACCACGTGTTCGTGCAGGCGGGCCAGAGCCTGAGCGGCCTCCCGCAGCAGTACTACGTGCGGTTCTGGGTGCGGCACTCCACCGCGCAGCCGACCTCGCACACCACGTTCCTCGCGATGAAGGACGCCAACGACGGCAACCGTGACCTGCGGATGGGCGGCCAGAACGCGGCCCTGCAGTGGAACCGCTCGTCGGACGACGCGACCCTCCCCGAGCAGAGCCCCGCGGGCGTCGCGCAGAGCAAGCCGCTGCCGACCGCGTCCTGGCACTGCGTCGAGGTCCAGGTCGACGGCACCGCGGGCAAGCTCACCACGTGGCTCGACGGCGACGTGGTGCCCGGCCTCGTCGCCGACGGCACCCCGACGCACGACCTCGACGGCCAGTGGTCGAACAAGGCCTGGTCGCCGAAGCTCACCGACCTGCGTCTCGGGTGGGAGAGCTACGGCGAGGGCAGCGACACGTTGTGGTTCGACGACGTCGTCGTGGGGAGCTCCCGGCAGGGCTGCTGACCGACCCGCCTGCGGCCCGCCGGGACGGGAGCACGGCCGGGACAGGTGCCTCGCGCACCGGTCCCGGCCGTGCGCCGCGTTCCCGCACATCTCCCTCACAGACTTCGACCACCGAACCGCGGACCGCAGCGGTGTCGCGCCCGTACGTTGTGCCGCATGACGAGCATCGTCGACGACGACGGCCCCGCCGCCGGTCCACCGCCCGGCGCAGCGCCGGGCCCCTCCACGTCCGGGTCGCCGACCCCGCCGGCCGGCATCGTCGTGCGCGGCCTGCGCCGGTCGTTCGGGTCGGTGCACGCGCTCGACGGCGTGGACCTGCAGGCCCGCGCCGGTGCCGTGACCGCCCTCGTCGGGCCCAACGGCTCCGGCAAGACCACGCTGCTGCTGGTGCTCGCCGGGCTCCTCGTGCCGGACTCGGGCGACGTGCGGATCGGCGGGTTCGACCCCGTCGCCGACGGCCGGTCCGCCCGGGCCCGCACCGGCTGGATGCCCGACACGTTCGGCACCTGGGACTCCCTGACGTCCCGGGAGGTGCTCCTGACGTTCGCGGCCGCGTACCGGATCCCGCCCGCGCAGGCCCGCACCCGGGTCGACGAGCTGCTCGCGACCGTCCACCTCACCGAGTTCGCCGACCGGCCCGCGAGCGTCCTGTCGCGCGGCCAGAAGCAGCGGCTCGGCCTCGCACGGGCGCTCGTGCACTCCCCCGACGTGCTGCTGCTCGACGAGCCCGCGAGCGGCCTCGACCCCCGCTCGCGCGTCGACCTGCGGCTCCTGCTGCGGCGGCTCGCCGACGAGGGCCGCACCGTGCTCGTGTCCAGCCACGTGCTGTCCGAGCTGGAGGAGATGGCCGACGACGCGGTGTTCCTCTCCCGGGGCCGCACCGTGTCGTCCTCGGTGGACAGTTCCGGGCCCGCACCTCGCACCTGGCACCTGCGCGCGCTCGCCCTCGACGCGGCGACCGCCTGGCTGACGTCGGTCGGGATGACGTGGCGGCCCGACGACGACAGCCTCACCCCGCCCCGCCCGGTCCCCGGCGGGGTGCTGCTGGAGCTCGACGGCGACGAGTCGGCGGCACGGCTCCTGCGCGACGCCGTCGCAGCGGGCGTGCCCGTGCTGTCGTTCGCACCCGCCACCGGACTGCTGGAACAGGCCTACCTGGCCCTCGACGAGGAGCGGACATGACCCGGACGGAGCCCGTCGGGCTCGACCACCCCGCCGACCCCGTCGACGACGCAGCGCCGCCGCCGGTCGGGCGCGCCGGCACCTGGGGCCTCACGTGGCACGGCGTCCGCACGGTCGCCGTCCTCGACCTGCGCCAGCGGGTCCGCTCGACACGGTGGATCGTCGCGCTCGTCGTCTGGTTCGTGGTGGTCGGCGGCATCACGCTGCTCACCACCGGCGCGCTGAGCGAGTTCGGCAGCGCCGACCGGAGCCCGAACAGCGGCCCCATCCTGTTCGCCGCCGTCACCGCGCTCGTCCTCGGGCTCGGCCTGCTCGTCACCCCGACGTTGTCGTCCACGGCGGTCAACGGCGACCGGAACGCGGGGACGCTCGCGACGCTGCAGGTCACGCTCCTGACGCCCGCCGAGATCGCCACCGGCAAGCTGCTCGCGGCATGGTCCGCGGCGTGCGCGTTCCTCGTCACCAGCCTGCCGTTCCTCGTGCTCGCGCTCACGATGGGCGGGACCCCGGCGCAGGCCCTGGTCCGCGTCGTGCTGCTCGTCGCGCTGCTGCTGCTCGCCGTGTGCGGGGTCGGGCTCGGGTTCTCCGCGCTCGTCGCACGGACCGCCGGGTCGACGGTGCTCGCGTTCATCACCGTCGCCGCCGTCACCGTGCTCACGCCGATCCTGTTCGGCCTGACGTACGCGGCGACGACCACCGTGGAGCAGGTCACCGTGTGGGGCACGCAGAACGGGTACGGCCAGGTCGGGAGCTCCGACACGTGCGAGGTGTTCACGGCCGAGCGCGGCCTCACGCACACCGAGCGGACCTGGTGGCTGCTCGGGATCAACCCGTTCGTCGTCGTCGCCGACGGCGCCGGGACCGCCGAGCTGGCTCCCGGTGTCGAGGGCAACCCGCTCAGCGTCATCCGGGACGGCGTCCGTGAGCTGCGGGCCGGTCCCGCGCCGATGCTCGACGAGTGCTGGAACGGCACCTCCACGCCCGTCGAGATCCGGGACGACCTCCGCAAGGACGTCTCCACGGCGCCCGTCTGGCCCTGGGGGCTCGGCGCGAACCTGCTCCTCGGCGTCGCCGGGTTCGTCGTCGCGGTGCGCCGGCTGCGGATCCCGCAGCGGAACCTCGCCCGGGGGACGCGCGTCGCCTGAGGCCACCGCCTGCTCTGGTCGGCGTGCTTCGTCCCGGTCGTGCCGGACGGGGCACGCCGATCAGGTGTCAGGGCTGCAGCGCGTCGTACTCCGCCTCGGTCGCGACGTCGTCCGGCACGTCCAGACGCAGGTGCGCGAGCATCGTCTGGATCGTCCGCAGCACGCTCGACGCCCGCTCGCCCCAGTCGGACAGGTACGAGAACTGCCACCACCACAGGGCCTCGAGCACGGCCCCCGTCTCGTAGTGCCGCAGCCCCTGCGCGAGCGCACCCGCGATCGCGACGAGGTCACCGGAGACCGACGCGTGCTCGACGTCCTCGCCGAGCAGCGGGTCGACGACCTCGACGTACTCGTCGATCCCCTCGAACACGTTCGCGAGGTTGGCGTGCAACGGGTCGACGTCCGGGTCCGGCCCGAGGTCCGGCTCGAACCGCTCCGACGGCACCACGTCCGTCGTCGCACCGAGACGCGCACCCGCCGCGAGGATGTCCGACACCGCGAGCAGCACCAGCGGGAGGGCCGCCTCCGGGTTCGTGCCCGCCGCGACCTCCGTGACGGTGCTCAGGTAGCTGCGCGCCTCCTCGGCGACCGCCCGGGCGATGTCCCGCAGGTCGGCATCGTCAGCGCTGCGCGAGCTGGTGGTGTCCATGACCTGCTCCGTTCGTCCTGTCTGGTGGATCTGCCGCTGGCGGTCAGGCGCTGATGCGGCGACGGCCCTCGAACGCCCGGCCGAGCGTCACCTCGTCCGCGTACTCGAGGTCCCCGCCGACGGGCAGGCCCGACGCGAGCCGGCTCACCGTCAGACCCATCGGCACGAGCATCCGCGCCAGGTACGTGGCGGTGGCCTCGCCCTCGACGTTCGGGTCGGTCGCGAGGATGACCTCGGTGACCGTGCCGTCCGCGAGACGGGTCATCAGCTGCGCGATCCGCAGGTCGTCCGGGCCTACCCCCGCGATCGGGTTGATGGCCCCGCCGAGCACGTGGTACTTGCCGCGGAACTCGCGGGTGCGCTCGATCGCGACGACGTCCTTCGGCTCCTCGACGACGCACAGCGTCGCCGGCGAGCGACGCGGGTCACGGCAGATGCGGCACTGGTCCTCCTGCGCCACGTTGCCGCACACGTCGCAGAACTTCACGCGCGCCTTGACCTCGACGAGCGCGTCCGACAGCCGCCGCACGTCCGCCGGGTCCGCCGCCAGGATGTGGAACGCGATGCGCTGAGCGCTCTTGGGACCGACGCCGGGCAGCCGCCCGAGCTCGTCGATCAGGTCCTGGACCGCGCCCTCGTACACCCGGCCAGCCTACGTGGTCGACGTCCCGAACCCGGTCGCGCCACCCGTGGGGACGGTCACCGGTCACCGCCGCCGGTGCGCGGCTGCGCGACGAGCTCCACCTCGAACCCGTCGCCGTTCTCCAGGTAGGCGGCGTAGTGCGACGGCCCGCCCGCGTGCGGGTACCGGTCCGCGAACAACGGAGTCCACCCGTGCTCCGCGGCGGCGGCGGCGAGCACGTCGACGTCCGACTCCGACCCCGCCCAGAACGCCACGTGGTTGAGGCCCGGGCGCCACCGGTCGTGCGGGACGGCGCGGACGTCCGGGCCCGACTCGACGACCAGGTACTCGCCGCCCGGACCCGACCAGCTCCGGCCGACGGCCCACGTGTCGCGCGGCTCGAAGCCCAGCTCGCCGAGCAGCCACGCCCACGAGTCGAGCGCGTCCAGGTCCGCGACCCACAGCTCCAGGTGGTGCAGCCGCCCCGCAGATCGTCTCGCGGCCTCGTCAGGCGTGGTCGTCGACCTGCTCGTCGATCACCGTGCCGCCGAGCATCTGCGCGACGAGGGGGGCACCGACCAAGGTCGACCCCGTGATGTCGGGGTCGTCCGGCGACGGCTCGTCGACCACCTGGGCGGCCGTCGACCGCGCCGCCGAGCTGCGGGCCGCGGCCGCCTCGCCGCGCTCACGAGCGCTCAGGCCGCCGGCGTCGGGCGACGCCGGACCCGCAGCAGACGCACGGTCGGCGTGCCCGGGGTCGTGGGCGGTCGGGTTCGGTCGCGTCGGCTGCTCGCCGCCCTGCGCCCGGTCGCCTGCGGTCCGCGGGACGTCGTCGGGGTGCGGCGGCTCGTCGTCGGGCGGCTCGGGGAGCGGCGGCTCCTCGTCCCACGACGCGGCGGCCTGGGCCGGGGAGACCGCCTGGGCCGGGGAGCCGGACTGCGCAGCGGACGCAGGACCGCCGGAACCTCCGGCACCGCCGGGGGCCGACGGCGTCGTGGCGCTCGACGGCCTGGTCGCCTGGTCGCCGACGATGCCCTCGACCCGGACGTCGAAGCCCAGCGTCTCGCGGACGGCGCGGGCGACGACGGCGTCGTGACCGCCGTTGCGGAACGTGGTCGCGAGCTGGCTGGTGCTGAACGCCAGGCGCAGTGTCGACGCGTCGAGCTCGGCGACCTGGGCGTTCCGCGGGTCCACCAGCGCCCACGTCACCCGGCGCAGGCCCTTGACCGTCTCGAGCACCTCCGGCCAGCGGCGACGCAGCATCTCGGTGTCCTGGCCGCCGCCGCGTCCCGAGGGGGTGCTCGGCGACGTGGGCGCCGCCGCCGGCGGGGGCGGTGGCGTGACGGCGGGCGCCGCGGGCGGGACGGCGTCGGCCGGGCCGTCCGAGCGCCGCGCGTCGTCTTCGGCGGTCGCCTGAGCGCCGGGCCGTGCCGCGACGTCCGACTCCGGCGCCGCGGAGGTGTCGACAACGGGCTCGGCGCCGACCGCGACGGCCGGCGGGACAGGTACCTCGGCGACCGGCTCGACGGGTGCGTCGGCGGTCCGCTCGACGGGGACGTCGGCGACCGGCTCGACGGGCACGTCGGCGGTCGGCGGGACGGGCACGTCGCCGGTCGGCGCGGCGGTGGTGTCGGCAGCGGGTGCCGGCGTCCGCCCGACGAGAGGGTCGGCGGGGGCCGGCGTCCGCGCGGCGGGCGCGTCGGCGGGTGCAGGGGTCCGCTCGGCGGCCACCTCGGCGGGCCGGGCAGGGGCCCGCTCGGTGTCGCCGCCCCCGGCGGGTCGAGCGGACGCGATCGGGCCGACCGGCAACGGGGCCGGGGCGCTCGGCGCGGACGGCGCGGCCGTCGGGAGCGCGTCGCGCACGACGCGTGCGGCGCCCGCCGGGCGACCGGAGGCGACGGGGCGATCGGCGTCGACCGGAGAAGCGGGCGTCGGCTCGGCGGCGTCGGAGACGTGGAGCGCGACCGCACCGGCGGCGGGCAGGCCGCGCTCGAGCCGGTCGATCCGCGCGCCCAGGCCGGACCGGGAGTCGTCGGCGGCGGGGAGCAGCAGGCGGGCCATCAGGAGCTCGAGGTGCAGCCGGGGCGACGTCGCCCCCGTCATCTCCGTCAGGCCCGCGTTGGCGAGGTCGGCCGAGCGGGACAGCTCCGACTGGCCGAGGTTCTGGGCCTGCAGGCGCATCCGGGCCATCTGGTCGGCGGGGACGTCGCGCAGGGCGGCGTCGGCCGCATCGCCGGACGCCGCGATGACGATGAGGTCGCGCAGACGCTCCAGGAGGTCCTCGACGAAGCGGCGCGGCTCGTGGCCCGTCGCGATGACCCGCTCGACGATGCGGAACACGGCCGCCCCGTCGCGGGCGGCGACGGCGTCGACGAGGTCGTCGAGCAGGGCCGCCGGGGTGTACCCCAGCAGCGCGGCGGCGCTCTCGTACTCGAGACCCGCACCGCCCGAGCCCGCGATGAGCTGGTCGAGCACCGAGAGCGTGTCGCGGACCGAGCCCGCGCCCGCCCGGACGACGAGCGGGAGGACGCCCGAGCCGACGGGGACCTGCTCCGTGGCGCAGAGCTGGTCCAGGTACGGCACCAGCACGTCCGGCGGGACGAGGCGGAACGGGTAGTGGTGCGTGCGGGACCGGATGGTGCCGATGACCTTGTCCGGCTCCGTCGTCGCGAAGATGAACTTGATGTGCGGCGGGGGCTCCTCGACGATCTTCAGCAGGGCGTTGAAGCCCTGCGGCGTCACCATGTGCGCCTCGTCGAGGATGAAGACCTTGAAGCGGTCGCGGGCCGGCGCGAACGTGGCGCGCTCCCGCAGCTCGCGGGCGTCGTCGACACCGCCGTGGCTGGCCGCGTCGATCTCCACGACGTCGAGGCTCCCGGAGCCGCCGCGCGCGAGCTCGACGCACGACGGGCACACGCCGCACGGGGTGTCCGTGGGGCTGGCCTCGGTGTTCTGCGCGCAGTTGAGGATGCGGGCGAGGATCCGCGCCGACGTCGTCTTGCCGCAGCCGCGCGGACCGGAGAACAGGTACGCGTGGTTGACCTGGCCGCTGCGCAGCGCCTGACGGAGGGGGGCCGTGACGTGGTCCTGACCGATCACCTCGGCGAAGTTCTCGGGCCGGTAGCGGCGGTACAGGGCTGTTGTCACGCACCGAACCCTAGACGCAGGAGCTGACACCCGCCGAGCCCCGCAGGCCACGGGTCCACGGGTCGCCCACGCGACGGCACGACGTGCGCGCCGGCCTTCAGGCAGCGGCGACGGACTCGTCGGGCGGGCTCAGCCTGCGGCGACCGCGACGGCGAGCCCGACCACGACGAGGGCGCCGACGAGCGACGCGTGCGAGCGCCCGACCGGTCCGAGCCGCCCGCCGAGCCCGCCGCCGACCACGGCGAGCACGAGCTGCCAGGCGAGCGAGGCCACCCCGGCGCCCACGACGAACGCCACCGCCCCGTCCGCACCGGGCCGCTCCCCGACCCGCGCCGCGAGCCCGACCGCGACGGTCGCGAACGTCACCGCGGTCATCGGGTTCACGGCGGTCAACCCGACGAACCTGCCGTACGCGCCCCACGCCGACCCCTCCCGGCCGGACACCGGGTCGTCCGGGTCGGCGGGTTCGGCGGGGTCGGCGGTGGCGAGACCAGCATGACGGTCGTGCGCGGGCCCGGCAGCGACACTCGTGGTGGTCTCGTCGGACGTGGCGCCGGCCGGGGTCTGGTTGGCGGGCACGGAGGTCAGGGCGGCTGGGGCGGCTGCGGCGGGACCTGCAGGTCGGGTGCGCCACCAGTGGGCGAGGGCGACGAGGCCGACGACGAGCAGGACGGCGCTGCTGACCAGCCGCGCGACGTCGGCGTGGGTCGTCGCGAGGCGGCTCACCGGGGCGCCTGCGGCGACGGCGAGCACCGCGTACGCGGCGTCCACGGTGGCGATGCCGGCGGCGGCGCCGACCGCGACGCGGGTTCCCTGGAGCAGGCCGGTCCGCAGCAGCAGCACGCCGACGGGCCCGACGGGCACCGCGACGGCGAGTCCCGCGAGAGCGCCCAGCACGAGGGCGGTGAGGACAGCAGCCATGGCAGCAGGGTGCCGACACGACCCGAGGAGCGGCCAGCAGTTTCTGCGGATGTCACCGTGGCGCTGCGACAATCGCGGGATGGACGCCATCGACGACGCCATCCTCCGTGAGCTCACCGACGATGCGCGGCTGCCGTTCCGCGAGCTCGGGGCACGGGTCGGGCTGAGCGCGAACGCCGCGGCGGCGCGCGTCCGCCGGATGCAGGAGGACGGCACGATCCGCGGGTTCACCATCGTCACCGCGGGAGCCCGGCGCGGCGGGCCCGGACCGGGCCCCGACGCAGGGCTCGAGGTGTTCGTCGAGGTCCGGCTCGCGCCGGAGACGACGAACGACGACTTCGCCGCGGCGCTCGTCCGCCCGCCCGGGTTCCCGCAGGTGCTGGACGCCGTGCACGTGACGGGCTCCTACGACTACCTGCTGCACGCGCGGGTGGCGGACCCGGTGGCGCTCGACCACCTGGTCCGGCGCCTGAAGCGGGAGGCGGGCGCGGCCCAGACGTTCACGCGGCTGGCCCTGCGCGGCCCCGGCTCCTGATCCGGCGCAGACGGCTCGGACGTGGGCTGCCGGTCGCCGACCCCCCGGCGACCGGCAGCCCGGCTCTGGCCCGGCGGTCCGGGCGGATCGGAGACGGTCAGTCGGCGCGGACCACCGTCTCGGCGAGGACCGACCGCAGCAGCGGCCGGGACGCCTCGGTGGCGGCGAGGACGAGCCCGCAGCCGAGCGCGAGGCACCCGACGAGGAGCACGGGGCCGGTCATGGACGTGAGGGCGAGGAACCCGAACAGCGGCGAGAGCATGACGATCGCCAGCGCCGCGGAGCCGACGGACACGAGGAGCAGCGGGCCGAGCACCTCCCGGCGTCGCACGCGGTCGAGCAGCTCGGTCGGGAGGCCCGCGAGGTGCTGGAGGGCGTACTCGCGCCGCCGGTCGAGCACGGACGCCGCCTGCGTGATGCCTGCGGAGACGGCGGCGACGACGAAGGTGAGCGTCAGGGTGAGGAGTCCGCCGGTGGTGAGGTCGCGGCCGATGATCTCGGCGGTCGCGTCCCGCTCGGCCTGGGCGGCGGCGAGCGCCGGGACGACGGCCAGGGCACCCGCGACGAACCCGGCGAGCCCGAGCCCGCCGACGACGCGCCAGGCGGCCTTCGGGTCGTCGAGGAGCCGTCGGGCGGCGAGGAGCTGCTCGGGTGTCCGGGCGGTCCGCAGCCGTCGCCGGCCGAACAGCCGCAGCACCCACGGCCCGATCGCGTTGAGCGCGAGGAACGCCGTCCCGAACGACCCAAGCAGCACACCGATGGCCACGGCTCCGAAGCTCCGCATGGCGACGCTGACGACGATGAACCCCAGCACCAGGACTCCGGCGACGAGCACCCGCACCGCTCGCAGCCCGGGCGCCCGGACCCGCCGGGAGACGCCGAGCGGCGACACGACGACCTGCCGCAGCGACACGGCCCCGGACCCGGCGGCCAGCAGCGGGACGACGACGAGGGCCGCCAGGAGGACGAGCGGCCCGACCCAGAGCTCGCCCGGCGTGAACGGCCGGTCCTGGAACACGAACAGCGTCCAGAACGGGATGAGCAGCACGTACAGGAGGCACCCGGCGACGGCACCGACGAGCCCCTGCCAGGCGGTCTCGACGAGCGTGAGCCCGACGACCTCGCGGGGTGTGACACCGAGGAGCCGCAGCGCGGACAACCGGGCGTCCCGCCGGGAGACGCCGAGCCGGGCGGCCGCGCCGCCGAGCGTGACCAGCGGGACGACGAGCAGCGCCAGCGCCGTCCAGGCGAGCGACACGTACAGGTAGCCGAAGACGGGCTCGCCGTTCGCGACCGGCTCGGCGGCGCGCCCCTGGAACGCGAGCAGGCCGCCGACGACGCTGAGCGCCAGGGCCGTGACGACGGCGAACGCGGTGCACGCGAGCGCCGTCGTGATCCGGGCGTCCCGTCCCCCGGCCCGGCGCAGCAGCGGCGACAGGGCGCGGACGGTCCTCATCGCGCGCCCGCCCAGCCGTCGAGCCCGTCCGCGGCGACGCCGGGCACGGCACCCGCGGGGACCGTCGCGGCGCCCGCCGTGCCGTCAGCGCGCCGCGCCTCGTCCACCACGAGCCCGTCACGGACGGTGATCCGCCGCTCGCACCAGGCGGCGACGTCGGCGTCGTGCGTGACGACGACGAGGGACGCGCCGGCGGCCCGGGTGGTCTCGGTGAGCAGCCGCATCACCTCGTACCCGGTGGCCTGGTCGAGGGCACCGGTCGGCTCGTCGGCGAACACGACCGCGGGCCGTGTGACGAGCGCCCGGGCGACGGCGACGCGCTGCGCCTGCCCGCCGGACAGCTCGCCGGGCCGGCGGTCCCCCATGCCGTCGAGCCCGAGCCTGCCGAGCCAGCCGCTCGCCGTCAGCTCGGCGTCGTCGCGCGACGCCCCGAGCAGCATCGACGGGAGCGCCACGTTCTCGAGGGCGGTGAGCTCGGACAGGAGCTGGCCGAACTGGAACACGAACCCGAGGTGCTGCCGCCGCACGAGCGAGCGGCGGCGTTCACCGAGCGAGCCGAGGTCGAGCGGCGAGCCGTCCGCCGGCTGCAGGACGACGTCGCCGGCGTCGGGCTGCAGGATGCCGGCGAGGCAGTGCAGCAGGGTCGACTTGCCGGAGCCGGACGGGCCCATCACGGAGAGCGACTCACCGGGGGCCAGGCTGACGTCGACGCCCGCGAGCGCGACTGTCTCGCCGAAGCGCTTGACCAGCCCGCGGGCGGTGAGTCGGTCGGGACCGGCGAGGGGGGTCGTCGTCATGGTGACCAGCCTGCGGTGCGACGAGCCGTCGCCGCGTCGACCGAGGGTCGCGTCCTCGTGCCCGTGGTCGTCCGCCCAGGGTCGTACGGGCTGTCCACCCACCGGTCGCGGCGCGGCGTGCCGACCGCAGCACGGGACGTTCGTCTGCAGGCATGAAAAGGACCCCCCGCACACCCGCCAGAGCTCACCTGCCCTTGCTGCCTTCCGGCCCTGGGGGAGTTCAGCGAGATGACGCCGCACGAGGGGTCTGCCGCCAAGCCTAACCCAACGGGTCAGTCCTCCAGGACGTGCCGCAGGTACCGCCGGGGGTCGTCGAGGAAGCCCCGCCAGTGGATCACCAGGTCGAGGTCCTCCCACGTGGACTCGCGCATCCCCCAGTCGCCGACCTCCCAGATCGTCGCGCCGGGCAGGGCCGCGAGGAGCGGCGAGTGGGTCGCGAGGACCACCTGCGCGTCGGTGGTCGTGACCATGCGGTGCAGGTGCGCGACGAGCGCGAGGCAGCCGGTGAACGACAGGGCGGACTCGGGCTCGTCGAGCACGTACAGGCCGCGGCGCCACATGCGGTCGCCGACGAGGCTGAGGAACGACTCGCCGTGCGACATCTCGTGGAACACCGGGTCGCTGCGACGGACGTCCGGGTTCTCCTCGAGGTACGTGTAGAAGGAGTGCATCGTCTCGGCGCGCAGGAAGAACCCGTTGCGGGGTGCCCCTGCGCCGCGGGTCAGCCGCAGGCAGTGCGCGAGGCCCGGCTCGGTGGGACGCGTCGAGTGCATGGACCCCGTCGAGCCGCCCTCGGCACCGAGGCCGAACGCGAGGGCAACGGCCTCGACGAGGGTCGACTTGCCGGCGCCGTTCTCCCCCACCAGCACGTTGACCTGCGCCGGCTCCCACCCGTCGCGGAGCACCTGCTCGATCACAGGGACGCGGGCGTACCAGGCGTCCGGCGGCACGTCCTCGCCCGACCAGGACACCCGGCGCAGCGGGTACGACGAGAACGCGGGTGTGGGCGACGACGACGCGGGCACGGTCGAGATCTACCGTGCCCGCGTCGGTCCGTCCAGGTTCGACGCGGGGCCCGCACCCCCCTGCCACGCGGGCCCCGCGTCCGTCGGTGGGACTAGCGGTGCCTCACGGCGTGGTCGCGCCGAGGGTGTAGGCGCCGGAGCCCGAGTACGCGTAGACGCTGTACCGGTAGTAGCCGGACGTCCCGCTGTAGGTGATCGACTCGTCGGCGCTCGTGGACGTCGCCGAGGCGACGTTGGTCCACGCCGACCCGCTCCACTTCTGCAGGTACAGGTCGAAGTCGGCGCCGGTCGGGCCGTCGAGGCAGAGCCGGATGGTGCCGCTCGCGTTGACGGTCACGTAGCTGCCGGTCGGCTGGACCGCCGACTGGCGCGACGCGAGCGTGCCCGTGTACGTGCGGGCGTAGCCGGTGCACGTGCCACCGCCGCCCCCGCCGCCCGTCGACGTGAGGAGCGTGAGGCCGAACGCGCCGAGCGCCTCGTTGACGGGCTGGAAGTACGTGGTGCCGCCCGACGTGCAGTTGCCGGAGCCGCCGGACGTCATGCCCTGCGCCTGGTTGCCGGCGATGAGCGAGCCGCCGGAGTCGCCCGGCTCGGCGCACACGTTGGTGCGGATGAGACCGGAGACGCTGCCCTCGGCGTAGTTCACCGTGGCGTTGAACGCCTGGATGGTGCCGCAGTGCCACCCGCTCGTGGAACCCGAGCGGCACACGGACGCGCCGACGGCGGCCTGCGTGGACCCGGCGACGGCGACGGTGCCGCCGCTGTAGTTGTTCACGACGCCGACCGGGGTGTTGCCCGTGGCGACGCGGACCCACGCGTAGTCGTTCCCGGGGAAGCTGGAGCCCGCGAACGTGCCGGACGGGTTGGTCGTGGTCGACCCGGTCGTGCCGCAGTGGCCGGCGGTGACGAAGCCGCCGTTGACGGCGAAGCCGACCGAGCAGCGGTACTGGTTGTTGATGTTGTACGCGTTGCCGCCGATCACGTCGATGAACGTGCGGGGCGCCTCCGTGGTCTCGACGACCTTGACGGCGTCCGCGGGGATGCCGGCGGCGGCGGCGAGGTCCCGCACCTGCGTGAGCGCACCGGCGGTGGCGTTGACGACGACCGTGTTGGTGGTGACGTCGACGTACCAGGACGGGACGGCGGCGGCGACGGGGGCCAGGGCGGTGTCGAGGCCGGTCTTCCAGGCGTCGAGGTCGGCGAGCGCGTGGCGGGCGACGACGGGGTGGGCTCCGGCAGCGCGGACCGCGGGGGCGTCGGCGGCGTCGACGACGCCCACGTGCAGGACGTTCTTGGTGGTGTCGAACCAGGCGCCGGCGTAGTCGGCGCCGAGCCGCTGCTCGAGGGTGCGCTCGGTGTCGAGGGCTCCCGCCTGGAACGCGAGCCGTTCGCTCGCGGCGGCCTTCGAGAGCCCGAGGTCGCGCTGGAGTGCGCCGATCACCCCGGCGGGCACCTTCGCCGCCGTGGTGGGACCGGGTGCGCTGACGTCGGGTTCGGACGCCGCCCAGCCGGCGGTGGGGGTGAGGACCAGTGCTGCGGCCAGACCGATCGTGACGGCGGCCATCTCACGCATGCGTCTCATGTCACCTCTCCGTAATCCGGACGATGACTGTTGTCATCGTCTCGGTCACGGATCGTACTCGCCAGTACGGCGCGAGCGACAGGGGGTCGGTGACACGAGTCGGCCGCCCGTCCAGGGGCTGCCAGGTGTCCGCGGGCGGTCCACACTGGCGACCATGGCCACCGACGAACGGGCCGACGAGCCCGAGCGCTACGACTACGACCTCGTCGTCATCGGCTCAGGACCGGGCGGGCAGAAAGCCGCCATCGCCGCCGCCAAGCTCGGCCACCGCGTCGCCGTCGTCGAACGCCGGCACATGATGGGCGGCGTCTCCGTGAACTCCGGCACCATCCCCAGCAAGACCCTGCGCGAGGCCGTCATGTACCTCACCGGCATGGCGCAGCGCGACATGTACGGCGCGAGCTACCGCGTGAAGAGCGACATCACCGTCGAGGACCTGTTCGCCCGCACCCAGCACGTCATCGGCCGGGAGATCGAGGTGGTCCGCGCCCAGCTGCTGCGCAACCACGTCGAGATCCACAACGGCACCGGGTCGTTCGTCGACCCGCACACGATCGAGGTGCTCGACGACGACGGCCGCCGCACCCGCTTCGCCGCACGGTTCGTCGTCATCGCCACCGGCAGCAAGCCGCACCGCCCCGACACCGTGCAGTTCGACGAGCGCACCGTCGTCGACTCCGACGGCGTGCTCGCCCTCGACCGGGTGCCGAACTCCATGGTCGTCGTCGGCGCCGGCATCATCGGCATCGAGTACGCCTCGATGTTCGCCGCCCTCGGCACCCGCGTCACGATCATCGACAAGCGGCCCACGATGCTCGAGATGTGCGACCCCGAGGTCGTCGAGTCCCTCAAGTTCCACCTGCGCGACCTGTCCGTGTCGTTCCGGCTCGGCGAGGAGGTCGCCGGCGTCGACTCCGGCGCCCACGGCACCGTGACCCGGCTCGTGTCCGGCAAGAAGATCGCCGCCGACACCGTCATGTACTCCGCGGGCCGGCAGGGCCAGACGCACGCCCTGCAGCTCGAGGCGGCCGGGCTGTCCGCGGACTCACGCGGACGCATCAAGGTCGACTCCGACTACCGCACGGAGCACCCGCACATCTTCGCCGTCGGCGACGTCATCGGCTTCCCCGCCCTCGCCGCGACCTCGATGGACCAGGGCCGCCTCGCGGCCTACCGCGCGTTCGACGAACCGGCCCGCGAGCTCGCGTCCGTGCAGCCCATCGGCATCTACACGATCCCCGAGATCTCCTACTGCGGACGCACCGAGGAGGAGCTCACGCGCGACGCCGTCCCCTACGAGGTCGGCATCGCGCGCTACCGCGAGCTCGCCCGCGGGCAGATCGTCGGCGACTCCTACGGCATGCTCAAGCTCCTCGTGCACACCGAGACCCGCGAGCTCCTCGGCGTGCACATCTTCGGGACGTCCGCGACCGACCTCGTGCACATCGGGCAGGCGATCATGGCGTGCGGCGGCACGATCGACTACCTCGTCGACACCGTCCTCAACTACCCGACGCTGTCCGAGGCGTACAAGGTGGCCGCGCTCGACGCGACGAACAAGATCCGGGCGGTCGCCCGGTTCAGCGAGATCTAGCCCGCGTCCGTCGTCCCCTCGTACAGGCCGAGCTGGTTGCCCTCGGAGTCCGCGAAGACCGCCCACCAGCTCGTCGGGGAGATCTCCGTCTTGCCCTGGACGGTGCTGCCGCCGAGCTCTTCGATCCGCGTGAGCGCGTCGTCGATCGAGTCCACCTCGACGTAGCTGCGCGGGACCTGCAGGTTGCCGCCGCGCTGACCGAGGCCGCCGCCGCTGATCTTGTTCGGGGCCTGCCACATCGGGTAGCCCTCGAAGCCGGGCATCTCGTTGATGTCCCAGCCAAACAGGGCCGAGTAGAAGCTGACGGCCCGCTGCAGGTCGTCCGCCGGGATGTCGATGTGCGTGATGTCGCCGTGCGCCATGGCTCTCGCTCCTCGTTCGCGTGACGGCCCACCACGGTCGGGCGAGCCCGGACACCGGCAGGCTAGGACCGACCGCCCACAGAGGCATCGGGAGCCTTAGCGTGACCCCGTGGAACGGACCCGCTACGACGCGGTCGTCGTCGGCGGCGGCCACAACGGGCTGACCGCCGCGGCCTACCTCGCCCGGGCCGGTCGCAGCGTGCTGGTGCTGGAGCGCGCCGACCACCTCGGCGGTGCGACCGGGTCGCACCGCGTGTTCCGTGGGGTCGACGCACGGCTGTCCCGGTACTCCTACCTCGTCTCGCTGATGCCGCGCGCGGTCCGGGACGAGCTCGGGCTCGCACTCGACCTGCGGCGCAGGCGCGTCGCCTCGTACACGCCGCTGCCCGCCGACCCGGCCCGTGGCCTGCTCGTCGACACCGGGGACGTCGACGCGACGCGACGGTCGTTCGGCGCGATCGGCGCGGCGGCGGACCAGCACGCGTGGCAGGACCTCGGCGCCCGCACCCACGCGCTGGCGCAGTCCGTGTTCCCGACCGTCACCGGGCCGCTCCCGACGCGTGCCGAGGCTCGGGCGGCCATGGGCGAGCAGTGGTGGGCGGACCTGCACGCACCGCTCGGGGAGCTCCTCGAGCGCACGTTCGCGCACGACCTCGTCCGCGGCGTCGTCCTCACCGACGCGCTCATCGGGACGTTCGCCGGCGCCCACGACGCGACCCTCGCGCAGAACCGGTGCTTCCTCTACCACGTGATCGGCGGCGGCACGGGCGACTGGGACGTGCCCGTGGGTGGCATGGGCGCCGTCGTCTCGGCCCTGGCGGACGCGGCACGCTCTGCCGGTGCCGAGCTGCGGACCCGGGCCACGGTGCACGCCGTCGACCCGGACGCCGGGGAGGTGTCGTGGACCGACGACGACGGGGCCGAGCACTCGGTCGACGCGGCCCACGTGCTGGTCAACGCCGCCCCGCGCGTGCTCGACCGCCTTCTGGGCGTCGAACCCCACGACGAGCCCGAGGGGAGCCAGCTCAAGGTCAACATGGTCCTGCGCCGGCTGCCCCGACTCCGGGACGCGACGGTGGACCCGAGCACCGCCTTCGCCGGGACGTTCCACGTCAACGAGTCCTACGAGCAGCTCGCCACCGCGCACGCGCAGGCCGCCGCCGGCCGGATCCCGACGCTGCCGCCCGCCGAGATCTACTGCCACACCCTCACCGACCCGTCGATCCTGGGGCCCGACCTGCGGGCGACGGGCCACCACACCCTCACCCTCTTCGGCCTGCACATGCCCGCCCGCCTCTTCCGCGCCGATCCCGAGGGGACGCGGGCCGCAGCGCTCGCCGCCACCCTGCGGTCCCTCGACTCCGTGCTCGCCGAGCCGATCGAGGACTGCCTCGCGCTCGACGCGGACGGGCGCCCGTGCCTGGAGGTCCGCACCCCCGTCGACCTCGAGCAGGAGATCGCGCTGCCCGGCGGCCACATCTTCCACCGCGACCTGCAGTGGCCGTGGCACGAGGACGACGCACCCGCGACCCCGGCCGGCCGATGGGGGGTCGCCACCGACCACGAGCGCATCCTGCTGTGCGGTGCGGGCGCACGACGGGGCGGCGGCGTCAGCGGGATCCCCGGGAGGTCCGCCGCGATGGCGGTGCTGGAGTCGACGCGGGGCGGCTGAGCCCGGTCGGGACGGGTTCTGACACCGGCGCCCGCGCCGCGGGCTTCAGGCGGCGACTGTGGATGCCGATGCAGGTCGGAGCCACCCCCGACGCAGGAGCTGTGATGACCGCCGTCCCGCCCGGGTGGTACCCGGACCCCGAGAACCCCACCACGACGCGCTGGTACGACGGGCAGGCGTGGACGGAGCACCGCGGCCCCGCCGCACCCGTCCCGACACCCCCACCGGCCGCCTTCGCCGCGGCGCCGCCCGGCGCCTACGCCCTCGCCTGGGGTACCCCGCCCGCGCCGGTCGCCCGCGGGCGCAGCCCGCTCACGGTCGCACTGATCGTCGTCGGCTGCGTGATGGGCGGACTCTTCGTGGTGGGCATCCTCGCCGCCATCGCGATCCCCGTGTTCCTCAACCAGAAGGTCAAGGCCGAGCTCGCGGAGCTGTCGACCGTGACGTGCGAGTCGATCGCCGCCGAGGCCGTCACCCGGTCCCAGACCGAGGTCACCGGCACCGACGTCCCCCTCACGTCCCTGTCGGGCCTCACCGTCACCGACGACCACCGCGCGAACGTGCAGCGGCCGCACCCCGACGGGCTGTCTCCCGTGCTCACCTGCACCGGCACCGCGCTGTGGGCGGACGGCGTGACGACACCCGCGACCGTCGAGCTCCACGTCGACAGCGCGTGGCAGCACCAGGTGTCCGTCGACTGGGACGAGTGAGCCTCCGGACCGGTTCGGTCCAGCGCGTCCGGTCGGGTATCCTCGGTCGGCCGGGAGGATTCGCCTAGTGGCCTATGGCGCACGCTTGGAAAGCGTGTTGGGTGAAAGCCCTCGGGGGTTCGAATCCCCCATCCTCCGCGCACCGAAGGGCCCGTGACTCGCAGCGATGCGGTCACGGGCCCTTCGTCTTGCCCGTCCGGTCAGCCGACGTAGGCGACACCGAGGACGGTCGCCGCGAGCGTCAGGACGAGCAGGACGGCCTGCGGGACCCACGGCTCCTGGCGGCGCGCGTGCACGACGATCGCGCCGACCATCGCGACGGCGAGGCCGACGGCCGCGACCGGGGTCAGCACGGGGGCGATGCCGGTGAGGGCGGGCAGGACGAGGCCGAGCGCACCGGCGACCTCGACGGCCCCGATGAGGGTGATCGAGCGGTCGGAGAAGTCCTCGGTCCAGGCCATGCCGGAGGCGGCGAGCTGCTCCTTGCTGCGGGCGACCTTCATGAGGCCGGCGGCGAGGAAGGCGAGGGCGAGCAGGCCGG
The DNA here is from genome assembly GCF_016862675.1 of Cellulomonas chitinilytica. Taxonomy (GTDB): domain Bacteria; phylum Actinomycetota; class Actinomycetes; order Actinomycetales; family Cellulomonadaceae; genus Cellulomonas; species Cellulomonas chitinilytica. The sequence goes on along the minus strand of NZ_BONK01000006.1, from coordinate 174,897 downwards.
CGACGACCCAGAAGACGATGTCCATGCGAGTGGTGCTCCATCATTAGTTACTGTTTGTGCGTAGCCAGATGATGAGTGATCATCGGCGCCGCTACAAAAGGCACACACGTGTGCCCGACGCACACCGGAGGAACCCATGTCGGCCGAGCAGCACGTCCGCAGCCCCTACGAGGGCTCGTGCCACGACGGCCGCGCGGACGAGGGCAAGGCCATCCGCGAGGTGCTCGACCGCATCGCCGACAAGTGGTCCCTGCTCGTCATCGCGACCCTGCAGGACGGCAGCCTGCGGTTCACCGAGCTGCAGCGGCACATCCCCGGCGTCTCGCAGCGCATGCTCACCCTCACGCTGCGCCACCTGGAGCGCGACGGGCTCGTCACCCGCACCGTGCACGCCGAGGTGCCGCCGCGGGTCGAGTACGCACTGACCCCGATGGGCGAGACGCTCATCGCACCGTCGCTGGCCTTCGCGACCTGGGCGATCGCGCACTACCCGGGGATCGAGGCGGCGCGCGCGCAGTTCGACGCCCGCTGACGGGTCCTCCGGCGGCGGACGGGCGAAGCCGCGCTCAACCCTCGCCGATCGAGGACAGGTCGGGGCGCTCGACGGGCTCGACGCCCGGTGCGACCCGGCCGTGCAGGTGCGTGTCGTGCCGGCCGTCGGAGTGCAGGAGGTGCGCCCGCAGGACGCCCTCGAGCGGCATGCCGAGCCGCCGCGCGACCTCGCAGGACGCCGTGTTCAGCGCGGAGTGCTCGAGCTGGACGCGTTCGATCCCGAGCGTGCCGAACGCCCAGTCGACGGCCGCCGCACCGGCCCGGGTCGCGACGCCGCGTCCTCGGGCCTCCGGGAGCACCCAGTAGCCGATCTCTCCGACGCCGTCGTGCAGGTCGAGGTGGTAGATCGCGACCCGGCCGAGGATCGTCGACCCGTCGGAGACGGCCCACTCGGCGCCCGTCTCCTCGCCCCACGCGCCGCTGCGCTGCGCGATCCACTCGGCGGCCCCGGCCTCGTCGGTGAGGATGCGGGCGTGCCAGTAGCGGATCGCGGGGTCGGCGTGCGCGGCGACGACGACGGGCCAGTCGTCGGGCGTCCAGGGGCGCAGGACGAGGTCGCCGGCGACGAGCGTCGGCTGCGGCGCGGCCGACATGCGGCCGGGCGGGACGATCGGCGTGGTGGAGTACGGCACGCGGGCATCCTGACCGCGGAGCCCGTCCGCGGTCCAGCGGACCGGCGTGAGCGTCAGCGCCGGGTCGCCCCCGGGCTCGCCGCCGCGATGCGCCGTCGCAGGTCGTCGAGCGCCGGTCCGGGGAACAGCGCGCCCGGGAGCATCTGGAAGAACCTCGTGCCCCGCACGCGCACGAACACGACCTCCCCGCGCACCCGCACAGGACCGAACACCGAGTACTCGAGCTCCCACGTCGACAGGGGCGCCTCGCACCGGAGCGTCGACTCGCCCAGCCGCGCGCGGTACGTCCAGCCCGCAGGCACCTGCTGGACGAGCCGACGCCGCAGACGCACGTACGACCCGGCGAAGACGCCGCACGGCGCCAGCAGCGGCAGGACCGCCATCGCGACGACCGCGCCCGTGGGGACGCCGTCGGAGGCGAGGAGCAGTGCCACGCCGCCGGCCACCACGGCCACGAGCGCGACCGCCGCGACCTGGGTCCGCAGCGAGAGCTCGACGTACGCGGCCCGCGCGAGCCGACGCGAGTAGCCCGCGTCGACGGTGCACGAGGTGGTGCCGTCGACGACCTCGGACCCCAGCGGCGAGACCGTCGTTGCCGCGGTGCCACGGTTCGCCGCCGCACGGATCCGCCTGCTCAGGTCGTCGGCCGTCCGGCCCGGCAGCAGCTCCGCCGGGAGGTACATCGAGACGCCGTTCGACCGGAACCGCAGGACGACGACACCGTCCCGCACGACCGGCGGGCCGGCGAACCCGGCGTACGGCGCGTCGGAGACGCCCTGCGGGCCCCGCGTCACGAGCCGGTCGTCCGCCAGTGCGAGCCCCAGCTCGGTGCCGACCGGGACGCGTCGCGCGACGAGGGCCCGGCTCCGGGCGTACAGGCCGGCCAGGACCGCCGCCTCGACGGCGAGCACGACCAGCACGGCACGTCCTCCGCCGTGCGGGGCGACGAGCACGACGAAGGCCAGCAGCAGCAGCAGGGCCGCCCAGACGCCTGCGGCGGGACGCGCGAGCTGGTCCCGCCAGGCCGCGTGCGTCAGGCGGCGCGCCCACGAGGCGTCGGTGACGTGCGACCGCCAGACGAGGGACGACGGTTCGGCGAGGCTCTCCACGGGGCAGAGCGTAGGAGCACCGGCGGGCCGGCGGAGGCGGAACGGAGACCGCGCTGCGGGCGGGCGGGGCCGGGGCCCCAGCGGCGCCGCGTCAGCCGGCCACCCGTGCCGCCGCGACCCGGCGGCGCAGGTCGTCGAGCGCCGCACCGGGGAACACCTGCACCGGGAACGGGATCCACTGGCCCGTCCCCCGCTGCCGGAGGAAGACGACCTCGTCGCGCGTGCGGACGTCGGTGATCCCGGCGTAGGTGAGCTCGAGCGCCACGACCGGCCCGTCGAGCCACAGGTGCGTGTCGTCGGCGCCGGCGCGGTAGGTCGACCCGACGGGCACCCGGCGCACGAGCTGCCGGTGCATCCGGGCGAGCACGCTCCAGAGGAGCACCGCCACCGTGCCGAGCGCGACGACCAGGATCACGACGGTGTCCGACCCGAGGTGACCCCCGGAGGCGAGCAGGACGCCCACCGCGACCGCGACGGCGAGCGTCGCGACCTTCCTCGGCGTGAGGACGAGCTGCCGGAAGCCCGTCCGTGCGAACCGCCGGGCGAAGCCCTCGTCCGTCACGTAGGTCGCCGTGAACCGGCCCTCGGGACGCGGCACGACCGGCCGGTCCTCGGGACCGGGGGCGTCGCGGATCCTGGCCCGCAGCTCGTCGAGCACCGGGCCGGGGAGGACCTCGAGGGGCAGGATCACGATGCTCCGTCCGGGCCGGAGCTCGAGGACCGCGAACCGCCCCTGCACGACGACGCGCCGGAACGCGTCGTAGCGCACCTCGACGTCCTGGACGACCGGGCCGTGCACGTGCAGGTGGTGCGGTCCGAGCGCGGCGCGGACGACGGTGCCGACGGGGATCGCGCGGCCCGTCCGGACGCGACCCCACACCACGGCGCCGGCCATCACGGCGACCACCGGCACGAGCATCACCGACATCCCGGCCGGTGCGCTGGCGATGATCACGAGGAGCACGACGTACACCGCGGTCAGGAACCATCCCTGGGGCGTCGTCAGGAGCCGCCGGTACTGCGCCCGGACCTGCCGACCGACGTAGCCGGCGTCCGTCGTGTACGTGTGCCAGACGAGCGAGGGCGTCGAGGTGGTGTCCACGCGTGGAGCGTAGGGCGACGGGGGCCTGGGCGGGGCGGGTTCGGTCGTCGGTACCGCCTCCGTCCGGCGCCCGGCCCGGCGGTCCGTCGGGCTCACGCCCCGACGTAGTGCCCCGCGGCGAGGTCCTGCAGGAGCGTGGGACCGGTCGGCTCCCAGCCGAGCTGTGCCCGCGTGAGGTCCGAGGTCGCGGCGACGTCGAGCGAGAAGAACCGGCCGATCCAGCCGAAGTGCTCGACGGCGTCCTCCGGCGCGACCGACGTGACCGGGACGCCGAGCCCTCGCCCGATGGCCTCGGCGATGGCCCGGCTGGGCACGCCCTCCTCGGCGACGCCGTGGACGACCGACCCCGCGTCCGCCTTCTCGAGGGCGAGCCGCACCATCCGGGCGTTGTCGAGCCGGTGGACGGCCGCCCACCGGGTCGTCCCGTCGCCGACGTAGCCCGCGACGCCGCGCTCGCGGGCGACCCGGGCGAGCTGTGCGACGAACCCGTGGTCGCCCGCGCCGTGCACGGTGGGCGCGAACCGCAGCGCGACGGGGCGGATGTCGCGGTCGACGAACGTCATGGCGAGCGCCTCGGACCCGCCGCGCAGGGCGTCGGGGCCGACGTGCGGGCTCGCGTCGCGCTCGGTGAGCGGGCGACCGAGGCCCGCGCCGGCGAGGCCGGACGCGAGCATGAAGGTCGCACCCGTGCCCGCGAGCGCGTCGCCGAACATCTCGACGACGGCGCGCTCGGTGCGGCCGGCACCCGCGTAGTCGGTGAAGTCGTGCTTGAACGCGAGGTGGATGACGGCGTCCGCGGGCTCCGCGGCCGCACGGATGCTGTCGAGGTCGTCGAGCTCGCCGCGGTGGACCGCGACCCCCCGGGCGGCGAGGGCGGCGGCCGAGGCGTCCGACCGGGCGAGCCCGGTGACGTGGTGCCCGGCCTGCTGGAGCTCGTCGACGACGGACGAGCCGACCCATCCCGATGCCCCGGTGACGAAGACGCGCATGATGGCACTCCCTACGGTGATGTCAGTGGATGACATCACCGTAGCACTCCGATGTCAGTCTGTGACATCACCTAGGATGTGCGCATGGGACGCTGGGAGCCGGACGCGCAGAACCGCCTGCGCGAGGCCGCGCTCTCCCTGTTCGCCGACGGCGGCTACGAGCGGACGACGGTCGCCGAGATCGCCCGCGCGGCCGGCGTCACCGAACGGACCTTCTTCCGGCACTTCGCCGACAAGCGCGAGGTGCTGTTCGACGGCCAGGCACGGCTCCAGGACGCGTTCGTCGGCGCGGTCACCGGCGCCGACCACGACGCCGCACCGCTCGCCGTCGTCGCCGCCGCCCTCGACGCCGCCGCCGCGCACTTCCCGCCCGAGCGCCGGGAGTTCTCCCGGCAGCGCGGACGGATCATCGCCGCGAACCCCGGCCTCCAGGAGCGTGAGCTGCTCAAGCTCGCGACCCTCACCGACGCGATGACCGAGGCCTTCCGCCGGCGAGGCCTCGCCGAGCCCGCCGCCAGCCTGAGCGCACACACCGCGGTCGTCACGTTCCACGTGGCGTTCACGCAGTGGACCGCGCCCGACGAGCAGCGGTCCTTCGTCGACCTGTGCCGGTCCGCGACCCAGGAGCTGCGCGCCCTCACCGCCGGCTGACACCACCGGCGCCCGCCGCGCACGGGCTCACGCCGACGGCGGCACGACCTCCGTCAGGTGGCTGCCCCACGCCCGCGCACGCTCGAGCTCGCCGACCGCCAGCGGCCCCTTCGTGCCGGTGACCCAGAAGCTCTCGACGTCGTCGACCGCGTACCCGGCGTGGCGCAGGCGCTTGCCGGCGCCCGACGCCGCGGACCCGGGCACGTGCGGGCTCTGGATCCGGGTGTCGAAGGCCGCGGCGTGCACGGTGCGGCCCGGGCGGTCGAGGTGCGCGAGCCACTCGCGCACGCCGATCGTGCTGGGCTCCGGCGGGCGACCGGCCTGGACGGCGGCGTCGGCGCGGGTGCGGGGACGGCTCAGGCCGAACGCGTGCGTCGGGGCGCCGACGACGAGCAGGTCGATGTCGTCGGGCAGGTGCTCGGGCGCGCCGCGGACCTCGACGAGCTCGACGTCCGGGCGTCGGGCGAACATGCCCGCCCAGACCGCCCGGGCGAGCTCGGCGGTGTTGCCGAAGGACGACTCGTAGACCACCAGCGCGGTCATCGGTCAGCCCTCGTGCACGACGAGCACAGGGCACGTCGCCTCGCGGACCACGTCGGCGGAGACCGACCCGAGCAGCATCCCGCGGAACCCGCCGAGCCCGCGCGACCCGACGACGAGCAGCGGCGACGCGTGCGACAGCTCGACGAGCGCGGTCGCCGGGTCGTCGTCGACGAGCTCGACGTCGACGTGGAGCCCCTCGTACGTGGCGGCGAGCTCGTCGGCGATCGCGCGGGCCGCCCGGTGGGTGGGGTGGTCGGGGTCGTCCGTGCGGACCGGCACCCCGGTGCCTCGCCCGAAGGGGTCGGGGACCGTCGGCCGGGCGTGCACGACGACCAGGCCGCGGCCGAGCGTCCACGCCTCGTGCGCCGCGGCGTGGGCGGCTGCGAGGGCGCCCGGGGACCCGTCGATGCCGACGACGACCGGCGCGGCGGGCAGCTCCGGGTGGTCGGGGTCCGACCTGACGACGGCGACCGGGCAGTGCGCGTGCGCGGCGACGTGCGGGGCGACGGCGCCCGTGCGGCGACGGCCACGCCGGGCCCCGGACCCGACGACGAGCAGCTGGGCGTCGTCGCTGAGGTCGCGCAGGCTCGGGACGACCGGCCCGTGCGGGATCCGGACGTCGAACTCGAGCTGCGGGTGCCGTTCCTGCTCGTGGAAGAGCACGTCGGAGAGGTACTCCTTCGCCTCGACGTCGGGCGGGAACGCGGAGACCTCGGGGTACCAGGTCCACGCCGTCTGCGCCCACGAGTCGTCGACGCACCTGACGAGGACGACGTCGGCGCCTCGTGCCGCCGCTTCGTCGACTCCCCAGCGCATGGTGTCCTCGCTGCTCGTCGACCCGTCCAGGGCGACGACGACCGGTCCGTCGGTTCGCATGGGGAGCCTCCTTGGATCCCTCGGCAGGCGGTGTCCGCTCGTCTGTGGACGCCTGCTCGTGGAACCCCAGCCTTCTCCTCGACGCCGCCCACGTCACGGGACCTCCGTCCCTAATGTCCGATCCCGGCGAGGTCCGGGACCTTCGGCCCTGGGGCCGGCAGATGTGACGGAGTTGTGTGGGAAACGTCAAGAGATCCACACACCAAGGGTCCGACGACGGGCCCGCTCCTGAGGGAAGTCAGCCATGGCCATCCACCCTGAGGTCAGCACCAGCACCCACCCCGCCACGTTGGTCGAGGACGACCTCGTCACCTCCGCCACCGGTCGCCGCGTGCTCGCCACGACCCGCCTCGCGACGGGCTTCATCTTCCTGTGGGCCTTCCTCGACAAGACGTTCGGCCTGCACTACAGCACCGGCGCCCCGGTCACCGAGGGGTCCCCGAGCCTCGCCTGGATCGACGGCGGCACCCCCAGCCAGGGGTTCATGAAGTTCGCCGCGGTCGGGCCGTTCAAGGACACGTTCGCGTCGATGGCGAGCCCGCTCACCGACTGGCTGTTCATGCTCGGCATGCTCGGCGTCGGCGTCGCCGTGATGCTCGGCGTCGGGCTGCGGGTCTCGGCCGTGGCCGGCTCGCTCCTCATGCTGCTCATGTGGGTCGCCGAGTGGCCCTTCATCCAGGGCTCGACGAACCCGCTGATCGACTACCACGTCATCTACGCGCTCGTGCTGATCCTGTGCGCGACCCTGCTCGCAGGTGACACGTGGGGCCTCGGACGGAGGTGGGCGAAGCTGTCGTTCGTGCAGAAGTTCCGCTGGCTGCGCTGACCTGAGACAGCCGACCCGACCACCCCCGCCCGGAGCACCCGGGCCGACCGCCGACGGGCCCTCCCCCGTCGGCGGTCGCGCGTCCGCCCCGACGTGCCGGACGTCCGACCCGATCCGTCGTCCAATTTCACCCGGTCCGTCCCTGTTCCTCCCGTGGCGCGGAGCGGGAAGGTGTGCATTGGGCGCGCCTGGCCCACAGCGACGCGGGCCGGTCACCGTCGACGTGCCCCGTCGAAGAAGGTGATGACCGTCGTGAGCACCGTCATGGTGGTCGACGACGAGGAGCGCATCCGCACCCTCATCAGCCGGTCCCTGACCTCGGCGGGCCACACGGCCGTCTGCGCCGCCGACGGGTTCCGGGCCCTCGAGCGGCTCGAGGGCGACGACGTCGACCTCGTGCTGCTCGACCTGGTCATGCCGCGCTGCAACGGGCTGACCGTGCTGTCGTCGATGCGGCAGCGCGAGGACACGACGCCGGTCATCGTCCTGACCGGCGTCGCCGACGTCGGGGCCCGCGTGCAGGCCCTCGACCAGGGGGCGATCGACGTCGTCGTGAAGCCGTTCTCGCTCGTCGAGCTGCTCGCCCGCACGCGCCGCCACCTCGGCGCCGGGCCCGTCCGGCACACCGAGTCCCGCTACGTGTGGGCCGGCGGCATCCGGCTCGACCTCGAGCGCCGCCGCGCGACCCTCGGCGACCACGAGGCCAGCCTCACCGAGCGGGAGTTCGAGCTGCTCGCGTACCTGATGCGCCGCCGCGGCGAGGTGTGCCGGCGCGAGGAGCTCGTGCGCGACGTGTGGGGCCTCGACTTCGACCCGGGCAGCAACGTCGTCGAGGTGTGCGTCCGGCGGCTGCGTCACAAGCTCGAGCCCAACCCTCCGATCGAGACGGTCCGACGTGTCGGGTACTGCTTCACCGCCGACTGAGCGGCGCGACCTCTACTACCCGTGGCTCGTGGTCGCGGGTGTCGCGACGTGGCTGATGTGGGTGTCGCCGGGCAACGAGACGATCCCGTACCACGTGGCGTGGGCGGCGTTCGCGCTGCTGTACGGCCTGGGCAACTGGCGGCTGCGGCGCGCCGTCGTCGGGCTCACGCTGTACGCGGTGCTCACCGGGGTGGTGCTCGTCGTGCGGGCCGCGACCGGGGTGCTCGACTGGCAGGAGACCGCGGAGATCCCGCTGATGTCGCTGCTGATGGTCCTCATGGTGTGGCACGTCCGGCGGCGGCAGCTCCTGCTCGCCGAGGTCACCGTGATGGCCGAGCGGGAGCGGCAGCAGGCCGAGGACGGGCTGCGGCTGACCCGGCTCACGTCGCACGAGATGCGCACGCCCCTGACGATCGCGCGGGGGTACGTCGAGCTGCTGCTGAGCCGCGAGTCCGACCCGGAGCAGGTGCGGGACCTCGTGGTCGTCGAGGACGAGCTGCACCGCCTCACCCGCGTCACCGAGCGGCTCGTGCGGGTGATCCGGTTGCAGCGCGGCGGCGAGGTGGAGCGCGTCGACCTCGACGCGATGCTGCGCCGGACGGCCGAGCGCTGGACGCAGGTCGCGGACCGGCACTGGGTCGTCGACTCGGCCGCGGGGAGCTGGGAGGGGTCGGCCGAGCGGATGCGCGCGTGCCTCGACACCCTCGTCGAGAACGCCGTCCGGTACACCGCCGAGGGCGACACCGTGCGGCTCGTCGGGACACGGGAGACCGCCCACGTCGTCGTCGGGGTCGCGGACGCCGGCTCGGGGCTGAGTGCCGAGCTCGTCGCCGCCGTCAACGAGGACGCGGACGGCGACGTGCACGCGCCCCGCGACGAGCTCTCCCAGACGGGCCTGGGGCTGTCGCTGGTGCGCACGATGGTGACGTCCCGCGGCGGGCGGCTCGTCGCGGGGCGGTCGCCCGAGGGCGGTGCGCTCATGCTCATGCGGCTGCCCGTCGACGCCCGCGCTCCCGCGACTGCCGCCCCTGCGGCCCCTGCCGCCCCTGCGCCGGTCGACGACGTCCCGGCCGACGACCTGCTCGACGCCGGCAGCACGCTGACGCCTCGCGCCGACACCCCGCTCTGACGCCTCCCGCCCGGCCCCCCCGGCCGGTCGGGAAACCTGTGCGTGGCACATGACCGCGCTGTGACTGCGCGATGACATCTCGGTCAGGAACCCCTTCCCGCCGCGCCCCGCCCGCTTACATGGAGGCGCTGGGGGCTCCTCCGGGCGTCGTCGTCCGGGGTGGAGCAGTGCCGCCTGGAGGGGTGGGGCCATGCGCCGGACCGGGTCGAGCAGCAGTCCGCGACGCGTCGTCGCGGTGGTCCGCACGATCGTCGTGGTGGGAGCGACCGCGCTGGTCACCGGGGTCGTCGCGCTGAGCCCGGACACGACGCCGCCGGCGCAGGCCGCGACGGAGTGCCCCGCCGGCGGGTGCGCGCTCACGGTCGACGCACGGGACCTGCCGACCGGCACGGCGCTGGACGACTTCAGCTACGTCGTCAACGTCGACAACTCGAAGCTCCCGACGGACCCGACGGCCCTGAGCACCGAGAGCAACAGCGCGATCGTCGCGGAGGGGAACCAGGACCGGACGACGGTCACGGTGCCCGCGGGCCGGTACCTGGTCTCGGTGCGCTCGCTCGGGCACAAGATGTGGGGCTCGTACGTCACGCTGCCGAACCCGGCGACCGCCAACGGGTCGCTCACCACACGCGTCGACCTCACGGTGCAGAACGACGAGCACCCGCTGCCGCTCGGCAAGATCCGCGTGTTCGTGTTCCAGGACAACGCGTGGGCGAACGGCGCCCCGGACACCGAGGAGGCCGGGCTCCAGGGGTTCCAGGTGGGGCTCGAGGAGCAGACGCACAGCGCGGTGACCGTCGACTACAACAACGACCCGCTGTGCGGCGGCACGTGCCTCACCGCGGACGACGGGTTCGTGCAGCTCGACAACCTCGGCCCGGCCACGTACTTCATCGACGTGCACCCGCCGGACACGCAGTGCAACGCCGACCCGAGCAGCCGCTGGTACCAGACGACGACGATCGACGGCGGCCTGCAGCTCCTGGCCTCCGTCGAGGAGGGCAGCGACGGCACCGGGGCACCCGGCGAGCAGCTCTGGGAGGCCCCGAACAACCGGACGGCGTACTGGTTCGGGTTCGTCTGCTCGCCGCAGCCGTTCGCGACGCCCGGCACCGGCGAGATCACCGGCCAGGCGATGAACTGGGTCGAGTGGGCGCCGTACACGACGGGCACGTTCAGCGCGGCCGACCCCGTCGAGAACGCGTTCGTCGCCCTGTCCGACAGCACCACCGACCGCACGGTGTGGGTCGGCCAGGCGGACGGCGCCGGGAACTTCGACATCCAGGACGTCCCGGCCGGCTCGTACAACCTCGCGGTCTGGGACGAGCAGCTCAGCTACATCATGCGGTTCAAGCCGGTCACGGTCGCCGCCGGGGAGACGGTCGACGTCAACGAGACGGGCGACGACGGCAGCGTGGGGCTCGGGGTCTCGCGCTGGTTCGGCTGGCTCGACGGGCACGTCTACAAGGACAGCAACGGGAACGGGCAGCGGGACGCCGGCGAGCAGGTCATCCCCAACACCGACGTCGACCAGCGGTGGCGGGACGGCTCCATCAAGGAGGGGACGTTCACCGACGCGTCCGGCTACTACCAGTACCCGACCGCCGAGGGCGGCGCGCTGGGCCGCTGGATCGTCGGCGAGCAGGGCTTCGCGCGGTTCTCCGCGTACCCGGGGCCGTCGATCCACGACGAGGTCACCGGCGACGTCGTCCCGTCGTGCGCCGTGGCACCGCCGCTCGTCGCGGCCGACCCGTGCGTCCCGACCGACCAGGGCGGCGGGCTGCTGACGAACCAGCTGCTGCTCGAGGGCCACCGGGCCACGGTCGACTGGGGCAAGCGCGACTACGCCGCGGGCACCCCCGGCCAGATCGTCGGCATCACCTACTTCTCGACGACCCGCAACGAGTTCGACGCGCGCTTCCAGGCGCACGAGGACTACGAGCCGGCCGTCCCCGACGTGACGGTGCTGCTCGAAGGGCTCGGGCCGGACGGCCAGCCGAACACGTCCGACGACGTCGTCCTCAACAAGTACGTGACGGACCACTGGCAGCAGCCGAGCGCGTCGCAGGACCCGCAGGCCGACGGCAACTCGTTCACGCAGAGCTGCAACCCGCTGCGCGACTTCAGCGGCACGGACGTGACGGGCCTGTTCAACGACCGCATCGGGCCCGAGTGCCTCGAGGTGCCGCTCACGGGCGAGCACACGAAGGACGGCGCGTTCGACGGCGGGTACGCGTTCGCCGACTACTGCGAGGCGGGCTACGACCTCGCGACGGACGCCTGCGCGGACGGCGCCGACCCGGTGCCGCTCGTCGCGGGCACGTACGTCACGCACGCCCTCATGCCGACGGACGCGACGGACACGCGGCTGTGCAACCCGGCGAACACCGACGGGTTCCTGCAGGTCAGCACGGCCAAGGGCGACATCCCCGGCGACGGCACCGGCTGCCTGTACCGGCCGGTCCGCGAGGAGGACGTCAACGTCGACCTCGGCAACAGGTTCACGCCCGCGATCCCGCCGCCCACGTGCACCGGCGACGACCACGTGATCGACCAGTCGACGCTCGTCACGCGCTCCACGTACTTCGGCGTCGCCGGCGCCCACGCCCCGCTGTGCGACAAGCGGCTCGTGGTCCTCACGAACGGCCAGAACGCGAACGCCGACTTCAACCTCATGACGAACTTCCGCACCGACCCGAACGGCACGGACGACACCGACACGCGGACCGGTGACGTCCCCGAGCCCGGGCGGCTCGTCGGCCAGGTGTTCAACGACATCTACTTCGAGCGCGACCAGGCCTCCCCCTGGTACGGCGAGCCGCGGCCGATCGCCGGCATCCCCGTGGGCATCTACGCCCGCGTCGACACCGTCTGCCCGGCGGACGACCCCGGGTGCGCCACGCCCAACGTCAACGCGCCGTACGACGCGAACCACTGGCGGCTGCTCACGACCGTGACGACGAGCCCCGACGGGTCGTTCGAGGCGCTCGTGCCGTCGACCGAGACGTTCAACTGCCCGATCCCGCAGGGCCCGTGCCCCGGCATGTACCTCGTGACGGTCGACGACCCCGGGTCGAAGGCGCACCCGAACCCGAACTTCAACCCGAACCTGCTCGTCGCGACCACGCCTGCCGAGGCGTGGCCCGGCCTGACGACGCAGCTCGACCTGCCGCTCGACCCGATCTCGGGCACGGGCTGCGAGGACCCGGCCGTCCCGGCCCGGCCCGAGCTGCTGCAGGTCTCCACGCCGTTCGTGCCGAACGCCACTGCCGCCAACGGCGGCAACGCGGCCAACCCGCGGCGCATCACCATCCGGGCCGACTTCATCGGCACGGCCGGGCCGACCGGCGCGACCGGCGGGCGCGTGACGCTCACGGACGCCCGGACCGGCGCGACGACCACGCTGACCCGCGCGAACGGCGGCGTCGTCTCGTGGACGCCGGGCACCGGGTCGACGCCCGACACGATCGTCGTCAACGTGCCCGCGCTGAGCGCCACGTTCCCGGCCGGCCAGAAGCAGCTGACGATCACCACCGCCAACGCCAACGGCGGCGTGTCCACCGTCAACGGGATCACCGTGCACGTGCTCGGCACCGGCGGCGGCATCACGTACAACCCGCCCGTCCGGATGGTCGCGGCGCCGACCACCAGCACGTCCGCGCACCCGATCCAGGACGCGGTCGACGCCGCCCCCGCGGGCGCGCTCGTGGTGCTCCGGCCCGGCGTCTACAACGAGAACGTCCTGCAGTGGAAGCCGCTCAAGCTCCAGGGCCTCGGCCCCGGCGGCATCATCGGCGCCCACGAGCTGCAGGCGCGCGACCCCGAGGACCCGCGGTTCCACGTCACCGGGTCCGTGATCGACGGCCGCTACTTCCAGCAGAACTCGACGGCGTACGACGCCGCGGTCGCCGCGCACGCCCCGTACGCGGTGGACGCCACCCTGCCGGCGATCCTGCGCGGCGCCGACCTCACGGTCGTGGCGCAGACCGCGACGGCGTACAACGTGCCTGCGGGTGCGGCGGGCGTCCTCAGCGCGTCCCGCGCCGACGGCATCGGCCTCATGACCGGTCAGGGCGAGGGCGCCGGCGGCGTCCAGGTGCAGGCCAACGCGAACAACCTGCAGGTCACGAACGACGTGCTCGAGAACAACGGCGGCGTCGTCGCGGGCGGAATCGCCGTCGGGCAGCCGTACGCGCCGACGAGCCACAACTACAACGTGCGGATCTCCCGCGACCGGGTGCTCGGCAACGGCGGGCTCACGCAGGCCGGCGGGATCGGGCTGTTCGACGGCTCCAACGCCTACGACGTCGGCAACAACGTCGTCTGCTCGAACTTCTCCGTGAACTACGGCGCCGGGATCTCCCACATCGGGCTCAGCCCCGACGGGCGGATCCACGACAACCAGGTCTACTACAACGAGTCCGTCGACTCCGGCGCCGGCCTCGCCATCGAGTCCGAGCTGCCCGTCGGCGGCGGCCTCGGCGCGGGCACCGGCCCGGTGACTGTGGACCGCAACCTGCTGGCGGCCAACTACAGCGGCGACGACGGCGGCGGCGTGTTCGTCCTCGACGCCCTCACCGCGGCCATCAGCTTCCGTGACGACCTGATCGTCGACAACGGCGCGGCCGACATCGGCGGCGCGATGATGCTCGACGACTCCTCGAACGTGCGGATCATCGGCACCACGATCGCGAGCAACGTCTCCACGGCGTCGTCCGAGAACTCCGACGGCACCGCCCACTCCGCGGGCCTGGCGTCCGAGGGGAACGACCCGCTGTTCCAGGCGACCCTTCCGGCCGGGTCCCCGGACTTCTCCCGCCCGGCGGCGCTGTTCGACGACGTCTTCTGGAACAACACCGCCTACACGCTCGACCGGCCCGGACCCGGCGCGACGCTCGTGAACCAGGGCGTCATCGACCTCGAGATCCACGGCACGACGAACAACGCCGACACGTTCACGCCGCGGTACTCCGACCTCACGAACGGCCAGATCCTCGGGCCGAACGGCGTGCTGCACGCGGTGCCCGGCGGCCAGGGCAACATCTCCGTCGACCCGCTGTTCGTGAACCCGGTCGGCATCAGCGCCGAGCTCACGGTCTCCGGCTCGCGGCTCGACCCGCAGACGGCCGCCGTGTCCCTCACGGCGGGCGACCCGCCCGTCGGCCTGACGAGCGACTTCCACCTCACCACGGCGTCGCCCGTCGTCGACCGCGGCGTGCGCTGCTCCAACACGCCGTTCCCCGCCCCGGCCGGTGCGCTCAACCCGTGCACCGGTGGCGGCATCCAGGCACCGACCCTGACGCCCGCGCTGGGCGGGATCGGCGACTACGACGGCCAGTACCGGCCGCAGCTGCGGACCCTGCGCGTCCGCACCCCGTGGGACCTCGGCGCCGACGAGCTCGCCGGCGTGCCGGTGGTCCTGCCCTGAGGGACGTCCCGTGGAGGGCCCGATGGAGCATCGCCCAGGTGTCGACCGGCGGACGTTCCTGCAGCTCGTCGGCGTCGGAGCCGTCGGCACGGCCGTCGCGGGCGGCGTGCTCGGCCGTGGGCTGGTGCTGCCGGCCGCCGCGGCGACGACGTCCCTGTCGCTCGTCGCGACCGACGGGTACATCTCGGTCCCCGGGCGCGAGGGGAACCCGCTGTACATCTTCGGGTTCGTGCCCGTCGACCCGGCCCTGACCGTCGCGCAGCTCACCGCCCAGTACAAGGGCCACGCCAAGCACACGGCTCCCACGCTGGACTTCCGGCAGGACGACGACATCAAGGTGACGCTCACGAACCTCGGGCTGGTCCAGCGGCCCGACCTCACCGACTCGCACACCATCCACTGGCACGGCTTCGACGTCCCGTCACCGCTCAACGACGGCGTCCCCGAGGTGTCCGTCGCGGTCCCGATCGCGAAGCAGCTCACGTACTTCTACCGCCCCCACCGCGAGGGCACGTACATGTACCACTGCCACTTCGAGGACGTGGAGCACGTGCAGATGGGCATGACCGGCATCGTGTTCGTGCGCCCGACGCAGGACGGCTCGTCGGTCGGCGGGTTCACCAGGTTCGCGTACAACGACGGCGACGGGTCGACGGGCTACCACCGGCACTTCGCGATCCTGCTCAACGAGCTGTGGAAGAACTTCCACGACGGCGACCGCGACATCCAGGAGTCCATCGCCACCGACTACGACCCGCAGTGGTTCACGCTCAACGGGCGCGTGTACCCGCAGACCGTCCTGCCGAACGACGCGGCGTCCCTGCCGGCCGCCCTGCGCATCGGGACCCCGAACCCGAACTACGACGACGCGGTCGACTACAGCCAGCCGAACTCCGCGCTCGTGCAGGTCAACCCCGGTGAGCGGGCCCTGCTGCGGCTCGCGAACCTCGGCTACCAGCAGCACGCCATGCAGCTGCCCGGCATCCCGATGCACGTCGTCGGGCAGGACGCGTCCCTGCTGCGCAGCGGCGGCGTCGACACGTCGTACTGGACGAACACCCTCTACCTCGGCCCCGGGGAGGCGCGCGACGTCCTGTTCGACGCCCCGGCGTTCGACGCCGCCCGCCCGTCCGGCACCGACGGGCGCGGCCCGTACAACGTCTACTGGTTCAAGAACCGGGACTGGCGGCGGCTGTCGAGCGTCGGTGCGCCGCCCGGTGCCGGCGGGATGATGACCGAGGTCCGCGTGTACGCCAACCCGCTCCCCGCCCAGACCGTCGTGAGCCAGACCTATGTCTGAGCGCGCGGCGGCCCCGCACCCCCGTCACCGCATCGCCGCACGCGTCGCGGCCGCCGTCAGCACGCTCACGGCCGCGCTCGTCGTCGCCGCACCGCCCGCCGTCGCCCTGCCGCCCGGCGCCCCGCCGACCGGCATGGTCTGCACGCCCGGCACCCTCGTCGGCAGCACCCGGACGTTCCACCTCGCGGCCCGCACCGGGTACATCGACACCCCCGACGGCAACAGCGTCTTCATGTGGAGCTACGCCAACGGCGACGCCCCCGACGCCGGGAAGTTCCAGAGCCCCGGGCCGGTGCTGTGCGCGAACCAGGGCGAGACCGTCGTCGTCGCCCTCACGAACTCGCTGCCCGAGCCGTCGGGCGTCGTGTTCCCCGGCCAGGACGCCGCGGTGACCGCGACCGGCGGCACACCCGGGCTGCTCACGTCGGAGGCTGCCGTGGGCGGCGGCACGGTGACGTACACGTTCACCGCGTCCTCCCCCGGCACCTACCTGTACGAGAGCGGGTCCGACGTCGCCAAGCAGGTCGAGATGGGTCTGGTCGGCGCGCTCGTCGTGCGGCCGACGCTCGGCGCCGACTACGCGTACGGCACCGGGACGCAGTTCGACCCGTCGCGCGAGTACCTGCTGCTGCTCGACGAGATCGACCCCGACCTGCACCACGCCGTCGAGACCGCGACGCGGTACGACGTCAACGCGCAGCGCGACCGCTACTTCTCGATCAACGGCCGCGAGTTCCCCGACACCGTGCAGGACAACGGCACCGGGCAGCTCCCGAACCAGCCGTACGGCGCGCTCGTCCGCATCCAGCCCACCACCCCGTCGAACCCCCGGCCGGCCCTCGTGCGGATGCTCAACGCCGGGCTGCTCAACCACCCGTTCCACCCGCACGGCAACCACACCACGCAGATCGCGCAGGACGGGCGGCCGGTGCCGACCAGCGAGCACTTCGCCGAGACGATCGGCGCCGGGCAGACGGCCGACTTCCTGCTGCGCTGGGACGACGTGGACCAGTGGAACGCCACCACCCACCCGCTGCCCGTCGGCCCGCCGAACTACCGCAACGTGTTCTTCAAGGACGGCAACACCTACTACAGCGGCAGCCCGTACCTCGGCAGCAAGGGCACGCTCCCCACGGGCACCGTCTCGCAGAACGTGTGCGGCGAGTGGTACTTCCCGATGCACTCGCACGCCCTCAACGAGTTCACGAACTTCGACCAGGGCTTCGGCGGCATGGGCACGCTGCTGCGCGTCGACCCGCCGGGCGGCTGCACGGCCTACCCGACGTCCGCGACGCTCGTCGGCGCCACCCTCAAGAGCGGCGCGGTCACGGCGCTCGCCGCGGACGACACCGCGACGTACCAGCTGAACCCGCGCACGACGACGAGACCGACCGCGACGACCGCGGGCGCCACGACGATCACCGTCGCCTCCGCGGCCGGCTTCCCGACGTCGGGCACGTACGACGTGCGGATCGACAACGAGGTGCTGCTCGTCACCGGCGGCCAGGGCACGACGACGTGGACGGTGGCCCGCGGCCAGCTCGGCACGGTCGCGGCGACCCACGCGACCAACGCCACCGTGAGTGCGCTCGCGACCGACTGGTACGCCGGCTTCACCGGCCTGCCCGCCGGCGCGCAGAACCTCAAGGTCACGTACAAGGGCACGAGCTGCGCGACGACCACCGGCAGCACGTGTGCCGCGCTCACCACGAACCTGCCGCAGCAGACCGTCCGGATCTGCAACTGGACGGTCGGCGGCGCGGCGGGCTGCGCGACGCCGACGTCGCCCGGCTGGGTCACCCTCCCGCCGCCACCCGCGCAGCCGCAGGGCGTCGGCTCGACCGCGGTCACGTCCACCTGGACGCTGCCGAACCCCGCCGCCGCCTACGTCGGCACCGGGGCGAACAAGGGCCAGGTGCGCGTGCTCGTGCACACGCAGCGGTTCACGGCCCCCTCGCCGACCCCGTTCTCGACGTGGGGCAACCTCCTCACCGTCGTCTACGACGCGCCATGACCCCGCACCAGACCCGGAGGTGGGCGATGCCCGCACGCACGCGCCGCAGGGCCACGGCCCTCGTCGCGCTGGCCCTGGCCGTCGCCGGCGTCGGCCTCGTCGGGTCGACCGCGCAGGCCGCACCCGTCGTCCTGTCGCTGTGCGCCCAGGCCGGCACCACCACGCTCCCCGGTGAGGTCGCGGCCGTCCCGATCTGGGGGTTCGGCGTCCCCACGACCCCTGGCGACTGCTCGACCGCCACGCCCAGCCTCCCCGGACCGGTCCTGACCGTCACCGAGGGCGACACCGTGACCCTCACCGTCACCAACGCGCTCCCCGCGGGCACTGCGGAAGTCCCGCACGCCCTGCGGATCGAGGCCCCCGGCATCGCGTTCGACCCCGGTCCGACCGACGCGGCCGTCGGCGCCACCGTGTCCCGCACGTTCACCGCGAGCGCCCCCGGCACGTACCTGTACCAGAGCGGCGGCGACGGCGGCCGGCAGGAGGCCATGGGCCTGTACGGCGCGCTCCTCGTGCGGCCCGCCACGGCCGGACAGGCCTACGACGACCCCGCGACCGCGTACGACGTCGAGGCCGTCCTCGTCCTGAGCGCCGTCGACCCCGCGTTCAACGCCGCACCCGACACCTCCGACCTGCACGGGTACGACGCCACGTCGTGGCTCATCGGCGGGCAGCCGTACCCGGCGACCGCCCCGATCGTGGCCGCTGCCGGCCAGCGGGTGCTCCTGCGGTACGTCAACGCCGGGTTCGACAACACCTCGATGGCGCTGCTCGGGATGCACCAGCACGTCGTCGCCCGCGACGCCCGGCCGCTCACGCAGCCCGTCGACGTCACGGCCGAGACGATCCCGGCAGGTGCCACGGAGGACACCCTCGCGACCGTCCCGACGACCCCGCCGCCCGGCCCGAACGGCTTCCCGCTCTACAACCGGCAGCTCCACGTCACCAACGGACCGCAGACCGGCACGAGCCCGACCCCGGCGACGGGCGGCGGGATGCTGACGTTCATCCACCCGTGAGCCACCGGTGACGAGCCCGGCTCCCGCGCTGACCACGCCCGACCCGTCGGGCGCGAGCCCCCACGGGCGCGGCCGCGCGGTGCGCGTCCTCGCCGTGCTGTGCGGTGCCGCGCTCGCCGCGGCCGCGTTCGGGGTCGTCACCTGGGTGTCGCGGTCGGTGGCGTCCGGCGACACCGCGGACGCAGCGGTGGGCGAGGCGGGTGAGGACCCGCTCGACGTGTCCTGGGGACGGCCCGCGGTCGACGCCGACGGGCTGGTCCGGGCCAGCGGCGTGCGCGTGACGCAGGTCGTCGTCACCGGCGGCGGCGGGCTCGTCGACCTGCGCTACCAGGTGGTCGACCCCGACACCGCGAACGCCCTGCACGACCCGGCGACCCCGCCGGCCCTCGTCGACGAGGACACGGGGCTCGTGGTCCACGACCTGTTCATGCACCACGCGCACAGCGGGCCGTTCCACGCGGGCGTCACGTACTACCTGGTGTTCGACAACCCGAACGGCTGGATCCACCCCGGCAGCGTCGTCTCGGTGCTGCTCGGGGACGCGCAGGTGGAGCATGTGGTCGTCGAGTAGGCGGGGTGCGGCCGTCGGCCTGGCGCTCGCGATGCTGCTGGCGGCCGGCCCGGGCGCGACGGCGGCGGTCGCGACGGGTGTCGGGACGTCGGTCGGCCCGGGGTTGCGCGCCGGGCCGATCGACCCCGAGCTCGCCCAGCGCCTCGCCGCGGCCGACCCGACGGACCTCCTCGACGTCGCCGTCGTCCTCACCACCCGCGCCGACCTCCGCCCGCTGGGCAACCTGCGCCGCCCGCAGCGCCTGCGCGCCGTCGAGCGCGCGCTGCGCACCCACGCCGACCGCACGCAGAAGGGTGTGCGCGACCTGCTGGCCGCGCGCACGGCGCAGCACCTCGCGGCGGACGTCCTGCCGTTGTGGGTGACGAACGAGGTCGACGTCCGGGCGACGCCCGCGGTGGTCCGCGAGCTCGCGGCGCGGCCCGACGTCGCGTCGGTGCACCTCACCGTCGTCCTGCACGCGGCCGACCTCGGGGCCGTCGCGGCGGCGGCGGGCGGTCCGACGGAGCCGAACGTCGCCCGCGTCGGCGCGCCGGCGATGTGGGCGCAGGGGTTCACCGGGCAGGGGGTCGTCGTCGCGTCGATGGACACGGGCGTCGACGTGACGCACCCCGACCTGGCGTCGTCGTGGCGCGGCGGCACGAACAGCTGGTTCGACCCGAACGGCCAGCACCCGACGACCCCGACGGACGTGAGCGGCCACGGCACCGCGACGACCGGCGTGATGGTCGGCGGGTCGGCGGGCGGCAGCGCGGTCGGCGTGGCACCCGGCGCGACGTGGATCGCCGTGAAGATCTTCGACGACCGCGGCGTCGCGACGTCGACGGCGATCCACCGCGGGTTCCAGTGGCTCCTCGACCCCGACGGCGACCCGGCGACGGCGGACGCCCCGAACGTCGTCAACGACTCCTGGACGATGTCGACGCCCGGCTGCTCGCTGGAGTTCCAGGCCGACCTGCGCAGCCTGCGGGCGGCGGGCATCCTGCCCGTGTTCGCGGCAGGCAACGAGGGGCCGCTGCCGGGGACGGTACGCAGCCCCGCGAACAACCCGGAGGCGGTCGCCGTCGGCGGCACGGACGACACCGACGGGATGTACGCGTCGTCGTCACGCGGCCCGTCGGCGTGCGCCGGTGCCACGGACCCGACGTTCGCCGCCCCCGCGGTCGCCGTCCGCACCACCGACCTGTACGGCCAGTACGTGACGACCGAGGGCACGTCGCTCGCGGCGCCGCACGTCGCGGGTGCGCTCGCGCTGCTGCTCGACGAGTTCCCCGACCTCTCGGCCGACCGCCAGGAGGCCGCGCTCGAGGCCGGGGCGGTCGACCTGTCGCTGCCCGGGGTCGACGACGACGTCGGCTTCGGGCGGCTCGACGTCGCGGCGGCCGCCGACTGGCTGGCGACGACGCCGGACTTCACCGTCGCGGCGGCGCCGCCGACCGTCACCGTCGAGCCGGGCGCCAGCGCCACGGTGTCCGTGCAGGTCGGGGCCCTGCGCGGCTTCGCCGCCGACGTCGACCTGACGCTCTCCGGCGTCACCGCCGCGCAGGCCACGGCGACGTTCGCGCCTGCCCGCGTGGTCGGCGGGTCCGGCCCGTCGACCCTCACCCTCACGGCCGACCCGTCCCTGCCACCGGGCTCGTACCCGCTGACGATCACCGGCACGGGCGGCGGGATCGCGCACGCCGCCGCCGTCACGCTCGTCGTCCCGGCCCCGCCCGGGTTCACCGTCGCCGCGTCCCCCGCGTCGATCACCACGGTCGCGGGCGGCTCCGCGGCCTACTCGGTCGCCGTGACCCCGGTGAGCGGGTTCGCCGGTGACGTCACGCTGACGCTCGGCGGCCTCACCGCCCCGCAGGCGTGGGCCTTCTCCCCCGTCGTCGTGCCCGGCGCCTCGGGGACTTCCGCCCTCACGGTGACGACCACGTCGACGCTCGCCCCCGGCTCGTACCCGTTGACGGTCACCGCGACCGGCGGCTCCCTCACGCGCACGGCCGCACTCACGCTCGTCGTCACCGCACCGCCCGACTTCGGCCTCGCCGTCACCCCCGCCCAGCGGACCGTCAACGCCGGCGCGAACGGCACGTTCACCGCCACCGTCAGCGCGCTCAGCGGGTTCGGCGGCGCCGTCGCGCTCTCCCTGACGGGCCTGCCCGCGACCGTCGGCACGGCCACGTTCACCAAGCCTGTCGTCACCGGCGCGGGCACGTCCCTGCTGACCCTCGCCACCCTGACGACCGCACCCGCCGGCACCTACCCGCTCACCCTCCGCGGCACCAGCGGCAGCCTCGTGCACACCGCCGCGCTCACGCTCGTCGTCCCCGTGCGCGACTTCACGCTCGCCGCGAGCCCGACGTCCGTGTCGGTCACCCGCGGCCAGACGGGCACGTCGACCCTGACGGTCACCCCGAAGGGCGGGTTCACCGGCGGCGTCGCGCTCACGGCTACCGGCCTGCCCGCCGGCGCGACGGTCACGTACTCGGTGAACCCCGTCGTCACGTCCGGCACGTCGACGCTGCGGATCCGCACGACCACCACGACACCGCGCGGGACCTACAGCGTGCGGGTCACCGGCACGAGCGGGTCGCTCTCGCACGCGGTGTCGCTGACGCTGGTCGTGCGCTGACGACGGGCGACCAGCACCCCCGCGGCCGCCCCGGCCGCGACCAGGAGCAGCGCGAGCCCGTCGACGTACGGTGCGAGCGGCCGACCCGCCGCCGTCACGTCGTCCGCCGGGAGCGCGACGTGCCAGGTGAGCGGCACCACGACCTCGGCACCGGCCCGCTCGACGACGGCGTCGACCTCCACCACCCCGGCGGCGTCGACCTGGCCGGTGCCGAAGTACCGACCGTCGCCGACCTCCTGCAGCGCGACGGACGTCCGCCCGAGCGTCGTGACGTCGAGCCGCACCCCGTCCACCTGCGCCGGCGGGGGCCGTCGGGAGCTCGCGACGACGACGGTGAACCCGTTGACCCCGGGCCGCCCGGGCGAGGCGGTGACGGTCACGACGAGGTCGGAGACCGAGCCGCTGACCACGGCACTCTCCGCCGTCGGCGCCGCCACCCCCCGGTCGGGCGCGGTCTCGACGAGCACCGCGACGGCCACCACGAGGACGGCGGCGGCACCCACCTCGACCGCGACGAGCCGCCGCGTGAACCGCGGAGCCCCGGCCACCCGTCGGGCACCCGGCCGCCGCAGGTCACGACCGTGCAGACGGGTCGAGTTCACCAGCCCGAGCCCGAGCGTCACGGCGACGACCCCGACCTTCACGAGCAGCGCTCGCCCGTAGGCCGTCGTCGCCAGGTCGTCGACCGACCGCACCTGCCGGCCCGCGCCGTAGAGCCCCGACGCCAGCGCCACCCCCACGCTGACCAGCACGACCCTGCTGAACCTCCCCCGGAACGCCCGCACCAGCCCCGCACCGCCCCCACGCCCGACGGGCGACCCGAGCACCACCGCGAGTGCGCCGACCGACCCCACCCACAGGCACGCCGCGAGCACGTGCACCGCGTCCACCGCGACCGCCACCCCCGGGTCACCCGTCACCGCGGCCGCGTGGCTGCCGGCCGCCTCGACCACGACGAGCCCGACCGTCGCGGCGGCGGCCACCGGCACGGCGGCCCGCCGCGCCACGACGCTCGTCGCACGCTCCCGCACGACCAGCAGCATCACGAGCACCGTCACGAGGAGCGCCCCCCGCACGAGCCACAGGTGCCCCCACCGGGTCCCGCCGAGCAGCCCGGACGCCGTCGCGGCCCACCCGCTCCCGGGCTGCCGCAGCCGCGCCACCTGCGCGACGACGTCGACGACCGCCACCCCCACGCCGAAGGCCGCCGCGACCACCGCGGTCCGCCGCATCCGTCGCCGGCCGACCCGCACCGCCACCCTGGTCGGCGGCGCGAGCTCGACCCGGCTCGGCCCACCGGCCAGCACACCGAGCAGCGCGAACGCCCCGACGAGCCCCGCCAGGCCGGCGATCCGCGCCCACCGCAGCACCACGTCCGACGCCCGCGGCGCCGACGACGACGACGCCACCGGACCGGCCGCCCCGGTCGGTGCCCCGACCGTGAACACGAGCGTCCCGGACGACGTGTGCCCGTCGTCCTGCGCGAGCACCTGCCACAGCACCCCGTACGACCCGGGCTCGACGTCCGGCAGGGCGAGCGTGAGCACCCGCTCGTCGGGCCCGACCTGCGACCGCGTCCCGCCGACGACCCCGCCGCCCCCGTCGACCAGCCGCGCGGAGCTCAGCCGGTCCGAGATCTCCTCGTCGAACCGCAGCGTGACGACGTCCGGCGCGACGGCGAGCACGGCCCCGCTGACCGGGTCCGACCCGACGAGCACGGCGTGCGCCTGCGCCGGGGTCGCACCGAGCACCGTCAGGACCAGCAGCACGACGAGCACCGCTCCGGCCCGCGCCGGCGCCCGGCGCGCGGACGCCCCTGGCGACGGCACACCCTGGCCGTCGCCCCCGGCTGGGACACGGGCGCTCGACAGAGGGATGCACCTTCCCGGCGGCGGTCCTCGGTCATCGCGGTGGCGATGAGCCGCACACTAGGCGCGCCCGGGCCCCCTCCTGCCCGGGATGACGAGACTGTCATCCACCGGTCATCCGCCGACGAACGCGGTCACCCGTCCGTGCGAACCGTGTGCCACGGACCCTCGCCGACGGTCGGGGGTGCGGTACACAGGGGGCGGCCCACCCGCACGGACTCCGAGAGACGGCACCGATGTCGACGCGTGAACGAGTCATGGTGACGGTCGCCGCCGTCGAGGTCGTCGTCGCCGCGATCGAGGCCTGGTGGCAGATGTGGGCATCGGCCGCCTGCATGACGGGCCTGGCGGCCGCGTTGCTGCTCAGCATCCGTCACCGCCGGAGAGCCGAACGGCGCCGGATGACGTCGGGGGGTGCTGCCGATCGCACGCCCGCCTGACGCTCAGCCCGCGAGTGCGAGAACCGTCTCGATCGTGTCGGCCTCGGCGGCCGCCTTGTCGTCCCGGTACCGCAGCACGCGCGCGAAGCGGAGGGCGACGCCGCCCGGGTACCGCGACGAGCGCTGCAGCCCGTCGAACGCGATCTCGACGACCTGCTCCGGCCGCACGTGCACCACGTACCCGTCGAGCGGCGACGTCGCGAGCTCGGTGAATCGCGACGTCTGCCACCGCAGCATCTCGTCGGTCATCCCCTTGAACGTCTTGCCGAGCATCACGAACCCGCCGGCCGGGTCGCGCGCGCCGAGGTGGATGTTCGACAGCAGCCCGTGCCGCCGCCCGGATCCCCACTCGACGGCGAGCACCACGAGGTCGAGCGTCTGCCGGGGCTTCACCTTGACCCAGGCGGCGCCGCGGCGCCCGGCCTCGTAGGGGGCGTCGACGGCCTTGACGACGACGCCTTCCTGGCCGGCACGGACGACGGCGTCGAACCGGTCGCGGGCAGCGGAGACGTCGTCGGTGACGAGCCGTTCCACGGCCCACGCACCGGCGACGCGGTCGAGCGCGTCGAGGCGGCGCAGCAGCGGGGCGTCGAGGAGGTCCTCGCCGTCGACGTGCAGGCAGTCGAAGAAGTAGGGCGTGAGGGTCGTCGCCGAGAGCACGTCGGCGTCGCGGGTGGCGGTGCGGGAGGACGTCTCCTGGAACGGGCGCGGTCGCCCGTCGGCGCCGAGCGCGAGCGCCTCGCCGTCGAGCACGAGGTCAGAGGCGCCAAGCCCCTGCACGACCGCGACGATCTCGGGGACCCGCTCCGTGATGTCGTCGAGCGAGCGCGTGAACACCCGCACGGCGTCCCCGGAGCGGTGCACCTGGATGCGGATGCCGTCGAGCTTGGTGTCCACGACCACCGGGCCGCCACCCAGGGTGGTCAGGGCCGCGGCCACGTCCGGCGCGGACTGCGCGAGCATCGGCCGCACCGGCCGCCCGACGACCAGCCCGAACGCACCCAACGCGCTGAGCGCCTCGGACGGCGTCGACGCCCCGAGCGCCGCGACGGCGACCGGCTCGGTCGCGCCCGCCATCATCGCGGCCCGCCGCACGGCCTCCGCCGGCACACCGGCAGCCTCGGCGACGGCGTCGAGCAGCAACGCGTCGAGCGACCCCTGCCGCAGCTCCCCGGTGACGAGCCCGCGCAGCAGCCGCTGCTCGTCGGCCGTGGCGGCCCCGAACAGCGCCGCTGCCTCGGCCGCCCGGGCGGTCCCGGAGCCCGACCCGGCGAGCAGCGACATCCGTTCGAACGCCGCGTCGACGTCCGCGACGGCGAGGGTCGGCGACGCGGCAGGCCCGGGCAGCGACGTCAGCGACCGCCAGCCGAGCCCCGTCCGCCGCTGCCGCAGCTCACCGCCCAGGTACCGGGAGACGACGGCGACGTCCTCCGGCGGGGTCCGCCGCAGCAGGTCCACCAGGAGGGCACGCTTGGCGAGCCGGGCACGCGTCGTCGCGAGCGCGGACGACGTCGCCGCGAGGTCGGCCAGCAGCATCCCCGCATCCTGCCGCGCCCCACCGACACCCGCGCGTCGTCCCGCCCCACCAGGACGTTCGTCGCTCCCCCGGGCCGCGCGGCGGGTGTGAGGTGGACCCATGACCGCCACCCGCCGAGCCGCCGCCCTCGGGGCCGTGGCGACCGCCGCCGTCGTCGTCGCCCCGCTCGTGCGAGCCCGGGCCCGGCGCTGGGGCGCCACCGACGACGAGGTCGCCGTCCGCATGCCCGGCGACGACCTCGTCCCGGCGGCGGGCGTCGTCGCGACACGGGCCGTCACGATCCAGGCCGGACCGGAGGTCGTCTGGCAGTGGCTCGTGCAGATCGGGCAGGACCGCGGCGGCTTCTACAGCTACGACCGCCTGGAGAACCTGGTCGGCCTGGACATCCACAGCACGAACCGCCTGGAGGACCGGTGGCAGGACCTCGTCCCGGGCGACGTGGTGCGGCTCGCGGAGAAGGTCGCGCTCGACGTCGTCGTCGCGGAGCCGGGGTTCGCACTCGTCCTGTCGGCTCCGGACCGGGCGTTCACGTGGGCGTTCGCGCTGCGCGACTGCCACGGCCGCACCCGGCTCGTCTCCCGCGAGCGCTACGCCACGCCGAACCGGGGCCTCCGCCTCGCGTCGGAGGCGATCTGCCTGGTCAGCGCCGTGATGACGCGCAAGATGCTGCTGGGCATCCGCGACCGCGCGGAGCGCCCCCAGGGCTAGACGCTCATCCGTCGTCGCGCCGCATCCACCGGAACGTCCGCGTCCCCACCACGAGCCCGACGACGAGCCATGCCCCCAGCACGGCCGCCGTCGCCCCGTGCTGCCACGACCCGGACACCTCCCAGCTCTCGGCGGACGGCGGCAGGAACACGGACCGCATCCCCTGCGCCATCCACTTGAGCGGGAACACCGAGGCCAGGTTCTGCATCCAGGGCGGCAGGTCCTGGAACACGAAGAACACCCCGGAGATGAACTGCAGCACGAGCACCACCGGGATGACGACGGCGGACGAGGACCGTCCGGAGCGCGGCACCGACGAGAACGCCACCCCGAGCACCGACCCGGTCGCGGTCCCGAGCAGGTACACCCACGCGAACGTCGTCCAGGCGCTCGCGGTGGACGGCATCGGCACGGAGAACAGCACGGCGGCGACGAGCAGGAGCAGCGCGGTCTGCACGAGCGACGACGCGAGCACCTGCCCGACCTTGCCGAGGAAGTAGGACACGGCCGGCAGCGGCGTCCCCCTCAGGCGCTTGAGCCCGCCCTCGTCGCGCTCGACGGAGATCGAGATGGCCAGCGACTGGAAGCTCGACAGCATCACGCCGGTCGCGACCATGCCGGGCAGGAAGTACTGCGCGAACGGGATGCCGGGCGGTGGGCCGACGGTCGCGCCGTCCTGACCGAAGACCGTCGCGAAGATCGCCAGCATGATGATCGGGTAGGCGAAGACGAACACGACGGCGTCGCGCTCGCGGAAGTACATGCGCAGCTCGAGGAGCGAGCGGGCGACGCCCAGCCGCAGCATCCCGGGCAGGGTGGACCGCCCGGCGCGGAGCCCGGTGCCGGGCCGGCTCGGCGCTGCGGGGGCGGTCACCCGGCGATCTCCACCATGTCGTCGTGGGCGCCGCCGATGAGCTCGAGGTACACGTCCTCGAGCGTCGGCCGGACGACCTCGAGGCCGGCGACCTCCCCGCCGACGGTGGCGGCGGCGAGGCGTGTGACGACGGCGGTGGGCGTCTCGGTCCGCTCCTCGTGCCGGGTGCCGTCGACGCTCCACCGCACGACGGCCTGCCGCGCCGCCCGCCCGCCGAGCTCGGCGGGTGCCCCCTGCGCGACGACCCGGCCGTCGCGCACGACCACGACCCGGTCGGCGAGCGCCTCGGCCTCTTCGAGGTAGTGGGTCGTGAGCAGGATGGTCGTGCCGTCCGAGCGCAGCCCCCGGACCAGGTCCCAGAACGCCCGCCGCGCCTCCGGGTCGAACCCGGTGGTCGGCTCGTCGAGGAACAGCAGCTCGGGCCGCCCGACGATCCCGAGGGCGACGTCGAGCCGCCGCCGCTGCCCGCCGGAGAGCTGCCGGACGCGGGTGCGGGCCTTCTCGCGCAGGCCCACGGCGTCGATCACCTCGTCGGGGTCCCGCGGGGCCGGGTAGTACTGCGCGAAGTGCCGCACGAGCTCGCTGACGGTCGCCTCGGCGAGGTCGTTCGCGCTCTGCAGCACGATGCCGACCCGGGACCGCCACGCCCGGCCGGCGTGCTGGGGGTCGGCGCCGAGGACGCGCACGTGCCCCTCGTCCCGGCGACGGTAGCCCTCGAGGATCTCGATGGTGGTCGTCTTCCCGGCGCCGTTCGGCCCGAGGACGGCGACGATCTCACCGGTGTCCACGGTCAGGTCGAGCCCGTCGACGGCCTGCTTGGCCCCGTAACGCTTCCGCAGATCCCGGACGTCGATGGCCGGCTCTGTCCCGTTCATGCCGACATGCTCGCCTATGTCCGGTCGTGCCGGAAGGACCCTTCGGGCATGTCGTCACGCGTCGACGACGCCGTCGACGTACAGCCACCGCCCCTCCTCCCGGACGAACCGGCTGGTCTCGTGGAGCACACCCCGTCCGGCGGGCTCGGCGTAGTGCGCGACGAACTCGACGAGTCCGCTGTCGTCCCACGGTCCGCCGGCGTCGGTGCGGACGACCTCGAGGCGTCGCCAGGTCACGTCGTCGTCGAGGTCGAGGGTGTCGGGGCGCGTCCTGGGGTGCCAGGTGGCGAGCAGGTAGGCGGCGTCGCGGACGACGAAACCGGTGTACCGGGACCGCATGAGGGCCTCGGCGGTGGGGGCGGGACGGCGGCCGGAGTGCAGGGCGCCGCAGCAGTCGTCGTAGTCGTCCCCGGACCCGCACGGGCAGTCGCTCATGGCCGTCCTCCGCTGTCGCGCGTGGCCCCCGTGGCGAGAACCGTAGCAACGGCGGAACGCGGCCGGGAGACGTTCAGGCGACGACGTCGCGACGCCGGAACCCGACCACCCCGAACGCCGCGAGCACGACGCCGATGGCGGTGAGCACGAGCAGCGGACCTGCGGTGACGTCCTCGAGGGGGTACCCGGGGACGTGCGAGAAGGGCGACAGCTGCTGCAGCCACGACGGCAGCCCGAGGAGCTCCCCGAGGAGCCCGACGAGCAGCGACCAGACGACGAGCGCCCAGCCGAGCACGACGAGCCGCGGCACCCACCCGTACAGCGCGGTCATGAACCCGACGACGACGAGCACCGCGGGAACCTGCACGAGCCCGGCCCCGACGATCGGCCAGAACGACGTCCCCCACGTCCCCGCGACGATCCCGTACCCGGTGCCCATCGCGAGCCCGGCGGCGAGCGCGAGCACGACGGTGCCGACGGTCACGACCGCCACGTTGACCAGCAGGTACGTGGTCCGCGGCACGGACCGGCCGAGCAGCAGCTCGGTGCGTCCGGCGGTCTCCTCGGTCTGCAGCCGGGCGAGCGCGGCGACGACGTACGCGCCGGAGGCGAGCCCGACGAAGCTCATGATCGTCACGACGAACACGTCCTGCAGGGCGCCCTTCCCGCCGATCTGCTCGACGATCTGCTGCATCTGGGGGCTGTCCCCGGCGAAGTCGTCGACGGAGTCGAGGATGAACCCGACGAGCAGCGTGTACGCGGCGACGGGCGACACCCAGGTGCCGAGCGTGGTGCCCTGCAGCCGCCAGGTGAGCGCTCCGACGGACCGCAGGCGCGGGTCGCCGGCGGGGCCGGGCCGGTCGGCGATGAGGCCGGCGCCGAGGTCCCGGTGCAGCGCGATGCGGTACGCGACGGCGGCGCCGACGGCGAGCGTCGCGACCCCGAGCAGCACGAGCCCGTACCGGTTCTCGCCGAACGGGTCGATCTTCTGGCCCCACCCCATCGGGCTGAGCCACGACAGCCACGAGACGGAGTCGGAGATGTCGGCGGCGGCCCGCAGCACGTACGTGAGGGTGAGGAGCGACACCGCGATGCTGCTCGCGGTGCGCGCGACCGAGGCCACCTGCACGGCGACGGCCGCGACCGCGACCCCGGCGAGGCCGGCCACGAGGTTCTGGCACGCGAACGCCAGCGCACCGTCCGCCCCCTCGCCGAGCACGGGGATCGCGACGGCGAACGACGTCACCGTGACGAGCACGAGAGCGGTGACCAGGCCGGCGGTGAGCGCGGCGAGACGGCCGACCCGCAGCGCCCCGACGAGCTCCAGCCGGCCCGCCTCCTCTTCGCGACGGGTGTGCCGCACGGTCGTCATGGCGCCGAGGATCCCGACGACGAGCGCGAGGAACGCCCCGATGCGCCAGCACGCCACCGCGCCGAGCGACTCGGGGTGCTGCGCGGGGCCGAGCAGCGCGAGGAACGCGGTGTTGCTGCTGATCGTCACGGCGAGCGCCTGCCGCTGCTCGACGGTCGGGTACGCGCTCGCGACCGCCGAGTACGTCGACTCCATCATCAGCACGAGGATCGCGACGGTGACGGGGATCCGGACCCGGTCGCGGCGCAGCGCGAGCCGCAGCAGGGTCCCGGTGCCGGTGAGCAGGCCACCGGGCCGGGCGGGGGCGACGGCCGTCGGGGCGAGGGCGACGGCGGTCATCGCGTCGCCGCCGGGGTGCCCGCGCCCTCCAGGGCGGCCAGCTCGTCGCCGTACTCGCGCAGGAACAGCTCCTCCAGCGACGGCGGCGTGATGGTGAGAGCGGTCGGCGCGAGGTCGGCCAGGGCCCGGGTGACCTGCGGCAACGCGTCGTTGTCGACGTGGAACGTCACGTGCCCGTCGGTCGTCGCGAGGTCGTGCACGCCGTCGAGCGCGGCGAGGGCGTCCGTCGAGCCTGCGACGACCGTGCTGACCCGTGCGCGCGTGAGGTGCCGCAGCTCGGCGAGGGTGCCGTGCTGCACGGCCTTGCCCTGCCGGATGATCGTCACGGTGTCGCAGAGCTCCTCGACCTCCGCGAGGATGTGGCTGCTGAGCAGCACGGACACCCCCTCGGCCGTCGCCTCCCGGACGCACCGCTGGAACACCGCCTCCATGAGCGGGTCGAGGCCGGACGTCGGCTCGTCGAGCACCAGAAGCTCGACGCCGGGCGTCGCGAGGGCGGCGACGAGCGCGACCTTCTGCCGGTTGCCCTTGGAGTAGGTGCGCGCCCGCTTGGTGGGGTCGAGCTCGAAGCGCTGCAGGAGCTGGTCCTTGCGGCGCTGGTCGAGCGGGCGGCCGGACAGGCGCACGAGCAGGTCGATCGCCTCGCCGCCGGTCAGGTTCGGCCAGAGCGTGACGTCGCCGGGCACGTACGCGAGGCGGGAGTGCAGCGCGACGGCGTCGGTCCACGGGTCCCCGCCGAGCAGGCGGACGGTGCCGCTGTCGGCCTTGAGCAGGCCGAGCAGCACGCGGATGGTGGTCGACTTCCCGGCGCCGTTCGGGCCGAGGAAGCCGGCGACGGAACCGGCGGGGACGACGAGGTCGAGCCCGTCGAGGGCGTGCGTGGTGCCGAACGACTTGTGCAGCCCGGCGACCTCGATGGCGAGGGTGCTCATGACGACTTCCTTCTGCTGGACGTGGTGGTGGGAGCGGGGTGGTGCTCTCCCGTCACGGTGGCGCGGTGGCGTGCCCGTCGGTCGCTGCTCGGTACTCGTCGAGCAGGTCGCTCGACGTCAGGAGGCCGAACGTCATCAGCTCGAGGCCGGGCAGCAGCACGGTCCGCCAGATCTCCCGCAGGGCCCCGGCGGGGTCGACGGTCGGCGAGACGCCGCGACCCGCCTCCGCCTCGAGCTGGGCGACCAGCAGCATCCCGACGCTCGTCGCGATGAGGTACCGCGCGCGGCCGGCCGGGTCGACGCTCGGGCGCACGGTCCCGCTCGCGACGGCCTCCTCGAGGTACGACTCGGCGTCGGCCACC
This sequence comes from Cellulomonas chitinilytica, assembly GCF_016862675.1. Classification (GTDB taxonomy): domain Bacteria; phylum Actinomycetota; class Actinomycetes; order Actinomycetales; family Cellulomonadaceae; genus Cellulomonas; species Cellulomonas chitinilytica. The sequence goes on along the minus strand of NZ_BONK01000006.1, from coordinate 142,870 downwards.
ATGCCCTCGACGAACGTCGCGGCGACCGCACCGCCCTCGAGGATCGCGCGCACGACGTAGCCGAAGACCGTCGCGTACTGCTCGGCGTCGTCGATCGCCCCGATGACCTGCAGCGGCGACCACCGGGTCATCGCCTCGGCCTTCTGGTCCCGGATGGAGCGCAGCACGTACGCGTCGCACTCGGCGCGCAGGCCGTCCTTGGACCCGAAGTGGTGGATGACGAGCGCGGGGCTCACACCGGCGTCGGTGGCGACGGCACGCAGGCCGGCACGGAACCCGTCGCGGCCGAAGCGGGCGATCGCCGCGTCGCGGATGCGGGCCCGGGTGGTGAGGTCGTCGGTGTCGACTGAACGCACGTTCACCACTCTAAACGCGCGTTCAGCCGCGCGCCACCCCCTCCGCCCGTGCAGGTCCGCCACCCGTCTAGCGCACACCCGAGACTGTGAACGGTCACGGTTTCACAACTCACTCTCTCCAGGCCTTGCGCGCCCTCACGCGGCTTGCCCTATGTTGTGCACGGTTCCAGACTGGGACCGTGCACAACGCCGCCGTCAGCCAACGGCGGCGCTCACGACCCGACGGAGTGTCATGACGACGCACAAGAGACCCCGCCCCCGATCCCCCCTCGCCCGGCGCGGCACGATCGTCGCCATCGCCGCCGGCGTCGGCCTCATCGCCCCCGCCGCCCTCTCCGCCGCCACCGACGGCGGCCCCGTCGAGGCCGGCATCGTCGTGCAGAAGGTCGAGGGCCTGCCCGACGACTTCGCCGCGGGGGTCGACGTCTCGTCGGTCCTGTCGCTCGAGGCGAGCGGCGTCACGTTCCGGGACGACGACGGCCAGGTCGCCGACCTGTTCGACGTGCTCGCCGACCACGGCGTCACGCACGTCCGCATCCGCGTGTGGAACGACCCCTGGGACAGCGAGGGGAACGGGTACGGCGGCGGCACCGTCGACGTCCCGCGCGCCGTCCAGATCGGCGAGCGCGCCACGGCGGCCGGCCTCCAGGTGCTCGTCGACTTCCACTACTCCGACTTCTGGGCCGACCCGGCCAAGCAGAAGGCCCCCAAGGCGTGGGCGAGCCTCGACGCCGCGCAGACCGCCGCCGCCGTCGGCACCTTCACGACGGACGCGCTCACGCAGTTCAAGGACGCGGGCGTCGACGTCACGATGGTCCAGGTCGGCAACGAGACCAACAACGGCGTCGCGGGCATCGCGTGCCCGTCGGCCGGCGCCACCACGGCCAACTGGGCGCCCTGCGCGGCCGTCTACCAGGCGGGCAGCGCTGCCGCCCGGGACGTGTTCCCCGACGCGCTCGTCGCCGTCCACTTCACCAACCCGGAGAACGGCCGCTACCCCTCGTACGCCGCGGCGCTCGACGGCAACCACGTCGACTACGACGTCTTCGCGAGCTCGTACTACCCGTACTGGCACGGGACGCTCGCCAACCTCACGTCGTCCCTGAAGACGGTCGCCGACTCGTACGACAAGTTGGTCATGGTCGCCGAGACCTCGTGGAACTACACGTTCGACGACGGCGACGGGTGGCAGAACACCATCACCACCTCCACGACGAACAACCGCTACGCCGCCTCCGTGCAGGGCCAGGCCGACGAGCTCAGCGACGTCATCCGGGCCGTCGTGGACGTCGGCCCCGCCGGCATCGGCGCGTTCTGGTGGGAGCCCGCGTGGCTGCCCGTCGGTCCGCCGTCGGCGCTGGACGCCAACAAGCTGCTGTGGGAGCACGACGGCTCCGGCTGGGCCGCGAGCTACGCCGGTGAGTTCGACCCCGTGGACGCCGGTCAGTGGTTCGGCGGGTCGTCGTGGGACAACCAGGCGCTGTTCGACGTCGAGGGCAACCCGCTCGGGTCGCTGCGCACCTTCCAGTACGTCCGCACCGGCGCCACCGCACCGCGCGTCGTCACGCAGGTCGAGACCGTCGCGCTCGACCTCCGCGCCGGGGAGCCCGTCGACCTGCCCGACTCGGTCGCCGTCACCTACAACGACCGGTCCGTCGAGCACCCGACCGTCTACTGGAGCGGCGCCGTCAGCTGGATCCGCGGGCCGGGCACGTACGTGATCCCCGGCCGGACCACGACCGGCATCGACGTCACCGCGACCGTGGACGTGCGGGCCGAGAACGTGGTGGTCAACCCGGGGTTCGAGGACCCGGACACGAGCATGTGGGCGTTCTCCACCGCCGTCCCGACCATCGGGACGGACACCCCGTTCAGCGGCGCGAAGGGCGTGGCCTTCTGGTCCGGCAGCGCCTACTCGTTCGAGGTGACGCAGCACATCGAGGACGTCCCGCCCGGCGCGTACGTCCTCTCCGCGACGACCCAGGGCACGAACTCCCCCAGCAGCGACGCACGGGAGCTGTTCGCCACGACGTCGTCCGGCGAGGTCAGCGCGCCGCTCGAGATCGCGGGCTACAAGGAGTGGCGGACGGCCACGGTCCCGGTCCAGGTCGGAGACGACGGCGTCGTCACCGTCGGCGCCCGGTTCGCCCTCTCCGCAGGCGCGTGGGGCACGCTCGACGAGGTCCGTCTCGTCCCGGCGCAGCCCACGGTGTCCGTCGACACGAGCGCGCTCGAGGCGGTGCTCGCCGACGCGGCGTCCGTCGACCGGGCCGCGTGGACGCCCGAGTCGCTCGCCGAGCTCGACGAGGCGGTCGCCGTCGCGCACGTCGTCCAGGCCGGGAGCCAGGCGACGCAGCAGGACGTCGACGACGCGACGGCCGTCGTCCAGGTCGCCCTGAACGGGCTCGTCGCGGTCCCGGAGCCGACGCCGAGCACCTCGCCGTCGTCGTCCCCGTCCGCCTCGGCCACACCCTCCGCCTCGGCCTCCCCGACCGCGACGGCCTCCCCGTCCGCGACGCCCGCGCCGCCCACGGTCACCGCGAGCCGCACCTCCGCCCACCCGGGCGACACGGTGACGATCACGGCGACCGGCCTGACGGTCACCGAGGTCGAGGTCGGCGTCGCGAGCACGTACCAGAAGCTCGCCACGGTGCCGGTCGTGAACGGCACCGCGACGGCCACCGTCACCCTGCCGGCGAACCTGCCGGCGGGCGTGCACCACGTGCAGCTCCGGAACGTGACGACGGGTGAGGTGCTCGCCCAGGTGGAGATCACGGTGACCGCGGCGTCGTCCGGCACGCTCGCCGCCACGGGTGCGCAGATCGAGGGCATCCTCGCCCTCGCCGGCGTGCTGGTGCTCGCGGGCACCGCGGCGGTGGCCGTCCGTCGCCGCCGCCTGAGCGGGGGTGCCGTGACGCACTGAGCGTGGTCCCGCTCTACGGCATGCTCACGGACCGCTTAGGGGTGACGTGGGTGCTCGACGTCGAGGTCTCCTGGAACGCCTGACGACGACGCAGCCCCGGCCGGGGATCGTCCCGACCGGGGCTGCGCGTGGTCCGCTCCGGGTCAGCGGAGCATGGCGACCACCTGGTTCGCCTGGTAGGTCAGCGACGCCCGTGCGGAGTCGGACACGCTCGACGCGCGCCCGGGCGGGGTGAGCGCCTTGACGAACACCTGCAGTGACGCGACGGCCGCCTTGTCGGCTCCGTGGTCGGCGGCCAGGTCGGCCGCCTTCACGGCCGCGAGGAGCACCGCGGCGACCGGCCCGCGGACGTCCTTCGACGCGATCGCGGCCTGGAGCGAGGACTGCAGCGCGTCCACCGACCCCGGCGCCCAGAACTGCGCGACCGGGACCTGCGTGAAGTCGGTGTCGGACGCGAGGTAGAAGCCGACGTCGGACGGCTGGTTGTACGTCGTCTGCTGCCGGGCCACCTCGACGCGGTACTGCGGGTCCTGCATGAGCGTGTACATGTTCCGGTGGCTGACGGCCGTCGACGTGAAGACCCGGATCGCCGACGAGTCGGCCGTGCGGACCAGCAGCTCCTCGCGCCAGTCGCCGAGGACGTCGGCGACGAGCGACGGGTTGCCCTTGGTGCCGTTGTTCGACCGGGTGCCGGTCGCGGTGAGCTGACGGCCGCGGGTCCAGTCGTCGATCGTGACGTCCTGGTCGGCGGAGCCGTTGACGATCTGCGTCGTCCCGTCGGGCAGCCACTTGATGCTCATGTTCGTGCCGGGGATGGCCCCGGGCGTGAACGTGCCGGTCGCCGAGTACAGACCGAGCGACCCGGAGCCGCCGGGCAGGCTCGCCCAGACCTCCAGCCCGCGCACGCCCGGCAGCACGTCGCCGACCATCGAGCGGCCCGTGTCGGCGCCGGAGTACTTGCCGAAGATGACCTGGCCGGTCCTGGCGTCACGCAGGTCCATGCCGTACGGCGCGAACGTCGCACCCTCGTGGGAGGTGTAGATCTCCAGGCCAGGACGGTCCGGGTCGATGTCCGTCACGTGCATGGCGTCGCCGTGGCCGAGCCGGACGTACTGGCCCGGTGCCGCGCTGCCGGCGGGCAGGGTGTCGAACGACGAGTACAGGAGCGACCCGTCGTCGTCGATCGTCGCGGAGCCGTAGACGATCTCCTGCTTCCCGTCGCCGTCCACGTCCGCCGCGGACAGCGAGTGGAAGCCCTGCGTCGTGAGCGTCCCGAACTCCGGGTCCGTGCCGTCGCGCCCGTGCGGGCCGTCGTTGAACGGGTTCGTCATCGGCACGTGGCCCGAGTCGACGTACCACCGCTCCTTGAGCGCACGGCCGTCCCAGTCGTACGCGATGACCGTCGAGCGCGTGTAGTACCCGCGGGCGAAGACGGCCGACGGGTTCTTCCCGTCGAGGTACGCCACCCCGGACAGGAACCGGTCGACGCGGTTGCCCGGCTCGATGCGGGCCATCGCGTAGTCGCCCCAGAGCAGCCCGTCGTCGTCGCGGCCGGGCTTGTAGTCGACCGTCTGGAGCTCCTTGCCCGTGTCCCCGGCGAAGACCGTCAGGTACTCGGGGCCGTCGACGATGAAGCCCTCGAAGTTGCGCAGCACGTTGCGCGTGGAGCGGGCGGGCGCGTAGACGTCCATGAAGTAGTCGACGAGCGACCGGGCGTCCGCGTCGCTGAGCGGGTAGGTGTACTGCGGCGCGATGCCGAACGCCTGCTCCAGCGTGGCCGGCCAGTGCCCGGCGACGACCTCGGGGTGCGTCGACCAGCCCTTGAACATCGTCACGAGGTGCTCGTAGTAGCCGGTCTTGCTCAGCCGGTAGTCGACGGTGTCGGTGACCCCGGCCTTGCGGTCGTCCTTCGGGATCGTCACGTACTTCTCCGACTTCACGGAGCCGTCGGCCTTGTACGTGGTGATCTTCGAGCCCGGGGCCGTCTTCATCATCAGCTCGGCCTTGCCGTCGCCGTCGAAGTCGTAGACGGGGAACTGCGTGTAGTGCGCGCCCGCCCGGATGTTCACGCCCAGGTCGATCCGCCACAGCTGCGTGCCGTCCTGCTCGTACGCGTCGACGTAGACGTTGCCGGTGTAGCCGACCTGGCTGACGTCCTTCGAGTTCGACGGGTCCCACTTGACGACGTACTCGTACTGCCCGTCGCCGTCCACGTCCCCGACCGACATGTCGTTCGCCGAGTACGTGTACGCCTCCCCGACCGGCGTGACCCCGTCGGCCGGCTTGTGCAGGGGGATGTCGAGGGACGGCTGCGCCCACGGGGTCGCCTCGGCGCCGTCGACCTCGTGCCCGTCGACGACCGCGGCGACCTTGTAGCGGCTCGTCGGGGTGCCGGCGGTGTCGAGGTAGTTCGTCGAGTCCGTGACCGTCGCGACCTTGGTGCCGTCGCGGTAGACGGCGAACGCCGGGCCGGTCAGGCCGGTCGCCGTGGCGCCGGTGACCTCGGGGGCGAGCAGGCGCCAGGACACGAACACGCCCTCGCTCGTCGTGGCGGCGACCAGGCCGCGGTCGAGCCGTTCCATCGTCAGACCGCTGGTGCCGGAGCCCGCGCCGGGGCCGGGTGGCGCCGCGCTCGCCGCCGGGACGGCCAGGCACCCGACCAGTGCTGCGACTCCGCCGACGGCAGCCAGACGACCACCGAGGTGGGGACGACTCATCGTTGAATCCTTTCAAATCGGCAGGGCTGCCCGCCGGTGATTGCACGCCGGACGAGAAGCGGCCGAGGCGCCGTTGCCCCGACCACCGCCGAACCTAGCCGGTGAATCGTCCGGATGACACCGTCAGCGGCGAGAACGACCGATTCCGTGGTGGGAGCGCCACCACACGACGGAAAACGCTATCCCTCTCCCGTGCCACACCGCCCGCCGTCGCGTCATCCGTGCGCCCACCGGTCGGGAGACGCGGGAACGGAAGCACTACCACGCCGCAGCGGCAGTGGCAGCGATCCCCAGGATGGCGAGGCCGAACCAGAAGCTGGCGAGCGGAGCCGCGACCCGCGCCACCTCAGGAACATCGATGCCCAGGGGGTGCGCTTCGTTCGCCGCGGTGAGCGCAGCGGCGACGGACGTCACCCGCGTCGGCCTGGCCAACGCGGTCGACAGCTGTGAACCCTCGATCGCGAGCGCCCGGAAGGAACGCGGAGGACGTGACGTGACGATGGACAGAAAGCTCGACGACGTGAAGCTCAGCCCGGCGTGCCGACTCACGACCCGGAGATGGAACGGGTTGACGATGACGAGTGCGTTCTCGTGCAGTGCGACCGACGGCATCAGGAAGCAGCTCGCCGCCATGATCCACGTCCCTAACGACAGGACGACTGCCACGGGATCGATCGTGGGGTAGGACGCGAACGCGAGCACCATGAGAAGCACCGCGAGCGGAAGCATGACGACCCAGCTGCACAGCCTGGCGATGTCGTTCGACCTGAAGCGCAGCACGACCTCCCCGATCTCGGGCCGGTCGGCGATGGCAGACGTGGCACCTAGCACGATCCCGCCCACGAACGGCGGCCAGTAGATGCCCACGACAACCCCTCAGACGCGATCGAACGGCGAAGCACCGAGCGTGCCCACCTCGTGCCACACCTGCGCGGCGAGGTCCACGAACGCGTGCCCCCACAGCAGGACGAGGCTCATGACGAGCGGTGACCACAGCACCCGCACGACGACGGTCGCGAGCCCGGGCCGCAGGCCCACGTTCGCCCCGTGGAGCTCCAGGTACTCCCGTGACGCACCGGCCAGCTCCGAGAACCGCCTCGGCGGACCGTCCGCGCGGGGCGACGGGAAGCCCGACGCGATCCGGGCCAGCGCGACCACCACCACCCCGCCGACGAGGAAGATGAGCGAGATCCCCGTGAAGCTCGTCGCCGCCACTGCGGCGGCCAGGGCGAGGGGCATCGCCGCCGATACGGCGAGGGCACGCCAGCTCGTCGACCTCGGCATCGTCGCCGGCGGTGGTGACGACGACATCAGCACCCCGGCGCCGGCGGTCGGGTGGTCGAGTGCCCGACCAGGCAGTGGTAGCAGCGCCAGTCGTCGTCGCCGGAGCGGTACCAGTCGTGGCAGCCGCAGTCGCGAGCGGCCTTCTGTGCGACACCGAGGCGGATCAGGAACCACGGCAGTCGCGACCGGATGGCGGTCCGTGCGCGGAACCGTCCGGGACACCCGGAACCCCGCGTGCAGTGCTGCGTCCGCCACTCGTCGCCCGACACGTCGATCCGGGACTCGGCGAGCTCGGCGTCCGTCAGGTAGAGGCCCACGCACTCCCCGTCGACCGCCTCCAGCACCACGTCGCCCGGGCCGGTCATCCCGACCATCGCGGCTGCGGAGTACGGCCCGTACTCGGCGAAGAACCGGACGTGGTCAGGGTCGTCCGGGTCGAGGACGACGTGGTGACCGGTGACGTCGAGGACGGTGGACCACCGGGCCAGGACCGGGTCCCCGACGGCGAGGCCGTACGGGTCGACCGACATCCACCGCGGTCGGGCGACGGACACGACCGTCGGGGCGTGGGTCGCGAGCCAGTGCGGGTCGAGGTCGACGCTGTCGGCGAACCTGGCCCGCGCGGCAGGTCGGATGTTCGACACCCTGCGCTCCTCGCTCTGACGGCCGGTTCCCGTCGCCGGTAGGAGCGTGGGCGTAGGCGAGTGTGGCAGCACGACGCCGTGGGGCGCAGCGAAATCGGGCGCGGAACGCCCCGACGGTCGGCGTCCTGTGCGGACGCCACGCACCCGTCATCGCGAGGACCGTCACCCGTCACCCGCAGTCGGGGTTCGCTGAGGCGGACAGATATCACAAACTTGTGACGTCGCGCGCATCCATCAGGAGGACATGCTCCAGACGTTCGCCCTCATGCCGAGGCGCAAGTACGAGGCGGACGGCGGTCCCGGCGTCGCGCGCATCGCGCAACGCCTCCGCTCCGCGGTCGGCGAGGAGGCTGTGGATCGGTTCGTCGAGGCGGTCGTCACGAACTACCTGCTCGGCGCCCCGGACGGCCACGCCAAGAACTACTCACTGCTGCTGGCCGGACCAGGGGTGCGGTTCGCGCCCCTCTACGACGTCTCGACCGGCCTCATCCCTGACACGGCGGGACGGCTGCGGTACCGGTCGGTCGCGCAATCGATCGGCGGCGAGAAGCGCTTCGGGGAGGTGGAGGCGAAGCACTGGGTCGCGTTCGCCGACGTCTGCTCGCCGACGTCGTGCTGCCGCACGTCCGGGCGCTGAGCGAGCAGACGCAACGGGGCCTGTCGAGCACGAGGCGGGTCGACGGGCGGGTGGTCATCCCGTTCCTCGACACGATCAGCACTCCCGTCCGCACGAACGACGAGGTCTGGGACCGCGGCTGAACCAGAGATCGCGGCTAGCAGGCGGGCTGGTTCAGCCTGGCCACGTCGGCAGCCTCGACCTCGCTCGGCTCGCTGTCGCCGTTGTTCAGGACCACCGACCCGTGACCCGCCTCCGGGGTGCCGTCGAACACCACCGCGCCGACGGGCGCGCCACCGTCGCCGTAGAGGCGCACGGCGAACGGCCCGGACATCTCGTCGACCACCTGCTGGTCTCCGGCCACGACGGTGCCGCTGTCGGCGATCGCCGGGAGGCTGATCTCCTGGCGGGACCCGGGTGCGTCGAGCTCCACCTCGACGTCCGGCTCCGACCACAGGTCGGTGCCCAGGCTCAGCTCGAACGTCGACGCCGGCTCGCACGTCAGGCTCACGACGGACGTCGTCCCGTCGGCCGCCGTGACCAGGGCGATCCCTGGTGTCGGCAGCCCGGGGTCAGCGCAGCCTCCGAGCGAGACGCTCAGGGCGGCAGCCAGGGCGAGAGCCGCAGCAGGTCTGGTCGTCACACGCCCTCCTGTCACGCCTCGAACACGTACCCCATGCCCGGTTGGGTCACGATGTGCCGCGGATGAGCCGGATCGTCCTCGAGCTTGCGCCGGAGCTGCGCGGAGTAGACCCGAAGGTAGTGCGTCTCGTCGGAGTACCCCGGTCCCCACACCTCCTGCAGGAGCTGCCGCCGGGACACGAGCCGCCCGCGGTTGCGCACGAGCACCTCGAGCATCGACCACTCGGTGGGGGTGAGCCGCACCTCGGTGCCGTCGCGCAGCACCCGCCGGCGGGCGAGGTCGACGGTCAGCGCACCGGCCACCACGACGGCCTCGTCTCCGTCGGCAGGAGCGGCGGCGCGGCGGACCGCGGCCCGCAGCCGGGCGAGCAGCTCGTTCATCGCGAACGGCTTCGTCACGTAGTCGTCGGCCCCCGCGTCGAGGGCGTCGACCTTGTCCTCGCCGTGCTGCCGGGCGGACAGGACGACGATCGGCACCCGGGTCCAGGCTCGCAGGGCGGTGATGACGTCGATGCCGCTCATGTCGGGCAGGCCGAGGTCGAGCAGCACGACGTCGGGGTGGTGGTGCGCGGCGGCGGCGAGGGCGTGCGCGCCGTCGTCGGCGGTCGTGACGGTCCAGCCGGACGCGCGCAGGGTGATGCCGAGGGCGTGCGCGAGGCCCGGCTCGTCGTCGACCACCAGCACGTGGCTCATGCGCCCGCGCCCGCCCGCGGCACCAGCACCACCATCGTCAGCCCGCCTCCCGGGGTGTCCTCGGCGTGGACCTCCGCGCCCACGGCGGTCGCGAGCCCGTCGGCGACGGCGAGCCCGAGGCCGAGCCCGGTGTCGGCGGAGGTGTCGCCGAGCCGCTGGAACGGTTCGAACATGCGCTCCTTCTGCTCGTCGTCCAGCCCGGGTCCGGTGTCCTGCACCCGCACCTCGATGCCGCCGGGCGAGTCGGACGCGCTGACCACCACGGGCGGACCGTAGCGGACGGCGTTCTGGACGAGGTTCGCGACGACGCGTTCCAGCAGCCCGGGGTCGGTGCGCACGAGCGGCAGGGTCTCGGGGACGTCGAGCCGGACGACGTCGCCGGGGTACCCCTCGACGGCGAGCGGCACGACCTCGTCGAGGCTCGCGTCACGCAGCACCGGGCGGACGCTGCCCGTCTGCAGGCGGGACAGGTCGAGCAGGTTGTCGATGAGGCGCTCGAGGCGGCCGGTCGACTCGCCGAGCGCGTCGACGAGGGCGGCACGGTCCTCGGGGCCGAGAGACAGGCCGGTGAGGGCGTCGACGGACGCGCGGATCGTGGCGAGCGGCGTGCGCAGGTCGTGCGAGACGGCCGCGAGCAGGGCGGTCCGGGTCGTGTCCGCCTGCTCGAGGACCCGTGCCTGCTCGGCCTGCGCACGGAGCCGGTTCTGCGCGAGGACCGCGCCGACCTGGGACGCGAACGCCTCCAGCACCCGTCGGTCGCTCGCGGGCAGCACCCGCCCGCACAGGGCGAGCACCCGCTCGTCGTCGACCGTCAGCACCGCCTGGCCGTCCTCGGGGCGCACAGCCGGGTCCGGGCCCGACGACGCGAGCACGGTCCAGGACGCACCCGACCGTTCCAGCAGCGACACGGCCCGCAGCGTGAACGTCTCCCGCAGCCGTTCGACGAGCGCGGACGCGCTGTCGTCCCCGGACAGCACGGCGCGCGACACGGACGCGAGCGCGGAGGCCTCCGCCCGCGCCCGGAACGCCTCGCCGGTCCGCCGGGCCGCGAGGTCGACGACGGACGCGACACCGGCGGCGACCAGCACGAACACCGCGAGCGCGAGCGCGTTCTCCGGCCGGTCGACGGTGAGCCGCCCGGTCGGGGCCGTGAAGAACCAGTTGAGCAGCAGGAACCCCGCGACGGCGCTGACGACGGCGGGCCACAGCCCCCCGACCAGGGCGACGAGCACCGTGAGCGCGAGGAACAGCAGGAGCTCGGTCGGCAGGCTCACGGAGTCGCGCAGCAGCGACAGGACCCAGGTGAGCAGCACGGGCCCGACGATCCCGAGCACCCACCCGGCGATCCGCCGCGACGGCGACAGCGGCGACCGGCGCGACAGGCGCGGCCGCCCGGACCGCGCCTTCTCGTGCGTCACGAGGTGCACGTCGATCGCCCCGGCGAGCCGCGCGATCTCCGTCCCGTTGCCCTCCGAGAGGGCCTCCCGCCACCGGCTGCGCCGGGACACGCCGACCACGATCATCGTGGCGTTCACGCCGGTCGCGAAGTCGACGACGGCCGTCGCGACGTCCTCCCCGACGACGGTGTGGAACGTGCCGCCCAGGGACTCCACGAGGGCCCGCTGCTCCGCGATCCGTCCGGGCGGCGCGCTCGGCAGGCCGTCGGTGGCGAGCACGTGCACGGCGAGCAGCTCGGAACCCGCGGCCCGCTGGGCGATGCGGGCGCCCCGCCGCAGCAGGGTGTCCCCCTCGGGGCCGCCGGTGACGGCGACGACGACCCGCTCCCGGGCGGGCCAGGGCGTCTCGATGCGGTGGTCGCGGCGGTAGTCGGTGAGGGCGTCGTCGACCCTGTCCGCGAGCCACAGCAGCGCGAGCTCCCGCAGGGCGGTGAGGTTGCCGAGCCGGAAGTACGACGCGAGCGACGCGTCGACCTGCTCGGCCCGGTACACGTTGCCGTGGGCGAGCCGGCGGCGCAGCGCCTGCGGCGGCAGGTCGACGAGCTGGATCTGGTCGGCGTCCCGCACCACCTGGTCGGGGACGGTCTCGCGCTGCCTGATGCCGGTGATGGCCTCGACGTCGTCGTTGAGCGACTCCAGGTGCTGCACGTTGACGGTCGTCACCACGTCGATGCCCGCCTCGAGGAGGTCGTGCACGTCCTGCCACCGCTTCGCGTGCCGGGTGCCGGGGACGTTGGTGTGCGCGAGCTCGTCGATCATCGCGACCTGCGGCGCGCGGCGCAGCACGGCGTCCGCGTCGAGCTCGGTGAAGTCGCTCCCCCGGTGGGTCAGGGCGAGACGCGGCAGCACCTCGAGCCCGTCGAGCTGCGCGGCGGTCGCGGCCCGCCCGTGCGTCTCGACGAGCCCGACGACCACGTCGGTGCCGCGGGCGAGCCGCCGGTGGGCCTCGTCGAGCATCGCGTACGTCTTGCCGACCCCGGGCGCGGCCCCGAGGTACACGGTGAGCCGCCCGCGCCGTCGGCCCTCGTCCGCGCTGGTCACGAGCCCATTGTGCTCAGGGCCAGGTTGAGCGCGAGCACGTCGACCCGCGGCTCACCGAGGATGCCCAGGTCACGGCCCACGACGGTCCGCTCGACGAGCGCCGCGACCTCGTCCTGCGGCAGCCCGCGTTCCCTGGCCACCCGCGCGACCTGCAGCCGCGCGTACGCCGGGGAGATGTCGGGGTCGAGGCCGGACGCCGACGCGGTGAGCGCGTCGGGCGGCACGAGCGCCGGGTCCACGCCCTCCTCGGCGGCGACCTGCGCCCGCCGTGCCTCGATGGCCGAGACGAGGTCCGGGTTGTTCGGCCCGAGGTTCGACCCGCTCGACGCGAGCGTGTCGTACCCGTCGCCCGCCGCCGAGGGCCGCGGGTGGAACCACTGCTCCCCGGCGAACTGCTGGCCCACGAGCAGCGAGCCGACGGCAGCGGACGGAGAGGTGACCTGCGACCCGTCCGCCGCCACGAGCGACCCGGACGCCTGCCACCGGAACAGCACCTGCCCCACGCCGAAGACGGCCAGTGGGTAGACGATCCCGAGCAGCACGGTGAGGACGAGCAGCACGCGCAGGCCCGCGAGCGCCTGCCGGGTGAACGACACCGCGACGGTGCCGACGGGACGGGGGGCGAGGGTGCTGGTCATGAGGCGATCCCGGGGAGGAGGGAGATGACGAGGTCGAGGAGCTTGATGCCGACGAACGGCGCGACGAGCCCGCCGATGCCGTAGAGCAGCAGGTTGCGGCGCAGCATCACGGAGGCCGCGGCGGGCCGGTACCGCACGCCCCGCAGGGACAGGGGCAGCAGCGCGACGATGACGAGCGCGTTGAACACGACGGCCGAGAGGATCGCGGACTGCGGGCTGGCGAGGTGCATCACGTTGAGCACCCCGAGCTGCGGGAACGCGACGACGAACATCGCCGGCAGGATCGCGAAGTACTTCGCGACGTCGTTGGCGATGGAGAACGTGGTGAGCGCGCCGCGGGTGATGAGCAGCTGCTTGCCGATCTCGACGATCTCGATGAGCTTGGTCGGGTTGGAGTCGAGGTCGACCATGTTCCCGGCCTCCTTCGCGGCCGTCGTGCCGGTGTTCATCGCGACGCCGACGTCGGCCTGGGCGAGCGCCGGGGCGTCGTTGGTGCCGTCGCCGCACATCGCGACGAGCCGCCCGCCCTCCTGCTCCCGGCGGATGAGCGCGAGCTTGTCCTCCGGGGTGGCCTCGGCGAGCACGTCGTCGACCCCGGCCTCGGCGGCGATCGCGGCGGCCGTCAGCGGGTTGTCGCCGGTGACCATCACGGTCCGGATGCCCATGGCGCGCAGCGCGTCGAACCGCTCGCGCATGCCCTCCTTGACGACGTCCTTGAGGTGGATGACGCCGAGCACGCGCGCCGGCGAGTTCCCGTACTGCTCGGCGACGACGAGGGGTGTGCCGCCGGACGCCGAGATCGCGTCGACCGTCGCGGCGACGTCCGCCCCCGCGTGCCCGCCCGTCGACCGCACCCAGTGGGTGACGGCCACGGCCGCCCCCTTGCGGACCCGACGCCCGGGCAGGTCGACCCCGCTCATCCGGGTCACGGCGGTGAACGGCACGAGCTCCGCCCCGGCGAGGTCGTGCCGCTCCCGCAGCCCGAACCGCTCCTTGACCAGCACCAGCACCGAGCGCCCCTCGGGCGTCTCGTCGGCCATGCTGGACAGCTGTGCGGCGTCGGCCAGGGCCTCCGGCGAGACCCCGGACGCAGGCAGCAGGTCCGCGGCCTGCCGGTTGCCGAGCGTGATGGTGCCGGTCTTGTCGAGCAGCAGCACGTCCACGTCGCCCGCGGCCTCGACGGCCCGCCCCGACATCGCGAGCACGTTGCGCCGCACGAGCCGGTCCATCCCGGCGATCCCGATGGCGGACAGCAGCGCGCCGATGGTCGTCGGGATGAGGCAGACGAGCAGCGCGACGAGCACCACGAGCGACTGCTGTGCCCCGGAGTACACGGCGAACGGCTGCAGCGTGACGACGGCCAGCAGGAACACGATCGTCAGGGTCGTGAGCAGCACATTGAGCGCGACCTCGTTGGGCGTCTTCTGCCGGGCCGACCCCTCGACGAGCGCGATCATCCGGTCGACGAACGTCTGCCCGGGCTGCGCGGTGATCCGCACGACGATCCGGTCGGACAGCACGACGGTCCCGCCGGTGACGGCCGACCGGTCCCCGCCGGACTCCCGGATCACGGGCGCCGACTCCCCGGTGATCGCGGACTCGTCGACGGACGCGACCCCCTCGACCACGTCGCCGTCGGACGGGATCACCTGCCCCGCCTCGACCACGACCACGTCCCCGACCCGCAGGGTGGACGAGGGCACCTCGGTCGTCGGCAGCGCGGCCAGCCCGGTCGTCTCCGTGAGCGTGTCGGCCGGCGCGACGACCCGGCGCGCGGTCGTCGTCCGCTGCGTGGCCCGCAACGTCGCCGCCTGCGCCTTCCCCCGCCCCTCCGCGACGGACTCGGCGAGCGTCGCGAACAGCACGGTCAGCCACAGCCACGCGGCGACGGCCCACGCGAACACGCTCGGGTCGACGACGGCGAGCACGGTCGTGAACGCCGCCCCCACCTCGACGACGAACAGGACGGGCGCACCCCACAGCCGCCGCGGGTCGAGCCCACGGAGCGCACCGGGCAGTGCGTCGAGAAGCTGACGCCCGGACAGCGCGGACGCCGCCGCGGGCACGCGGTGCGGCGTGGCAGCCGCGCGGGGAGGGACCAGGGTCGTGCTCATGACAGGGACTCCACGACGGGACCGAGGGACAGGACGGGGACGAACGTGAGGCCGACGACCACGAGGGTCACCGACACGAGCAGGCCGACGAACAGGGGCCCGTGGGTCGGCAGGGTCCCGGCGCTCGCGGGGGTGCTGCGCTGGGACGCGAGCCGGCCGGCGAGCGCGAGGACGAGCGCGATGGGCACGAACCGGCCGGCGAGCATCGCCAGCCCCAGCAGCGTGTTGTAGAACGGCGTCGCGACGGTCAGCCCGGCGAACGCGGACCCGTTGTTGTTCGCGGCGGACGTGAACGCGTACAGCACCTCGGACAGCCCGTGCGGCCCGGCGTTGAGGATCCCGGCGCGACCCTCGGGCGTCGCGACCGCGACCGCGGTGCCGACGAGCACGATCGCGGGCATCGTCAGCACGGACAGCGCGACGAGCGTGATCTCCTGCCGGCCGATCTTCTTGCCCAGGTACTCGGGGGTCCGCCCGACCATGAGCCCCGCGAGGAACACCGCGACGACCGCCAGCACGAGCATCCCGTAGAGCCCCGTCCCGACGCCGCCCGGCGCGACCTCCCCGAGCAGCATGTTCACGATCGCCACCCCGCCGCCCGGCGCGGTCAGCGAGTCGTGCGCGGCGTCGACGGCCCCGGTCGACGTGCCCGTGGTCGACGCCGCGAACAACGCCGAGGCGGCCAGGCCGAACCGGGTCTCCTTGCCCTCCATGGCCCCGCCGGCGGCGAGCGGCGCGAGCCCCGGCCCGGCGGTCTCCGCCCAGGTGAGCAGCGCGACGGCACCGGCCCAGAGGGTGCCCATCGTCGCGAGGACCGCCCACCCCTGCCGCCTGTCCCCGACCATCACGCCGAACGTCCGCGGCAGCGAGAACGGGACCAGCAGGAGCAGCACGACCTCGAGCACGTTCGTCCACGGTGCGGGGTTCTCGTACGGGTGCGCGGAGTTGGCGTTGAAGAAGCCGCCGCCGTTGGTGCCGAGCTCCTTGATCGCCTCCTGCGACGCGACCGGCCCGCCGAGCACGTGCTGCGTCTGCCCGGCGAGCGTCGTGATCTCGGTGTGCGCGTGGAAGTTCTGGATGACGCCACCGGCCACGAGCGCCACGGCCGCGACGAACGCGAGCGGCAGCAGCACCCGCACGCTCCCGCGCACCAGGTCCGCCCAGAAGTTCCCGACCCGCCCGTCCGTCCCGGACCGCGCGAACCCCCGGACCAGCGCCACGGCGACCGCGAGCCCGACGGCGGCCGACACGAAGTTCTGCACCGCCAGCCCCGTCATCTGCAGCAGGTGGCCCGCGGCGACCTCGCCGGAGTACGACTGCCAGTTCGTGTTCGTCACGAACGACACCGCGGTGTTCCACGCCCCCGCCGGGTCGAACGGCGACGCCCCGAGGGACATCGGCAGCACGTCCTGCAGCCGCGCGAGCCCGTACAGCAGCAGCACGCCCGCCAGCGAGAACCCCAGCAGCGACATCAGGTAGGTGCTCCACCGCTGCTCGGCGTCCGGGTCCACCCGCATCACCCGGTACCCGGCGCGCTCGACGGCGAGGTGCCGCGGCGACGTGAACACCCGGGCCATGTACTCCCCGAGGGGCCGGTGCGCGAGCGCCAGCACGAGCACGACGAGCCCGATCTGGGCGACGACGACCATCGGCCCGCTCACCGCACCTTGTCCGAGCGCAGCAGCTGCACGACGAGGTAGACGAGCAGCGCGGCGGCCACGACGAGCCCGGCGACGTCCGCCGCGCTCATGACCGGTCCGCCCGCTGGGCGACGAGCGCGACGGCGGCGAAGAACACCACGGTCAGCGCGAGGAAGGCCAGGTCGGCCACGGGAGGCACCTTCGACGAACGGCCGGGCGGTCGCAGGGGCCGCTCCGGACGAGCCCCGGCAGGGGCCCGCTCCTCAGGTGTAGACCCGGCTCAGGGCCGCGACCGGCGTCCTTGACGGATCCTTGACGCCCGCGCGACCACCCTTGACGGGTACCGCACGCCCACACCTCGGGCACCGAGATTCGGTGTGACCTTTCCCATCTGAGGCATCCGTGCCGTACGGTGGTGCCTGTAGTCGCTGTGCATCGCTTGTCATGACCGCCGCGGGAGACCCGGCACGACGTTCTCGAGGCTTCCTCGACGGACGGACGACGACCACCGTGATCACCGGTCCCGGTCAGACGGGGTTGTCAGTACGCATCCTGAGAGAAGAGAGCATCATGCCTGTTGGCACCGTGAAGTGGTTCAACGCCGAGAAGGGCTTCGGCTTCATCGCCCCCGAGGACGGCGGCCCCGACGTCTTCGCGCACTACTCCGCCATCGCGACGAGCGGCTACCGCACGCTCGAGGAGAACCAGAAGGTCCAGTTCGACGTCACGCAGGGCCCCAAGGGCCCGCAGGCCTCGAACATCACGCCTCTGTGATCCACGCTCACCACTGAGCATCCGCACGAGACCCCGGCCCCCTCGGCCGGGGTCTCGTCGTATTCATCGGACGACGAGGCCGGACACGTCGCGAAGTCCACTCCCCCAGGACCCTGACAGGGACGACAGGACGGACTGACATGACGATCGACGCCTCCGTCGACGCACCGACGCGACCCCGCGACCGCGCGGTCAGCGACTTCACCGAGCTCACCCGACGGGTCCAGGCCGCCGGCCTCATGCGCCGCCGGCCGGGCCACTACACCGCACGGATCACCGCCGCGGTGTTCGCGATGGGCGCCCTCGTGGCCGGGATCGTCCTCGTGGGCGACTCCTGGTGGCAGGTCGCGATCGCCGTCGGCGCGGCGATCATCCTCACGCAGGTGGCGTTCCTCGGGCACGACGCCGCGCACCGGCAGATCTTCACGAACGGCCGCGCCAACACGTGGACCAGCCTGGTGCTGGCCAACCTGTTCGTCGGGCTGAGCTACGGGTGGTGGCAGCACAAGCACACCCGCCACCACGCCAAGCCGAACCAGGTCGGCGCCGACCCGGACATCGACCTCGAGGTCATCGCGTTCACGCCCGACGACATCGCCCGGCACCGCAGCAGGCTGTCGCGCTGGTTCCTGCGCAAGCAGGGCTGGTTCTTCTTCCCGCTGCTGTTCCTCGAGGGCCTCGCGCTGCACGTCGCGGCCATCAAGCGGGTGGCCTCGCGCGAGCCGATGGAGCGTCGTGGCGTCGAGATCTCGATGCTCGCCGTCCGCCTGCTCGGCGGCCTCGGCCTCGTGCTGCTCGTGATGTCGCCGACGAAGGCCGTCGTGTTCCTCGCGGTGCAGCTCGCCCTGTTCGGCTTTTACATGGGGGCGTCGTTCGCCCCGAACCACAAGGGCATGCCGCTGATCCCCAAGGACGCGCGCATCGACTTCCTGCGCCGCCAGGTGCTCACCAGCCGCAACATCGGTGGCGGCCGCTGGGTCGACGTGCTCATGGGCGGGCTCAACCACCAGGTCGAGCACCACCTGTTCCCGTCGATGCCCCGCCCGAGCCTGCGTCGGGCGCAGCCCCTGGTGAAGGCGTACTGCCAGGCGCACAACATCCCGTACGCGTCGGTGTCGCTGCCGCGGTCGTACGCGATCATCGTCCGGCACCTCAACAGCGTCGGGCGCCCCGACCGCGACCTGTTCGCCTGCCCGGTGACTGCCGCCTACCGCGTCTGACGTCGTCGCGCGGCCGTATCTGGGCCGTTCGGGCCGTCCTCCTCCTCGTCGGGTGCAGCACCGCACCCGCGGCCACGCAACCCGCACGGCCGCCCGTGGACGAGGAGGGCGACGATGGCGTTGACCAAGGCGGCGATCTACCTGATCGGCCGCATCCACCCCGAGATCTTCGACATCCTGGGGAACCCGCACGGCCCGTACGGCACCGTCGGAGGCATCCAGGTGGGCCTGCAGGCTCACGTCGCGCACGCCGCGCACGCCGCCGCGGAGCTCAACCCGCAACCGTTGCCGCCGCTGGCCGTCGGCTTCCAGGCGGGCCAGGACCTGTTCCGGCTCGCCCGCACCGCGACGCAGCTGCGCCTCGCGTTCGACCCGGACCTCGACGACTGGTGCCCGACGCCCCCGCGCCCGCCGGGCGGCTGGGGCCCGTGGCCGCGCGGCCCGCAGCCCGATCCGTGGCTCGCCGACTACAACCTCGGCCTGGCGCTGTTCCTCGAGGCGTCCCAGTCCGCGTGGGAGCAGACGGACGCAGCACGGTCGCTCGAACGTGCCCACGACATCGCGCTCGACGCGGCCCAGAAGGGTCTCGGCGGGTGAACCCACCCGCCCGCGGGACGGCTCACCCTGGAGCGGGCCGTCTCGCGGGTGGGCGTCCCCCTAGACTCCCCCCGTGATCTTCAAGGCGGTGGGCGAGGGCAGGCCCTACCCGGACCACGGGCTCGAGACCCCCAAGCAGTGGGCCGAGGTCGCTCCCCGGGTGGTGCGCCTCGACGAGCTCGTGACGACCAAGCGCACTCTCGACCTCACGGCGCTGCTGGCCGAGGACTCGACGTTCTACGGCGACCTCTTCGCGCACGTCGTGCAGTACAAGGGCGTCATGTACCTCGAGGACGGCCTGCACCGGGCCGTCCGGGCCGCGCTCCAGCAGCGCCCGGTCCTGCACGCGCGCGTCCTGGTGATCGAGTGAGCGACCAGGACCGCGGGCGCGCGCTGCGCCGCCGGCACATGCACGAACGCCAGGCCGTGATCTTCGGCGTCCTGCTCGCCGGCCTCGCGGTCGCCGGGCTGGGTGCCGCCGCCGTGTACACCGGCAGCCTCGACCTGCCCGTGATCGGCCGCGGGTTCAGCACCGCTCCCGCGAGCCCGACGGCGGCGAACGCGGTCGGTCCGTGCCCGCCCGAGGGCGCGCTCCCTGTGCCGTACGACCAGGTCACCGTCAACGTGTACAACGCCACGACCCGCGTCCGGCTCGCGGCGGCCACCGCGGAGGTGCTCGGCGAGCGCGGGTTCCACGTCGGGACGACGCAGAACGGGTCGGCGTACTCGGGTGTCGCGCTGATCTCGTTCGGCCCGGGCGGCGTGGCGCAGGCGTACACGCTCGCGGCCCAGATCGAGGGCGCGACGCTGCTGCTCGTCAACAAGGACCCGGCCGACCCGAGCGTCGACCTCGCGCTCGGCAGCGACTACGCCGAGCTGAAGCCCGCCGAGACGGTGCTGCTCGACCCGGCGGTGCCGTTCACGCCTCCGCCGGGCTGCACCCCGCTCAGCGAGGCGACGCCCGTCGCTCAGCCGACGCCCACCGCGCCCGCCGGCTGAGCGTCAGCCCTCCGGGGCGGTCAGCGGGCGGCCCCGTCGTCGACGGGTTCGACCGGCTCGACGGACGTCGGCGACACCGGCTCCGCGGCGGTGCCCCGCCACCGGGCGAGGACCCGCATGACGTGGAAGACGACGATCGCGGTAGCGGTGCCCAGCGCGATGCCGGCGAACTCGAGGTCGCCGACGACCCACGTGTAGTTCGCGATGCCGACGACGAGCGCGACGGCGGCGGGCACCAGGTTCACCGGGTTGCCGAAGTCGACCTTCGCCTGGATCCAGATGCGGGCGCCGAGCAGGCCGATCATGCCGTAGAGCATCGTCGTGGCGCCGCCGAGGACGCCCGCGGGCACCGTCTGGATGAGCTGGCCGAACTTCGGTGACATCGACAGCAGCAGCGCGGACGCACCCGCCACCCAGTACGCGGCCGTCGAGTACACGCGGGTCGCGGCCATGACGCCGATGTTCTCCGCGTACGTCGTGGTGCCGGATCCGCCGCCGAGACCGGCGAGGGTCGTCGCGAGGCCGTCGGCGAGCAGCGCCCGGCCGGTGAGCGGGTCGAGGTTGCGGCCGGTCATCGCGGCGACGGACTTCACGTGGCCGACGTTCTCCGCGACGAGCACGAGGACGACGGGCACGAACAGCCCGAGCACGGACGCGTCGAACCGGGGCGTGACGAAGTCGGGCAGCCCGACGAGCGGAGCGCTGTCGAACTGGGAGAAGTCGACCTGTCCCTGGACCAGCGCGGCGACGTACCCGACGACCACGCCGACCAGGATGGCCAGCCGTCCGAGGATGCCGCGGAACAGCACGGTGGACAGGATGATCGCCGTCAGCGTGATGATCGCCGTCAGGGGCGCCTGCTGCGTGTACTGCCAGGCGACGGGCGCGAGGTTGAACCCGATGAGCGCGACGATCGTGCCGGTGACCACCGGCGGCATCACGACCTCGATCCAGTGCGTGCCGACGAGGTGCACCACCAGGCCGACCGCGGCGAGCACCACACCGGTCACGAGGATGCCCCCGACGGCGACGGCCTGGCCGTCCGACGCGGTCGCCGCGAGGATCGGCGCGATGAACGCGAAGCTCGACCCGAGGTAGCTGGGCAGCCGGTTCCGGGTGATCAGCAGGAAGCCGAGCGTGCCGACCGCGGAGAAGAACAGGGTCGTCTGCGGGGAGAACCCGGTGATGAGCGGGACGGCGAACGTGGCCCCGAACATCGCGACGACGTGCTGCATGCCGATGCCGATCGTCCGCGGCCAGGTGAGCCGCTCGTCGGGCGCGACGACCTCGCCCGGCGGGACGTGCTTGCCGTTCCCGTGCAGCCTCCACGCGAGCAGGTCCATGCCGTCCTCCTCCCGGGCCGGCAGGCCGGCCCACGCCGTCCGAGCGCACCCGGGCACGCGCCAGGGGCCGGCGGCTCGTGGCCGCTGAACCGAAGGCTAGGGCCTGGTGACAGGCGCCGACGGGACCTTCGGCGCCCTCGTCGGGCGCGCGCGGGGCCGACGTGCCACGGTGTCCCTGACGGCACACGTCGAACCTCCGGCGGAGCCGCGGCCCGAGCACGAGGAGGACCGATCGTGACCGACGACCAGCTGCGACCGCCCCCACGCGAGGTGGTCCCGGGCGGGGCCCCCGACCCCGTCATCGCGACCGCCCCGACGGCCCCGCCGCCACCCCCGGAGGGTGAGTACGCCCCCGAGCTCGGCGACGAGGACGACCACGACAGCCTGCGCCCCACGTCCTACCCCCCGGTCTCCGGGGGCGGCATCACCTGACGCGTCCCGGCCGGCCCGACGGGTCGTGAGCTCGCGGGGTGGGACGCGCGGACGGGGGCCTCCTGGTCACAGGCGCGCGGGCTACCCTGGCGTCCCCGCTGCCCGCCGGGTCGGCTCGGCGGCCCCTTCCCGCCGGAGGCGCACCCTGTTCCGCCGACTGTCGCGCTCGCTCACCGCCGTGTGGGTGGCCTTCCTCCTCGTGCACGGCTGGCTCATGTACGTCGGCGTCGTGCTGATCCCGGAGCGCGCCTTCTGGGACCTCGGGCTGTACCGCTACTGGATGTACCTGGGGATCCACGACGGGCAGTGGCCCGTGCTGTCCGGCTCGTGGGTGTACCCCGCAGGCGCGGTCGTCCCGATGCTCGTGGCGGGGGTCGGCGGCGTCACCGCCGGTTCCGGGTACATGTGGGCGTGGTCGCTCATGGTGACCGCGCTCGACGCCGCCGCCCTCGGCGTGCTGCTGCACGCGCCGCGCATCGCCCGGCCCGTGGGCGCGCAGGACCACCCCCGCGGGCACCACCTGCACGAGCCGCGGACCACCGCGGGTGCCTGGTGGTGGATCGGGTTCCTGCTGCTGCTCGGGCCGATCGCCATGGGCAGGCTCGACGCCGTCGTCGCACCCGTCGTGGTCGTCGCGCTCGCCGTCACGCTGCGGCACCCCAAGGTCTCCTCGGCCCTGCTCACGGCGGCCGCCTGGGTCAAGGTCGCCCCGGGGGCGCTGCTCCTCGCCGTCGTCGTCGCGGTCCGTCGGCCCTGGCGGGACGTCGTCGTCCCCGCCGCCCTCGTCTCGATCGGGATCCTCGCGGCGGTCGCCGTCGGCGGCGGCACGTCGCACGTCGCGTCGTTCCTGCTCGAGCAGGGCGAGCGTGGGCTCCAGGTCGAGTCGCCCGGTGCCACGCCGTGGCTCGTCGCCGGCCTGTGGTCCGACGACGTGGTGCGCTGGCTGAACGAGCCGATCGTCACGTGGGAGATCCGCGGACCCGGCACGGTCGTGGCGGCCGACGTGCTCGGCACGCTGTTCCCGCTCGGGCTGGTCGCGGCGGGCGGGCTGCTGTGGTGGTGCCGGCGCCGTGCCGGTGAGGGGTTCTGGACCGATCCCGTCGCGCAGCGCGAGCTCGTGGTGCGCGGCGCGATGCTGCTGACGCTCACGATGCTCGTGCTCAACAAGGTCGGGTCGCCGCAGTACATGGGGTGGCTGGCCCCGCCCGTCGCCGTCGCGCTCGCGCTGCGGCTGCCCGGCTGGCGGACCACCGCGTGGTGGACCCTCGGGGTCGCCGCCGCGACGCAGGTCGTGTTCCCGTG
The DNA here is from genome assembly GCF_016862675.1 of Cellulomonas chitinilytica. Lineage (GTDB taxonomy): Bacteria > Actinomycetota > Actinomycetes > Actinomycetales > Cellulomonadaceae > Cellulomonas > Cellulomonas chitinilytica. Next base: position 119,438 of record NZ_BONK01000006.1, on the reverse strand, counting down.
GGGGTACGACGAGGTCCTGAACGCCGGCCCCGGCGTCACGCTGGTGCTCGCCGCCCGCAACGTGGCCCTCGTCGTGCTCACGGTGGTGACGGTCCGGGCCCTGCTCCGGCAGCACGTCGCCCGGCCGGACACCCCGGCCGCGGAGCCGGAGCCGACCGTCGACGTCGAGGCGCCCGTCGCGTAGCTCGTCCTGTCGGGTTTCGCCCGATCAGGTGGTCATGGAGCCCGGCCCGGCGCCGATCTTCAGGACGTGGACTGGACGCAGATGGAGATCCGCGGCGGCGGGTGGGGGCCCGAGATGCTCCGCCAGACGGTGTACCTGCGGCTCGCACCGCACGAGCGGCCGGACGCAGCACTCGCCCTGGCCTCCCCGGACGGGAGCGAACCGGCGTACATCGCGGCGAGGCTGGTGGACGACGCCAACGTCAGCGTCGACGGTCGGACGTTCTTCGGCTTCGGGGTCGGCGGGATGGTCGCCGCCGGCCTCGCGTCCGCGGTCGACCGGATCTTCGCTCCGTGGGACCTGCAGCTGTGGTTCACCGACGGTGTCTGGCTCGACCTGCACGCCTATCGCGGCCCCGCACCCGGCCAGGGCCTGCTGGCGGACCTCGAGCAGCGTCTGCGCGCGTCGCGAGTCGGTCCAGCCCTGGACGACGACGAGGACGACGACTTCGACGAGGACGAGGACGACGACGAGTACGAGGAGACCCCGCGGTCGGTCTACTGGGAGCTGGAGGGCTCCTTGGCCGACAAGATCGAGGCGGCGATCGACAAGACCTGGTTGACGGGCGGCGACCCGCGGGTCGCCCTCGGGTATGCGCTGACCGGGTCGTGGGCACGCCAGAGCGTCCGCCGCGTCAAGGGCGACAAGGAGCTGCGCGAGCAGGTGCGCGCCGTCTACCTGGGGGCCAGCCTCGCGTTCGGGCCGGTCGACCAGGCACGGCAGCGCTGGATCGCCCGGCTCCTCGACGTGCGGCACCCGAAGAACCCCTCGTACCCCTCGTACAGCCACCTGCCCTGGATCGACGAGGCCTGGGCGGGGCCGCTGCCCCCCGGGCTTCGACGCCCGGGCGCAGTCGCACGCGACGTCGTCACCGCCGTGCGCCGTGGGCAGCACCCGCGGCTGCCCGGGGGCGACCCCGGCGTCCAGCTGCGGATCGGCGACATCCTGCACCTGGCGGCCGCCCGCAACGAGGACGACGACGAGCGAGAACGGATCGAGGAGCTCGCGCACGCGCTCGTCCGTGCCGGCACGCGGGCCGGAGGCCGCTACACCGCGAGGCAGACGGCGGCGGTCGCGGCCGCTGCCCGGATGCCGCAGTTCCTGGCACGACGGGGGTACGGGGTCGACGCGGGAGCGGCGATCGTCGCCGCCTCCGGGCTCGACATCGACGTCTGCATCATGGCCTGCCAGCTCAGGGAAGCCGGCGCTCGGGCACTGGGCGAACCGGAGGACGCGGTCGCCACCCTCGCCGGCAACGTGCTCAGCGACCTCGGGTACGACAGGACGACCTGGGTGGACTCCGAGCCGGACACGCCGAGCGGCTGGTAGGTCGCCGACCTCCCGCGGGGGCGCGCCGGGCACGACGACGCCCGCTCCCGGGGGCGGTGGGAGCGGGCGTCGCTTCGTGCGACCGGTCGGTGCTGCTGGTCAGCGACCGGCGGTCGGGTGCGCCTGGGCCGAGGCGATGAACGCGAGCATCGCGGAACGCGAGCTCCCGTCGTCGATCGACGTGTCCGGAAGACTCGTCGCCTCCGTCCAGGCCGCCGCCGCGTCGTCCGCGCCGGCGAGAGCCGAGTACATGAGCAGGTAGTCGCCGAACTGCACGCCGTAGCCCTGCGGCGTGGCCTCCTTGACCGAGGCCCGGATCTTCTCCGGGTCCACCCCGGCGGCCAGGTACGTCTGCACCGGACCCATCGGGATGAGCTGGATCGCGAGGATGGCGTTCGGGTCGGGGCTGAACCACGTGGCGTAGTCCCGCTTGCCGCCCCAGTTGAGCGACACCATGGTGTGGTCGAACCCCTCGAAGGAGCTCATGTCAGGGGCCGTCCAGTACGTCCGGGCGGTCGAGGCCTCCGTCGACGCGAGCCAGGTGGCCTCGGTCCCGAGGTCCTTCTGCCCCGACGCCTTCGCCCACAGGCCCAGGCCGTTCCAGGCGTTGACCGCCTCGGACGACGACTCCTGGTTGTTCCCGTCGGCGAACGGCGAGGTGCCCGACGCCCACGAGTGACCGGTGTACGGGTCGAACGACCGCAGCTGCGGCAGCTCGGACGACGGCTTCGCGGCGGCGATGTCCTGACCGATCAGGTTCATCACGGGGGCGATCTCCTTGGCGAGCGCCGGGTCGTCCTGCGTGAGCAAGCCGGCGGCGGCCAGGATGTAGCCGTAGTGGAAGTGGTGGTCGTTGAGCTCGTCCGACCCGAAGGACGGCGTGAGGCCGATGACCGAGCGGGCGGACTTGTCGTAGACGAAGCAGCGGGCGTCGCGCTGGGTGCACCCGTCCGACTCGGCCCACTCCTTGAGCACGCCGACCGACTTCGTCTTGAGGTCCGCGACCACGTCCGGCACGCCCAGCTGGTCGCCGAGCACCACGAGCGACGCCGCGCGGTTGAGCCACTTGCCGCCGAAGTAGGTGTCGGACGGGTAGTCGGGGGTCGCCGCGACGTCGGCCTTCAGGGCGTCCACGATCGCCGACTTCTGGTCGGCCGAGATGCCCTCGAGGTCGAGCTCGCCGTCCGCCGGCAGAGCCGGTGCGTACGACGTGAGCTGCGAGCCCGTGCAGAGCTCCAGGTCGCCGTACACGCTCGGGTACGCCCCCAGGCCGCAGTCCCGCGCCGGCTGGTCGCCGGTGCGCTGGTGCGGCATGGTCACGTACGCCGTCGGCGAGCCGCCGGCCGTCTTGTACGTGAGCGTGGTGCGGGCGACGTCGTCGCCCACCCCGTAGGTGGTGTCGACACCGGTGACCGGGTCGGCCGCCGCCGTGGCGAGGGCCTTCTTCGCCGCGGCGGACGCCTTCGGGGGCAGCGCGTACCAGCTGGCCGACTCGCCCTTGCCGAGCGTGGTGGACCCGCCGTCGGACGTCCCGCCGACGAGGCCCCACTGCGAGGTGCCCGCGTCGGCCGTGGCCGCACCGTCGGCGCCGGCTGCGAACGAGCCGCCGGCGACCGTCGAGCTGAGCGTCACGTCCTTCTCGGCCGTGAAGCTGACGAAGGGCGAGCCCTCCGCGAGCACCACGTGGCCGAGCACGGCACCCGACGCGTCGAGCAGGTCGATCGTCACGCTCACCGGGTCCGCGGCGCTGACCTGGGCCGAGGCGGCCCCGGCGTCCACGGTCACGGTCGCCACGTGCGGCGCGATGATCGTCTTCTCGCTGACCGTCGGCGTCGGGAGCCCGAGCGTGAAGCCCGAGTCCGTCAGGCCGAACGACAGCGGCTCGGCGAACACCGGCTGCGGCTGGTCCCCGAACACCAGACCGCTGTACCAGCGGTTGGTGGGCGGGACCACGCCGTCGGCGAGCCGCACCGGGTCGATCTTGGCGACCTGCTGGTCGGGCACCGCCGCGACGAGCGCCGCGCTGTCGACCTTCGGCGGCGTGGCGTCCGCGGGACCGCTGACGGGTCCCTCGGGCGCCGAGCCGGTGCCGTCGGACGCGGTCTCGTCGCCGGACCAGGGGGCCCAGAGCGCGACCACCGAGCCCAGGACTACGGCGAGCGCCGCAGCCGTGCCGGCGATGAACCACCGGCGACGGTTCGTGGGCGGGGGTCGGACCTCGGTCGTGGGTTCACTCATGCGTACCGTCATCCGAAGATGCCTCCCAGGTAGTTCTTGACGTCCTCCGACGCTCGCGTCACGACGCCGTCGTTCTCGAGCTTCAGCTCGGCAGTCACGGGGGTGCCGGCGGCGACGAGCCCGTTCTGGGCACCGTCCTTGAGCGACTCCCCGGTCAGGGTCATGACCGCCTGCGCCTCGCCGGCGACCGTCTTCACCTTGACCTTGTCGACGTGGGCGGTGACGGTCCGCTGGTTGGGGAGCACGACCGTCACGGCGGCGTCGTCCTTCACCCGGGCGTACTCCTTGGCCGTGAGCGTGTACTCGGCCTGGACGTACAGGGTGTCGGCCTTCTGCACGGTGGCGAGGTCCGTGGCGGACTGCACGAACGTGCCCCGCTCGGACGAGACCTTGGTGACGGTGCCGTCACCGGTCGCCAGGACCACGAGGCGGCCCTGGTCGTCGATCTGCGTGGCCTCGGTCGCCGACTTCGCGAACCCGTTCTTCAGGTCGTACTGCAGCGCGGCCGACTCGATGACGAACAGCGGCTGGCCTGCGGTCACCGTGTCCCCGACGTCGACCTTCTGGTCGACGACGAGGCCCGCGTACGGGGTGCCGACGGTGTAGTGCTTGGCGAGGATCTGCGCGGAGTCGCTCGCGGCGATCCCCTTGGTCTCGTTCAGCTTGTAGGTCGCCAGTGCGGCGAGGACGAGCACGAGGATCGTGCCCACGATCAGTCTGATTCGGCTGGCCCAGGTCATGCGACACCTCCGGTGGGTGCGGTCTCGAGTGCGGCAGGGACGTCGTGCTGGGTGAGGTCGGCCTCACGCTCGGCCTTGGCGGCCTTGCGGGCGAGGCGCCCTTCCTTCCAGGCGGTGACGACGAAGCTGCCCAGGATCAGGGTGTTGGTGGCGTTCCACGCCACGGCGAGGCTGAAGTAGCCGTTCCCGAGGTCCTTCCACAACCCGACCACGGTGGTGATCAGGAGGAACTGGAAGAACAGGACCTGCGGCATCATGAACGCGAACGGTGAGCGGTAGGCGCCCTTCTGCCCCGTCACGTGCCACTTCTGGTCCTTCTTGGTGATCGCGTTGACCAAGGCCCGCGTGTAGATCGGGAACGACACCGCGGCGAGCAGGAGCACCTGCCAGCGGAACGAGCCGAGGGTGTAGAACGCCACGAGGACCTGCATCACGTAGAACCCTGCGTAGTACAGGAGCCACTGGAGCGGGGTGATCGTGAGGTTCATCGGCGTGAGGTTGAAGTAGATCTGCAGCGGCGGCACCAGGATCAGCAGCAGGGGTGCGATGCCGGTGAGGTAGAAGGTCGACGTCACCAGGTACTGCAGCCGCTGGTCCATGGTGAGCTTGCGCTTCCGGCTCAGCGGGTTGTGGGTGAGCATGATCTCGAACCCACCGGTCGCCCAGCGCAGCTGCTGCTTGGTGTACGCCTCGACGGTCTCGGGGGTGTCACCCACCGCGAGCTCGGTCGGGATGTAGATCGTCCGCCAGCCCTTCTCGTGCAGCATGAGCGACGTCCACACGTCCTCCGACTTCGAGTCGGAGTAGATGCCCCCGACGGAGTCGGCGGCCGAGCGGCGGTAGATGACGTTCGTGCCGACGGAGAACGCGGCGTTGAACCGGTTACGGCCCGTCTGGATGAACTTGTAGAACACGGACTGCATGTAGCCCGCGCCCTTCGAGATCACCGAGTGCAGGTTCCCGTACACCTGCGGCGTCTGCACGAAGGCGACGTCGTCCGCGGAGAAGAACGGCACGGTCTCGTGCAGGAAGTTCGGCTTCGGCACGAAGTCGGCGTCGAAGATGACGAAGAAGTCACCCTTCGTGATCGACATCGCGTGGTTGATGTTGCCCGCCTTGGCGCCGTTGCTCGACAGCCGGCGGATGTAGCGGGCCCCGAGCTCGGCCGCGAGGTCACGGACCTCGTCGGACCGGCCGTCGTCCAGGACGTACGTGTCGTGCTTGCCCTGCATGGCGACCGCGGCGGTCACGGTGTTCCGGATGGACTCGATGGCCTCGCCGTACGTCGTGATGTAGACGTCGATCGAGATCGGCCACTCCTGGAGGTACATCCGCCACTCGTTCGGCTTGTCCTCGGCGCCGTCGCGGATGATCTCCGCGATGTCGTAGAGCCTGTCCTGGGCGAGGTTGAACGAGAACCCGCGCGGGTTGAACCCGCTGGACAGGACGGTCCACATGGCCAGCAGGCCGTGGGCGACCAGCACCGACTCGGCGACGATGACCAGCACGTAGGGGAGCCAGTCACCCCGGTTCGCGGGGTTCAGCAGGAACGCCGCGTAGATGATGATGCCCGCTGCGGCCAGCAGGACCAGCAGCATGAGCGACGGGCTCTGGGACGACTCGTTCTCGTTCGTCCCGGTCGACTTGATCTTGACTTGCTCGGTTCTTCGCGGCTCCATCACGAGCCTGTCGAACGTGGTTGTCACGTCCAGCCCCCTTCGGTCGTCCTGTCGGACGGCCGGGCGGACCCGGGTGGGCCCACCTGACCGATGCGACGGCGACGCTGGCGCCGGGCGCACGAAGGGCGGCGGCTCGCGAGGACGGTGGATCCCTGGTGGATCCGGTGTCCTCGGCAGGCGTCGCCGCCCCTTGTGGATACCTACGAACTTACAGACCCGTCGAGCGGGGCTGTCGAGGAAACGACGTAGTGCGCCGGGTCACAGGGGGGACGGAGGTCCCGGGTGAAACGGACATCGCCGCAGGTCACTCCCACCTGCGGCGATGTCCGGGGCGGTCGCGCGACGTCTCGAGTTCATCGCGCGTCCATCTCGTTCTGTGGACGTTTTACCCGATCTGGGGGGCCACCTGACCGCCCACGAGCTCGAGCTGGTCCAGGTCACCGAGGTCGAGAACCTGCAGGTAGACGCGGGTGATGCCGTGCGCGGCGAGCTCGCCGAGCCGGTCGACCGCCTCGGCCACCGACCCGGCGATCCCCTGCCCGCGGATCTCCTGCGGGTCGCGGCCGACGGCCCGCGCGCGACGGTCCACCTCGGCGTCGTCGCGGCCCACGCACAGCACGAGCGCGGCCGACAGCGTGAGCGTCTCAGGCGCCCGTCCCGCCTCCTCGCACGCCCGACGGACGTTGGCGAGCCTGCCGTCGATCTCGTCGAACGCCGGGAAGGCCAGGTTGAACTCGGCGGCGTAGCGGGCCGCGAGCGCCGGCGTCCGGCGGGGGCCCGAGCCGCCGACGATCACCGGCACGCCCGCCTTCGTCGGGTCGAGCGGCGAGGCCTGCACGGGCTTGGGCAGCGCAGGGGAGTCGACCAGCGTGTAGTGCTCGCCCGCATGGCCGAACGTCGAGCCGACGGGCGTCCCCCACAGGCCCGTGACGACCTCGAGCTGCTCCTCGAGGATCCCGAACCGCTTCTCCGGGAACGGGATGCCGTACGCCTCGTGCTCGCGCGCGAACCAGCCGGTGCCCAGCCCGAGCTCCACCCGGCCGCCCGACATCTGGTCGACCTGCGCGACCTGCACCGCGAGGACGCCGGGGTGCCGGAACGTCGCCGACGACACGAGGGTGCCCAGCCGGATCCGGCTCGTCTCGCGCGCCAGCCCGGCGAGCGTCGTCCAGGCGTCCGTGGGGCCCGGCAGGCCGTCCGTGCCCATCGCGAGGTAGTGGTCGGACCGGAAGAAGGCGTCGAAGCCGAGGTCCTCGGTGGCCTTCGCCACGGTGAGCAGCTCGTCGTAGGTGGCGCCCTGCTGGGGCTCGGTGAAGATGCGCAGATCCATGCGGCACACCCTGGCACGGCAGGTCGGGTGGCCCGTTCCCCGTCCGCGGGGCGACGATGCAGCGTGCCGATCTCACGACCCCGCATCCGGTGGGCGAGCCTGCTCACGGTGCTGCTGTGCGTGGTCGTCGTGCTCGTGTGCGTGGCCGCCGCGCTGCGCGGGCGGCGGTGGGCGCTCGTCGTCGCGCTCGTCGCCGCCGCGATCGCCGTGCGGGAGGTGCGGGCGCTGCAACGGCACGCGCCGCGCTGACTGACGCGCCGGGTCCCCCGACGAGACGGGATGACGGACGGCATGGCACGGTGGGGACGTGCCGCACCGACCCCGCACCCTCCCCGGGCCGGCCTCCGACGCGCTCGCGGTCGCCGACTGGCGACGCCGGGTCGCGGAGGCGTACGCGGACGTGCGGCACCTCGCGGCCGCCGACCCCGCGCAGGCGCACGCCGTGTGGGTGCAGCGCCGCGACGAGCTGTTCGCCGAGCACCCCGCCTCACCGCTCGACGCCGCGACGCGCGCGTTCTTCGCCGGGCTCGACGTCGCCCCCTACGACCCCGCCTACCGGTTCGAGGTCCAGGTCCGGCCGTCCGAGCCGCAGCGCCTCGAGATCAGCACGGAGACGGACGGGCTGATCTCGTACGAGCGCATCGGCACCGTCGAGCTCGGTGACCTCGGCGCGCTCGCCGTGTGGGCGATGCACGGGTACGCGGGCGGGCTGTTCCTGCCGGTGCGGGACGCCCTCGCCGGGCACGAGGGTGGCACGTTCGGCGGCGGGCGGTACGTGCTCGACACCATCAAGGGCGCCGACCTCGGGGTCGCCCACGGGCTGCTCGTCGTGGACCTCAACTTCGCGTTCAACCCGTCCTGCGCGTACGACCCGTCGTGGAGCTGCCCGCTCGCGACCCGCGCCAACACGCTCGCCGCACCCGTGCCCGTCGGCGAGCGCGTGTTCTCCTCCCCGGCGTCGCCGTGACCAGCGCGCTGACGTCGATGTGGGCGTGGGACAACCCCGTGCCCGCCTCGGTGGACGCGCGCGGGCGCGGGTACGCGCCCGCCGCACCCGGCCCGCTCGCCGGGTTCTGCGTCGACCGGGAGCTCGGGCTGGTGCTCCTCGGTGCGCCGTGGGCGGCCGACGAAGGCCCGGTCGGCACGTGGTTCACCGACGCGTGCGCCGCGGTCGCCGGCACCGGGGCGCGGGTCGGTGCGCTCGGCGGGGACCCCGGCTGGCTGACGAACCCGGCGCTCGCGGTGCAGTGGGCGACGACGGCCCTGCGTGCCGCGCCCACCGCCACCCTCGTGCAGCTCGACGTCGAGCCGTGGACCACGCCGTCCTGGACGACGTACCGGGCGCAGGTGGTGCGCCGGTGGCTGACGCTGATCCGCAAGGTGCGCGCCGCCCTGCCACCGGGCGTCCCGCTCGGCGTCGACACCCCGTGGTGGCTGGCGCACGAACCCGGCCAGACCCCGGGGCGGACCCTGCTCGACGACGTGCTCGACCGGTGCGACCGGGTCGCCGTCGTGGCGTTCGCCGACCACGCGCACGGGCCGGACGGGATCATCGCGCTCGCCGGGCCGGCCGTCGTCGCGGCGTCGACGGCCGGGCACCCGTTCACCGTGGGCGTCGAGACCGACACCCCGGAGGTCGCCGGGGGGCCGCAGTTCACGTTCTACGACGAGGGCCCCGAGGTGATGGAGCAGGAGACCGCCGAGGTCGCGGCCGCGTTCGGGGGCCTGCCGGGGTACGAGGGCGTCACCGTCGAGCACCACCGGGCGTGGCGGCACCTGCTGGGGCTCGACACCGCGTCGTAGCGCTCAGCGCTGGCAGGACGGGCAGAGGTAGAGCTTGCGGGCGGCCATCTCCTCGACGACCACCGGCGTCCCGCACACCCGGCACGGCTCGCCGCCACGCCCGTACACCCAGTGCCGCAGCGTCGGGTCGATCACCGCGGCGACACGGCCCTCGTCGTCCAGGTCCTCCCGGGTGAGCATCACGCCCGTGCGGATGCCGTCGGCGAGGAGCACCGCCCAGTCCTCCCACAGGGCCCGCGCGAGCTCCCGAGGGACCTGACGCCCTGGCGTGTGCGGGTCGAGGCGGGCGCGGAACAGCAGCTCGGCGCGGTAGATGTTGCCGATCCCGGCCACCACGGACTGGTCCATGAGGAGCTGCCCGACCGCCACCGACCTCCCCGTGAGCCGGTCCACGACGACCTCGCCGGCGGCCGCGACGTCGCTCGCCGTCGCCGGGTCCGGGCCCAGGCGGTCGACGGCGGCGCGGGCCGCGTCGGGGTCCAGGACCTCGCACGCCGACGGGCCACGCAGGTCGGCGACCGTGTCGTCGGTCGCCAGCCGGACCCGCACCTGGCCCACCGGGTCCGGCGGGAAGTGCGCGAGCAGACCGCCCTCCGCGGACGGCTGCTCGCGCTCGTCCTCCCCCATCCGGACCGCACGGCGCAGCCGCGGGGCGCCCATGCTGCCCGACGTGTCGCCGTCGCCGATGCCGGAGACGGTCCCGTAGAAGTCCCACGCCCCGTACAGCCCGAGGTGCACGCGCAGCACGTCACCGGAGTCGAACGTGCAGAACAGCTGCTTGCCGACCGCCGACGCGCGCACGAGCCGCTGCCCGTCGAGCCGCCGCGCACCGGCCGCGAACCGGCCCTGCGGCGACGACACCGCCACCTCCCGGCCGACGAGGTCGCGCGTGAACCGGTGGGCGATGCGGTGGACGGTATGACCCTCGGGCACGCCCGCAGGCTAGTTCACGACCGAGCCCCGCAGCGCCCCGACGGACGCCGCCGCGATCCTCACGCGGTCCGACGTGGACGACTCCTCGAGCTGCGGCACCGGGGGCAGGTCACCGCCCGTGAGGTGCGCCGCGAGCAGCACGTCCGTGATCTCGTCGCCGAGCAGCTCGTGACGCTCCAGGAGCGCGTCCCGCAGGGCCTCGACGAGGTGCCGGTTGCGGGACAGCAGACGCCGGACGCTCGACCGGGCGTCGTCGAGCACCTGCTCCAGCTGCTCGCGGGCCTTGCCGTCGGCGAGCACGGCGGAGACCAGCGGCCGGTCCGTCGCGAGGAACGACACGAGCGACCCCGTCATGCCCGCGGCGCCGACCATCTGCGCCGCCGTGCGGGTCGCGGCCGCCAGGTCGCTCGCCGGGCCCGTCGTCGTCTGGCCGAAGAACAGCTCCTCGGCGACCCAGCCGCCCATCGCGATCTGCACGAGCCCCCGCAGGTCACCCTCCGAGTGCGTCCAGACCTCCTCGCAGTCGCCGTGCGCGAGCAGGCCCAGCGCCTCACCGCGGCGGACGATCGTCAGGACCTCCAGGTGCCGGTTCGGGGCGACCAGCCACGCCGTCACCGCGTGCCCGGCCTCGTGCGTCGCGATCAGCCGGCGCTCCGCCTCGGTGTACCGGACGGGCTGGCCGATGCCGACCATCTCCGTGATCCGGGCCGTCTCGACGTCCGCGAACGACATCGTCAGCGACCCGCGGCGCAGCGCGTTCACCAGGGCCTCGTCGAGCAGGTGCTCGATCATCACGGGCGTCCAGCCGTTCGTCGCGGCCGCGACCCGGTCGCGCACCACCGGGTCGTCGAGCTCCACGTCGTGCGACCGGCGCGTCAGGAAGTGGTCGACGAGCGCGCGGCGGCCGTGCGCGTCCGGCGCGACGAACGTCAGGTGGCGGTCGAACCGGCCCGGACGCAGCAGCGCCGGGTCGAGCGAGTCGGCGCGGTTCGTCGCCGCGATGAGCAGGATCGGGGCCTTCGCCGGGCGGCGGCGCGGGACCTGCCGGTGCGCGGGCAGCAGCAGGTTGAGGCGGGCGACGAGCCGGTCGCCCAGCTTCGCGGCGCCCGTCGGCTCGTCGAAGGACTGCATCTGCACGAGGAGCTCGTTGACGACGCCGCCGGTGCCCTCGCTCGTCATCAGGTTCGTCACGGACCCGCGCTGCCCGTCGGCGCTCGCCGCGAGCATCCCGCCGCGCCGCAGGCCGATCGCGTCGATCTCCTCGATGAAGCCGATCGCGCCGCCCTCCGCCCGGGCCGCCTTGCGGAGCGCCTTGAAGTATGCGCGGATCTTCTTCGCGGTGGCGCCGTAGTACATCGACTGGAACGACGTCGCCGACACGAACAGGAACGGCACGCCCGCCTCGGCCGCCATCGCCTTCGCCGTCATCGTCTTGCCGGTGCCCGGCGCGCCCTCGAACAGCAGCCCGCGGCGCGGCGTCCCGCCCATCTGGTCCGCGAACCGGCGGTGCGTCTGGAACAGGTCGATCGAGCGGCGCACGTCCTCGAGGACCGGGTCGATGCCGATGACGTCGTCGAGCCGCACGTCGACCTGCTCGGGCCGGAACGTCACGTGCGGCGAGCGCGCCGAGCCCACCTGCGTGAGCAGCATGATCGCCAGCAGCCCCGCGAAGAACAGCACCGGGACCAGCACGAGCGGGTCGATGGACGGCATCGGCGGCACGATGCGGCGACCCATGAGCGCGGCGGCGATCACGTACGCCTCCGCCAGGAGCACCACGACCGCCAGCCGGTACACCCGACGGCGGCGCATGCGTTCGCGGTCGACGGCGATGTCGTGGGCACCACGGCGGATCGGGGAGACGAGCTCTTCGTGCACGAGGTGCGCCTTTCGTGGTCCGGCGCGCATGGGCGGGCGCACATGCGAGTCACGCCACGACGGGCGCGTCCGGACCATCGTGGAACCGGACGAACCGGACGGCAACGCCGGACAATTCGGACCACCCGAACGGCTCAATCACCCACGCATGGTGCGGTGCAGCCCTTCGACCTCCACCGGGCTCAGGCCGAGGCCGTCCCGCAGGTAGCCCGGGAAGTCGCCGTACGTCGCCCGCATCTCGTCGAGCGCCGCCCGCAGGTAGTCCGGTCGCACCTCGAGGAACGGGACGAGCACCGACGAGTCCTCCCCCAGGGCGTCGAGGTGCGCGAGCATCGGCGCGAACACCGCCCGCACCGCCGGGTTCACGGCCAGGAACTCCTCGGTGGCCCCGTCCTCGTCCACGCCCGCCGCGAGCAGCAGGATCGTCGCCGCCCAGCCCGTGCGGTCCTTGCCGGCCGTGCAGTGGACCAGCACCGGGGTGCGGTCCGCGTCGAGCACCGTGCGCACGAGCGCCGCGTACGCCGCCCGGGCCGCGTCGCCGACGACGAGCCGGCGGTACGTGGCGCGCATCTGCTCGGCGACGTCCGTCCCCGCGAGCGCCCCCGCCAGACCCGCCGGGGCCGACACCAGGGCCGCCGCCTGCGTCGCCGCGGCCGTCGGCAGGTCCGCGAGGACGTCGAGCACCCGATGGTCCGCACCCGCGGGGACGTGGTCCGGGCGGGCCTCCCGTTCCGCCTCCGTCCGCAGGTCGACGACCGTGCGGATGCCCAGCGCGGCCAGCGCGGGGTCGTCCTCGACGCCGTCCGACGCGAGCTCCGCCGACCGGAAGACCACGCCCCGCGCCACCGACCCGCCGTCGCCCGTCGGGCGGCCGCCGAGGTCCCGCAGGTTCTGCACCGCCACCGACGCGACGACGTGCGGGTCCGGGACGTCGACGGGGTCGCCGGGGATCGCGGTCATGCTCGGCATGCTGGCACGACGGCCCTGGTGTCCGCAGTGCGAGACGTCCGGCACAAGCCCTTGTCGGCGGCGCGACCGCTGGTACAAACCGCGGCGAGGTCACGAGCACCAGCGCGAAGCCCCGGCTCGCTGGTCAGCAACCCCTGTCACGACGGGGTGCTCCGGGAGATGACCTGGTCGGCGTCCCACCGGGGGGTGCCGGCAACTCGTGATCGTGAAGGAGCTGCACCGTGGTCCACCCCCATCCGTCCGTCGTGGCGCTGGTCGGCAACCCCCGACCCGGGTCGCGCACCCGCGCCGCCGCCGAGCACCTCGCGCAGCGGCTGGGTCCCGCGCTCGCCCCCGTCCCGCTCGACGAGCCCGTGCCGTTCGCGACCGTCGACCTCGCCGACCTCGCGCCGCAGCTCTTCGCGGCCGAGCGGCCCGCGGTCGACGAGGCGCTCCGGCTCGTCGCCGCCGCGGACGTGCTGCTCGTCGCGACGCCCGTCTACAAGGCGTCGTACACCGGGCTGCTCAAGTCGTTCCTCGACGCCTACGGCCCGGACGGCCTCGCGGGTGTCACGGCGGTGCCCGTCGTGGTGTCCGGCAACCCCGCGCACGCGCTCGTCGGCGAGGTGCACCTGCGCCCCCTGCTCGTGGAGCTCGGCGCGACCGTGCCCGCCCGGTCGTTCACCGTCACGGAGGCGGACCTGGCCGACCTCGACCCCGCCGTCGACCGCTGGCTCGACCGGGCCGCCGAGCCGCTGCGCCGCTCCCTCGGCGGCGTCGCGACCCTCGCGGAGGTGCTCCGGTGACCGCCGAGATCCTGCGCGCCCTCGACGCCGACCTCGCACAGCAGGACGAGCAGCAGCTCACGCCCGACGAGTACAAGGAGGTGTTCCGCCGGCACCCCGCGGGTGTCGCGGTGGTCGCGCTCGTCGACGACGCGCAGGAGCCGGGCCTCGACTCGTTCGAGGGGGCCGAGCACCCCGTGCGGCTCGTCGGGTTCACGGCGACGTCCGTCATCTCCGTGTCGGCCGAACCGCCGCTGCTCGCGTTCTCGCTCGCGTCGACGTCGTCGTCCTGGCCCGCGGTGTCCCGGGCCCGGACGCTCGCGATCAGCTTCCTGTCCGGGTCGCAGGACGACGTGTCCGCCCGGTTCGCGACGCACGGCATCGACCGGTTCGCCGCCGGCGGCTGGTCCGCGCTGCCCACCGGCGAGCCCGTGATCGACGGGGCCGTGTCGTGGGTGCGGGGGCGGGTCGTGCAGCGCACGCCCGTCGGGGGGTCGTACCTCATCTCCGTGCGGGCGCTGTCCCACGGGACCCACGACGTGACGCCGCTCGTCTACCACGACCGCACGTACCACCAGATCGGCGACGACTACTCGATCTGACCCCGCCCGACGGCGAACGCCCCCGGCCCCTCACGGGCCGGGGGCGTTCGTCGTCCCCGCTCCCCGCCCCTCCCGGCGCCGCAGGCCGTCGCCGCTGGTGAGAACGGCAGTTCGGGGTGAGAACGGCACTCTGAAGTGCCGTTCTCACCCCGAAGTGACGGGCTCGAGCTGCCGGGAGGCCGGCGGCGGGGTCAGGCCGAGGCGGTCGCCAGGGTGGGGGTGAGGGCGGGGGTGGCGGTGGCCGGCCAGGTGGCGGCGACGAGCTCGTAGGAGCGCGCCGTGTCCGCCGGGTCGTGGGTGATGGTGGTGAGCAGGAGCTCGTCGGCGCCGGTGACACGGGCCAGGATGGACAGGCCGGAGGCGACTTCGTCGGGCGTCCCGACGAAGCGGGTGTCGACGCGGTCGCGCACCAGGTCCCGCTCGGCCGCCGGGCGGTCCTCCCACCGGGTCGTCGTGCCCGGCGCCGGGTACGGGATCGCGCCCTCGCCGCGGCGGATCGACAGGACCCACTCGGCGAACGGGTCCGCGAGCTC
This sequence comes from Cellulomonas chitinilytica, assembly GCF_016862675.1. Taxonomy (GTDB): domain Bacteria; phylum Actinomycetota; class Actinomycetes; order Actinomycetales; family Cellulomonadaceae; genus Cellulomonas; species Cellulomonas chitinilytica. The sequence goes on along the minus strand of NZ_BONK01000006.1, from coordinate 104,417 downwards.
ATGCGCGCGTGCGGCGGTGTCGGCGGCGAGCACGTCGGCCGAGACCACCACGTACGGCTCGTCGAGGACTCCCGGGCGGAACGCCGCGCGGTACTGCTCGACCGTCTCCAGCACCGTCGACGGGCTCACGTGGTAGTTCGCCCCGAGCGGCAGCCCGAGCTCCCCGGCCACCCGGGCGCTCTCGCCGCCGCTGGACGCGAGGACCCACAGGGCAAGGTCCGCACCCTGCGCGGCGGGGACCGACACGGCTCGGTCGGCGTCCGTCCGGGCGGTGCCGCGGACCACGTCGAGCACGGTCGAGAGCTCGGCCGCGAACCCGCCCGGCGTACGACCGGCCCCGACGAAACGGTGCTGGGCGAGGATCCGCTCGAGCAGCGGCCCCTCCCCGAACGACACCGGGGGCGTCGCCGGGACGAGCAGCCCGTCGACGACCCGCTCGGGTGTCGGCTCGGACCGCGGGCGGCGGGGCGCGGGCGCGTCGGCGCCGCCCGCGACGGACGGCGGCGGGAACGACGCCCGCCCCAGGCCGAGGTCCACGCGCCCGGGGTGCAGGGCCACCACCGTCCCGAACTGCTCGGCGGCGACCACCGGGCTCGTCGACCCGAGCAGCACCGCCGCGGACCCGACCCGGATGGTCGACGTGGCCGACGCGACGAGCGCCGCGAGCACCCCCGGCGCCGCCGACGCGACCCCCGGGGCCAGGTGGTGCTCGGCGAACCAGACGCGGTGGTACCCCAGCCGCTCGACGAGCTGGGCACGGGCGACGGCGTCACGCAGCGCCTCCGCGCCCGTGCCGCCGGCCCGCACCGGGGCCAGGTCGAGCACGGACAGCGGGACGGGACGGGGGTCGGTCATCGGATCTCCTGGGGGACGGTGCTGACGGTGCTGACGGTGCTGACGGGGGGACGGTCGGACGCGACGGGCCGCACGGCGGCGCCGGCAGGACGGGCGCCGGCAGGACGGGCGCCGGCCGCACCGCCACCCGTCGGGCGCGCGCCGGCGAGACGGGCCAGCGCGAAGGCGGGGTCGGCGGCGCGAGCGGGCGCGTCGACGGGCTCGGACGCCAGGTCCGCGAGCACCCGGCCGATCGCGGGTGCGAACTTGAACCCGTGCCCGGAGAACCCGGCGGCCACGACCACGGGTCCGCGCCGGTCGAGGACGAAGTCGCTGTCCGGCGTCGTCGTGTAGGTGCACGAGATCGGCGCGGGGGCGGACGGGTCGACACCGGGCAGCCAGAGCTCGGCGTACCGCTGCAGCTCCGCGAGCTGCCCGGGCTCGGGGGTGAACGACCGGCGGTCGGGGTCGGTCACGGGCCCGACGCCGTGGAACCCCACCTTGATGCCCTCACCGGGCGTCGCGAGCCCGTAAGTGCCGCTCGGCCACGGGTAGGTGCCGAGGGGCTGGTGGGTGAACGACGGCCACGCGTCCTCGTCGGGCGCACCGGGCAGCACCGCGAAGTGCGCAGGCTGCTCCTGGGTCACGACGAGCGCGGGTGCGAGGTCGACGCCGAGCAGCGGCCCGACGAGCCCCGCGGTCCACGCCCCGACGGCGACGACGACCGACCGCGCCCGGACGTCACCGGTCGACGTCTCGAGCAGGACACCGGACCCGTCGGCGACGACCCGGTGCACCTGGACCTCGTGCCGGACGTCGGCACCGTGCGACCGTGCGGACCCCTGCAGCGCGGCGACGGCCCGGTCGGCGTGCAGCCGTCCGGCGGTCGACGTCTCGTGCAGCACGGACCCTTCGAAGCGCAGACCCGGCCAGCGCTCCCCCGCGGCGGCGGGCGTGAGCCACTCGTGCGGCACGCCGCGGGCGGCGAACGACGCGGCGACCCCCTCGTGCCGGACGCCGTGGCTCACGCCTCCGTTGAGGGTGAGGACGGACGGGTCGTCGAGCGAGCGCCACAGGTCGAGCGCCTCGAGGGCGAGGTCCACGTACTCGGGCCGGTCGTACGTGGTCCGGTAGATGCGGGACGCCCCGTGGGAGGCGCCGCGGACGTGCCCGGGCTCGAAGCGTTCGAGCAGCAGCACGTCACGCCCGCGGGCCGCGAGCTGCCAGGCCGCCGCCGAGCCCATGACACCGCCGCCGACGACGACGTGGTCCACGACCTGCACGGGCTCCTCCAAGGGGACGACGGGAAAGAGAACTGGTGGTCGGCCGGGTGTCCCCCGACCCCGGCCGACCACCGCGAGCGACCGGTCGGGTCACTCGGTCTTGGGGAGCCCCGGCGGGTTCGTCTCGGGCTTCTCGATGGCCTCGGCCGTCAGGCCCCAGCGCGCCAGGACGTCGGCGTACGTGCCGTCGTCGAACGCGTGCTGCAGGGCGGCCGTCACCGCGGGGGCGAGGTCGGACCCCTTGAGCGTGGCCACGGCGATCTGCGCCGTCAGCGGCCAGCCGCCGTTGAGGGTGCCGACGACCTTGAACTGGTCGGGCGCCGTCGCCGCGCTGTACGCGAGGCTCGCGTTCGGGCCGACGTAGGTGTCGAGGCGGCCGGACTGCACGGCGAGGAGCACGTCGGAGTAGGCCTCGTAGTACTCGGGCTCACCGCCCTTGATGGGGTCGAGGCCGTCCTTGATGTTCTGCTCGTTCCAGGCCAGCAGGATCTTCTCCTGGTTGGTCCCGGAGCTGACGCCGACCGTGAGGCCCGCGATGTCCTTGGGCTCCTTGATCTCCTTGACCTTGCTGCTCGCCGACGTGATCCAGCCGAGCTGGTCGTTGCGGTACGACGAGAAGTCGTAGAGCTCCTTGCGCTCCTCGGTCACGGTGACGTTCGAGATGACGGCGTCGACGTCGCCCGACTGCAGCGCGAGCGGCCAGTCGGCCCACGCCTTCTGCTCGAGCTCGAGCTTGAGGCCGAGCGCGTCGGCGACGAGCTGGGCGATGTCGGTCTCGTTGCCGATCGGCGTCTTCTCGTCGTCCGCGAGGAACCCGAGCGGCGGCGCCGCACCGGCCGTCGTCGCGACCTTGAAGACGCCCGACGCCTTGACGTCGGCCGGCAGGAGGGCGACGGCGTCGTCCGCGACCGTGGTGTGGATCCGGTCCTGGTCGGGGCTGGTGCTGATCTCCAGGCCTGCGGCCTTGCTCGGGGTGCTGTCGGCGGCGGGGTCGTCGTCGGCGCTCGATCCGGCGCACGCGGCGAGCGCCAGCAGGGGCACGACCGCGATCGCGGTGAGGAGCCTGGCGCGTCGGAAGGGGACGTTCACGGGGAGTTCTCGCTTCTCTCGGTGGGGGTGGGGGGACGGTCAGAGGACCTTGTCGAGGAACGCGCGGGTGCGTTCCTGCTGCGGGTCGTCGAGCACCTGGGCGGGGCTGCCCTGCTCGACGATCCGCCCGCCGTCCATGAAGACGACGGTCGTGGCGACCTCGCGTGCGAAGCCGATCTCGTGGGTGACGACGACGAGGGTCGTGCCGGTGGCCGCGAGGTCGCGGATCACGTCGAGCACCTCGCCGACCAGCTCGGGGTCGAGCGCGGACGTCGGCTCGTCGAACAGCACGACCGACGGCTTGACGGCGAGCGCCCGGGCGATCGCGACCCGCTGCTGCTGCCCGCCGGACAGCTGGCGCGGGTAGGCGTCGATCTTGTCGCCGAGCCCGACGCGTTCCAGCAGCTCACGGGCCTCCGCCTCGACCTCGGCGCGGGGCCGGCCCTGCGCGGAGACGGGTGCCTCGACGACGTTCTCGAGGGCCGTGAGGTGCGGGAAGAGGTTGAAGTTCTGGAACACGAACCCGATGCGGGTGCGCTGGCGCAGGATCTCCTTCTCCTTGAGCTCCTGCAGAGCGCCGTCGGAGCGGGTGCGGTACCCGATGAGCTCGCCGTCGACCTCGATGAACCCGCGGTCCACCTTCTCCAGGTGGTTGATCGCCCGCAGCAGGGTCGACTTCCCGGAGCCGGACGGCCCGAGGATCACGGTGACCTCGCCGGGCTTGACCACCAGGTCGATCCCGTCGAGCACCTCGAGCGTGCCGTACGCCTTGTGGACGCCACGGACCTCGACCAGCCCGGCGCTCATGCCACGCCCCCGATCTCGGTGCGACGGGTCCGGGTGAGCACGCCGCGGGCCGCGAGCGACCGCGACCCGTACCCGGGCGGCAGGTCGGACGGGAGCGGTGCCCCGGTGATCCGGGACCAGGCGACGCCGAGCCCCCAGCGGGCCCGCTGCAGCGGCGTCGGCGGGAGCTGTCGCAGCGCCCCCTTCGCGTAGTGCCGCTCCACGTAGAACTGGATGACGGTCAGCACGGTCGTGATGACGAGGTACCAGATGCCCGCGACGACGAGCAGCGGGACGACCCGCTGGTTGCGGCCGTAGATCACGCCGACGATGTAGAACAGCTCGCTGTAGGCGAGCACGTAGACGACCGACGTGCCCTTGACCAGGCCGATGATCTCGTTCACGGCCGTCGGCACGATCGTCCGCATGGCCTGCGGCAGGATGATCCGCCGCTGCTGCACGGACCGCGGCAGGCCGAGCGCGGCGGCGGCCTCGTGCTGGCCCTGGTCGACGCCGAGGATGCCGGCGCGCACGATCTCGGCGGAGTACGCCGCCTGCGACAGCCCGAGGCCGAGGATCGCGGCGCCGAACTTGTCGATGACGTCGAGCGTGTCGAACCCGGTGAACGACGGGCCGAACGGGATGCCGAGCGTGATCTGCGGGTAGAGGTAGGCGAGGTTGTACCAGAGCAGCAGCTGCAGGATCAGCGGCACCGACCGGAACACCCAGGTGTACAGCCACGAGACGCCGCGCAGCAGCGGCGACCGGGACAGCCGCATGAGGGCCAGCACGGTGCCGAGGCCGAAGCCGATGAACGCGGCGACTGCGGTGAGGCGCAGGGTGCCCCACAGCCCTTCGAGCACGGACGGCCACGTCAGGTACTGCCAGACGACGCTCCACTCCCACTTGGGGTTCGTGACGAGCGAGTTGAGGACCATCGCGAGGAGCACGGCGACGACGACGGTGGCGACCCACCGGCCGGGGTGGCGTGCGCCGATGACCCGCGGTTCGTCGGTGGTCGGGCGGCTCGGGGCCTCGCCGACCAGCAGGCGGGGCTCCTCGTGGTGCAGGGAGACGGTGGACACGGCGGTCAGCTCTCTGTCGGCAGGACGTGGGGGACGAGCCACTTCTCGAACGGCAGGTGACCGAGCTGCTCGAGGTCGGCGGTGGCGTCGAACAGCGGCGTGTAGCCGGTGGCGACGTACAGCGCGGCCGCCTCGGGCTGCCGCGGGCCGGTGGTGAGGTAGATCCGCGGGTAGCCGGCGGCGAGCGCGCGGCGCTCGAGCTCGGCGAGCACGCGCCGCGCGAGCCCGCGGCGGCGGTGCGCCGAGTGGGTCCAGATCCGCTTGAGCTCCGCGGTCGGCACGGCGGGGACGCCGCGGTCGTCGCGCCCGCCGGGACGGGTGGACAGGGCGATGTCGCCGACCTCGGGCTCGCTCCGACGGCGGAACGCGCCGCCGGCGACGGCCCCGCCACCCTCGATGAGCAGGACGAGCTCGCCGCGCGGCGGGGCGAACTCGTGGGCGGGGTACCGCCCGAGCTCCGCGCGCAGCTCGGCGATCTTGAACTCGTCCGCGTACCGGGTGGCGTACTCGACGGCGAGCTCGTCAAGCATCGGGCGCACGCTCGGGTGGTGCTGCGGCACGGACCGGAACCGGGCGCCCGCGACGACGGCGGACGTCCCGCTCATCGGGCGGCCGCCGAGCGCCCGGCCCCGGTGGCGACCCGCGCCCCGGCCGCGACGGTTCGCGCGGCCGTACGGCGCGGGGGGCGGGCGATCCCGAGGGTGCCGCGCAGCGTGGCCGTCCGGGGGTACCGGTCGCGGAACACCCCGGCGCCGCGCAGCCGCGGCACGACGGCGTCGACCAGGCCGGGCAGGTCGGTGTGCACGGACGCGGGCCGGAACGTGAACCCGTCGGCGGCCTCGAGCGCGAACCACTCGGTGACCAGCGACGCGACGTCCACGGCGGTGCCGAGCGCGACGAGCGACCCGGCGGTCGGCTGCACGTCGCCGAGCTCGGTGAGCAGGTCGAGGCGGGCCTGCGCGCTCGCGGCGTCGGGGCCGAGCAGCAGGAACGCGTCGACGAGGACCCGCACGGCGTCGGGGTCGCGGCCGTGCCGTGCCGCGGCGTCGCGCACCTGCGTGCGCAGCTCGGCCGCGGTGGCACGGTCGTCGACCCGGATCCGGACCACGTCGGCGGTGCGCCCGGCGACGTCGACGTCGTGCGCGTCGGCTCCCAGGTCGTGCCCGACCGCGCTGCCGGTCGTGTCGAGCCGGACGACGACGGGCGGGCGGCCCTGCGGCGACCGCGACGCGCGCACCGGCTGCGGGGCGGCGAAGTGCACGCCGTCGACCTCGACGAACCGGGGGTCCCGACGGTCGACGGGCCGCGGGAGCTCGCGGGCGGCGGGTGCGTCCCACGTGTTCTCGACGGCGTCGACCGTCCGCCCGTCGAGGGCACCGCCGCCGACCTGCCAGGCGGCGCGGCCGCCGCTCGCGCGGTCGATGGTCGCGACGGCCTGCGCGACGTGCCCGGGCTCGGTCAGGCTCGCGTCGAGCTGGGCGACGAGGCCGATCCCGACGGTGCGGGGGGCGAGCCGGGCGGCGACGAGCGCGGGGTCGAGGCGGCCCTGCAGGGTCGTGTTGCGGCTGGGGTGCAGCGCGAACGACTCGTCGAACACGACGAAGTCGAGGGCGCCGCGCTCGGCGACGGCGACGTGCTCGGTGAGCTTGTCGAGGTCGAAGAGGCGCTGGGCCTGGGAACCGTGGTCGCGCCAGGCGGCGGCGCGGGCTCCGGTGTCGCTGAGGTCGATGCCGAGGTGGACGTGTCGGGGGATGGGCACGGCAAGGGTCCGTTCCGGTGCGTGAGGTCGCTGAGGGGGCGCACGGGGTGCGCGGAGGGACGCCGCTGCGGGTGGGCGCGGCGTCGCGGGGGCCGGCGGGGAGGCCGGCGCGCTGATCAGGTCAGCGGCGACAACAGGACGGACACGTGAGCGTGCGAGTGCTGCTCACGGAGCGGTGTGCGCTCATGTTCCGTCCCTTCTCGTGCACCGGCAGTGCCGGCGCGGTCCGCGTCGCTTGCCGTGGTCCGGGCGTCACCGTCCGTCCACGACCAGGTCCTCACCCGGGGCACCCCGCCGCGCGGGAGGGTTGCCGTCCAGCAAGCCGGGGCTTCGCGCTGGAAATCTTGACCTTGTTAGTCGGAATTAAACGCAGGACGACGCCGCAGGTCAAAACGCAGTTCGTATGGTGAGACGGCCTGCTCGAATGGCAGGATCGCCGACGTGCCCGACGCCGGCTGCGTCGACTCCGGATACACCGCCATCGAGCGCTTCCTCACGCTCGACCGTCTCTACGCGGAAGCCTTCGGGCTCCCGCCCGGCGTCCGGACGGACGGCGTCCTCGTGTGGTCGGGGGCGCCCGGCCGAGCACCACGGGGACGCCCGCCACACGGTCGGGACGACGAGCGGGTGAGCCCGCGCCTGACCGTGCGAGCGGCGGGCCGCCCCCTGCCCGACCCGCCGCACCGCACCGTCAGTCATTCGTCCGTCATCCGTCAGGCGGGCAGCTCCACCTCGATCCGCACGACCTCGCCGGTCCGCCGGAACACCTTCTGGGAGACGTCCGCGTCGAGCGCCCCGTCGACACCGGCGACCCGCGAGCCGTCGGCCAGGACCGCCACGACCGACGCCGCACCGCCACGGCTGTACACGACCGGCACCTGGCAGAACGTGAACGCGAGCGACCCGGCCGCCAGCGCGATCGTCTGCGGCCGCTGCGCGACGTCGAGGTACCGGAACACGTCCGGCTCGGCCGTCCACTCGGTCGCCCGCAGCAGCACGGGCCGCACCACGACGCGCCCGGCCTCGACCCGCAGGCCGAGCTCGCCGAGCCGGGTGAGGACCTCCTCCTTGACCTGTCCGGTCATGCCGGGCTGGCGGGCGCCGCGGCCGGCCGGGGTGTGCGAGTACGGGTCCACGGGGAACGCGCCGTACACCTCGGGGGTCTTGCAGTACCCGAGGCCCAGACGGACGTCCTCGTAGGCGTCCACCAGGCCGGCGACGACGGCGGGGTCGGCACCGTCCGCGACGGCACGCTCGACGTTCTCCTGGATCGCGAGCAGCAGCTTCGACACCATGTGCCAGTAGATGCTGCCGAGCCCCTCGTACGCGAAGAACGACCCGGACCGGCCGGTGAACTCGGCGTGGTGGAACACCTGCTCGAACACGTCGAGCAGCGCGGCCCGCCCGGCCGGCGACGGGGCGTCGGGCAGCGCGTCGAGCGCCGCCTCGACGTCGCGGGCGTTGTGCAGCCCGGGCGCGAACCGGTGCACGCCGCGCACGTCGCGCAGCACGAGCGAGGTGTCGCCGGCCTGCACGAGCTCGTCGACGAGCGGGCACGCCGCGGCCTGCTCGGCGGTGATCCGGTTGCGCTCCAGGAAGCTCGGCAGCTCCTTGTCGGGGTACAGCGTGTAGCTGTGCTGGTCGGCGCGGTAGAGGCGGCTGCGCCGCACGGCCCCGACCAGGTCGAGCGCCTCGGCCGGGCTCAGGACGCCCGCGGACAGCACCGCGACCTGGCCCTCGATCATCTCCTGCAGCCGGCCGACCACGGCCCGGCCGTCGCGCAGGTCGAGCAGGTTGTACGAGTGGTACAGCCCGTCCTCGCGGCGGTTGGCCCGCAGGGCGGCGTCGACGTACCGCTGCGCGACGTCGAGGAACGCCTTCACGGAGGCGGCGTCGACCGTGGTGCGGCGGCCGTCGAACCCGGCGTAGACGCGCGTCCGGTAGTCGGTGCCCGCGGCGCCGAGCGCGTCCATCACGCGGCGACGGCCGAGGTCGTCGAACCCGCCGTCGACCGTCCCGACGTGCGCCTCGAGCGCCGCGTACACGTCGGTGAGCAGCCCGGACAGCTCGGTCGTGACGGTGAGGTCGTCGGCCAGCAGGTCTCGGGCGAGGGTGAGCGCACGACGCAGGTACGCGAGCGTGACGACGGAGACGCCCTTGCCGACGAGCGCGTTGTTCGCGTCGTTCCACTCGGGGCGCTGGGTGTTCATCCAGATGCCGCCGTCGGGCACGAGGTTGACGACCTTCGCGAGGATCAGCAGCAGCAGCTTCTCCCCCAGCGTCACCCGGACGAGGTCGCCGTCGAACCCGTGCACGAGGCGGCCGTCCGCGCCCTCGGTCGCCAGACGGCGCTCGACGCGCTCCTCGGCCTCGAGGTCGAACGTGATGGTCTCGATCGGGTCGACGAGCGTGTCGGCGTACGACGCGATGCGGTACGGGACGTCGGCGTGCGTGAACACGGCGCTGTCGACGAGCCCTTCGAGCCGGCCGGGGTGGAACCGGTGCGACGCCTCGAGGAGCTTGACGAGGTAGATGATCTGGTGGTCGCTCCAGTAGCCGATGTTCGCCCACGGGTTCGACGGCTCGGGCACCTCCCAGTCGATGCCGGACCGCGAGATCCGGTACGGGTTGTAGCCGTCGGCCGTCGTGGCGTCGAGGAACACGGCGACCATCGACTCGACGTACTCCGGGAACGACCAGGCGAGGGCCTCCCAGTTCTGGAAGATGTCCCGCCAGTTGCCCTGGAAGTCGACGCGGGGGTTGCCCTTGTCGTCGGTGAGCGCGATGCGGAACTTGTTCCACGGGCGGCTCGGGTCGCCGTGCCGGCGGCTGAACGTCAGCGGCAGGTACTCGCGCACGAGCCGCAGCAGGTCCGGGTCGCCGGACGCCTGCGCCCGCTCGACGAGCGCGTCGACGTCCGCGGCGGCGGGCCACGAGACGAGCTCGGCGGCGCAGCGGGCGGCGGTCCGCGGGCTGCGCTGGGCGACGAACGCGCGCAGGTCGGCGGTCTGCACGGTGTACCCGTCGACCGGGAGGCCGCCGCGCATGACGTTGAACAGGACGTTCGCGCCGTGGTGGGCGGTCGCGAGCTCCTCGCCGGTGAGCTGCGCGGCGTCGGCCGTCGCGACGAGCCCGTCGAGGCCCTCGCGGGTGCGCTCGACGTCGGCGGCCAGCCGGGCCTCGAGCTCCGTCCGGTCGGCGAGCTCCACCTGGAGCCGGACGACGTCGGCGGCGCTGTGGTCGACGTCGGCGACGAACCGCCACCGGCGCTGCTCCCCGGCCGCGAGGGTCAGCCGGGTGTGCACCAGGTGCGCACCCTTCAGGCCGCGGACCTCGCGCTCGCCGGTCACGGGACGGCCCGCCGAGAACGCGCCGACCTGGCCCGTGGACAGCAGGTGCTCGACGCCCTCGAGCCCGACCTGCCAGGACACGGTCGCCGCGAGCGACTCGCTCGGGTCGGACTTGTCCGTCAGCGACGAGTTCATGTACAGGATGCCGAGGCCCGTCGCGGGGTCGACCTCGGCCCGCTTGTACGCGTCGATGAGCACGCTGAACTCGTTCTGCGTCTGCGCGGTGACGCCGGACGGCAGCAGGTCGACGAACCCGTCGAGCAGCTCGACGGCGACCGTGCGGTCCGTCGCCGACGTGAGCTCGACGCCGCGCACGACCCCGTACCGCGCGCTCGTCTGCCAGGACACCCGCACGCGCAGCCCGAGGTCGGGGCGCGACTCCTCGAACACGAGGGTGGTGCCGAGGAAGTCCTTGTAGAGGTTGCGCTCGACGTCGGGGTCGCCCGGTCGACGCTCGGCGAACGGCTGCCAGAACCGGGTGCTCCCGTCGGGCGCGGACACGCGCAGCAGCGTCAGCCCGCCGGTGCGTCCGGCGCCCTGCGCGACCTTGTCCTCCGTCGTGTACGGGAACAGCGCCCGGTCCGACTCCTCACGGCCGGCCGTGAGCCCGCCGGTGCTCGAGATGAACAGCCACAGGTCGCTCGCACCGATGAGCGTCATGAAGAACGGCGGCAGCTCGTCGTACGCGGTGATCCGGTAGAACCGGCGCCCGTCGAGGTCCACGGGTCCGCTCACCGGGACGGCGACCTGCGCGGCCGGCTCCTCGGCGTCCGGAGGGGTGGAAGCGGACGTCAGTGTCTGCGACGACATGCGGTTTCCTTCACTCGGGGACGATCGCTGCGGTGGTCCGTCCCGGCCTGCGCTGCGCCCGCCTGTGGACGCGCTCCCACACCATGACACGCGCGGCACCGGCCCGGCAATGGAATCGAGGTGTCACGTGTCACCAATTCTTGGCCGCGCAGGTCTTGACACCCCTCGACGCACTGCGCGCGCGGGTGGACCCTGGTCACGGAGGTGACCGCGATGGGCACCGTCGACTGCGTCGTCGTCGGCGCCGGCCCCGCCGGGCTGGCCGCGAGCGCGGCCCTCGCCGAGGAGGGCGTCGACCACGTCGTGCTGGAGCGCGACCGGGTCGGGGAGTCGTGGCGCGCGCACCGGTGGGACTCGTTCCGGCTGAACACGCCCGGCTCGATGAACCAGCTGCTCGGCCCGCTGCCGGACGACGAGTACACCGGCCGGGACGACGTCGTCCGGCACCTCGACACGGTGGCCGGGCGGTGCCCGGTGCGCGCGGGCGTCGACGTCACGGGCCTGGCGCCTCACGACGGCGAGCTCGTCCTGACGACGTCCGACGGCCCCGTCCGGACCCGCTCCGTGGTCGTGGCGACGGGCTCCGAGAACGTCCCGCGCCTCCCTCCGGCGGCCCAGGCGCTGCCGCGCCGGACGACCCAGCTGACTGGCGCGTCCTATCGCTCCCCCGGCGCGCTGCCCGCGGGTGCGGTGCTCGTCGTCGGCAGCGGCCAGACCGGGGCGCAGGTCGTCGAGGACCTCGTGTCCGACGGCCGGCGGGTGCTGCTGTCCGCCTCACCGGTCGGGCGGCTGCCGACCCCGTACCGCGGGCGGCCGATGATCGAGTGGCTCCGGGAGGCCGGGTTCTTCGACCAGCGGCCCGAGGACCTCCCCGACCCGGCGATGACGCGCATGCCGAACCCGCTGCTCCCGCCGGGCGGCGACCACGACCTCGACCTGCGCCGGCTCGCGGTCGACGGCGTCGAGCTCGTCGGGCGCGTCACGGGCGCCGCCGACGGCCGCCTGCACGTGGACCGCTCCGTCGGCGACTGCGTCGCGTTCGCCGAGGCGTTCGCCGAACGGGCCCGCTCGATGGCCGACCGGGCGATCGAGCGGCTGGGGCTCGACTCGCCGCCCGACGCGCCCGACGAGCCGTTCGACTACCCCGTCCGGGACGTCGACGAGCTCGACCTGCGCGCCGAGGGCGTGACGACGGTCGTCTGGTGCACCGGCATGGGCGGCAGCCACCGCTGGCTGCCCGACGAGCTGCTCGACGGCGGCGTCCCGCGGCACACCTCGGGCGCGTCCCCGCTGGCCGGGCTGTGGTTCATGGGCCTGCGGTGGATGGTCCGGCGGTGCTCGTCGAACCTCGTCGGGATGCCCGGCGACGCCGCGGCGACGGCCGCCGCCGTGCGGGCCCACCTCGGATGAGACGATCGGCGCGCCGTCTTGCACGGCGCCCGCTATGCGAGGAATGTGCGGAAGAGGTGCTCCAGCCACCGACACCGCGGCCCACTGACAACCCCCCGTCAGCGGGTCGCGGCCCCCGCTGTCTCCATGTCCACCGGTTGCTCGGCCCGACGAGGCCTGTGCGGGAACGACTCGACGATCTGGTCGGCGGGCAGACCCGCGGGATCACTCACCGGGCAGGCCACGCCGGACCGCGTCCGACGCGGCGTCGAGCTCGGCTCGCGACACCGCGCGGGCGGGCGAGGAGAGCTGCATCCCGTCACCGGTCACCCGCGGGATCACGTGCATGTGGGAGTGGAACACCGACTGGGCCGCCGCCGCGCCCTCCGACATGAGGAGGTTGATCCCCTCCGTCTCGGGGAAGGCCCCCCTGACGGCCCGGGCGAGCGTCCCCGCCACCTCCGCGACACGGGCCATCTCGGCCCGCGGGAGGTCGGTGATCGCCTCCGAGTGCTTCCGGGGGATGACGAGGACGTGACCCGGGCTGACCGGGTGGAGATCCATGATCGCGATGACGAGGTCGTCGCTGTGGACGACGGACGCCTCGATCCGGCCGGCGACGATCTCGCAGAACAGGCACGCCATGTCAGAGCACCTCCGCCCGGGTCGGTCCGCGCATGGTCCTCTGCTCCTGCCGTTCGTGTCCGGACGCCGTCGCCAGCTCGTCGTGAAGGTCCCGCTCCGCCTCGCGCACCTCAAGTCGGCAGAAGGTACCCCGCCGACGCCACCTGCCGGACGAACGAACACCGACGGTCGGCCGTTCGGGTGGCGTTCAGCGCGCGGCGAGCGCGGCGAGCGTGCGCAGCTGCTTGCGCATCATCACGAGGTCACCCCACACGAGGACCCGTCGCCGCCACGGCCCCCACCGCCGCCCCGCGTCGTCGGCCCGCAGCGCGGCGACGAGCCGCGACCGGCCGCCCGGCTCGTCGTCCACCCGATAGGTGACGACCACCTCCCCGAACAGCCGCAGCGCCCGCGGGTCGTCGATCCGGACCGTCAGCTCCTGGCCGGGCGAGAACGCGTCGAGCACGAAGATCCGCATGAACCGCTGCCCGATCTCCAGCGCCTCGCAGCGCGGGTCACGCAGCCGGGGGCTGCGCCGGCCGCCGTTGTCCACCAGGTCGTAGCTGTACGGCGCCAGCCGCAGCTGGCAGAGCCAGGGCCACACGACGGACGCCGGCGCGTCGACGTCCACCGCGCGCAGCCACCGCGCCGGTGCGCCGGGCATCGCCTCGTCGCACGGGTACCGCCGCGCGACCTCGTCCGGCCGCGCACCCCACGTCGACGGCACCCCCATGCGGGTCGACGCTAGCGACGTCCGCCGCCGCCGACCCGGACCCCTCAGGACGCTCTCAGGTGGACAGACCTGGGCATCCGTCCCCGGCTGGCGCACGATGGTCGGGACAGTGGTCGGGACAGTCCTCGGGACTGTGGTCGGGACGACGGGGGGTGCACGGGTGCGACGCAGGTGGCTCACGGGCGCGGTCGTGGTCGCCGCAGCCGTGCTCGGTGCGTGCGCCGGACCGGTCGAGCCTCCCGCGGCCGTCGTCGTGCACGCGCCCGTCACGGTCGAGAAGGCCGCGGTCCCCGCCCCGCCCCCGGACCTCAGCACCCTGCCGGTCGTCGACCCGCTGCACGTCGTCGCCGGCCTGCCCGGCACGGACGGCCTGTCCCCCCGGCGCAACGCGGACCCGTCGCTCGGCGTCTGGCAGACCGCGGTGGTCTCGCAACCCGCCGCCGCCTACGACCGGCCCGAGGGCACCCCCGTCGGCGTCGTCCCGACGACCACCCTCGGCGAGGCGACGACCCTGCCCGTGCTCGACGAGCACGACGGCTGGCTGCGCGTGCTCGTCGCGACCCGCGGCGCGCTCCCCTCCGAGGACCGCGCCCAGGTCAACGGCCGCACCGCATGGATCCACGCCGCCGACACCACACCGGCCGGCACCGACTGGAGCGTCCACGTCGACACCGCGGGCCAGACGATCACCGTCACGAGCCCCGCCGGCACCCAGCAGTTCCCCGTCAAGGCCACCGGCAGCGCCGCGACCCCCACCCCCGCCGGGCTCTCGTTCCTGCTCGGCGTCCGCTGGCTCGAACCCGGCACGACGACCCCGCGCGTCCTGCCGCTGTCCACGCAGAGCGAGTCGATCGATCACTACGACAAGCCCACCGGCACCGCCGTGACCGCGATCCACACCACGACCCTGCGCGGCACCGGCGAGGTGTCGAACGGGTGCGTCCGCGTCGGCGACGACGTGCTCGACCTCGTCTGGCAGGCACCCGCCGGCACCGTCGTCACCGTCGGCTGACGTGGACCCCGCCTCGTGCCGGCACCTGTTCGCCGACGCCCGCCGTGCCGTCCTCGCGACCACCGGGGCGGGCGGTGAACCGCACCTCGTCCCCGTGACGTTCGCGCTGCTCGACGACGACGTCGTCGTCCACGCCGTCGACCACAAGCCCAAACGGACCACCGACCTGCGCCGCCTGCGGAACATCGCCGACAACCCGCAGGTCGCGTTCCTCGTCGACCGGTACGACGACGACTGGTCCGCCCTGTGGTGGGTGCGGGCCGACGCGGACGCGGTCGTCGTCGCTGGCGGTCCGCAGCATGAGGCGGCCGTCGCGGCGCTCGTCGGGCGGTACCCGCAGTACCGTGCCCTCCCGCCGACCGGCCCGGTGGTGTGGGCTTCCGTCCGCCGCTGGTCGGGATGGTCGGGCAGCGGCTGACGGTCAGCCGTGCGTGAGCGTGATCGTCGCCAGGAACGCCCCGCTGTTGTTCTGCACCCCACGGTCGTTCACACCGAGGTTCAGCTCACCGTCGTGCGGGCAGACGTACGTGGCCCCCTCCCCCACGACGAAGAACGTGCCCGGGTCCTGGCCGAGGCTGCCGATGACCGTCATCGTGTGCGCGTCCGGGAACCCCTCGACGTTGAACTTGTGGAAGCCCGGGTCCAGCAGCCCCGTCGGCCCGACCGTCCCCGCGAGCGTCTGGTCGTGCGACACCGACCCGGCCACCGCGATGCTCAGCACGTCCCCCGTCACGCACGAGACACCCATCGCGGTCCACACCTGCGTCGCCGGCAGGACCCGGTCCACCACCGCGACCGTCGGGGTCGTCGGCGCGGCCGTTGGAGACGGGCTCGCGGGAGCCGGCGCCGAGCTCGTCACAGCGGCGGGCTGCGCCGCGGCGCCCGCGTCGGGCGCACCGTCCGGCCACAGCGCGAACGCGAGCGCCCCCAGCACGACGACCCCGCCCGCACCCGCCGCGACCCCGAGGAGCAAGGACCTCCGGCTCGACGACCGGTCGGGCTGCCCGTACCCGGGACCCGACCAGCCCGGCGCTCCTCGACCGCCGCGCCAGTCCTCCGCGCCCATCCCGGGCGGGCCGACCGGGGGCGGCGGCGCGGGTGTCGCCGCCCGGACGTCGTCGCTGCTCGGGGCCGGTCCCTCAGGGATGCGCCCGGCGTCCTCGCTCGGGTCGTCCGTGGTGCTCACAGCGTGCCTCCCGGTCACGGTGGCACCGCGCACCGCACGCGGCGCCACCGGCAAGGAGGACCGTGTCGTTCGGCCTGATACGCCCGGACGTGGGGCACGTGCCGGGTGCGGCGTGGTGCCCGGAACGTCGACAGCCCGGACCCTGGTCCAGGGTTCGGGCTGTCGAGTGGCGGTAGCGGTGGGGTTGATGGGCTCGAGTTTGATGGGGTCGACGGGAGGTGACGAGGTGGCGCTGACCTGGGAGTACGTGTTGTTTGGCCGTGTAATGCGTTACACGTTGTCCGTCGCGCTCGGGTTGGAAACTGGAGGCCAAATGTGGGTACGGGGTGGGTGTCAGTACCGGTCGGAGATCGCTCGGCCGAGCGCGCGGAACACCCAGGCGATGCCTCGTCCGACGGCGACGGTCAGGTCGATGGTGTCGAAGACGGTCCACCTGCGGGCAACGGCGCGGCCGATGGCTCGGAACGGCCCGCCGACCTGGTGCCAGAAACCCGTCCTGGCAGCTTTGCCTGTCGTCACGGACGGAGAGTCGCATCTCGTGCCGGCGGGATCAACGAGGTCAGCCATTCGGAGGCATCGGACCGATAGCGGAGCACCCTCGGTCGTCGGAGGTCCGGGTCAAGGGTGGCGCAGCCATCGCGGAGCGACGCCGTAGGCGCCCTTGATGCGGGCCGGAGACGGCCGGACGATCGGCGGTCGGTGCGGGGCCGGGCGGTCAGGACGGTGCAAGTCGGCGGTGGGTAGCAGCGGTTCCGGGGATGGCTCGGGGCCGCTTTCGTCGTGTGTGGTCGGCTGGACGGGTGGGGTGCGCGCAGCGAGCTTGCGAGCGGAGCGCGGGGCCCCGCCCGGGAGGCCGACCGCGCGCGGCGGAGCCGCGCGCCTTGAGTCAGTAAGGAAAGTACTCACGAGGCGCTCGCCAGACACGCTCGCCAGACACGTGTCCTCGGTCGGGTGATGCGGGACAGTCGTCTGCCAGCTGATGTGCGACACGGGGCCGGTTCGGCATCCCGGGCGACCCGGTCGCCGCGAACTCGTGCGCCTCCCCTACCATCACGTGTTCGGAACGACTGACGGAGGCGGCATGGACGGCGACTTCTACGTCACCCCAGGTGGCGAGATCCGGCAACGTGGCGTCAGGGTGGATGACGGCTTTCACGTCTCGCCTGATCGTCTCCGTGCCGGCGCCCGACTCTACGACTCGCTGTCCGACGACATCTCTGCGGCCGAGCGCGCCGGGCTTCTCCTTGATCGGCCCTCGTACGGCGCGCGTGCCGTCATCTCAGCCGCGTACCGGTTCGCGCGCCACTGGTCGCTGAGCCTCCAGAACGCGTCGGCGTCAGCCCAGGACCATGCTCAGAAGTTGCGTGACAACGCGACGCACTACGAGGTGATGGACGAGTACCAGGCGGAACGGTTCAACGGCATTGGTGACGCCCTATGACGGCGTTCCCGAGCCCTCTCGCCTCGGCGGCACACGCTGAGGCGATCATCCCCGGAGAACCGGAAGCGTTGTTCTCCGATGCGCTCGCGCTGCGTCGACTCGGAGGAGTCCTCAGCGAGAAGGCGCACTCGGTCACCCACATCGACCTGACGCCCTGGTCGGGTGAGACGGCACGCAAGTACGGGGAGTCTGCGGCGCTCCTCGCAGCAAAGTTGACCTACGGCGCCGACGTCGTCGACCAGGCCGCATCGGTCCTCACGACTCACGCGGGCGTCGTGTCCTGGGCGCAAGAGCGTGTCGAAGAGTGCTTGCACAACTACCGCCAGGCGGCGTCTGCTCCGGCGTGCGTTCCCCCGTTCCAGCTCGGACTTCAGCCAGGTCTGACGCCTGACCAGCAGGCCGCGGTGGCGCGGTTCGAGAGCGTGAAGGCTACCTACGACGCGTCCGTGACCGAGACGGCGGACGCCCTCAATCGCTTGGCCGAACTCGGCATCGGCGGCCCCAACGTGCTCGCGGTCGCGCTCGGTCTTAGCAAGGCTGATGCGAACCCGTGGCATGTCGAGGGCGCCGTGGCCGCAGGCGCGACCGCGTCGCTCGCGATGATGGCTGTGGGCCCGGGCGAGATGTCCGCCCTGGCAAAGTCGGCCGAGGCCGAGGTGATGATCGCCCGGGTGCCGCGCGCGACACTCGGAGAGTCCGCGACGGCGAACTACAAGGGGACGTTCTTCCAGGCCCATCCCGAGTTGGAGGGCAAGGTGGTGGTGCACCATGCAGTCGAGCAGCAGGTCTTCCGCCGCTACCCAGACATCGTGACGCGTCAGCAGATGCACTCCCTCGAGAACCTGCGCGGCATCCCGAGCGACATCAACCCGGAGCTCCACCTGAGCGCTCTGCGCAAGGAGTGGAACTCGTTCTACCGGACTCACCCGACAGCCTCCGTCGACGACCTGCTCGACCACGCGACGTACCTTGACGCGAAGTACGGCACACAGTTCCGCCCCGCCATCGAAGGAGCAGTCGCACCGTGAGCGAGTCCAAGTTCTACGTGCTCGAGCCCGAGGTCGCTGGCGGCTGGGGCGACGGAACGGTCGTTGATCGCGAGTTCCATCCGCCGATCGTGTCCAGGCTCGTCTACGAGTTCGACGGCTGGCTGGGTGACGATCTGGTGACGACGTTCCCCGTCTACATCGTCACCGACCGGCTGCGCCGGGCATTGGAGTCCTCCGGCCTGACCGGCTTTTCCTTCGACTCGGTGACGGTGACCAGGAGCGAGCAGTTCGAGGACACGGGCTCGCCGGCGCTTCCCGAGTGGGCGTGGCTGCGTCTGACCGGCGCGGCGTACCGCGACGACGCATGGTCAGGAAACCTCGGCGACCTCACCGTCTCCGAGCGGATGCTCGCTCTGTTGCGCGAGTTCCAGCTCGACAACTGCGACATCGAACCGCTGACTGCGTAGACCGGTCTTGCGCCTCGTGGCCGTCCTGAACACCTCAATTCCCTAGCCCAGATGTCGCACATCAGGTGGCGGACAACTGTCGCGCATCACCTGACGCAGGACACGAGCCCACTCGAGCGCGTGAGGGCGTCACCGCCGCAGCGCTGTTCGACCGACGAGCTTCGTCGTCCGCGGACATCCCTGGACGCACCTATGGGAGACACGATCTAGTCAATCCCGTCGGTCGCCTCTTCGTCACGGTCGTCGACTGGCTCGACCGTCAAAGACATCGTGGCGTTGCGCAGGTGCAACTCGCCCTTCTTGTCGAGGATCAAACCGAAGGGGTCGCGGAATCGCGTGATCGTCGGTGTCTCGCTCAGCGCGTCTGTCACGCGGTAGATGAAGTACCGATCTCGCTTAACGCCCGCCAACACGAGCTCATTGTACGAAATCACGAACGGTTCGACGGGATCAGAAGCGGTCGTCGACTTGACCTCGATGTAGATGATCTGGCCGCCATCAATGCTAGATATGTCATATGGAGCCAGCTCGTTGTGCTCGGACTCCCACTTAACCTGCGACGGGTCGAACCCGCCCTCGACGAGCCGCGCCATCTCCTTTTGGTAGGCGATCCGCTCACCATGTTTGCCGACGTCTCTATTGCGTTGGTTCTCGGCTGCTGTCGGCGCAGAAGAGGCTCCACCGCCGCCGTAGCTGCCCGCACTTGGCTTGGGCGGCATTGACGAGACGGTTGCTCCTGGCTTTGCGTCAACAATCGTGACCTTGGACAGGTCGACCGCTGGAGGGGTGAGCGGCGTGACGACAATCGGCTGAGGAGGTTCGGAAGCGGCTGAAGGCGTCGGAGACACTTCGCCCCCGGCGACTGGTCCCACTGCCGAAATGGCGACGGTGACGCTAGTGCCTGGGTTCGTGGCGGCCGCCACCGGCAAGTCGAACCCCGGCGAAGTCGGGAGTAGGCCGTTGAGTGCGTCGGCCCGCTCATCGTCGAGTTCCTCGAACACTTCCAGCCGACGACGTGCCTCGGCGACGTCGACTGGCTCGACAGAATGTTGGGCAAGCATGCTGTCCCGGTTCTCACGGGTGGTGGTGAAGATCATGGCGATGGCGTCCGACAATGTCGGAACGCCAAGGAACTCGGCAAGTTGGCTTGAGAAGGCGTGCCAATCGGGCTGGGGCCTCGGTCCAGGCTGCAGGCGGAGATACACCGTGCCGACTCGATGGTTGACGCTTCCAACGCGAGTGACTCGGGCATCAATGAAGCAGGGCGCTGTCGGACGAGGGATCTCGATCTCGCCGCGCTTGTAGCGCAGCGCCAGGTCCTCGCAGACGACGACTTCAAGCCAACGCAGGTCCCGTTGAGCACGTTCGTCGGAACCTGGATTCTCGGCCCTAATCAGCGCCAAGGTGTGAGGCTTGCGCGCGTCGATCCGTTGACGGACCCAGCGATCGGGCTCGCTGCCGCGCTCGTAGTCCCCGATGACGGCATCCGGGACGGTGTCAACCACCTCACCGAGGTCGAGGAGCGTCAGATACCTGGCCAGCCGACTTGGCTGGTTGTCCGACACGAGTACCGGCTCCAGCTTCTCCCACGCCTCGCGCATGAGGCGGTCGACCGCATAGGCCGGTTGAGCCACGAATTTCTTGACGCCGCTCTCGACTGCCAGTAGTCGCACGGTTTCGGGTGCGGGGTGTGGCTTGCTGTCTCGGTGCAGGTTGTCGTTGATCCGGCGCTGCACCCAGCGGGCAGCGTAGGCAACCTCATTGCTCACTTCGCCGGCGTCGTCCGCGTCGCAGGAGAGGCGGCCGAGGAGAGTGAGCAGGTCATCGATGCGCGGTCGAGCAACATCCGTTAGGCCGAGATCGGCCGCGAGCATCGTGCCGCCCTTGAGTTGACGTAGATCATTGGAAATGAGCGGCAGATGGACGCGGATGCCGCGCGGCGTGTCTGGCGCCTCGTACCAGGCATCCTCGGGCACCGAGAGCTCGTCCGCGTCGCCGCGCCTGACTGGGACCCAAGCGCGCGAGCGCAGGGTGTATGCAAGGAGCGAGTCAGTAGTTCGGTCTCGCGGACCGGTGTGACTGACACTCGCCACGCAGTGGAAAGTCGCAGTCATGGCCGGCTTGTACAGGTCCCGGTGCAGGGCCAACTGCCGCCACAGGGTTGTCAGCCGGTGCCTGTCTTGGGAATCGAGGATCTCCGGAAGGCGGTCGAGTCGGTACGACTTGTTGAGCCGCTGAGACGCCGGATGGCCCATTTGGCACTTGCTTGCTAGCTCGCGCGTCCTCGGCAGGTTCCACCACTCGGAGAACACCGGATCCCGCCCATGCGGATGGGCCCACCCAACGTGGTTGGTGGTCTCTCCCTCGATGCGCGGGTGCCCAACGACCCCGAGCATCTCGTAGAACCTGAGCGCCTCCTCCTTCTCGTCTGCGTCTTCGGACGGCTCGACGTCGAGGAACTCAGCCTGGCCGAATGGGCCGTACAGGACTTCGAGGTCGGTCGACTCCGTCCAGGAGCGGCCGAGGTACAGGTCACCGCTCCGTCGCAACTGCCGCTGGGTACCGTCTGCGCTTCTGGCTGGGAGCAGCACATCGGCCAGCACCGCTGGCACGGCTTCACCGATGCGTTGCTGGTTGTAGGCCTCAAGGCTGGCGAGTGCCTCATGTCGGAGCCCACTGTCGGCCGCCGGATCGCGAAGGACATCCATGAGGTAGTTCTCGATAATCGTGCGCCACTGGAACGGCTTGACGCCCAGCGCTTCGAGGAACTTGTCCAAGTCCTTCACGTCGTCCGGCAGGACGGCGATCGGGACCGGAATGCCCTCGGGTATCGATGCTTCGCCTCGGCTTCGCGGTAGGAAGACGGGCGTCTGGCCGGGCGCTACCCACTCGCCGCGAGCAGTCAGTACGCAAGGAACCTTCGCGAGTGCGCTCGTGAACACGCCGCCCATCGCCTCACGGCAGGCCAGCAGGAATTGGTAGTAGTCGGCCAGCTCGTCCGGCTCGACGGCGCGCAGCTGGGCGACGAACTCGTCGGTGCCAAGCTCGGCATGCGGTGCCAGCCTCCTGATGAGTTGGCGGACTGCCCGCACACCCTCCAGGTCTGGCCGCAGCATGGTGTTGGGGTCGAGGTCGAGGAAGCGGTGCGCAGACAAGGCATCCGAGATGGCCGGCGGCAGCATGCGGAGTTCGGCCGGCGATCGGAGCGTTCCGCCGGCGGTCGGGATGAATGCGGACCGCGCCAGCGCCTCGATCCACAGCTCGCGGAGCCCGCTGCCTGAGCCTGGGGAGATAGCCGTATCGAGTCCCGGCGTGAGGGAGTGGACGGCTGCGCGACTGACCTCGAACCGCTCCACCAGATCGACGGCGAAGGTGTCGGCCACGAAGTTCGCGACTTCGTTGAGGATGACATTGTTGAGCGGCCTGGCTTCTGGCGTGTCGGCTATGTGCTTGCGGTCAAGAGTTAGGACCCACTCTGCATGGATCGATGCCCTCAGACCCGCGAAGACCTCGGTAGGAAAGTAGACGCTCAGCGGATAGGGCGTCCGGGTCTTGGGTTGCCCAGCGTCGTCCAGTGGCACCCCAATGGAGATGTGGAGCACTTCGATGTCGGTCCAGCTGTCGCCCAGCGGCTCGAGCAGCTCGCGTGCCGGCGAGAATTGATGCCGGTAGATGAGCCACTGCTCGACCTGGCTGCCGTACTCGAGCAAGGCGTTCGAAGCGACTCCGTCCCGTTCATGCACGATTGTCGCCGCGAAGTCCTTGGTCGTGCCGTGCAGCTCGATCGTCTGGATGCTCGGTAGGAAGAGCAACAAGTTTGGGAAGAGATGCTGCAGGAGGTGTCCCTCGACGGTCTCCCGTGCCACCGTCTCGGCGAACGGCAGCCGTATGACCGTCGTGTAGCCCTCGCTGCGGAGTCGCTGGACCTCATCGGCGTCGGCGCCGAGGTCATCGTCGGTCAGTGGGAAGGGGAAGGCGTACACCGGGAACCGCTGGTTATTGGGCAGTGCGCCGAGAATCTTCTCGACGTTCTCGCGCACCTGCTCGCCGTCGAACTGGAACTCGGCTCCGGTGGAGATGATTTGCGGACGCGCCGTGATTTCACCGACCGACATGAAGCCAAGGCCCTTGTGCCCGATCGCCGTACCAGGACCCTTTGAAGAATCGCCCAACGAGCAGATCGAGCGGATCTGGCGTTCGCCGAAGCCAGCACCGTTGTCCGCCACTATGAGCGCAGATCTGGTCAGAAGGAAGTAGGCACTGCGCCCCTCCTCGAGGCCACTCTCCTTGGCGGCATCGTTGGCGTTCTGGAGCAGTTCGAAGGGGTAGCGCCCGGAGTACTGCTGTCGGATGAGTTCCTGAGCCTTGCCTCGCTCACTCAGCTGCTTGCGCGCGTGATCGGAGTTGCCGTCGCGTACGGCACTTCGGATCGACTGAAACTCTCCGCTCCGGAGATGCTCTGCTACGTCCATGCCCGACCTCCGCTCGCCGTCAGACCAAGAATGCCCGTGCTCAGCGATGTCCAGGTCCGCTTCCGGGTCCGCGACCGGCTTCGAGATCTGGTAACCGTGGCCCACCGCACCCGACGCACCCCTGGTGCCGCCCTGGCCGGTGCGAGCCAACGTCTGGCCCTGCCGCGGCTGGATCGAGGTCATTGACCAGCACGTCCGAGCGGCGGACGGTCATCCGAAGGTCGGCCAAGTCCTATCCCAGGATGTCGGTCGGGAGGACTACGGTCCCCGTCACGGGAAGCTGCTGTCACGAGGCGCTGGTCGCGTGAGATGGAAGTCAGGCGGCGGACGGAGTCATAGCTAGGGAGAGGCGTGGCCGCGGAGTCGTGTGTGCGCCCTTCGGTCGTCCGGGCGCCCTCGGCCCTATCGTGACGTCTGCAGGGCCAGCCCCCGCGACGCATCGACGGAAGTATGAAACATAGAGAGCGGGACCACAGCGCATGACCCGGATCTTCGACAACATCGACGCCGACCTCGGTCCCCACCTGATCGAGACCTTCGGTGCGTCGGAGCGTATGGATGCTGCTGTCGGCTACTTCAACCTGCGCGGCTGGGCCACCTTTGCGGATGCTGTCGACGCTTCAGCCGTGAGTGACGAGCCCGTGATGCGTGTGCTGGTGGGGATGACCCTTGCAGATCCCGACGAGCAGTTGCTCCGTGCCCTCCAGGATGACTTGGAAGGCACAGACGAGGACGAGGGCATCGACGGCGACGTCGCGCGCGCGCGCCGGCAGGCGGCGGTCATGAAGTTTCGTACGCAACTGATGCGCGGCATCCCGAACGCCCACGACCAGCACAGCCTCCGACGACTCCGGCAACACCTCGCAGACGGCCGTGTGAAGATCAAGTTGTTCACCCGCCGCCCGCTCCACGGCAAGACGTACTTGTGCCATCGGCAGGATGCCAATCTGCCCATCGTCGGCTTTGTCGGCTCTTCGAACCTGACCATGTCCGGCCTGCGGCACAACTACGAGTTGAACGTGGACGTCCTCGACTTCGACGCCGCCAAGAAGTTGGATGCGTGGTTTATCGCCCGCTGGGAGGACAAGTTCTCCATCGACATCACCGCGGACCTGATTTCGCTGATCGATGAGTCCTGGGCCGGCGAAGATCCGCTCACACCGTACGAAGTATTCCTGAAGGTCTGTTGGCACCTATCCAGGGATGTTCGAGAGGGCCTCATCGAGTACAGCCTGCCGCCTTCCATGCGTGAGAAGCTGCTCGAGTACCAGGTCAACGCAGTGCAGACCCTCGCGCGGCGGATCGTAACTCGAGGCGGCACCATGCTTGGCGACGTCGTGGGACTCGGCAAGACCCTCACGGCTGTTGCGGCGGCGCTGATGCTCCGGGAGGAGTACGGCTACTCGACACTCGTCCTTTGCCCCAAGAACCTCGTGAAGATGTGGCAGGAGCACCTCGATGCCTACGACGTGCCCGGACGCGTCGTTTCATACACGCAGGCGCATCGGGATTTGCCCGACATGCGCGCGTATCAGCTCGTCATCTGTGACGAGTCGCACACGCTCCGGTCCGACAAGCGCCGTGACTACGTCGCCATCAAGGACTACATCGAGAACGCAGGCAGCAAGGTCCTGCTGCTGACGGCCACTCCCTACAATATTCGATTCACCGACGTTGCGAACCAGCTGGGGCTCTACATCGACGACGACGACGATCTCGGACTGCAGCCGCTTTCGGCGATGCTTCTCGACCCCCGGCTCGCGGAGCAGGTCGACTTCAAGACGAACACGCTGCTGGCCTTCCGCAGGTCGGAACAGGCGGACGACTGGAAGCGGCTGATGTCTGAGCACCTCGTCCGGCGGACACGGTCCTTTGTGCGGAACAACTACGCCAGAACCGACGCCGAGAACGGACGCGACTACCTTCTGTACCCGGACGGTAGCCGTTTCTACTTCCCCGAGCGCACGCCAAAGCCCATCGATCACTCGTTTGGCGTGGACGACCCCGCCTCGGTCATGGCGTCGGATAACACGCTCAACACAATCGATGGATTGCGCCTGCCCCGTTACAATCTCGGGGCGTATGTGAATCCGAAGTCGCAGCGGACTACGGAGGAAACAGACCTCGTCGAGCGCCTTCAGCGCGCCAGCGGTCACTTGACCGGCTTTATCCGCACCGGCTTGTACAAGCGGCTTTCGTCATGTGGGCACTCGTACGTTCTCTCGGTAACCCGTCACCTGGCCCGAAACGACATGTGGCTCTACGCAATAGCAAACGATTTGCCATTGCCAGTGGGCACCGTGCTCGACGCGATGTTCAACAGCGCCCAGGACGACGAAAGCGAAGCCGACGAAGGCGACCGATCTCTGGGGAACGGTAAGGCGGACTACGAGGCTCTCAGGCAGCGCAACCCAAGCAGTGTGACTTGGGTCCGTGCTGGAATCTTCAAGCGGGCGCTCGCCACGGACATTCAGCTCGACTCCGACGAGCTGCGAGACTTGCTTAGTACATACGGCGAGTGGACCGTCGGCGCTGACTCCAAAATTGCAGCGCTCGTCGAACTTGTCAGCAAGACGCACGCTGACGAGAAGGTCCTCGTGTTTACCGAATACAAGGACACCGCCGAGTACGTAGCCAGAGCCCTAAGAGCGGCCCATGTCGACAAGGTCTCCCTGGTGACTGGCGACACTGAAGACCCGACCTCGGCAGTCCGCGCGTTCGCCCCAATTTCCAACCGGAAGCCGAACGACGAGGCAAAAATCGAGCTGGGCGAGACGGCGCAGAACCGCGTCCTCATCGCCACCGATGTCCTCTCGGAGGGGCAAAATCTCCAAGACGCTCACATCGTGGTCAACTACGACCTTCCCTGGGCCATCATCCGGCTCATTCAGCGTGCCGGCCGGGTGGACCGCGTCGGGCAAAAGGCCGAAGAGATTCTCATCTACTCCTTCTTTCATGAGTCAGTCGAGAACGTCATCTCCCTACGTCAACGGATCAAGGATCGCCTCGCAGCCAACGCCGAGGCGTTCGGCTCAGACGAGGTGTTCTTCGGCACCGAGGACGAGACCAGGGCGATCGAAGACCTCTACAACGGCAAGCTTGACGAGACCGAAGTTGATACCGAAGTCGACGCCTCGAGCCTGGCTTACGAGGTCTGGTCACGAGCCGAGAACGAGACGCCGGAAATTGCCCACAAGGTCACCGAACTACCCGACCTCGTCCACGCAACCCGCGCATCCACGGCAGCGGACGACCTCTCAGGCGTCGCATGCTACGTTCGCACCGAGAACGGCACCGATGGTTTCGGGTTCGCATCAAAGTCGGGCGACCAGAGACTCCTGACGGGCCATGAGGCGCTCCGTGTGTTCCGTGCCGAGGTGAACACTCCGAGCATGGAATTACGCGTCGACCACTTCGAGCTTACGGCTGCTCTCGCACGTGGCCCGCTCGCAAAGCCCACCACTATCGAGGGACGGCTGCGTGGCATCCGTAAGCGTGTCTGGAGCCGGCTGAACGGCAATTTTGTAAGTCTCAACCCCGGCGTCGGCGACGCACTCGAAGCGCTATTCCGCCGTCCCCTGACACGCGACGCCGAGCGACGGCTCAAGTCTGCGCTCGCAACCCGAGCGAACGACGACGACCTAGCAGACCTCGTCGCCCTCCTGCATCGGGACAACAGACTAATCATTCCTGACACTGCCGGGAGCGACCCCATCCGAATCGTTTGCACGATGGGAGTGAGCGAGTGACAACCCGTCTCGACTACGTCAACCGAGGGGATATACGGGGGCTATTTCTCGAAGAGCTCGGCTGGAACCGGCCCGACATCACAGTCCCGGTCAACGTCGAAGTCGACGGTACGACACATGAAGCCCGGCAGGTAGCCGGTTACAAGGGAGTTCGCGTCTGGCAGATCAACAGCATGCCCGACAACCGCGCGCAGAGACTCATCGACGCCGAGCTTCGACGAGTCTCCGACGAGCGTCTTGTGATCTTCTCCGATGGTCATGTACAGGCATGGCGTTGGCCGCAAGTGGGAAATACCCAGGGCTCGGGACAGGCTCGACTAGTCACCCACAACCATGCAGTCGGTAGCGACAATGCAGCTCTCGACCAGCGGCTAGCCATGATCGAGATCGGGTTCAACGAATCTCCGAGCGTACCCGAGGTCTTACGTCGCATGCGATCGGCTTTTGACGCCGACAAGATCACCAACGAGTTCTACAAGAAGTTCCTGAAACAGCACGACGCATTGGTCAGAGCCATCTATGGTCTCGACGTCGAGGGCGATCGCAAGTGGTATTCCGCGCTCCTGATGAACCGGCTCATGTTTACCTACTTCATGCAGCGCAAGGGCTTCATGGACAACGACCGTGACTACCTGCGCACGCGGCTCAATACGCTGCATGGCCAGGGCGGAGACGGCAGCCACAAGCAGTACACCTTCTACCGTGACTTCTTGTTGCCGATGTTCCACGACGGCCTTGGCGCACCTGGCCTCCACGTGAGCGATCCATTCATCAAGTCTCTCATCGGAGATATACCGTTTATCAACGGTGGCATCTTTGCCGTGCACGAGCTCGAAGCCGCACATAGCAACATCTCGATTCCTGACGCCGTATTCGAGTCGATCTTCGACCTCTTCGACTCTTATCAGTGGCACCTCGACGAGCGACCAACGAGCAATCAGAACGAAATAAACCCCGATGTGCTCGGCTACATCTTCGAACAGTTCATCAACCAGAAAGAGCAAGGCGCCTACTATACAAAGGATGACGTCACGCACTACATGACGTCGTCGACGCTTCTGCCCGTGTTCCTCGAGCGGCTGCAGGCCCGAACCGGGATCAACCCCTGGGACTACGTCGCCCAGGAGCCAGGTGCGTTCGTGTGGGATAGCCTTGTCTACGGTTTGACTGAACCGATGCCCGACAGCGTGGAGGAGCAGCGCCACGTCTTCCCACGGCCAGCATGGAACGGCCGTGCTCCTGATACCCATGGGCTTCCTGGCGAGACGATCTGGGAAGTCGAGCAGCGTCGAGCAAATTACACACGCGTGCTGGAGCACGCGAAGACGGGCACCATCAACAATGTGGACGAAGCTGTCACGTGGAATATCGACCTCGAAAGCCTCGCCACAGCGGTCATCGACGGGATGGACTCGCCGGGCAACGTCGTCGCCGCCTGGCGAATCCTGACGGATCTCAAGATCATCGACCCGACGTGCGGTTCGGGGGCCTTTCTGTTTGCCGCGCTGAAAATCCTGCTCGAGCTCTACGACGCCGTTTTGGATGCGGCTCGGGCTCACGCGGTCACCTCATCTGACCCCGAGCTTCGGGCGCTTCTTGCAGAAGTAGACAAGCACGCAAACCAGACGTATTTCATCCTGAAGCACGCCACCCTGAACAACATATATGGCGTCGATCTCATGAAGGAAGCCACTGAGATTGCGCGTCTCCGGCTGTTCCTAAAGTTGGTGTCAGCGATCGACGACCGTGAGCATCTAGAGCCCTTGCCGGACCTGGATTTCAATATCAAGTCGGGCAATATGCTCGTTGGCGCTCGCACCGTCGAGGAAATACAGGACACCACCGACCTCTTCGCGGAGCAAACCATCGAAGCGGTGGTGGAGAAGGCTAGTGCCGTGAGCGCTGCCTACAGAGAGTTTCGCAATATTCAGGAGTCAGGCGACCCAACCGCCGTCAAGAGTGCCCGCGACGCCCTAGCGGCGCTACTTTCCGAGGTTCGTGGCATCGTCAACGAGCACTACCACTCGGTTCGTGGCATTCGCATGTCGCTCCCGACATGGCTGCGAACTCATTCGCCGTTTCACTGGTTCATCGAATATCCCGAAGTGTTCGCCGAGGGCGGTTTTGACGTACTAATCGGCAACCCGCCGTACGTGAACCGAAACAAGATCAAGGCCTACAGCTTCAGTGGCTTCGTCACCGACGGGACGCCTGACATCTATGCACCGTGTACTGAACGGGCCGCACAGATCACCCGCCCCGACGGTCGCATGACTCTTATCGTTCCGATCTCCGCACAGTTCGGAGCTGACTTTACTGACCTCCGCAAGTTCCTCGAGGGGCGATTCACACATCTGTGGGTCAGCACGTTCTCCCGGAACCCCGCGGCACTCTTCTCGGCTGGACTCGGTGTGCGCTCGACGATCGTCGTTGGGGCAGGAGACGGCACAGAGGGCAATACCCTCCACGTAACGAAAACCCATCGCTGGTTCGATGACTACCGCCCTGCACTCTTCGAGACTCTCAGCTACGTCAACGCCAACGCCGTTCGACCGCATGCAGGGTGGATCCGTCTCGTGGATGACAACGTCGCGAATCTCTACGCCCGAACCGTTCCCAAGCAACGCCTTTCACAGATCGCCGCTCGCGGGGGCAGCACGATCGGATTCAAGACGACCGCACTGTATTGGCTGTCAGTCTTTTTGAACGATCCACCCGCGTACGAGCTCGACTACACACCCACTGCACAGACCAAAGTTGGCCGTATTGCGTTTGCGACGGAGAACGACGCCAAGATCGGCCTTGCCATCACTGCGTCCAAATATGGGCTCGTGTGGTGGTATTGCACGGGCGATGACTTCGACGTAACAGGCGAGATCCTCAGGAACATCCCGATCAACGTCGGAGCGCTGTCGGCCGACGCCAAGAGGCGCCTTATAGAGCTCGCCGACGAACTCGTCGCTGACTTCGGGAACCATGTCGCCTTCACTAAGTACGCCGGCAAATGGATGGGCAACTACGTCCACTCCGAAATGCGCGATATCACCGATCGAATAGATGCCGTGCTCGCCGAAGAGCTGGGTTATGCCGACCTTCTTCCCGCGCTGGAGCATGCCTACTACTGCGCTTATAAGCCGACAGGCGAGCGACCGGGCACATTGCGGCACGACCCAGCTAAGGCGAGAGCGAACGCTGCCGCTACGTCCCTGCCTTCCGGAGAAGGCGCCTGACCTGCTGCCCAGGCCCTCGAGTTGAAATGGAACCGAAATGACGAAGGCTGTCAAGGAGGCCCTGGCGGCCCTTGAGCTCTCTAAGAACGTAAT
The DNA here is from genome assembly GCF_016862675.1 of Cellulomonas chitinilytica. Classification (GTDB taxonomy): domain Bacteria; phylum Actinomycetota; class Actinomycetes; order Actinomycetales; family Cellulomonadaceae; genus Cellulomonas; species Cellulomonas chitinilytica. The sequence continues at coordinate 74,036 of NZ_BONK01000006.1, read as the reverse complement.
TCTTGAGGGCCCGCCCGGAACTGGCAAGTCGTTCGCCGTGGCTGAAATTGCCGGTTCGTGGCCGAGGCGGCTGCTCGGCGCAGGCGACGGAAAATGGGCGGTGACGTTCCATCCGAGCACTAGCTACGAAGAGTTCGTGGAGGGAATTCGATACAATCCCAAGCGAGTAGCCACCTCTGGCACCACACCGGCGACGGCGAAGCCGCGCGGTTTCGAGCTGAGGTCTGGCGTTTTTCGGAAGTGGATTCGAGCCGCGCTTTCCGAGCCAGATTCGGATTTTCTTGTCCTAATCGATGAGATCAACCGCGCCAATGTCCCCAAGGTCCTGGGTGACCTGCTGCTTCTTCTGGAGTCCACCAAGCGACTGCACCACGACCCGGCGTGCACTCGGACCGGTGCAAGGCACGGGGCGTGCTGGTCAGGGGGCGCGCGGACTCAGCTCCCGTACTCCAACAAGCTTCTCGGTGTGCCGGACAACCTTTACGTGCTGGCGACGATGAACACATCGGATCGATCCATCGCACCGCTGGATTCGGCACTGCGTCGTCGATTCGCGTTTGTTCGAGTATCGCCGCTGGCGGGCGAAGAGCTGCTGGGGGAGTTGAAGGACGCCTTGCCCAGAATCGGGGATGAAGTGCTTCAGAGATCAGCGCAAGCGCTGGATTCCGTGAATCGCGCGCTCCGTTTGGCGCTAGGGCCGGACGCGATGCTCGGCCATAGCTACTTGTTCCAGATCGACGGTCGCGCGTCGGATGTTAGATTCTGGATACAGGCCGACAATTCGTCGACACAGACGGGGTCACAGTTCCAGCTGACAATAGATTGGGCATCGGCGCTCTTGGCTGCCGTAGCGCCGGATGAGAGCATTAATCGCCCCGGAACGGCTGTCGAACTCGATGTTGAGTATTCTGGACATATCTACACAGGCGTCCGCCTTGAGAATCCAACCGCAGGGAACGTCCGGTTCTCCGCCCATGGGACCCGGCTCCCATTCCGTACAATGAACGATGGAGTCATGGTTTGGGCGCCGAATGGTCACCGGCAGGTCCGGTTGGAGTACGTACCGTTCAACGGCGCCAAAGACGACGTGCTGGCGACGTTTGTCGAACGATCCGATTACACATGGCCGGCCACGACTCGCGCTTTTGGCCGTTTTGGCACGGATCGCGCGATTCGTGGCGACGGTGGTGAACGCGACGTCTGGAGATTCCTGGTGCTGCCGCAGCTTATCGAGACGGTAAGTCAAGCGTTCGTGCCAGAGTTGCTAATCGCAAAGCTGCGGCAGACGTGGATACAGGACAACCTGCCCGATAGTGCCAAGGATGAAGTCTCTCAAGCCTTCGGCGATTTCGACAGGTTTCTGAAGGACGTGCTGCTCCTCGAGATCGTGCAGGCCGGGCACGGACTGTCGAGCGGCCTCTTGATCGAGGACGTTGTGGCCGGCGGGGATGTCGGTGCCGGCGGGGATGTTGTGGCTGGCGAGGATGTTCTGGCCGACGGCGACGTTGTGGCTGGCGGGGACGTTGTGGCCGACGGCGATGTTGTGGCTGGCGGGGACGTTGTGGCCGACGGGGACGTCGGTGCCGACGGGGATGTCGGTGCCCAAGGGGATGCTGTGGTCGATAGGGATGGTGGATCCGACCTCGCACAGCAAAGCGCACCCGATGACGAAAGCGCTCGCGAAAGTGCAGGCTAGGTCTCGAATTGCGCTCAGAGCCAGTCCATTCGGAACTCGCACTGGCTTTGCGGTCTTGGCTGACGGATGCGGCGGCGTCCTGACACTGACGGTCCTGCCCGAGCCTTGGGCGCCGGCTAGTAGTCCCCGCCGTCACCTTCTCGAACACCGGCCGGGCGAGTCGACCCACGTTTCGATGTTCGAGGGCGACGTTGTTCAACTCGATACGACGCAGAGCGTCGTTAACAGCTTCGCGAGTGGGGCGCTAGAGATTGCCCGTGCAGGCAGCCAGGCGAACCTTCTCCAACTTGTACGCGCGGAAGATGGTACAGGTAGCTTGGAATTTCCCTCCGAAGGAGTCCGGAAAACAGACTTTGTTGACCTGGTTCACCTCATGCTGCTTGCGCGGCACCAGTATCGGGCACTGGACGGCGCGGGATACACCGGCGACCCTGCTGAATCGTTGTTGAGACTCGTCACCCATCGCATGTTTGTCGACGAGGTCGGGCGTGTGGTCGGCCGAGCCCGGCCTGCATATCGAGAATGCGTCGAGGTCCTGGCAGCTCCGCGCGGCCGTCTTGAAGCTACGAGCTTGGCGTTGGCTCTACATACAGGTCGACCGCGAATAGAGTCGAGGTTTGATGAACTCTCGACGGACACGACGGTGCTAAGGATTGTGCTCGCTGGCCTCCGTGTGGTGGCTACTGATCCTTGCCCATCGCTATTTGGGAACCTCGCTGCGCCGACGCGGATGCGGGCGATCGCACTGGCGCGTCAAATGGACAGCGTGGCCCTTCTTGATCGCGAGCGTGCCCTCGCAGCCGTTCGGCGTCTCGTCTTGACGCCGCTGGATCGGCCCTGGTTGCGGACGGTTGAGCTCGCCAACGAGGTGCTCGAGCGAAGGACGGTACTGCCGCGACCCGGACGGGCACGGTCGACGCACGCGGTAGCTGTCAGTCTCTACATGGATAAGTGGTGGGAACAGTGCCTCGCGGGTGCACTTCGGATTCTTGCCGATCGCGGAAGCGTTCTCGAACAGGTTCCTGTGCCGTCACCCTGGATCGAAATAAGGGGAAATGAACCACTGGACGCGGACGAGAGCCCAGCGGACGACAGTCTTGACGCATCGTCCCAAGAAGAAAAGACGCGGCACGTCGACCTGATGTTTGAACTTCGCGGCGCGACCATCATTGCCGACGCCAAATACAAGCTGAACAGCGGTGCGTTGGCAGCCGGCGACGGATATCAGGTGTTCGCGTACAGTCACACGGCGCGCAGCGGCACGAACGGCAGGTTGTCGGATGCTGCAGCCATTTTGTACCCCTCGCGATCCCCTGGTTCGATTTATGGCGGGCGGCTGGGCGGTCGCCGGCTACGCCGGGCGACTGCGCCAAACTACGAAGCGAGGCTGCTGGGTCTGCCCTTTCCTGCGCCGTCCGATCTTGGCTCCGATGTCGCATGGAAATCTTACCTGCGGCGGCTAGCGGACGCGCTGGAGCTGGGATTGCAGGGCATCGCTTCACGTCCTGAGGCAGGAACGTCGGACCAGCCGGCTGGCTTGGCGCCGGTCTTCGAGTAAACGCGCACGAACGGCGAGTGGCGTCCGATGGGACTCCGCCCGGCGCCGCGTAGTCCGAGCTCGAGCCGGGCGGCCTCGATGCACGTCGACTTGCCGAGGGCGGAGTTGGACTACTCTTCGCGGGGACTCTCGCGCTCGGCTTGAGGCGGAGCGTTCTGCCCGGCGCGCGCCCGATAGTCAGCTTGCCGGCACGCGCTGCTGCAGAACTTGGCATCCCGGCGCGCGCTCGAAGATAGCGGTCGGCCGCAACGCTTGCAGCTGCGTGTGGTCGGCGCAGGCACACTGCGCAGGCTACCGCGAGGGTGAAGCCCAGCGCGGGCAGCGTCTTGCGGACGTGACGCCGTCGAGCTTGGCGCATGTCAGCACTTCTAGGCGTTCGGCGCGGCGGAGTGCCCGTGCCATGCGAGGGGCTGGCCGTGAACCGGACCGGCCACGGCGAAGCCCACCGGTCGCTAGGCGACGTGGCGGCCGTACCGACTCAGGTCATCGAGACAATATGCCGATGCAGCCGCCATGAGTGGCAGGGACGCAGGGGGCGCTGCCGACAAGGCTATGCGCTTGCGCTTTGCCGGGACATGCCGCCTGTGCGGCGTGCAGCTGCGCGTGGGCGAGAGTGCCGTCTACGAGCGCGCAACGAAGACGATTCGCTGTGCTTTCTGCGTCAGCACGGCGTTCGGCACGGAAGCGCCCCGGGTATTTTCGCCGTTGGCTGTCCCTGAGATCGGCAATGCCGGGGCTTCGGCGCAGCGCGAGCACGATCGGCGGGCGACCAAACGCGAGGACCGCATCCGCGCCGCGCATCCGAGACTTGCAGGCATGATCCTCGCGCTGACCGAGGAGCCCCAGAGCTCCCGCGCGTGGAGTGCCGGGGCGAAAGGCGAGCAGGTCGTCGCTCGAAGCCTGGCCAAGTGGTCCAGAGACCACGTGCGCGTTCTGCACGACCGGCGGATCCCCGGCACGAAGGCGAACATCGACCACATCGCCGTCGCGCCCACCGGTGTCTATGTCATCGATGCCAAGCGCTATACCGGCCGGCCCGATCTGAAGGTCGAGGGTGGGATTCTGCGGCCTCGCAGCTTCACGTTAACCGTTGGTGGTCGGGACTCCACTCGGCTGGTGGCCGGGGTTCGCGGCCAGGTCGAGCTCGTCGCCGCTGCTCTTGCGCCGTCGTACCCAGAGGCACGGGTGCGCGGGATGCTGTGCTTCGTCGACGCCGACTGGCCCCTGGTCGGTGGCGCCTTCTCCATTCACGAAGTCGACGTGCTCTGGCCGAAGAAGGCCGCGCAACTGCTCAACCGCGACGGCGCGCTCACCGCCGGTCAGGTGGACGAAATCCATCGACGAGTCGCTACAGCGTTCCCGATCGCCTAAGGCTTACACACCGAGTCGACAGGGAGAGCACAGGCCGATGCGCTACACGTTCACGATCGCAGGCTCGGTCGAGGTCGACGACGTCGGCGCCCTGGCGGCGACCATCGGCCCGGTGCGCGGCGTCAGTCCCGGCGACGAGAGCGTTGTTGACATCGAGCTGGAGCCCAATGTCGCGATCCTGGCCCTGCTGGTCCGCGCTGTCAGCGACGGCCTGGACCGCCCCGGGCTCGGGCGGTTGCAATTCAAGGTGAGCGACGTCCAGCCGAGCTAGATCGGACGACGGTTCTCGTCCACCTCTATCAGCTCACCGGTCTGCAAACGCTTCCAACGCACGCCGGCGAGATCCCGGAAGAAGATGACGGCCACAGGCGGTGCGGCATTGTCCGTCGCTGTCGTCAGGAAATCACCAGCTCCGCCCGGAACGAGGACGGAACTGGTCATCTCTGAGTCTACTGCCGAGCCGACGAACGCTTGAGCGAAGACGTCGAATATCGGTGAAGCGGAGTAGTTCCCGTGCCGAACGCGCCAGTGCCCGACCGCTCTTCCGCCTAGGCCGCGGTGCTCTTCATGCCACTCCGGATACGCGAGAACGAGCAGCGCCTGGGCGCGCCGCTCTCGGGCTATCCGCGCGGCGTCCGCAGCGGCGCGGTCAGCGTCCGTGGCGGCCCGATCTGCGGCTCGGCCCGCCTCTGCGGCCTCGGCTCGGGCGTCGGCTCGTTGTGCCCGTCTGGCTTCGAACCAGAAGCCCACCAGGGCCAGGGCAACGGCAACGAACGTGGCGAAGGCGCCGATGATCTCCCAGGTGTCATGCCAGGCGGCGGTGTAGTCGAGGACCCAGTTTTTGCGCACGGCCGAGACCGTACAGCGGGGCGCAGACACTTTGGTGGGGTCCGGGGCAATGAGGCTAGATTTCGGGAAGCCTGTATCGGTAGCGGATCGCATCCAGTCGACCTTCCTCCGCGGTCCAATCCATCCACCACCGAACGTCTCCACCGTCGGCGCGGACAGCACCGTCAGATTCACGCCACCACCGAATGCCATCGACCACGTACAGGTCGGTCGCGGTCCAGTCGCGCGAGTTTCGGACCTCCCCGATAGTGAGCTCGACGTGAAGCGCAGCACCCGATGAGCCCTTGACCTCGACGTGACGTTCCGCACCCGCTTTGGTCGCAACCAGGTCAAAAGACTCTGAGGCACCGGTGTATTCGACGCGGTAGCCAGCTGCTCGGTAGGCCTCGGTCGCAAGGTTGACGGCTCGCCACTCGATAGCGGCCCGGACAGCGGAGTCCGCAATGTAGCCGCTGCCGACACGCTTCGTCGCCCTGGCCTTCGCCGGCGGCGCCGCAACGCGCGCCGACGCGCCTACCTCGTCCAGAGACAACAAGACAGCCATTTCGCGCGGCATTTTTACGAAGTACGTCTGCTGCGCCCGCAACTCGCGCTTGTCGCTGAACTGGAACGGCGAGTACAGCCTTCCGTCGGGGTACCGCGCCTTCAGATCTCGCTGAGCCGCGCGTAGCTGGGGCTCCAGTGCCCGAACCTGGGTGATGAGGACTGGACTAGCGAGGGGCGTGTAGCTCAGTAGCGGCATCCGCCACGCAGGACGCGGCACAAGTGTTCCCCGGGTTCGACCGACCGATCCGTGCGCCTGCCACGAGATATCGGTCTCCTCGTATGCGCCGGTCGCATGAGACCACCCGACAATGCCAGGCTCACCCGCGAGCGTCTTGTGCCAGTGGAGGACGATGTCGCCGGGCTGGACGTAGGTGACAAGCTCGTAGCCCCAATACGGTCGACCACTGCCGTCGGTGACCGGAGCGAAAAGATCAGCGCCGAGGTCTTCGCGGTCCGTGATCTCCATCCAGAAACGCTGACTCGCGTCGGACGCCCACCACTCATTGATCGCCACGGGCGATATTTTGCCCGGAAGTGAGGCTCAAGGGAGGTGTTCGGGCCGGTGTAGAGCGTCACCCGTGGGCTCGATGGATCGGGCTGATCGCCGAGTCAGGTAGAAGATCGACGCCGTCGTGCGCGCGAACATGGACGTCGTCGCCGAGTGCGTCGAGTACTCGGGCGGCGTAGGCGGGCTTCATCAGACTGGGGACGTCGTCGATTTCCATCCACGCGACGTTTCGTGCCTCGTCGGTCTGCGACACCGGATCAGAGAGGAGCCGACAGCGGAACACGAGGGCGACGATCCCCTGGCGCATGTTCTTGTAGACGCCGGTCAGTCGTTCGACCTCGACCTGCGCGCCGGTCTCTTCTTCGACCTCGCGGATGACTGCATCTTCGATCGTCTCGCCCAGCTCGAGTACGCCCCCGGGCGGTTCCCACCGCCCGTTGTCGCGGCGGTGGATCAGCAGGATGCGTGTGCCGCTGGCGTCGAGCACGATCCCCGCTGCACTGACTGAGTGCTGGGGCGTCGGCATCTGTGGCCCACCTCCCGTCTGTGCCAGTGTAGGAACTACACACGTCTACAGGAGTATGAGTGAACAGCCAAGAGAACCGTGCAGCGCGCCTGCACATCGTCGGTTCCTCCGGCGCGGCTCTCGACAAGGACTCCGACCGCCCGCTGTTCAGGCAGATCGCGGATTCGCTGCGCGCGCAGATCATCGCGGGACAGCTCGGGCCGGGCGACAAGGTGCCCTCCGAGACGCAATTGATGGCGTCGTACCAGGTTGCGCGCATGACCGTGCGCCAGGCGCTCGCGCTCCTGAAGGCCGAAGGGCTGCTGGTCGCCGAGCATGGCCGCGGGGTGTTCGTCCGCGCGCGGCCTGTCGTCCGGCGCGTTGCGTCGGACCGCTTCGCACGCCGCCAGCGCGAGGCCGGCCAAGCGGCGTTCATCGCGGAGGCTCAGGGTGTGGGCGCTCCGAGCGTCGACGAGCTCGAGGTGGGGTACGAGACCGCACTCCCCCATGTCCGCGAGGCGCTGGCTCTCGGCTCGCGCGCCAAGGTGCTGGCCCGGCGCCGGCGGTACCTGCTCGACGGCGAGCCGGTCGAGCTGGCGCAGACATTCGTGCCGGCAGACCTAGCCAAGGGGACGCCGATCGAGGAGCGCCACACCGGCCCCGGCGGCGTGTACGCGCGGCTCGAGGAGAACGGCCACCACCTCGCAGAGTTCACCGAGGAGGTCGCTGCACGGATGCCGACGCCGGAGGAACGGCGGCGTCTCCGGCTTCCCGAGGGCACGCCCGTGCTCACCGTCCGGCGAATCGCGTTCCGCAAGGACGGGGTGCCCGTCGAAACGACCGACACCGTGAAGGCAGCTCCGGCTTACGTCTTGGAGTACCGGTTCCCCGCTGAGTGATCCCGAACCCTTGCCACTCCTCTAGATGAGTGGTTCGCTGGACGCGAGCAGAGAACTGCTCTAGTCGAGTGAAGGAGTCGGGATCATGGCCATCGCCAAGCGTTTCGAGATCGCCCACAAGACGGTGTTCCCCAACGGGGCCTACCTGCGCGGGCTGGTCGAGCCCGTGACGGACTTCCAGGCCGAGCAGCGTCCGGACGGGTCGCGGCCCCAGCAGCACGACAAGGAGAGCGGCCTGCGGCTGTGGCAGTGCACGGTCATCGACGGTGACGACGAGGCCGGCCGACGCGAGATCGGTGTGACGGTGAAGTTCGCCGCGGAGGTCCAGCCGGTGCCGCCGAAGAACACCTCGCCGCTCCCGTGGACGCCCGTGGAGTTCGTCGGGCTGACTGCGCTGCCGTACGTCGACGACTCGGGCAAGCGGCCCCGGATCGCGTGGTCGTTCCGTGCGCAGGGCTTCGTCACGCCCGGCCAGCAGGTCAAGGTCGGGGAGCCGAAGGCGGCGGCGTGATGTCCGAGCTCATCGCCGTTGGACGGACCGAGAGCGCGCCAGTCGAAGTGGGGCCGACGATGCTCGAGCTGCTGACCATGGCCTCCGACGTGGTGGCGATGGTCGACGGTCACGTGCGATCGACCGACGTCGGCCACGGCATCGTGTCGGTGCACGTCACCTGCCAGGCGGCCGCCGAGTACCTGGCATGGCGGCTCGCCCTCGACCGCGTCACGACCTACGAGCCGACCAGGACGTGCCACGGGTTCGCGGTCTGGAGCGGCGGTGAGTGGCCCGAGGCGGAGTTCAAGGTGTTCTGCCGGGGCGACCTGGTGCCGCCGCTGCGCACGTTCCCCTGCCGCGAGCTTCCGGCGGTCGCGAACACGACCACTGGCCGGGCTGCGTGATGGCTGGTCTCCGGGTCGTCTGGTTCGTGCTGAGGCGGTTGGGCCGCGCGTGCCGGCGCTTCGTGTCCTGGACCGTCCAGTCATGGCGCACGGTCCTCGTCTGCCTCGTGATCGGCAACGTACTGGTGATCGCCGATCACGAGGCGGCGGGGGTCGTCGTCTTCTGGCTCGTCCCGGCCTGGAGCCTGGTCCGCGCGGTCTGGGAGGCCGTGAGCCCGCTGACGTACGAGACGGCGCTCGGTGGCCCGCTCCGCCGGCGCGCGTGGCGGCGCAGAGTGCGGAAGGGATGGGACCGGGTCGCTGAGCGGTGCGGGCTGGCGTCGCGCCGGACCACCGACGAGCCGCCAACGATCTCAAGACTGCTGAAGGTGCGGACGAGCGGGAACATGCTCACGCTGCGCGTTCGTGCCGCCGTCGGTCAGACCGTTGACGACCTGGACGGCGCCGTTGAGGCCATCGCGACGGCGTTTGGGGCGGAGTCTGCGGACTCACGTCGGGTGGGGCCGGGCGTCGTAGAGATGGTCCTGGCGATGCGCGAGCTGCTCCACCAGCCAACGACCGCGCCGGTTCCCTCCGAGCTCGAGACGGAGGCGGTGACCCTCGGCCGGCGCTCCGACGGGTCACCGTGGCGGCTCGAGCTGAACGGCCTCCACACACTCGTGGTCGGACGGTCGGGAGCCGGCAAGGGGTCGATCCTGTGGGGCATCGCCGGCAACCTTGCTCCGGCCGCTCACGCGGGCCTGGTGCGGCTCTGGGGCATCGACCTCAAGGGCGGTGTCGAGGTCGCGGTGGGCGCCGGCATGTTCTCGTCGGTCGCTATGGACGAGCAGACCGCGCTGCGACTGCTGCACTCCCTGCATCAGGTGATCGCCGAGCGGCAGACGGTCATGCGCGGGTTGTCGCGCCAGTTCACGCCGTCCCAGGGCGATCCAGTGCACCTGCTCCTGATTGACGAGCTCGCTGTCCTGACCGCGTACGCGTCGCGGGACGTCGTGAACGAGGCGAGCTCCCTGCTCAAGAGGATCCTCACCCAGGGGCGCGCACTCGGCGTGATGGTCGTGGCGTTCGTGCAGGACCCGCGCAAGGAGACCGTGGGCATGCGCGAGCTGTCCACTCAGACGATCGCGCTGCGGCTCGCGTCGTCCTCCGAGACACGGATGGTGCTGGGTGACGGCTACGGCGACCTGGCCCCGGCTCATTGGATCGACCGGACGATGCCGGGCGCCGGCTACGTCGTGAGGGATGACGGCGCCGTCGAGCGGGTCCGTGCCGACTTCTGGCCAGACGACGTCATCCGCATGGTTGCGCAGTGCTACCCGGCACCGCCCGTGCCGATCGAGGCCGTCGAGGCCGTCGAGGCCGTCGAGGCCGTCGAGGCCGTCGAGGACGATGCACTGGACGAGCTGGTCTCCGTGGTCACTCCGGACGTCGACGAGCAGGCATCGGCTCCGCGCCGGCGGACTCCTCGCACCCCTCGCACGCCCAAGGACTCCGAGGTGGCGTGATGACGAGGGCAACTCGCACCGGCTTTCGAGGTCACGGGCCTGACGCACCACTCGACCTGGACCACCTGGCGCTGGCTGAGGTGGAGTCCATCATGGGACGCCTCAGCGACGGCACCATGCCAGCTCTCGCGGACACGATCTCCAGGGCCGGCAACTGCGCACACCCGGTCCGTTTGGTCGGACGATCGGAGACCGTCGATCTGCGGACGGGCGAGATCGTGGAGACGTTCCGCTCGGCCGACGAGCCGCTGGGTCTGCTCTACAAGCCGTGCGGCAACCGTCGCGAGTCGGTGTGCGCGTCGTGCTCGCGCATCTACGCGCGCGACACGTTCGAGCTGATCTCTACCGGCCTCAACGGTGGCAAGGGCGTCCCAGCCACGGTCAACGCAAGCCCGCTGCTGTTCGTGACGCTGACGGCGCCGTCGTTCGGACTCGTCCACGGAGTCCGCGACGGAAAGCAGCCCTGCCACCCGCGCACCCGGTTGGCGTGGTGCCCGCACGGCCGCCGGCTGACCTGCTGGGCACACCACGACGCCGACGACCCCCGGGTCGGCGCTCCGCTGTGCCGCGAGTGCTACGACACCGACTCGGCCATCATCTGGCAGTGGCACGCGCCAGAACTGTGGCGCCGCTTCACCATCGCGCTGCGTCGCCAGCTGGCTGCCGAGCTCGGGGTGCGGGACCACGATCTCAAGCACCACGCAAGACTCGAGTACGCCAAGGTCGCCGAGTTCCAGACGCGCGGCCTTGTCCACTTCCACGCTCTCGTGCGGATCGACGGACCGGACGGTCCGGGCTCTCCTGCACCCGTCGCCGCCGCCAGGCTCCACGAAGCCGTGCGTCACGCCGTGAGCACAGTGCGCTGCGCCGCAGCGCCCCTCGACGACCGAGACGTCGAGCGGATCCTGCGCTTCGGGGCCCAGACGGACGTCAGGATCGTTCGCGATGGCTTCGCCGGCGGCGACCACATCACCACCGAGCAGGTTGCGGCCTACCTGGCGAAGTACTCGACGAAGTCGGCCGGAGTCGACCCGAGGCACCCTCTTCCCCACCTGGCGAACCTCATGGAGTCGTGCCGAGCCCTCGCCGCTCGCGCCATGGCCGGCTGCCCCTTCGCGTGCGACAAGCGAGCGGGCGACCGGCACCCGCGACTGTGCGGCAAGTGCGCTCAGAGCCCGTACGCGCTGCTCGGGCGATGGGCCTCGATGCTCGGCTTCCGCGGCCACTTCTCGACCAAGTCACGCCGGTACTCGGTCACCCTCGGTGCTCTACGCCGCGCTCGTCGGCGCTTCCAGAGCCTGACCGTCGAGGCCAGGCGCCGCGCGACGCCCCTCGACACCCGTGCGCTCGAGGCCCAGCTCATGGCAGACGACGAAGAGACGACGCTGGTCATCGGCACCTGGGCCTACGACGGTTCCGGCTGGCCGCGCGCCGGCGACAAGGCACTCGCCGACGCCGCCGCGTCGCGGGCCCGCGAGTATGCGAAGTGGCGAGCCGAGCAACGCCATGCGCGCACCAGCGACAACCGACAGGACAAGCCAACGACAGTACGAACGAGCAGGGGGATCTGAGATGAGCACCACAAGCGCGGGACCGACGACCCGCAGGCGTCTCTGGACGCCGGACGAGCTGGCCGACTACCTCGGGGTGACCAAGCACTGCGTCTACGCCTGGTCCAGCCGCGGCGGCGGACCGAAGGTGGTTCGCGTAGGTGCCCGACTGCGCTACCGGCCCGACGACGTCGACGAGTAGCTCGACCGGATCACCGACAACCAGGACGAGGGATGACCCGTGCCGCGGGAACCCATCAAGCCCGGCCGCTGGGGTCACATCTCCCGTAGGGAGCTCACGCCGGGCGTCTGGCGCGCGCAGGCCAAGTTCCGGGACTTCGCCGGCGTCCTGCACAAGCTCGAGGCGCGAGGACCGTCCGGCGCCGCGGCACAGCGCCGGCTCGAAGACAAGCTCCACAACGCGAGCAGCGCCGGGATGATCACCGGCGCCGGCACGATCGCACCCGACACACGGATGAGCGTCGTCTTCGACCAGTGGGTCGTCGAGAAGCGGGTCGAGGGGCAGGTGACCCCCCAGTCGTTGAGGACGTACCTCGGCATCCTGGAGCACGACCTACGTCCGGCCTTCGGAGCCCTAAGGGTGCGAGAGGTGACGCCGGTGGCCGTGAACCGCATGCTGTTGGCGCTCAGCCAGGCGCAGAAGTTCGACACCGCCCGCCAGGCCCGCAACGTGATGTCCCAGGTCATGATGATGTGCGTCCGCTACGGCGCAGCACCGGTCAACCCCGTCCGGGATGCCGTGACGGTCCGCAAGCCCAAGCGCGCAGCCGTCCGGACCATCGCGCTCGAGGACATCGCCCTGCTGCGCAAGGCGGTCCGGGAGTGGGAGGACCGGCCGGCCGCGATCCGGGGACGGCGCAACATCACGCTCCTGCCGCAGATCGTCGACACGATGCTGGGCACCGGTGTGCGGATCGGCGAGTGTCTGGCGCTCCGCATCGAGGACCTCGACCTGGACGCGGACATCCCCACGCTGACCGTGACGGGGACGGTCGTGAGGAACGACGGCAAGCTGGTGCGTCAGTCCAAGCCGAAGTCGGACTCGTCGCGGCGCACGATCACGCTCCCGTCGTTCGTCGTAACCGCACTGAGCGAGGCGATCGCGCTCGAGCTCGACGGCGGACCGGACGACCTCGTCTTCCCGACGACGAGGGCCACGCCGCGCGCTCCGAGTCATGTCCGCGACCATCTCAAGCAGGCGCTCGAGGACGTCGACCTCGATGTCACACCCCACGACTTCCGCCGCACCGTGGCGACCCAGGTGGCCCGCGCGACCACCCTCGCGAACGCGACGGCCCTGCTCGGGCACGCCGACGAGATGACGACGGCCCGGCACTACGTGCAGCGGATCAGCGTGGCTCCGGACCTCCGGATGGTCATCGACCAGCTGGTGTCGCAGGCGTCAGAAGACGCAACGGGGAGTGAAAAGGGAGTGGCCCCAACGACGAAGGGCCCCACTTCCGCATGATCATGCGGGTGGGGCCCTTCGTGTGGCGGTAGCGGTGGGATTTGAACCCACGGTGGACTTTCACCCACACACGCTTTCGAGGCGTGCTCCTTAGGCCGCTCGGACACGCTACCTCGCGGAGAAGAGTACCCGGTCGGAGGCGGTGCTCCGAATCGGCGGTCAGCCCACCCCGTCGATGCCCTCAGGCGGCACGCCGGGCAGCCCGCTGAGCGACCACGGCAGCACCGCCCCGTACGAGACGGCGCTGACGACGCGGTCGGTGTCGTCGTACCCGAGGAACGTGGGGTACCCGCCGTCGCCCCACCCGGCGGAGAACTGCACCCCGGTCACGACGGCGCCGACGGACCTGAGCACGCACACGGTGCCCGAGGCCGAGTCCCCGCCGGGGTACATCGCCTCGATCGCGTCGAACGCGGCCTGGTCCTCGACGAACGGGGGTTCGCCTGACGGCAGCGCGAGCACGCCGCCGTCGCCGCCGTCGGTCACGAACCCGAGGTCTGGCACCTCGTCCCATCGGACGGGCGGCGCGGGCGAGACCCGCACCTCGACGAAGGCGACCCGCCGGCCGGACGACGGGCTGTCGAGCACCGCGAGCGAGACCGGTGCGGTCGTGCCGTCCGGTGCGACCCGCTGGGACTCCACCCACCCTGTGGAGGCCTCGTACCCGTTGCCGAACCCGATCTGGCCCGCGGGCAGGAGCAGGTCTGTGGCGTGCTCGACCACGAGCTGGCCGTCGGGGGCCCACCCGTCGTCCCACGCGGCGACGATCGCGAGCTCCGCCGCGGAGAGCACGCTCGGTCGCAGGTTCGTGCTCGACGGGTCGGCGGCCTCCCGGTCGCACGCGGCGAACGTCGGTTGCTCGACCGACGAGGACGGCGTGGGCTCCAGCGTCTGCGGCTCGTCCGCGATCGACGCACAGCCGCCGACGAGCACGACGAGGAGGAGCGCGCAGACCACCGCGGGACGTCTCACGGGCATGACCATGCCGCACTCGACGTGCGTCGGACGCGAGAACACCACGAGCGATGCCGGGGATGCCCCGACCGGCCTACCGTGGACGGATGAGCACCACGGACGCCCGCAAGCTGACCGCCGGCTCTCTCGCGGACGTCGTGGAGACCCTCAGCGGCCACCACCTGGCGGTCCTCACGGGCGCGGGCGTCTCGACGGACTCCGGCATCCCCGACTACCGCGGCCCGAACTCCCCGCAGCGCACCCCGATGACGTTCCAGCAGTTCACGGGCGACGAGGCCTTCAGACGGCACTACTGGGCGCGGAACCACGTGGGGTGGCGGCACGTGCACCGGACGCTCCCGAACGCGGGCCACCGGGCCCTCGCGCAGATGGAGCACCGCGGGGTGGTGCACGGGGTGATCACGCAGAACGTGGACCTGCTGCACGAGGCGGCGGGGTCGAGGCACGTGATCGACCTGCACGGACGCTACGACCGGGTCGTGTGCCTGAGCTGCGGCACGGTCGTCGAGAGGAGCGAGCTCGCGGCACGGCTGGACCAGCTCAACCCGCACTTCGTGGACGACGTGGTGGCGGACATCGAGATCGCCCCGGACGCGGACGCCGTCATCGAGCAGACCAGCCATTTCAAGGTCGCGGACTGCGCCAAGTGCGGGGGGATGCTGAAGCCGGACATCGTCTACTTCGGGGAGACGGTCCCGAGGGAGCGGGTGGAGCGGGCGTACGCGCTGGTCGACGAGGGTGACGCGCTGCTCGTCGCCGGGTCGTCGCTGACCGTCCAGTCGGGGCTGCGGTTCGTGCGGCACGCGGCGCAGACGGGCAAGCCGGTCGTCGTCGTGAACCGTGGCGCGACGCGCGGCGACAGGTACGCGACGGTCACGCTCGACGCGGGCACGTCCGAGACCCTGACGGACCTGGCGGAGTCCCTGCCGACGCCCCGGTAGGCGTCAGAACCCGTTCTCCCGCTGCGCGTCGAAGAACGCCCGCAGCAGCCACCCGGCCTCGTCCCCGCGCACGCCGCCGATGACCTCGACCCGGTGGTTGAGCCGCCGGTCGCGCACCACGTCGAACTGCGACCCGCACGCGCCGGCCTTCGGGTCCCATGCGCCGAGCACGAGCCGCGGGATGCGGGCGAGCACGATCGCCCCCGCGCACATGAGGCACGGTTCCAGGGTCACGACGAGCGTGCAGTCGTCGAGACGCCACCGTCCGAGCCGGTCCGCGGCGGCGCGGAGCGCGACGATCTCGGCGTGCCCGGTGGGGTCCGCACGCACCTCGCGGACGTTGTGCCCGCGCCCGACGACGGTCCCTTCCGGCCCGACGACGACCGCGCCGACGGGCACGTCGCCGGCGAGCGACGCGCGGCGGGCCTCGTCGAGCGCGAGCCCCATCGCCCACGCGTCCACATCCAGCACCGCCCGCCGTGGCTCTCCGTCCGTCATCGCGCCATGATCCCGCACCGGCCCGCTGACGGAAGAGGCGCGAGGCGATGTCCACCAGATGGACGACCGGTAGGTTGTGCGCATGCGCCTGCACGTCGCGGACCACCCGCTGGTCGCCCACAAGCTCACCGTCCTGCGGGACAGGAACACCCCGTCGCCGACGTTCCGGCTCCTCGTCGACGAGCTCGTGACGCTCCTCGCGTACGAGGCGACGCGCGACGTGCACACCCGGACGGTCGAGATCGAGACGCCGGTGACGGCCGCGCAGGGTGTGAAGCTCGCGTACCCGCGCCCGATCGTCGTCCCGATCCTGCGCGCCGGTCTGGGGATGCTCGACGGCATGACGCGGCTGCTGCCGACGGCCGAGGTCGGCTTCCTCGGCATGCAGCGCGACGAGACGACGCTCGAGGCGATCACGTACGCGAACCGGCTCCCCGAGGACCTGTCCGGGCGGCAGTGCTTCCTGCTCGACCCGATGCTCGCGACCGGCGGCACGCTCGTCGCGGCGATCGACTACCTGCTGCAGCGCGGCGCGCGTGACGTCACCGCGGTGTGCCTGCTGGCCGCCCCCGAGGGCCTGAAGGTCGTGGAGGAGTTCGTCGGCGACCGCGCGGACGTCTCCGTGGTCGTGGCGGCCGTCGACGAGCGGCTCAACGACAAGGCGTACATCGTGCCGGGCCTCGGCGACGCGGGCGACCGGCTGTACGGCATCGTCTGACCGCAGCGCCCGGCCCGGTCCACGACCTGAGATCCGGACGAAACCCCTTGGCGCCCCGCCACCCCCGTGCCACCATGCCCGGGTGACTCTCCCCGCATGCACGCACGACACCCGATGGGTGCTCGTCCGCGTATGCGCGCGCTATGCGTGTCATCGGTCCTGACCCTCACCGACCGATCACCCCACGGCCCCGCCGCCGTCCCGCCGCGCTTCCTCGGAGACACCCATGACCGTCCCTGCACCGCTGTCGCCATCCAGGCTCGAACCCGCCGCCCGCGCCGGCCTCGTGCTGCACGTGAGCTTGCCCGACGAGGCCGCGCACCCGTCGAGCGCCCAGCTCGCCGAGGTCGCCGAGCTGCTCCGCGAGATCGCCGAGGACCTGCTCCCCGGCGCGCAGACGGCCACGGCCCTGTCGTTCGTGCCCGGTGGGTCGGGCGACGTCCGCCAGGTCGGTGAGCGGCTGACCCATCTGCGCCTCCTCGACCCGCCCTGCGACTGATCGGTCGCACGGCCTGGCCCGGCGCGGGCCCCCGGTCGCCGGGTCGCACCGTCCTGCCTACCGTGGACGCCATGCGCATCGCGATCGCAGGCGGGCACGGACAGGTGGCCCGACACCTGTCGCGGGCCCTCAGCGCACGGGGTGACGTGCCCGTGGCGCTCGTGCGGCAGCTCGCGCACGTCGAGGACGTCCAGGCGGACGGCGCGGAGCCCGTCGTGCTGGACCTCGAGCGCGCGAACGCCCGGGACGTCGCGGAGGCGGTGTCCGGCGCGGACGCGGTGGTGTTCGCCGCCGGGGCGGGTCCGGGCAGCGGTGCCGAGCGCAAGGACACGGTCGACCGGGCGGCCGCGGGGCTGCTCGCCGACGGGGCCGCGCAGGCGGGGGTGCGGCGGTACGTGCTCATCTCGTCGATGGGCGTCGACGGGGAGCCGCCGGCGGGGACGGACGGGGTGTTCGCCACCTACCTGCGGGCCAAGGCGGCCAGCGAGGCGGACCTGCGCGAGCGTGACCTGGACTGGACGGTCGTGCGGCCGGGCCGGCTGACGGACGACGAGCCGACGGGCACGGTCCGGCTGGACACGTCGGTGCCGCGCGGGGCGGTGCCGCGGGCGGACGTCGCGGCGGTGCTCGCGGCGGTGCTGCACCGGCCGGACACCGCGGGGCTCGTGCTGGAGCTCACCTCGGGCGTGGTGCCCGTCGAGGCGGCGGTGGCGGCCGTCGTCGAACCGGCCGACTGAGCGCCGTCTCCCCCGCGGCAGCGGGCGGGACGCGTCAGCGCTGCGGGCTCGTCCGGAGCGTGATGGCGCCGACGAGGTACTGGTCGCCGGTCGTCCGGGCCTGCAGCGTGCCGACGTCCTGCTTCAGGACCGTCGGGGCGAACCCCTTGGCGTCGGTGCCGAGCGCGTTCGTGGCACGCCACCCGGTCGCCGTGGAGTCGAACGCGTTGTCGCCCGAGCCACCGCCCGTCGGACCGGTGCCGCTCCACCGCTGCGGGACCAGCGGGGTGCCGTCGAGCTCCAGCCGGTCGCCGCTGCTGGTCCGGTCGCCCTCCCACGCCACGACACCGACCCGCGCCGACGTGCCCGCCTCGGCCGCGAACTGGAAGGCCGGCGGCGCGAGCGACGTCCCGATCCACGAGCCGCCGTCGTACACGGTGACGGACGCGTCGGACCCGGGGTCGGCGTAGACCACGACGAGCGCCCAGCCGGCGTAGTAGGTGCGGTCGCCGTCCTTGCGGGTCGCGCTGACGGCGACGTCCGCGACCGACCACGCACCCGAGCCACCGGCGGCGACCTGCGGCGTGACGTCGGCGAACGACTGGTAGTACTGCCGGCCGGCGTTGTCGTACGGCGTCGCGACGAGCGAGCCGTGGACGTCGACGTAGGAGCCGCCCGGGCCGCGGAGCCGGGCGGACTCCCGCGGGCTGCTCCACGTGTCGTAGGGGCCGATGTTCGCCGACCAGTACAGGCCGGCGAACGCGATCTCGCGGCCGGCGGGGACGGCGAGCTGCGCGGTCGACGACACGGCGGCGCCGGGGTACGGCGGGACCGCGCCCGGGGCGCGTGCCTCGTCGAGCGGCACCATCTCGAGCCCGTTGTTGTCCCGGTCGCCCTTCTCGAGCGCGGACCGGCACAGCGGGTCGGTGGCGCGGCACGAGAGCAGCGGCGCACCGACCTCCGTGACGCTCCAGCCGCCGTCGAACCGCACGCGCGGGCTCAGACCGCCGGACGACGTGACGACCTCGGAGCGTCCCGTGACGACCTCGCTCCCCGCCGCCTGCGCGTCGACCGTGACGGAGCCCCGCGCACTGCCCGCGGCCTGCACGTCCACGAGGGCCTGGACCGAGCCGCCCGCCTCGACGTCGCCGAAGTCGCAGCGGATCGTGCGGGCCGCGAGGACCGTGCACTGCGAGGTCGACGGGCTCCCGGTGGGCGGTGTCGCGGTGAGCTGCGGCGGCAGCGTGACGGTCGCGACGAGGTCCGCCGCGTCGGCGGCACCGGCGCCGTCGTCGACGAACACGGTGAACGACACGGTGCCCGGTGAGTCGTCGACGACGTGGACCTCGGGGTCGTCGGCGGCGAGGTGCAGCACGGGTCGCGTGCCCGTGAGGTGCACCGCGTGCGGGCCGGACACGTCGGCGTCGTCGCCGCCGACCGCGGCAGAGAGTGCGCCGAGGTCACCGACGGCGCCCGGGACGGCCTCGAGCGGGACGACGAGCGCACGCTCCTGCCCGGTCGCGAGCGGACCCGAGACGCAGTCCGCCGACGCCTGCGTGCGCGTCCCCGTGCACGTCCAGCCGCCGCCGACGGACGCCGGGTCCCACGCGACCGTCTCGGGCCGCCCGAGCGTGACGTGCACGCCCGACGTGTCGAGGTCGCCGTCGTTGACGACGGCCAGCCCGACCGACGTGGTGCTGCCGAGCGCGACGGCCCCGCCGGCGTCCCCCGAGATCGTCAGGTGCGCGGGCCGGACCACGTCGAACGGCACCGCGAACGTCTGGGGCGGGCGCGAGCCCGACGGGGCGAGCGCGACCGAGAGCTGGCGCCCCGCGACGGCCCCCGGGACGTCGGCAGCGAGCGCGAGGGCGAGCGGGGCCGGTGCCCGGGCGGCCAGCGTCGACAGCTCGCACCGCACGGTCGTGGAGGCGCTGACGACCGCGGCCGCCGCCGCGCGCGGCAGGCTGGGCGCTGGCTCCGCCTCGGCGCACGTCCACGGTGCCGACCCGGCCGCGACCTTCCAGCCGACCCCCACGGGCACGTCGATCGTCGCGCTCGCCGGGGTGGCGCCGACGGGCGACCCGCCCGCGTTCGCCAGCGCCAGGTCGAGCACCCGCTCGCGCCCGGACACGAGCGTCAGCGCGGACGGCTCGGCCGCGAGGGCGAGCCGGGGCGCAGACGGGCTGATCCGCAGCGGGATCGGGGGCGCCGTGTAGTCGAGGCCGCCACCCGTGACCCGCAGCCCGAGCTGGCCGTCGACCGCGTCGAACGCCTCGTCGATGGACACCGACAGCACCAGCTGTGCGGCGGTCATCGGCGCCAGCGACGGCAGGGTGCACTGCGCGACGCCGGTCGCCGAGCCGTCGGTGCAGACCCAGCCGGCCGTCGAGATCGGCGCGAACCGACCGGTCGCCTGGACCGCGACCGGCATGGCCGCGTCGACGGTGACGCCCGGGGGCAGCGTGACCTCGGCGAGGAGGTTCGTGACGGTCGAGCCGCCGGTGTTGCGCACGCCGATCGCGAGCTCCTGCCCGGCGACGCCCGCGGCGAGGACGAGCCCGCCGTCCGGCAGGTCGACCGCGACCTGGGCCGGGCCGGGCTCGACCGGGGGCTCCACGGGCGGATCCGTCGTCGGCGCGGCGAGCGGGGTCGCCGTGTCGGTGGTGTCCTCGTCGTCCGACGCCGTCAGCCCGCCGGTCGCGTTCCGTGGCGTCCCGGTCGTGGTCTGGTCGTCGGGCGGGAGCGTGGGCAGGTCCGTCGGGGCCGGCGTGGTCGTCGTGGGGCCCGGCGTCGGCGTCGGGGTCGGGGTGGGTGTCGGAGTGACGCTCGGCGTCACGCTCGACGACGGTGCGGGGTCGGCCACCGGGGTGTCGCCGTTCGTGAGCGCGAGGATGCCCGCAGTCGCGGCGGCCGCCACCGCGATGGCCCCGGCGGCGATCGCGGCGGCACCGAGCGGGATTGACCCGAAGAACGCGGCGATGCCGCCCGCCGCGGCCGTGCCCGCACCTGCCGCGGCACCGCCCGCCCCGACGGCGGCCGTCGCGCCGGTCGCGACCGCCCCGGCACCTGCAGCACCGCCCGCGGTCCCGCCCGAACCGCCGGCCGTCGCTGCCGCCGCGGTGCCACCGGCGGCCCCACCCGCGGCGCCCGCCGACGTCCCGGCCGTGTGGCCCGCGCTGAGCGCCGCCGCGCCCGCGGCGAGCCCGCCGCCCACGGGGAGCGCGGTCGCGAGCGCGCCGACCCCGACGAGGCCCAGCACGAGCGGGGCGATGACCGCCCGCAGGCCGTGGTTGACGTCGCTGAGCTCCAGCACGAGCGCGCGGCACTCGCCGCAGCCCTCGAGGTGCTTCTCGACCTGCGTCGTCTCGCGCGTGCCGAGCCCGCCGCGCACGTAGGCACCGAGCTTGCCGGCGACCGCCCGGCAGCCCTCGTCCATCGGGTCCTGCAGGTGCTGCTGCAGGTAGCCCTGCCGCAGTCCCTCGCGGGCCCGGTAGGCCAGGGCCGCGACGCCGTTCGCCGTGAGCCCCAGCAGGGGGGCGATCTCGGCCGGGCTCAGGCCCTCGACCTCGGTGTGCCACAGGACGGCCTGCCAGCGTTCGGGCAGGGAGTGGAACGCGCGGGCGACGACGCCCCGCTCGAACCCCTCGAGGGTGGGCTCCTCGGCGGTGCCGGCGAGCGCGGTACCGGCCTCGAGCGTCGCGACGTCGTCCGTCGGCTCGACGCGGCGGGCGGAGGTGCGGCGGACGGCGGCGACGCGCCGGACGACGGTGAACAGGTACGCCCGGAACGCGGCGTCCGGACCGTTGCCCCGCTGCAGAGCGCCGAGCACCGCCGTGAAGGAGTCCGCCACGACGTCGTCGGCGTCCGCCTTCGAGTCCGTGTACTGGCGGGCCACGACGAACGCCGCGCCCGCGTGCCGCTCGTAGAGGGCGCTGAACGACGACGAGTCCCCCGCCCGCACGGCCGCGAGGAGGTCGGCGTCTGCGACGACGCCGCTCTCGAGGTCTGCGCTGGAACTCACACCCGCTCCCGTCAGCGTCCCGTCGACCCGTCCAGAATGATCCGTCACTGTTCGGGTGAATCAGCATGAAACGCCCCGTGCACACTAACCGACAACTTTCGCAACGAAGCGGTCGGCGCTGCAACCGATCGGGTGAACGCGGGTGAAAAACCGTTTACCCGCGTCACACCCCCGCCGCCGGCGCCTCTCATCCGGCGTGACGATGAACATCGGCCTCGACTCCGCCGTGCCGGCGGCGCTCCGTGACCGCTGGCGCGACGAGAGCGTCGCGTCCGTCTGGCTGCGCCCTGCCGACTGGTACCACCCCGCCGTCGACGCGCTCGCGCTCGCCCTGCTGACCGGTCAGGACGCCGCCGCGCCCGCCGAGCAGCTCGGCCGTGCGCGCGGCTACGACGGCGTGGGCGTCGGCGAGACGATCGACGACCTCGCCTGCCTGTACCGCACGACCGGCCAGCCCGAACCGCCGCGCGCGGTCCTGCGTGCCCTGTGCGAGGGGTGGGCCGACGCCCAGGCGGGCGCCGTCGCGTTCGGCACGAGCCTCGACCCGGAGTCGGGCCTGCCGACGCAGCAGTACCTCGCCGTCCGGCTCGCGGAGGCGTACCACGACGCCCGGGACGCGGACTTCGACCACCACCTGGTGCTCGTCGACGTCGCGAACGGCTACGTCGACCCGTTTGCCCGGGCCGCCCGGTCGGCGGCAGTGGGCGCCGCGATGACCAGCACGTTCGGTCACGGGCACCCCATGGCGACGCTCGGCGGCGGTGTGTTCGCGGTGCTGTCGCGCCCGCAGGACGACCTCGGCACGCACCTCGACGACCTGCACGCGGAGATCGGCCGGAGAGTGGCGACGCTCGACGTCGGGCACGCGACGCGGCGGCCGGTCCGGGTGTGGGTGGAGCTGCTGCCGTCGACGCACGAGCAGGCCGTGGAGACGCTCGCGCGCATCGCGCGGCCCTGACGGCCGCCCCGGAGGCACGCCGGGGCGGCCCACGATCAGGTCAAACGTCCGTGTGTGTCAGTTCATGGACACTCCTTCCCCAGGTCAGGAAGCGATCCACCCCCGACGGGGGACACATCGGGGCAAAGCGTCTACCGTCGTCCTATGAACCCCGCCGAACTGGCTCCCAGCGACCCCGCGGGACGCCCCTCGCCCGTCGGCGGCCCGCCCGCCACCGGCGGTGCCCCGGACGTCCCGACGCAGCCGGAGCACTCCCCTCAGCACCACCACGCCACCGACGAGCAGCCCGGTCCGCTGCTCGCGTCGGGCACCGCGGCCGACGTCTTCGCCCTCGACGACGCGACCGTCCTGCGCCGCTACCGGTCCGGGCGGGACGCCGCCCCCGAGGCCGAGATCCTGCGGCACGTCGTCGCGCACGGCTTCCCCGCACCGGCGGTGCTCGGCGTCGACGGCGCCGACATCGTCCTCGAACGGCTGCACGGCCCCACGCTGCTCCAGGCGCTCGCCGCCGGAGAGGTCTCCCTCCCCGACGGTGCGGCGATCCTCGCGGACCTGCACACCCGCCTGCACGCCGTGCCGGCGCCGGAGCTGCACGCCGCCCAGACGGACGTACCGTGGCCGCGCGTGCCCGGCGGGCCGACCGTCGTGCACCTCGACCTGCACCCCGGGAACGTCATCCTCTCCGAGTCCCACGGACCGACCGTCGTCGACTGGTCGAACGCCCGCACCGGGACCGCCGAGCTCGACGTCGCGCTGACCGCGCTCATCCTGGCCGAGGTCGTCGTCGACGCCGGCGGTGTCTACTCGCAGGCCGCGCGGGTCCTGCTGGCGGCCTTCCTCGGCGCGACCGACGTCGACCCGACCGGTGCCATCGCCGACGCGGCGGCCCTGCGGGCCCTCGACCCGTCGCTCGTCCCCGGCGAGCGCGACCTCGTGCCCGAGGCCGCCGTGCTCGTCGAACAGCTCATCGACATCGCCCGCCACCCGGCCTGACGACCTTCCCCCGGGGCCTCGGACATCCCCCGGACGCCGACGGGCCCCGACCGCTGCGGCGATCGGGGCCCGTCGGCGCGTGCGGCCGGGGTCAGGCCGGCGCGAACGTCAGGCAGTCGGCGATGTCGTGGCCCGCGCCCACCCGGACCGACGCCGCGGTGCACTCGAGGTGCGAGTTGTGCGTGCAGTCCTGCCGCTGGCACGCGCCGACGTGGGTGATGACCTTGTCGAGGCCGCCCTTCACGCCGAGCGGGATGAACGTGGCGCACTGCGCGTCCCCACCGGCGACGCCGCCGATCGTCACGGCCGCCGCGTGGCAGTGCGAGTGGTCGTTGTACGAACAGCCTTCGACCGAGCACTCGGACACGGTGGGCAGTTCCATGAGCTCTGTCACGACGACCTCCGGGGGCTGAGGGGTGGACCGGCTTTCCATCGACCGTAGACCCGGCGGGCTCGTCCTGCTACTGCCACGGACGACGATTCCGCAGGTCAACCCACGTTTTTAGGTGAGGCAACCCTCAGCTGCGATCGAGCGCTCGCGCCGGTCCGGACGCGTCGGCGCAGGTCGGAGACGTCCCGGTCTCGCTCGTCGACGAGCGGGCTCTCCGGCACGTGCTCCTCGAGCCACCCGCCCGCCTGCGTGGCCCAGCGGGACGCACACCAGCGCCGCCAGGGCCACCAGCGGGGTGAGGACGCCCAGCCGCCGTCGGGCTGCCGGCCACGCCGGGCGGACCGTCCGGATCTCCGTATCCGACGAAGGCGACGGGTTGCCGCAGTCACCGCAGGACCGCCGACGCCTCACCGAGCGGTTCTCGCGCTGCGGACGGTCCCACGGCGACGGTGCCGACCGCACGCCGCCGACGCGGCCACGCTTCGGTCTCGGCCTGGCACTGGTCCGGGAGGTCGCCGAACGGCACGGCGGACGGCTCCTGCTCGACGACCGGGACGGCGGCGGAGCCGTCGCGACGATCGAGCTGCCACTGCGCTGAGCACGGGCGACCGATCTCGTCATGCGGAGGGTGGCGCGCGGGTGCAGGCCGGCTGAGGCAGCTCGTGCTACCCGTCGCCCGCTTCCGGCCTGCGGGTGAAGCGCAGCGACACCGACGCCTCGCCCTTCGTCACGAGCCCCACCGTCAGACCCGCCTCGATACCCAGGTTGAACTCGATGGAGTCCAGCTCGAACGGCGAGCCGGCGACCGCGCTCCGGGTGGTCGTGGCGAGCCCCGACAGTCGTTCGACGGCGACCTCCCAGACCTCGCCGAGCCTGTCGACGGCCTGCAGGATCCTGTCTGTGCCACTGTGCTGGTCGACCAAATAGGGGCCACCGGTGTCGTCGAGCGAGAGCTCAGCGGACGACGCGAGGACGAGCTGGTAGTTAGGCATGGGTCGCTCCAGCCAGGGGTGAGGTGATGCCGAGCACGTCGAGTGCCTGCGGCAGGTCGAGCCCGAACCCGTACGTCGCGAGCGACCCGTCCGGGTCGCGCGCGGTGCACTCGCCCAGGTAGATGCCGCACATGTCGCCGTTGACAGCAGACGAGACCAGCGCGCCGCTGTCCGCTGGATGTCCGTGGTCGTCGGTGAGGAAGTGCTGCGGCATGACGGCCGACCGGAACTGGGTCGTGCTCTGCAGCTCGACGATCTTCGTGGTGCACAGCCCCGAGTCGAAGTGGTGGCAGACCTGCTCACCTGCGCGCGCCGAGCGCGAGCCACCCGTGGCGCGCAGCGGCCTGACTGTGCAGCCCAGTCGTACGGTCGCGGCGTCGACGTACGGGCCACCGCCGCGCACCATCGTCGTCCCCGTGCCGTGCTCGCAGGACACGGGCGCGCGACGACCTGCGGGCAGGCCGTCTACGACGTGCCGCGCGGTGACGCCGAACAGGTCTCCGCCGTCCTCGAAGTACGCGGCGATGCGGCCCTCGTCGGGCGGCGAACCGTGCCACCGGAACTCGGTCTCCATCTGACGGATCGGTTCGCCGAAAGCGCCGA
This sequence comes from Cellulomonas chitinilytica, assembly GCF_016862675.1. Taxonomy (GTDB): domain Bacteria; phylum Actinomycetota; class Actinomycetes; order Actinomycetales; family Cellulomonadaceae; genus Cellulomonas; species Cellulomonas chitinilytica. The sequence continues at coordinate 48,358 of NZ_BONK01000006.1, read as the reverse complement.
TCTCCGTTCGGGGCTCGGGTCGATGCGCTGACAGGAGCGCCACGCCGAACTGATACCCGTGGACCACCCGGAACGGGCCGTTGAATCCGTCGGAGCGCCAAGGCGCGCGGAAGACGCCGATCCCGACGAACACCGCTCGCCGCACGTCTCGCGCGAACTGATCGTCGTATCGCGCCCGCTCCTCCAGCGCGCCCCGGATCACCTGGGTCCATGCGCCGAGCAGGTACTCGCCCGCGGTCGAAGCCTCGACCTGCCGACCCGCGTACTGCGGAGGCTCACGCGGAAGGAGCTCGACGAGCAGGTCATCGGGGAGCACGGCGGCCTCCGAAGGGCGGTGGTGGTGGACCGCGCGCCATCACGGCCCGCTCGTCACCCTAGCGACCCATGTCTGAATTGTCCGGACCGGGATCTCACCCGGGCCGCTGTAGGACCCGGTGCACGGACGACCGATGTCGAAGAGGCCTCATGCGAAAGGCCCGCGATCCTCACACGGAACCCGCGTGCGCCGCGCGGCCTCCGTCGTCACTCTGACCTGACCTGGCCGGACGCACGACAGCCCGGGCTGTCGCCGGCCCGGGCTGTCGTGCAAGCGACGGGTCAGAAGTCCCAGTCGTCGTCCTCGGTGTTGACGGCCTTGCCGATGACGTACGACGAGCCCGACCCGGAGAAGAAGTCGTGGTTCTCGTCGGCGTTCGGCGACAGCGCGGACAGGATCGCCGGGTTGACGTCCGTCTCGTCGCGCGGGAACAGCGCCTCGTAGCCGAGGTTCATCAGGGCCTTGTTGGCGTTGTAGCGCAGGAACTTCTTGACGTCCTCGGTGAGGCCGACGCCGTCGTACAGGTCCTGCGTGTACTCCACCTCGTTGTCGTACAGCTCGAAGAGCAGCTCGAACGTGTAGTCCTTGAGCTCCGCCCTCTCCTCGGCCGACAGCTTCTCGAGGCCCTTCTGGAACTTGTAGCCGATGTAGTACCCGTGCACGGCCTCGTCGCGGATGATCAGGCGGATCAGGTCGGCCGTGTTCGTCAGCTTGGCGCGGCTCGACCAGTACATGGGCAGGTAGAAGCCCGAGTAGAAGAGGAACGACTCGAGCAGCGTGCTCGCGACCTTCCGCTTCAGGGGCGAGTCGCCCTTGTAGTACTCCATGACGATCTCGGCCTTGCGCTGGAGGTTGGGGTTCTCCTCCGACCAGCGGAACGCCTCGTCGATCTCCTTGGTGGAGCACAGCGTCGAGAAGATCGAGCTGTACGACTTGGCGTGCACCGACTCCATGAACGCGATGTTCGTGTAGACGGCCTCCTCGTGCGGCGTGATCGCGTCCGGGATGAGGCTGACCGCGCCGACGGTGCCCTGGATGGTGTCGAGCAGCGTCAGGCCGGTGAAGACGCGCATCGTGAGCGTCTTCTCCTGCTCGGTGAGCGTGGCCCACGACTGGATGTCGTTCGAGACCGGCACCTTCTCCGGCAGCCAGAAGTTGCCGACCAGGCGGTCCCAGACGTCGGCGTCCTTCTCGTCCTCGAGCCGGTTCCAGTTGATCGCCGACACGCGGTCGATCAGCTTCAGCTTCCCGGTGGGGGTCATGCGTTCTCATCTCCCTGAGATACGAGCAGGGCGAACTGCTGCTCGACGATCGTGTCGCAGAACCCGCATCGCGAGCTCCGCATGCCTCTGTTGGTGTGATACCTGGTGTGGGCGCTGCGCCGGCTCGACGGCATCGGGCGGCCACGCCGTGCTGCGGACATCTTCGCTCGCGTCTCCGCGCTCGCCGTCTTGCCGAAGTTGGGGTTGCCAGCGCCCTTGCGTGCCTCGGAGAGTGCTCGGCGCGCTTCGTCGCTCATGGTGTGACCGAAGCTGGGGTGGTCCGGGCCGAACTTCCCAAAGTTGGGGTTGGTGTCGCCCGCGTTCGTCCCGGCACGACTGCGCACCCACGTGGCGCGTTGCTCTGCACTGTGGGTCAGCCCGAAGAACGGGTTGAGCGCGCCCGGCCGACTGACGCCCTCCCGGCCCGTCGATCGGACCCGGGCGGCGTCGCGCTGCTCGTCGGTCCAGACGACACCCGTCGGGCCGAGACCGCCGTCGGTGAGGTTGAGAAGTGCGTCTCCCGCGGATCGGCGGCGTGCGATCCAGCGAATCTCTGCCTCACCGAGCTCCGCCCGAGAACCGGTCACCCGCTCGAGCACGTCGACCGAGACCTCGTCCGCATGCTTGCGAAGCCAGTCGTAGAACGGCGTTCGCCGGCCGCGTCGCGCCTCGCCGAGGTGGCGCGCGAACCGGCGAGCGACGGTCGACTCCGTCATCCCGATGTATCGGTACTCGTCATCCGCATCCTGGAGCCGGACGCCGTAGACATAGCCCACGACGCCCGGCACCAGGATGTCATTCAGCGCCATTTCCGCAGGTCACAGCATGCAGGAAACACAATTGTCCACTTCCGTCCCCTCCAGGGCGAGCTGGCGGAGGCGGATGTAGTAGATCGTCTTGATGCCCTTCTTCCAGGCGTAGATCTGCGCCTTGTTGAGGTCACGAGTCGTCGCCGTGTCCTTGAAGAAGAGGGTGAGGGACAGACCCTGATCGACGTGCTGCGTGGCCTCGGCGTAGGTGTCGATCACCTTCTCGTAGCCGATCTCGTACGCGTCCTGGTAGTACTCCAGGTTGTCGTTCGTCATGAACGGCGCCGGGTAGTAGACGCGGCCGATCTTGCCTTCCTTGCGGATCTCGATCTTCGACGCGATCGGGTGGATCGACGACGTCGAGTGGTTGATGTACGAGATCGAGCCGGTCGGCGGGACCGCCTGCAGGTTCTGGTTGTAGATGCCGTGCTCCTTCACCAGGGCGGCCAGCTCACGCCAGTCGTCCTGCGTCGGGATGTGCACGCCGGCGTCCGCGAACAGCGCCTTGATCCGCTCGGTGCGGGGCTCCCACGACTTCTCGATGTACTTCTCGAAGTACTCGCCCGTCGCGTACTTGGAGTCCTCGAACGTGAAGAACTTCTGCTTGCGCTCCTGCGCCAGCAGGTTCGAGGCGCGGATGGCGTGGTACGCCACCGTGTAGAAGTAGATGTTCGTGAAGTCGAGGCCCTCGTCGGACCCGTAGAAGATCCGCTCGCGCGCCAGGTACCCGTGCAGGTTCATCTGGCCGAGGCCGATGGCGTGGCCGCCGGCGTTCGCCTTCTTCACCGACGGGACCGACTCGATGTCCGTCTGGTCCGACACCGCGGTCAGGGCACGGATCGCCGTCTCGACCGACTTGCCGAAGTCCGGCGAGTCCATCGACAGCGCGATGTTCATCGAGCCGAGGTTGCAGGAGATGTCCCGGCCGACGTGGTCGTACGAGAGGTCCTCGTTGAACGTCGACGGCGTGGAGACCTGCAGGATCTCCGAGCACAGGTTCGAGTGCGTGATCTTGCCCTTGACCGGGTTCGCACGGTTGACCGTGTCCTCGAACATCACGTACGGGTAGCCCGACTCGAACTGCAGCTCGGCGAGCGTCTGGAAGAACTCGCGGGCGTTGATCTTCGACTTGCGGATCCGCGCGTCGTCGACCATCTCGTAGTACTTCTCGGTCACGTCGATGTCCGCGAACGGCACCCCGTACACGCGCTCCACGTCGTACGGGGAGAACAGGTACATCGGCTCGTTCTTCTTGGCGAGCTCGAACGTGATGTCCGGGATCACGACGCCCAGCGACAGGGTCTTGATGCGGATCTTCTCGTCGGCGTTCTCGCGCTTGGTGTCGAGGAACCGGTAGATGTCCGGGTGGTGCGCGTGCAGGTACACGGCACCGGCACCCTGACGGGCACCGAGCTGGTTGGCGTACGAGAACGAGTCTTCCAGCAGCTTCATCACGGGGATGACGCCGGAGCTCTGGTTCTCGATGTGCTTGATCGGCGCACCGTGCTCGCGGATGTTGCTCAGCAGGAGGGCCACGCCGCCGCCGCGCTTCGAGAGCTGCAGCGCGGAGTTGATGCCGCGCGCGATGGACTCCATGTTGTCCTCGATGCGCAGCAGGAAGCAGGACACGGGCTCGCCGCGCTGCGCCTTGCCGAGGTTGAGGAACGTCGGCGTCGCCGGCTGGAACCGGCCGCTGACGATCTCGTCGACGAGGTTGACCGCGAAGTCCTGGTCCCCCTCGGCGAGCGACAGGGCGACCATGCAGACGCGGTCCTCGAAGCGCTCCAGGTACCGCTTCCCGTCGAACGTCTTCAGCGTGTACGAGGTGTAGTACTTGAACGCGCCGAGGAACGTCTGGAACCGGAACTTCTTCGAGTACGCGTACTGGAACAGCGTCTTGATGAACGACCGGTCGTACTTCGCCAGGACCTCGGGGTCGTAGTACTTGTTCTCGACCAGGTAGTCGAGCTTCTCGTCGAGGTCGTGGAAGAACACCGTGTTCTGGTTGACGTGCTGCAGGAAGTACTGCCGCGCGGCCTCACGGTCCTTGTCGAACTGGATCTCGCCGTTCGCGCCGTAGAGGTTCAGCATCGCGTTGAGGGCGTGGTAGTCCAGCCCCGTCAGCTCTACGCGGGTATCTGCGACTGTCGCTGCCAAAATGTCCTCAATCCCTCACGGACGCGGGTGACGTCCTCGTTCGTTCCCATGAGCTCGAAGCCGTACAGGTAGGGGACGCGGCACTTGGCCGCGACGATGTCCCCCGCGATGCAGTACTTCTCGCCGAAGTTGGTGTTCCCTGCCGCGATCACGCCGCGGATCAGAGCACGGTTGTCCTCGTCGTTGAGGAACTTGATGACCTGCCGGGGTACTGCGCCACCCTCGTTCCCTCCGCCGTACGTCGGCACGATCAGCACGTACGGCTCGGTGACGTGCAGGAACGGCTCGGTCGGACGCAGCGGGATGCGCTGCGCGGGAAGACCGAGCTTCTGCACGAAACGGTGGGTGTTGTCCGAGGCGGAGGAGAAGTAGACGAGCGAGCTCATCGCGATGCTCCCTCACTCGGGTCGGACGTCGGACGGCCGGTGCGTGCGGGCCGTCCGGGCGTGCTGAAGGATGCCCGCCGGGCCGGCGCGGTGGTGGCCTGCGCCGGCCCGGGGCGTCCGTGGGTGCGGCTCGCGCCGCCCGCTCGACGACCGACCGTCAGGTGCCGGTCGACGTACGACTGGTCAGGCGACCGCGGTCGCCAGGCGCTCGCCGAGCGCCTTGATGCGGTCGGGGCGGTACCCCGACCAGTGCTCGCCGTCGACGATCACGACGGGGGCCTGGAGGTGGCCGAGCGACATGACGTAGTCACGGGCGTCGGCGTCCTCGCTGATGTCCACGACGGTGTACTCGGTACCGAGCTTGTCGAGTGCGCGGTAGGTCGCGTTGCACTGCACGCACGCCGGCTTGCTGTAGACCGTGATCGACATCGTGGCTCTCCCTCTTGCCTGTTCTGCGCGGCGCTCCACGAGGGTGCTCACGCGAGTTTTCTGGGCCCTCCCCGGGCCGACTGCGGCTCCCCCACCGCGTCGTCGGCAACACTACACCTGGGGGTGCGGCCCGCAAGCGACCACTAGGGCTTGTGTTACATCCGTGTCGTTTTTTCATCCTGTGGAGAACGACCAGGGTATCGACGACCTCTGACACGACCCCTGGCCTGCACCTTTGCAGCTGTCCACATCGGCCCCACAGGACGGTGCACACGCACGTCCACAAGGGCACGGTCCGCTTCGTCCCGACGCGCCGTACGGCGACACGCCGCAGGTCCGACGAAGTCGGTGCCGGGGTCCCCCGAACGGCCGAACCGGCAGCCCCGCACGACCCTCATCGACACGGCCGAACGGCCGAACGTCCACGCCCGTGACCGAACTGATGCACGAAACGCCCCACTTGTCCGCCCCGCTGCCGCTACGTTCCGCGCATGCACACACTTCTCGCTGCTGCGACGGACACGACCCCCACCTTCGGCCCGGGCCTGTTCATCGGCTACCTCGTCGGCTACGTCATCGGCGCCCTGCCGCTGTTCGGCATCTTCAACAAGGCCGGCGAGGCCGGCTGGCAGGCCTTCGTGCCGATCTGGAACGCCATCGTCCTGCTCAAGATCACCGGCAAGCCGGCCTGGTGGATCGTCCTGTACCTCATCCCGATCGTGAACATCGTGATCACGGTCATCGTGCTGCACGCGCTGTCGACGTCGTTCGGGCACGGCGCGGGCTTCACCGCCGGGCTGTTCTTCCTCAGCCTGATCTTCCTGTACATCCTCTGGCTCGACGGCAGCACGTACCGCGGCGCCGGCGCCCAGGCCCAGCCGGCCGGCGCCTACGCCTGACCACCCCCACCCCTCCCGCGCAGCGGGCACCGGGCCGGTCGCCACGTGCGACCGGCCCGGTGCGTCGTCCGGGCCAGGTCCGTGGTGGTGCGCCCCTCGCGGGCCGCGGGTGAGGGATGCTGTGCCGGTGCAGATCACGACCCTGGGGACGCTCGCCGTCGACGGCCGGGCCGTCCGGGGCGACCGGCTCGTCGCGGTGGTCCGTGCCCTGCTCGACGCCCGCGGGCGCGCCGTGTCGTCGGCCGCGCTCGTCGAGGACGTCTGGGAGGGCGACCCGCCGGACGACGCGACCGGCGCGGTGCAGGCGCTCGTCTCACGGGCGCGCCGTCTCGGCCTGGCCGTCGCGGCCGCGCCCGGCGGCTACCGGCTGCCCACCGACGGCCTGGAGGTCGACACCGACGAGGTCGCGGCGCTCGTCGCCCGCGCCCGTTCCGCCCTGCGCTCCGACGACCCCACCGCCGCCCGTGCGCTCGCCGGCGAGGCCCGCGCGCTCGTCCCGCTCGTCCCCGACCTGACCGACGCCGCGACGGCCCGGCTCCTGGCCGACGTCGCCGCGGTCCGCGCCGAGGCCGGCCTCGCGCTCGGCGACACCACCGGCACCGTCGACGACCTGCGCGCCGTCGCCCTGCGCACGCCGCCCGACGAGCCGCTCGTCGCCCTCCTCGTGCGCGTCCTCGCCGCCCAGGGCCGGGACGCGGAGGCCGTCGAGGTCGTCGACCACCTGCGGACCGACCTCGCCGAGCGGTACGGCACCGACCCCTCGCCCGTGGTGGCGCAGGCCCATCTCGCGCTGCTGCGCGGCGAGCTCGCACCGAGCCCCGCCCCCACCCGTCCGGCCCCGCCCGCCGCGCCGCGCGCGACCGTGGCGCTGCCCGTGTCCTGGCGACGGCCCGCGACGGTGCTCGTCGGCCGGGACGCCGACGTGGTCGCCGTCGAGACGGCGCTCAAGGAGGCACCGCTCGTCACCGTCATGGCGACGGGCGGGGCCGGCAAGACCCGGCTCGCGACCGAGGTCGCACGACGGGCGGCGGCCCTCGGCACGTCCGTGCGCGCCGTCGAGCTCGCCGGCGTGCACGACCCGGCCGAGGTGCTGCCGGCGGTCCTCGCGGCGCTCGGCGGGGCGGAGACGGCGGCCGCGGGACCGGACATCGCCATCGGGCGGCGCCTGCTCGCCCCGGAGGAGCGGCTGCGGTTCGCCGCGCAGGACCTCGACGGGCTCGTCGTGCTCGACAACTGCGAGCACGTGCTCGACGCGGCGGCCGCCGTGGTGACGGACCTGCTCGCCGCCGCACCGCCCGACGTCGTCGTGCTCGCCACCAGCCGTGCGCCGCTCGGGATCGTCGGCGAGGTCGTGCACCGGCTGCGCGCGCTGCCCGACGACGACGCCCTCGCGCTGCTCGAGTCGCGGGCGCGCGCCGGGCGGGACACCGTCGGCTGGGACCAGGAACGGGCCCGGGAGCTGTGCCACCGCCTCGACAACCTGCCGCTCGCCCTCGAGCTCGCCGCGGCCCGGCTGCGGGCGATGCCCGTGGACGACGTCCTCGACGGGCTGTCCGACCGGTTCGCGCTGCTCGACGACGCCCTGCGCGGCCTGCCCGAGCGGCACGCCAGCCTCTGGGCGATGGTCGACTGGAGCCGCGAGCTGCTCGACCCGCCCGACCGTGACCTGCTCGAACGCCTCGCCGTGATCCCCGCACCGTTCACCGCGGACACCGCCCTCGCCGTGTCCGGGCAGGAGGACCGCCGGGTGCGGCGCGGGCTCGCGATGCTCGTCGAGCAGTCGCTGCTGACCCTCGACGAGAGCGACGAGGGCCCCGCCCGGTACCGGATGCTCGAGACCGTCCGGGAGTACGGCACCGCCCGGCTCGACGCCGTCGGCGGGCGGCCCGCGGCGATGGAGGGGCTCGTGCGCTGGTCGGCCGCCGAGTGCGTGCTCCTGCGCGACGACTTCATCGGGCACGGGCAGATCGCGGCGTTCACCCGGTGCGCGGCCGAGCAGGACACGTTCCTCGCGGCGCTGCGGTGGGCCGTCGCGCACGACGACGAGCCCCCCGCCGTCGACATCACGGCCGCGCTCTTCCAGCTCTGGACGATCCGGGGGCTGCACCTCGAGGTCGTCGCGTGGTCCACGCAGCTGTTCCACGTCGACTCCCCCGCCGCGCGGCGCACCTCCGCGCTGGTCCGCGGGCGCGCGGCCGGCCGGCCCTTGCCGCACGGCGACCGGCTCGTCGCGACCTGCCTGTTCGCCACGGTCAACGCCGGGGCCATCGAGTCCGTGCGGCTCATGGCGCTCGCGTGGCGCGGGGCCCGCCAGGTGCTCGCGGAGCGACCGGACGAGGTCGAGCCGCGGATGGCCACGCTCGTCGCGACGCTGCCCGGCCTGAGCTGGACGCGGATGGAGGACGTCGAGGCGCTGCCCCTCATCGACTCCGACGACCCGTACCTGCAAGGGCTGGGCCTGTTCCTGCGCGCCGCGATCCGGGAGAACACCGGCGAGGCCGAGTTCTCGGCGTCGGACGCGATGGAGGCGTACCACCGCTTCGAGCAGATCGGCGACCACTGGGGCATGGGCATGGCGGCGCAGGGCGTCGGCCAGTGGGACGGGCAGCGCGGGGCGGCGGATGCGGAGCTGTGGCTGCGCCGGGGCATCGAGCACCTCGAGCTCGTCGGCGCCATGCAGGACGCCCGGTCCGCGCGGGTGCTGCTCGACGTGCAGCGGGCGCTCGGCGGCGACCAGGAGGCCGTCCGGGTGCTGCAGGAGGTCGTCGACTCGCCGGCCGACCCCGTCGACGTGGCGCAGGCCCTGCTCGGGCTCGCGCACGTCGCGTGGCGCAACGGGCGGTTCGACGACGCCGTCCATCACGCCGACGCCGCGGCCGCGGTCGTCGACGAGGAGGCGAGCATGCCGATCCCGCAGGCGCGCAGCGTGTTCCGCGTCGCGACGGCTGTGGTGCACCTCGGGGTGGCCGACCAGGTGCCGGCCCGGTCCCGCGACGCCCGGGAGCGGGCCCGTCAGCTCCTGCGCCTGGCGCTGCCCGACGCGGACGCGACCACCGACATGCCCGTCCTGGGCTCGGTGGCTCTCGGCGGGGCCGAGCTCGCTGCCCGGGAGGGGCGGGACGACGAGGCCCGCGAGCTGTGGGCGCTCGGCATCCGGCTCGGGGCGAACCTCGCGGCGATGCTCCGCATGGAGCTCGGCGACAGCCTGGCGGCGACGCTCGGCGACGTCGAGGAGCAGGCCGCCGCAGTCGCCGCGCTGCGAGCCCGACCGGCGGTGACGCTCGGCCCGCGGATCCGTGAGCTCCTGGCAGGCGTCCTGGCGGACTGACGCCCACCGGCGGACGCTCGCCGACGGACGCCGACGGGCGGCCCGGCTGTGCGCCGGACCGCCCGTCCTTCTCGACCTGTCGGTCAGACCTTCTTGCGGTACGCCCGCAGGGCCAGCGGCATGAACACCACGACCAGGCCGACGCACCACGCCAGCGTCCACCACACGTGGTTGCCGAGCGGCGCGCCGAGGAACAGGCCGCGCATCGAGGCCACCAGGTGGGTCAGCGGGTTCCAGGCCACGAACGTCTGCATCCAGGACGGCAGCGAGGACGTCGGGACGAACACGTTCGACGCGAAGCTCAGCGGCATGATGACCAGGAACATGATCCCCTGGACGGCGCCCGACGTGCGGACCTTCATGCCGACGAACACCGACACCCACGACAGGCACAGGGCGAACAGGATCGCGAGGAGGCACCCGGCGATGGCGCTGAGCGGGTCCGTGGTGATCCGGAAGCCCATGACGTAGCCGATCGCGAACGTCGAGATCGTCACGATGACGTACCGGACGACGTCGCCGGACACGGCGCCGACGAGCGGGGCCGAGCGCGGGATGGGCAGCGACCGGAACCGGTCGAAGATGCCCTTCTCCAGGTCGGTGTTGAGGTTCACGCCGATCGCGATGGCGCCCTGCGCGATCGTCTGGGCGAGGATGCCCGGCAGCAGGAACTGCAGGTACTCCTGCGTCCCGCCGGCGACCGCGCCACCGAAGATGTAGACGAAGATCACCAGGAAGATGATCGGCTGCAGCGTCACGTCGATCAGGGCCTCGGGCGTGCGCCACGTCTTGATGAGGCTGCGCTTGGCGAGCGCCAGCGAGTGGCGGACCAGCGGGAACGGACGCTTCGTCGGACGCGGCGCCGCGGCGCTCGGGGTCGACGGGCGACGGGGTGCGTCGAGCGTGGTGGTGCTCATGCCGCCACCTCCTTCGTGGTGGTCGTGTCGTCCTCGGACGCGGTGCGACCCGTGAGGGTGAAGAACACCTCGTCGAGGCTCGGCAGGTGCAGGGACAGCTCGGTGACGGCGATGCCGGCTGCGGCGAGACGGGCGACCGTGGCGGTCATCGCCTCGTCGTTGCTCACCGGGACGGCGAGGACGCCCTTGCGGATCTCGTCGGCGCGGCCGTCGGACACCTGCCGCAGGATCGCGGCCGTCTCCTCCAGCCGGCTCAGGTCGGACGGGCGGACCTCGAGGGTCTGGCCGCCGACGATCCGCTTGAGGCCGTCCGGGGTGTCGTGCGCGATGACGCGACCGTGGTCGATGACCGTGATCTCGTCGGCCAGCGCATCGGCCTCCTCGAGGTACTGCGTGGTCAGCAGCACCGTGGAGCCGTCGTCGACCAGCGACCGGACGACGTTCCACATGTCCTCGCGCTTGCTCGGGTCGAGACCCGTGGTCGGCTCGTCGAGGAAGATCACGTCCGGCCGCCCGACGAGGCTCGCGGCCAGGTCGAGCCGGCGGCGCATGCCGCCCGAGTACGTCTTGGCCGGGCGGTCGGCGGCGTCCGTGAGGTCGAACCACTCGAGCAGCTCGGCCGCGCGGACCTTCGCCTGCGCCTTGCCGAGGTCGAGCAGGACGCCGATGAGCTGGAGGTTCTGGCGTCCGGTGAGGTCCTCGTCGACGGACGCGTACTGGCCCGTGAGGCCGATGGTCTGACGGACACGCTCGGCGTCCTTGACGACGTCGAAGCCGCCGACGCGGGCGCGGCCGCCGTCCGGGACGAGCAGCGTCGACAGGATGCGGACCGCCGTCGTCTTGCCCGCCCCGTTGGGGCCGAGCACGCCGAGGACGGTGCCGCGGGCGACGGAGAGGTCGACGCCCTGCAGGGCCTTCGTCTCCCCGAAGTGCTTGATGAGGCCTTCTGCCTCGATCACCAGGTCTGTGGTCATGGCCGTCAGCCTGCCCGGGGTGCCTGACACGGCACCGACACGGCGCTGACACGAGGGCTGACACGTGCTGACATGCGCCCTGACCTGGGCGTCAGAGGGGCAAGCCGTGGGTGGTGAGCGTCGCGAGGGCGGCGGCGAGGCCCGTCGCGGGAGACGTGAGGACGGGCGTCGCCACCGCGGCGCGGGCGGCGGCGGCCATCGTGGCCTGGGCCAGGACGACGACGTCGGCACGCGCGGCGGCCCCGACGACGGCCTCGGCGACCAGCCGGTCGGCCGTGTCGTCGTCGCCCGCGTCCCGGGCCTCGGCCGCGCCCGGCACCACGACGGCCTCCACCTGGACCTCGACCCCGGTGTCCCGGGCCGCGGCACCCACGAGACGGCTCGTCGGGCCGACCGTCGAGCCGAGCGTGGCGAGCACGACGACCCGGCCGCCGTCCCCGGCGAGCGCGACCGCCTCGGCGGCCATCGGGCGGTCGACCCGCAGCACCGGGATGCGCACGGCCGCGGCTGCCACCTCGACGGCCTCCCCGATCGACGAGCAGGTCACGAGGACCACCGACGCGCCCGCCCGCTCGAGCTCACGCAGGTGCTCGGCGACGGCGGCCCGGACCTCGTCGGTCACGCCGTCGCGGCGCACCGTTCTGAGGAGGCCCGTGTCGACCACGTGGGCGGCACCGACGTGCGGGGCGAGGTCGGCGAGCAGCGCGTCGAACGTGGGCGGGTGCATCGCGCCGGTGTGCAGGAACCCGACCGCCGGCCGCGCGCGGGCGGCGGCGACGAAGCGGGTGTACGCCGCGGCCATCGCCGGGTCGTCCCGCCGCGGCGGCGTGGCCGGGGTGCTCGGCAGCACGGGCGCCGGGCCGTCGAGCACGCCCGCGCGCTCGGCGGCCAGGAGGGCGGCGCCGGCCGCGACCGGTTCGGCGGCGTCCACGCGGCGCACGGGCGCGGGCGACACCCGGGCCTTGAGCCCCAGCCACGCCGGGTTGACGGCCATCGGGCCGCCGAGCACCGCGACGTCCTCGGGCGTGAGGCCGCCCGCGAGGGCGAGCTGGGTGTCGAGCATCCAGCGGGCCTGCAGCGCCAGGCCGAGCAGCAGCCCGTGGGTGCGTGCGGTGGCCGAGCCCACGCCGACGACCCGCACGCGGGCGTCCGGGTCGGGGTGCGGCGTCTGCCGGCCGGCGAGGTACGGCAGGACGACGACCGGTCCGGGGTCGTCGCCGAGCGCGAGGACGTCCGCCATGAGCCGGGCGGGGTCCTCGTCGGGCACCTGCGCGCGCAGCCACCACGCGATCGTGGCGCCCGCGGACGACGAGCCCGCGAGCAGTGCGGGCAGCCGTCCGCCGACCGTGCGGACCAGGCTCATGCCCGCGTCGGCGACCGGGCCGGGCGACGGGTCGTCCGCGAGGAGCGTGCAGACGGCCTCGGCCGTGCCGACGGAGTCGGCGACCTGCCCGGCGGCGCGGACACCGGCCGCCCACGTGCCGACGGCGTGGTCGTGCCCGGCGATCGTGACCGAGGTGCCCGCCCTCAGACCGGCATCCGTGAACGGTCCGGGACGGACGCCGCCGAGCAGCTCGCCGGGTGCGAGGACGTCCGGCACCTGCTCGGGACGCAGGCCGACCTCGGCGAGCAGGTCGGCGTCGAACGCCGTCGGGAGTTCGCCCGGGCTGCCGAGCCGGTACGCCATCGTGCGGCCCGCGAGCGTGTGGTCCGTGGCGAGCCGGCCGGTGAGGGCGAGGCCGACGAGGTCCGCGACCCCGGCCCAGCGGCCGCCGCGCAGGTCGTCCGGCCGGTGGGTCGCCAGCCACGCCCACGTCGCGAGCGGCACCTTCGCGCTCGCCCGGACACCGGTCGCGGCGAACAGGTCGGCACGGCCGAGCCGGTCCGCGAGCGCCGCGGCCTCGGCACCGGCGCGGTGGCCGTCCCACCGGAGCCAGTTGCCGCGCGGCTCCCCGTCCGGGTCGAGCGGGACGCCCGTCTCGGCCATCGACGCGATCCCGACGGCCTCGGGTGCCGGGCCGTGCCCGAGCGCCCGCGTGACGAGGCCGGCGAGCACGGCCGGCAGGTCCGCGGGCGACGGGGTCGGGGCCGCCGCGAGGCCGAGCACGTGGCCGTCGGCGACGTCGACGAGCGCGACCTTGACGTTCGTCGTCCCGACGTCGATCCCGAGCGCTGTCCGCTGCACCGCAGCATTGTGCCGTCGGATATCCGCCGTTCGGGTCCCGACGAGTGAATCTGACGCCTATGGAGGGGTTCGGCCTGTCCATCCCGTCCGTCCGCCGGATAGCCTCGCTCGCGCTCCACCTGCGCACGGCCCGGTGCCGTGAGCGTCCGCCGCACCCGCGTGCCGGGTGCCCCTGCCCGCCCGGCAGTCATCTTGAAAGGGGCCGACCATGGACGACCCTTACGCCTCGACGTCCTCGGCGATGCCCGCCGCAGTGATGGTCATCTTCTTCGTCTTCTACGCCGCCGCGATCGCGTTCGGCATCTACTGCTACGTCCGCGTCGCCCGCAAGGCCGGCTACTCGGGCTGGTACGCGGCGCTGTGCTTCGTGCCGATCGCCAACATCGTGGTGCTCCTGATGTTCTGCTTCAAGGAGTGGCCGATCGAGCGGGAGCTGCGTGAGCTGCGCGCCGCCGTGGGCGGCTACCCGGCGGCCGGCTACCCCGTCGCCGCGTCGTACGGGTACCGCGCCGCCCCGACCCCGCCGTGGGAGCAGCCGCAGCCCGGCACCACCGGCGACCCCCGGTTCGCGCCGGCCCCTTCGCCGTACGGGCAGGGCCCGGACGGGACGACGTCGCCGTACGGCCAGCAGCACTGACGCCGGCACTCGCACCAGCCGCGCACGACCCCCGGTGAGCCGTCACCGGGGGTCGTCGGCTGTCCGCGCCGAGGTCAGCGCCGAGGTCAGCGCCGCGGCAGCGCGGCGAGCACGCGCTCCAGGTCGTCGTCCGACGTGTAGTAGTGCGGGGACGCCCGGACCACCTCGGTGAGCCCGCGGGCGGCGAGGTCGAGCTGCGACGACGTCGACCTCGTGACGCTCACGTTGACGCCCGCCGCCCGCAGCGCGTCGCGGACGTCGGCCGCGGGCACCCCGTCGACCGTGAACGTGACGATCGCGCAGCGCTGCACGCCCTTGTCCCGGACCGTGACGCCGGGGACCTCCGCGAGCATCCCGCGCAGCCGCTCCCCCCGCTCGACCGCGCGCTCCTCGATCGCGCGGGTCCCCCACCCGAGCGCGTACTCCGCGGCCGCGCCGAGCCCGAGCAGGCCGGCGACGTTGCGTTCCCACGTCTCGAACCGGCGGGCGTCGGGCGCAGGCTCCCAGGTCGTGGCCGACGTCCACGTGGCCGCGTCGAGGCCGAGCACCGGCGGGACGAGGTGCGGCGTGATCGCGCGGGACGCGTACAGGAAGCCCGTGCCGCGCGGGGCCCGCAGGAACTTGCGTCCGGTCGCCGCGAGCAGGTCGCAGCCCAGCTCGTCGACGTCGACGTGGAGCTGGCCGACGGACTGGCACGCGTCGAGCAGGAACGGGACACCGGCGGCACGGGTCAGCCGGCCGACCGCCGCCGCGGGGTTGACCAGGCCACCGCCGGTGGCGACGTGCGTGAGGGCGACGAGTGCGACGTCGTCGTCGAGACGGGCCGCGAGGGCGTCGACGTCGACCTGGCCGTGCTCGTCGTCCTCGACGACCTCGAGCGTCGCGCCGGTGCGCTCGCACGCCTGCAGGAGCGCGATGGCGTTGCTGACGTACTCGGTGCGGGCCGTGAGGATGCGCTGCCCGGCGCGCAGCGGGATCGACGCGAACGCGACGTCCCACGCGACGGTGGCGCTCTCGACGAGGGCGATCTCGTCGGGGTGCGCACCGACCAGCCGGGCGACCGACGCGTACACGGCCGCCAGCCGGTCGGCGGCCTCGTCCTCGGCCTCGTACCCGCCGATCTCGTCCTCCCGGCGCAGGTGGGCCAGGACGGTGTCGGTGACGACCTGGGGGCGCAGCGCGCTGCCGGCGTTGTTGAGGTGGGCGACGGTGGCGGTGCCGGGGGTCTCCCGACGGGCGCGATCCAGGTCGAACGTCACTCGCCGGAGTCTAGGGACGTCACGCCTCGAGGCCCAGGTCAGCGGGGGGACGGGCGCCAGAGGACGACCGCGCCGGCTTCCGCGGCGGGGCTCGGGCGGCGGGTGGCGCGCAGGCCCCGCGGGACGGCCACGACGTCGCCGCGCGGGTCGGCGGTGAACACGCGACGGCCCGGCTCGACGAACGCGCGCAGGTACTCGACCTGCCGGCGCAGACCGTCGATCTCCTGCTCGAGCTCGAGGATGCGCTTGATGCCCGCGAGGTTCACGCCCTCGTCCTGCGAGAGCCGCTGGATCTCCCGGAGCGTGGCGATGTCCCGCAGCGAGTAGCGCCGCCCGCGCCCGCTCGTCCGGCCCGGTGACACCAGCCCGAGCCGGTCGTACTGCCGCAGGGTCTGCGGGTGCATGCCGGCGAGCTCGGCGGCCACCGAGATGACGAACAGGCGGGCGTCCTCGGACGGCACGTCAGGTCACTTCCTGGCGGCGTCGAGCAGGTCGGCCCGCACGTCCTCCCCGGACGTCGCGATGCCGAACGCCTGGACGGCCTCCCGCGCCGCGCCGCTGAGACGCTGCGGCACGACGACCTGCACGGTGACCAGCAGGTCACCCGTCGTCTTCGCCCGCGTGATGCCCTTGCCCTTGACGCGCAGGACCCGCCCGGAGGGCGTGCCCTCCGGCACCTTGACCCGCACGGTGGAGCCGTCGAGCGTGGGGACCTCGATCGTCGCGCCCAGCGCGGCCTCGTCGAACGCGACGGGGACCGTGATCCGCACGTGCTCGCCGTCGAGGGAGAACACCGGGTGCGGGGTCACGTTGACCGTGACGACGAGGTCGCCCGCCGGGGCGCCCCCGTCACCGGGCCGGCCCTTGCCGCGCAGCCGGATCTTCTGGCCGTCGCGGACGCCCGCGGGGATGCGGGCGTTGACCGTGCGCCCCTCGACGCCGAGCGACACCGTGGACCCCTCCGCGGCCTGCCGGAACGGCAGCGTGACGGTCGCGGCCAGGTCGGCACCCTGCTGCGGGCCCCGCTGGAAGCCGCCGCCGCCCTGACCGAACAGGCCGCCGAGGAGGTCCTCGAAGTTGGCCCCGCCGCCGGTCGAGTACCGCGTCCGGCTGCCCTGCTGGCCGCCGAACATCCCGCCGAACACGTCCTCGAAGCCGCCGGCACCGCCGCGGCCCCCGGCGGTGAACCGGGGACCGCCGGCCATGGCCCGCAGCTGGTCGTACTGCTGGCGCTGCTCCGTGTCGGACAGGACCGAGTAGGCCTCGCCGACCTCCTTGAACTTCGCCTCCGCCGACGCGTCACCCGGGTTGTGGTCCGGGTGCTTCTCGCGCGCCAGCTTGCGGTACGCCTTCTTGATGGTCGCCGCATCGGCGTCCTTGGGGACGCCGAGAACCGCGTAGAAGTCCTTCTCGAGCCAGTCCTGCCCGGTCACGGCGCCTCCCTCCTTCGTGTGTCGCTGATTCTCACGCCTCCGGGTCGACCACGGCGACACGGGCCGCACGGAGCACCCGGTCGGCCGTGCGGTACCCGTGCTGCAGCACCATCTGGACCGTCGGCTCGGTGACGTCCGCCGAGTGCGCGTGCATGAGCGCCTCGTGGACCGCCGGGTCGAACGTCTCGCCGGCCTCGCCGTACTGCTGGATGCCGAGCCGGGACAGCGTGGCCTGCAGCTTCTCGGCGATCGACGCGAACGGGCCGGTCAGGTCGCCGTGCTGGCGGGCCAGCTCGATGTCGTCGAGCACCGGGATGAGCGCCTCGGCGAGAGACGCGACGCCACGGTCGTGGGCCGCCACCTGGTCCGCCTTGGCACGCTTCACGTACGACGAGTACTGCTGCTCGAGGTTGTAGTACGCCGCCTGCGAGCGCTGCAGCTCCTCGAGCCGCTCGGCCGCGATCCGCTGGGCCTCGACGAGACCCTCCAGGACGACCGTCTCCTCGGCGTTCGCCGCGATCGACTCGGCGTCAGCCAGGACCTGCTCCTCCGGCGTGCGCACCTGGCCCGTCTCCGGGTCGATGCGGCGCTTGTCGACGAAGCGCGGGGCCCCCTCGTCGGGGTCGGGCTGACCCGACCCCGACGACGGCGTGTTCTCGGACGTCACTTGGCGGCCTCGTCCTCGTCGTCGACGATCTCGGCGTCGACGACGTCCTCGTCGCTCGCGCTCGCGGCCGGCTGCTCCGGCGCGGCGTCAGCGCTCTGGTTCGACGAGTAGATCGCCTCGCCGATCTTCTGGCTGACCTGCGCGAGGTGCTGCGTCTTGGCCTTCACCTCGTCGGTGTCGGTGCCCTCGAGGGCGACCTTCAGCTCGCCGACCGCGGCCTGCACGTCGGTCTTGACCTGCTCGGGCAGCTTGTCGGCGTTGTCGACGAGGAGCTTCTCGGTCGAGTAGACGAGCTGCTCGGCGGAGTTGCGGGCCTCGGCGTCCTCACGGCGCTTCTTGTCCTCGGACGCGTGCTCCTCGGCCTCCTTCACCATGCGGTCGATGTCCTCCTTGGGGAGGGCGCTGCCGCCGGTGATGGTCATCGACTGCTCCTTGTTCGTGCCGCGGTCCTTGGCGGACACGTGCACGATGCCGTTCGCGTCGATGTCGAACGTGACCTCGATCTGCGGGACGCCACGCGGCGCCGGCGCGATGCCGGTCAGCTCGAACGTGCCGAGCGGCTTGTTGTCCCGCGCGAACTCACGCTCGCCCTGGAACACCTGGATGAGGACGGACGGCTGGTTGTCCTCGGCCGTCGAGAAGATCTCCGACCGCTTGGTGGGGATGGCCGTGTTGCGCTCGATGAGCTTGGTCATCACGCCACCCTTGGTCTCGATGCCGAGGGACAGCGGGGTGACGTCGATGAGCAGGACGTCCTTGCGGTCGCCCTTCATGACACCGGCCTGCAGCGCGGCACCGACGGCCACGACCTCGTCCGGGTTCACGCCCTTGTTCGGCTCCTGGCCGCCCGTGAGCTCCTTGACGACCTCGGTGACCGCGGGCATGCGGGTCGAGCCGCCGACGAGCACCACGTGGTCGATGTCCGCGAGCTTGATGCCCGCGTCCTTGATGACCGAGTGGAACGGCGCCTTCGTCCGGTCGAGCAGGTCCTGCGTCATCTGCTGGAACTGCGCGCGCGTGAGCTTGGTGTCCAGGTGGACCGGCCCGTTCTCGCTCATGGACAGGTACTGCAGGGAGATGTTGGTGGCCGTCGCGGACGACAGCTCCTTCTTCGCCTGCTCGGCCGCCTCACGCAGACGCTGCAGGGCGATCTTGTCCTTGGACAGGTCGACGCCCGTCGTGTTCTTCACCTCGGAGACGAGGTGCTCGACGATGCGGTTGTCCCAGTCGTCGCCGCCGAGGCGGTTGTCGCCGGACGTCGCGCGGACCTCGATCGTCGAGAAGCCGTCGTCGTCCTTGCCGACCTCCAGGAGGGACACGTCGAACGTGCCGCCGCCGAGGTCGAAGACGAGGATGAGCTCGTCCTCCTTGCCCTTCTCCAGGCCGTACGCGAGCGCGGCCGCGGTGGGCTCGTTGATGATGCGCAGGACGTTGAGGCCCGCGATGGTGCCCGCGTCCTTCGTCGCCTGGCGCTCGGCGTCGTTGAAGTACGCCGGGACCGTGATGACGGCCTCGGTGACGGGTTCGCCCAGGTAGGCCTCCGCGTCACGCTTGAGCTTGGAGAGCACCCGCGCGCTGATCTCCTGCGCGGTGTACTTCTTGTCGTCGATCGCCTGCGACCAGTCCGTGCCCATGTGGCGCTTGACGGACGTGATCGTGCGGTCGACGTTCGTGACGGCCTGGCGCTTGGCGATCTCGCCGACCAGGACCTCACCCGTCTTGGAGAACGCGACCACCGACGGCGTCGTGCGCGACCCCTCGGCGTTGGCGATGACCGTGGGCTCGCCGCCCTCGAGGACCGAGACCACCGAGTTCGTGGTGCCGAGGTCGATGCCGACTGCTCGTGCCATGTGTCTGCCTTCTTTCGTGTCGTGCGTGGGTCTGAGTTGGCCCGGTGTGCGCGGGCCGCTCTTGAGTCCGCCGCGCTCAAGTTTGCGCGGGCGGTTCGCCGGGCGCAAGTTCGAGGCGGTGAAACTTGAGTCTGCTTGGCTCAACTCTTGGGTGGCTCGGGTCATTCCCGCACGGCCGGGCCCCGGGGACTGGGCGTCTGTGTGGGTTCGCACTGGACCTGTCACTCTCGCGCGAAGTTGTCATCGGCGTGGCGTTCTTCGACGTCGGCGCGGCCCCGCCAACCCCGGAGACTCTGATGTGCTGATGTGCTGACGTCCTACCCGGCGGGGAGGATGGGCGCGGGAGGTACAGATGAGCGGCGTCCCGGACGTTCCACCCGCCGTTGTGGGCCGGCTCCGGGTGATCTGCGGGGAACTGCCCGAGGCGTACGAGGAGCCGGCGTGGATCGGCCTGCGGTGGCGGATTCGCCGGCGGACGTTCCTGCACGTCTACACCACCGACGAGAGGCGGTCGGCGTACATCGATCTGGACGATCCGGCCATCCTGATGACCTTCCGGGCGCCGCCCGGGGAGTTGGCCGCGCTGGCGCATGCCGGCCCTCCGTTCTTCCGGGCCGACTGGGGTGTGAATGTCGTGGGAATGGTGCTGGACGACGAGACGGACTGGGTCGAGGTTGCCGAGCTGGTGACGGACAGCTATCGCGTGCAGGCGCCCCGCCGCCTCGCGTTCCGGCTGAAGGCAGGTGGATGAACCGCCGGCTCGTCCCAGTGGGAACTCACCGGCGTGATCGGTCGGCCACGTGCTGCACTCGCAGTCGCCGTCAGGAGAACAGCTCGCGCGTCGGGGTGCCTCGGTCGGGCCAGTGCACGCGGGACGAGCCGTGCCCAGTTGTCCCTGTCCGGCGGGACACCGGGCCCGACATCGTCAGGTCATCGGAAGAAACCACGACCTCGAGAGGATCCCGATGATGACCACCAGCGTCACCACCACCAACCCCGTCCGTTCGGACGTCCAGGACCCAGCCCCCTCCCCGCGCCGGCAGCCCTCGCGCAGCTGGGCAGTCGCCGGGATCGCCTCCGCCGTCGCCGGTCTCGCCACGATCGTGCTGTCCTCCAGCGTCGACGTGGTCTACCGCGAGCAGTTCGCCGGCTCGACGAGCGGCATCGCCTCGGCGCTGGTCGACAAGGCCCCCGCGATGTTCGCCCTCCACAGCGTGACTGTCCTCGGCGCGATCCTCATGATCGTGTTCGGCGCCGGGCTGCACCGCCGGCTCCGGGACGCCATGCCGGACAGCCTCGTGCCGCTGGTCGCCGCCGCCGGCCTCGTCGGCACCGCGGTCGTCTCGATCCTGGGCAGCGCGCTCGACACCGAGTACATGGTCCCGCTGCTGCAGGGCGGCATCGTCGACGACGCCACCGCCGCGATGTACAACCACTGGATCGGCACGGTCCCGTGGCTGTGGACCCTCACGGGTCTGGCAGGTCTCGGCCTGTTCGTCGCCTCGCGCCGCGGGGTCGTCACCCGCTGGCTCGGGCTGGTCGGGCTGATCCTGGGCGGTCTGACCGTGATCCTCGGCATCTCGCCGTTGGAGTACATGTCAGGCGTCACCGGCGCCCTGTGGCTGCTGGTCACGGGGATCGCCCTCACGTTCGGCGACCGCGTGTACCGCACCGCCTCCCGGTGACGACTTCGCCCGTCGGACACGGTGCCCGTCCGTCCCGCTCCGGGACGGACGGGCACCACAATGTCCGCGTGACGAGGCAAGCCGCGCGCTGGACACGCGCCGCCGAGGTGGCCGTGCTCGTCGCTGCCGTCGGGGCGCTCTTGGTCTGCATCGCCCTCGACCTCCGCGCCCCTGCCCAGGGACCGGGTCCAGCGCTCGCCGGAGGCCCCGGATGGCCCTACGCGGCACTTGGCCTCGCGCTCGTCGTCCTGGCCCTCGTGATCGTCGAGCACGACCCGCGGCATCGGTTCGGCCCTGCGCTGGCGGCCCTCGGCCTGTTCTGGTCGCTCGACGGAGTGGCCCAGTCCTACGTCGGGTTCGCCGTCCGGGCCGACGGCTCGCTCGCCGGCGCCGATACCGCGTTGTGGGTGCTCAACCGGCTGGGCGCCTTCCTGCCGGCCACCGTCGCCGTGCTGCTCATGATCTTCCCGACGGGGCGCTTCCTGCCGGGCCGCTGGGGTGTCGTCTGCCGGATCGCGCTCGGCGCCATGCTCGTGGCGGCGTGCGTCGTGCTGATGAGCCCGATGGGCACCGGCGACGTGCCGCTCCCTGCGGACGTCGACGCCGACGCCTGGACCCTCCCGCTCCCCCCGTCGTTCACCGCCGCGATCGCTCCTGTCGCCCTGGCCGCGCAGGCCGTCGGCTTTCTGGTCGCCATGGCGTCGGTGGTCGTGCGCTACCGGCGCAGTCGCGGAGTGGAGCGGGACCGGCTGCGCTGGCTGGCCTGGTCGGTGCTGGTGATGGCGATCCTGCTCCCCCTGACTCTCGTGTCCGAGCTCGCCGTGGTGCAGAGCATCGTGCTGCTGCTCGTCGTCCTGCTGCCCGCGGCCGCGATGACTGTGGGCATCGTCGACCCGGACCTCGTCCCCGTCGAGGACCTGCTCAGGCGTACGACGCTGTACGGCGCGCTGTCACTGGTGATCGTGGCGGTGGACCTCGCCGTGCTGGCCGCCCTCACCACGCTGCTCGGCAGCGCGCTCGACCAGCGCCAGGTCGTGCTCCTGGTGCTCGTCCTCACGGCGGTCCTCTACGGACCCCTGCGGCAGCAGCTCAGCCGGCTGGTCCGCCGCGTGATGCTCGGCCGCCGCGCCGACCCGTACGACGCGATCGCCGGCCTGGCGTCGACCCTGGAGACGACCGACGACGCCGCCGGGCAGCTCGCCGCGGTGACGCGGTCGGTGGCCGACGCGTTCGGCATCGGCTTCGTCAGCGTCGAGGTCGACCGTCCCGGTGGCGAGCACCTGGTCGCCTCGTACGGCGCCCGACCGGATCAGACCCGCACCCTCCCGATCACCTACCGTGACGCCCCCATCGGCCGCCTGGTCCTCCCCGCCCGCGGCCTGCGAACCCGGCTGTCGGGCCACGACGAGAAGCTTCTCGGCGACTTGGTCCGGCAGGCGGCCACCGCGGCCCGAGCCAGCCGGATGGCCGACGAGCTCCAGCTGGGCCGCGAACGGATGGTGCTGGCCCGCGAGGAGGAGCGCCGACGAATCCGCCGCGACCTGCACGACGGCCTGGGCCCCGCCCTCGCCGGGGTGGCCTTCCGCCTGGAGTCAGCGCGCCTGCTGCTGGATCGCGACCCCGACGCGGCCCGAGGACATCTCGAGGCGACGACGACCGACGTGCAGGAGGTCGTCGCCGACGTCCGGCGACTCGTGCACGACCTGCGGCCACCCGCCTTGGACGACCGCGGGTTGGTGGGCGCGCTGGCCCAGCTGTCGGAGTCGCAGCCGTACGAGACCGTCCTGGAGGCCGACGGGCTCAGCGCGCTGCCGGCAGCCGTCGAGGTTGCGGCCTACCGGATCGCCGCCGAGGCCCTGACCAACGCGTCCCGGCACGCCGGCGCCGGCCGCTGCGTCGTGCGGCTCACCACCGCCGACGGCCGTCTCGTCGTCGAGGTGTCCGACGACGGCCGCGGCATCGCCCCCGACCGCCAGGCCGGCGTCGGGTTGCTCTCGCTGCGGGAGCGAGCTGAAGAGCTCGGCGGCCTCAGCGAGGTCACGTGCCCACCGGAGGGCGGCACGCGGGTCCGGGCCTGGCTCCCGCTGAGTCCCCAGAACCCAGAGGAGGCGCTGTCATGAACCCGCCGATCCGGGTCGTCGTCGTCGACGACCACCAGATCGTGCGCGACGGGCTCGTCGCGCTCCTCGGGGCGCTCGACGGCATGGAGGTCGTCGGCACGGCCCGCAACGGCGTCGACGCCTTGCACGTCGTCGGCGAGGTGGTCCCCGACGTCGTGGTCATGGACATCCAGATGCCTGAGCTGGACGGCATCGAGGCGACGCGTCGGATCACCGCCCGCGAGCCCGGCGTGCGGGTGGTCGTCCTGACCATGAACGAGGACGAGGACACCGTGCTCTCAGCCGTGCGCGCCGGGGCGTCGGGCTACCTGCTCAAGGGCTCGGGTGCCGACGAGGTGCGCAACGCCGTGCGGGCGGCCCATGCGGGCGGGATGGTGTTCGGTGCGGCTCTGGCGGGGCGAGTCGCCGCGCTGTTCGTCGGCACTCCGGGCCCCGCCAAGCAGACGTCGGCCTTCCCCGGGCTCAGCGATCGCGAGCGCGAGGTGCTCGACCTGCTCGCCGTCGGGCGCACCAACGACGCGATCGCGCGCGACTTGTTCTTGTCGAACAAGACCGTGCGCAACGTGGTCTCGTCGATCTACGCCAAGCTGCACGCCGCTGGGCGGGCGGACGCGATCATCAAGGCTCGGGAGGCGGGATTCGGTCAGGGGTGAGCACGTGGACAACCGGGCGAGACGGGGGTCTCACCTAGTCGTCCCTCTGCAAGCATCCGAGAGCTGAGCGTGGCTCGTGCCACTGTCGGAGACACGCGACGAAAGAGGCAGAAGTGGAACGACCACCGCACCAGTCGCCCGAGCACACCGACAGCCAGCTCACCCTTGAGGCCCTCAGTCAGCCGTATCGGGACGGCCTCCCTGACGAGTACCCGCCCGACTGGCCGGGTGACCCGCAACCACCGCAGGTCCCTGTCGAGGACGCTGACTGGTTCCCAGCCGCTCCCGTTGAGGAGCTCGTACTGGTCGAGCCACAGTCGGTGGTACGAACTTTCGTTCTCATCCCAGGCGCCGGCGGCTCGGCATGGGTGTGGAGTCGGGTGGCTCCACTCCTGGTCGAGGCCGGCCACGAAGTGATCGCGGTCGACCTGCCCGGCGACGACGAAGCCGCCGGACTGACTCGCTACGCCGAGCTGGTGGTCGACGCGATCGGTTCACGGTCTGAGGTCGTGGTCGTCGCAGGATCGCTCGGAGGCTTCACGGCCCCGCTCGTGTGCGAGCGGGTCCCCGTCCGCGAGCTGGTGTTCGTGAGCGCGATGGTCCCCCAACCTGGCGAGACCGCACGCGACTGGTGGGCGAACACGGGCGCATCCGAGGCCCAAGGCGAAGCGGCCCGCGCCGGTGGCTACGGTCCCTTCGATGTCGCGACGTACTTCCTGCACGACGTCGACGCCGAGGTCGTGGCCGAAGGTGAGCCGTACCAGCGCTCCGAGGCCGACATCGCCTTCGAGTCGGTGTGTGACTTCACGGCGTGGCCGCCCGTCAGGATTCGTGTTCTGGCCGGCGATGACGACCGCTTCTTCCCGGTCGGCTTGCAGCGCCGGGTCGCTCGCGACCGGCTCGGGGTTGAGGCTGACACGCTCCCGGGCGGGCACCTGCTGCCGCTCGTGCAACCGCGGCTCGTGGCTGACTACCTGCTGCACGCGACCAGGCCCGGTCACGTCTCCTGAGTCCCTCGTCATGGCCCGGCCAGCGGGCACCGCAGGTCGCCGACCCGTCCGGACATCGGCATGACCGGCAGATCGGCTCACCTTCGCGCCCACCGCAGGCGTGGCGGGCGTACGCCCGAGCGGCGGCGTCGCGTTAGCGTGTCCGTTGCTGCCGCTCCGAGCTGCAGCCATCACGCAGATGGTGGGAGGTGGCGGCGCCGAGTGCCATCTCGCAGCCGGCCTTCACCGACACCACCTCCGGGCCCCATCCCGGTGCAGGGGCCTCCGGTCCTTGCACTCGGCGGCGGAGCGGGGGCCGGCAAGACGACGCTCGCTCTGGCGCTCGCCGAGAGCGTGCCCGGTGCCCGAGTGCTGCATCTGGATGCCTGGTACCACACGGACCCCGAACTGGCGCCGAGCGTGCTCCGGTTCGACGGTGACGGCCGCATCGTCGACAGGAGCTCACCGGAGTCCATCGACGGCGACCGCGTCGTGACAGCCATCCGCGAGGCGCTGCGTGCCGATCCGCCGCTCGTCGTCGTCGAGGGCATGTTCGCGTTGACGCTGTCGCACCTCGACGGGTGGGTGCGCTGGCGTGGTTACGTGGATGCGCCCGCGGACGTGCGGCTCGCTCGCAGGGCGCTTCGCAAGCTCGACGAAGGTCACGACGTCTCGGCGGTCCTGCGCGGGCACCTCGAGCGGGGGCGCGACGCGCACGAGCACTACGTCGCGCCGTCTCGCGCACGGGCGGACGTGGTCATCGACGGCTCTGAGAACAGCGCGCGCCAGGTTGCCCTGCTCCTGAGTCTCATTCGGTGACTCGCGACCACTCCTGGACGGGCACGTCCTGCATGCGGAGGTGATGAAGCTCGGGTACGGGCCGCGTACGGTGCGGCTGCTCAGGTCGGCTGGGCCTCAGTCCTCGCTGGCGAGGACCGTGAGGAGCTCGCTGATTCGTCCGTCAAGGACGGTAATGACGTCGATCCCGCGAGCGACCGGCGCGTCGGGCGGTCCGAACCTCCAGGGGAGCGCACCGGTGCTGGTGCCGACGTATCGGGGCCCGTCCTCGACGAACACGAAGGTGGCGGGGGTTCTCCCGAGCAGCGCAGCGGCTCGCTCGTCGAGGGCGGCGCGGCCCGTGACGGTCCCCTCGGGTTCGGTGAACGTGACGTCGTCGGTGTAGATGTCGTCGATCACTCGGCGGCGAGCATCCGCATCCCTGTTGTTGAAGACGCGGTGCAGATTGGCATCGAGGAGCTCAGGAACGTCAGCCATGGGACCTCCGTCGAGTCGTCCGGGCATCGTCGCACCGGCACCTCCCTCGAGGTCAACGGGCCGGGACCTCGGCTCGACGTGGGCGTCGGGCGCACGAGCCGTCAAGCCCTGTGAGCGCGCCGTCTCCTGGGGCTCGCCGCGGCGGCCGGTGCCGGATGTCAGCGACCCTGTCCCGATCTCCTCCCGCTGTCGACTGCGACGGCTCGAGCTCCGTCGTCGAGGAGCTGGAAGCCGGCGTCGATGGCGGCCCGTGGGTCGGCACTCCTGGACGCGAGAAGCGGGATCTGCAGCGCGAACCGCACGTACAAGCGGATCGAGTCAGTGGGCTCCGGAAGACCCGACTCTGTGGTGATCTGCTCGACCAGCGCGCCTTCGTGGCGCAGCCACATGCGTTCGGCGTAGTCGACCAGAGACGGGGTCTCCACCATCAGTGCGAGCACCCGCCCGTACGGCTCGGAGGCGAGCTCGGCAGTCTCGGCGAGGTAGTGGGCCCGCAGAGCGTGGGAGACGGTGGTTCCGGGCGCCCGGTCCCTGACCGCTGCGACGAGGCGCTCGTGTCGCTCGTCCTCGTCGGAGAAGGCGAGCGACTCCTTCTGCGGGAAGTGCGCGAACACCGTGGTCGGAGAGACGTCGGCCCGTTCGGCCACCTCTCGGACGCTGACGGCGTCGAAGCCACGGTCGAAGAAGAGCTCGAGAGCGGCGTCACGGATTGCTTCTCGGGTCGCGGCCTTCTTGCGCTCCCGCCGGCCCACTGCTCGCTCCTGCATGGTCGGAAGCGTACCAAAGGTGGATTGACACCAAACCTGGTATCGGTCCATTCTTGGACTCCCACCACCGACGATTCGAGGCCGGAACGTGACGCGCACCACCTCCTCCCCGCCGGCCGTCCCGCGTTCCGGTCACGCACGCCAGCGTGCCGCCGCCGGCGCCCTCCTCGTCGCGGGACCGGCCATCTTCCTGGTCGCCGAGTTCGTCTCCGCGGCCGCCTGGACAGACCCGGCCTACAGCTACACCTACGACTTCATCAGCAACCTCGGGGTCCAGGGCCCGTCGACGTTGTTCGGGCAGTTCATGGCCTCACCCCTGTACTGGCTCATGAACGCCGGCTTCTTCACCTTCGGCCTCGTCGTGCTCACCGGCGTCGCCCTGCTGCGCGGCCTGGCAGGTCGGCGCCGCTGGGCCGCCCTCGTGCCGGCCGCCCTGCTCGCGTGCGGCGGCGTCCTGCTGGCACTGTTCCCCGGCTCCGGCGAGGCGCTCTCCGACGGCACCGGCGAATTCCACAGCATGGGCGCGTTCGCGGGCTTCATCGGCGGGAACGTCCTCGCCATCGTCCTCGGACGATCTCGGGAACGTCTCGGTCTCCCGATCGCCACGGGGCGAGCGCTCGTCACGGTCGGCATCGTCGGCCTCGTCTCCATGGTGTGCTACCTCGCTCTGATCGTCCGCTCGGTCGACGGTGCGACGATCGGCGTCATGGGACTGATCGAGCGGGGCGCCACCCACCCGTTCCTCATCGCGACGTTGTGCGCAGGAGCGTCGATCGCCCGGCGTCGCGTGCACCGGCTCTCGGCGCCCCCCGATGGCGCGCGGCGGGTCGTCGTCGCGTCGCCGTCCTCCTGAGCGGAGGCCTGCCCGCCGTCCGTGCGCGTCGACAGGTGCTGCGTGGTCCGCGGCGCCATCGTCCTACCGCCAGGGGTTTTTTATGGGCGGGTCGCTCGTCTAGCGTCGCGGGGCATGGAACCCGTCGAGGTGATCACGGTCAGGCACCCGGTCGACGGCGCGCTGGTGCCCGGGTTGGTCGCGTCGCTGGACGGGCTGTGGGCGCACGACTCGCGCCGGTTCGACCCCGTGGTCGCCCGGGACTGGCCGGCGACCGACGGTGCGGGGTACGTGGAGGCGGTTGCCGGCGACCCGGACGCGGTGCTGCTCGCGCTGCGGATCGGCGGCGAGGTGCAGGGCCACCTGGTCGGACGGTTCGCCCGCGCGGACAGCTTTCGCCGCGTACCCGTCGCCGTCCTCGAGAGCATGCAGGTGTCGACGGCGCGCCGCGGCGCCGGCAGCGGCTCCGTGCTGGTCGCAGCGTTCGTCGAATGGGCGCGAGGTCGGGGCGCCCATGCGCTGTCCGTGACCGCCACAGCGGCCAACGACGGGGCCCGACGCTTCTACGCGGCCCACGGGTTCACCGAGCAGTCGGTGACCTACCGCCGCTGGCTGGTCCCGCCGCCGGGCTAGCGACGACGCCGTCGTCCAGGACGCTGGCGTCCGTCGTCCGAGGCCCGCGTGAGGATCTGGACAACCAGGTGAGACACCGGCCGGACCTCGGCTTCCGCCAGGATGGCACCCATGGACGAGGAAGCTCCGACGCTGAGACTGATGCGTGCTGACCTCGCGACCCTCGAGACCACCGACAGCGCGCAGGCGCGGGCCCTGCGGAGGGTCCTCGGTTGGGCCGAGTACGCCGAGTTCAAGGAAGGCAGCCCCTACCCCGAGGGTCGCGTTCGGAGCCTGCTGGACCTGGCGGTCCGACGGTTCACGGACGAGGCGAACGCGTGCACCGGTGCCGGCGACACCGAGGGCGCCGACGCACACCGGCGCAGCGCCGCAGCCCTCGCTCAGTACTTCTGAGCTCGTCCCACGACGGGCGCTCGGGCGCGGTACCTGCTGCCCTCCTCTCTACCTCCAGGTCGTGACCTGCCTGGACACGCGGACTCCTACGCTGTGGCATGCCCACGCGACGCGGCGACCCCCTGCTCCCCGGGACCCACGACGCCGAGGTGACCTTGTCGCAGGTCGACGAACGCACCTTGGTCGAGCTCGTCGCGCTCGCCGTCCGCGACGCGCACCCGGACGAGGTCACCCCGCCGATCGGCGACGACGGCGGGTGGTCGACCAGCCGGGTGGAATGGCTGTCAGCCTTCCACCGCGACCGCCGTGTGGGCCTGGACGGCCCGCTGGGAGAGACGACGTGGGCCGTCGTCGGTCCCGACGGCGTCGCCGGGTCGGTCCGGCTGCAGCGCACCCGGGACGCGGGCTCGCTCGAGACGGGGATCTGGCTCGCACGCGGAGTGCGAGGACGCGGTTGGGCACACCCCGCTCTACGAGCCGTCATCGACGTCGCTCGCCACTGGGGCGCGGTGGAGGTCCGGGCAGAGACCGCCGCGTCCAACGCACCCGCCCTGGCGGTCCTCTCAGGCCTGGGCTTCCGCTGTTCGCCGGCCGAGGTGAGGGGCCGGATCAGCGCGGTCCTGGCCGTCGAGCCCAGCTGACGACGTGGTCGTCTCCGGGTCGAGCGCTGGACCGGTTCAGTCGCGCGCGCTCGGTGCCACGTCGCGCACCATCACGCAGTTGCCCAGGCCCTTGGGTCGGTCGTAGACGAAGCCCTCACGCTCGTAGAGCGTGCGGGTGCCGTTGTAGAGGAAGGACGAGTTCTTCTTCCTGACCCCGCCGGTGTCGTGCGGGTAGCCCTCCACGACGCCGCCGCCGGCCCGCGCGAGCAGCTCCACGGCTCCGCGCAGGGCGACCGCGGCGAGGCCTCGACCGCGAAGGCCGCGCTCGACCTGGATGCAGGTGATCCGGTAGTCGGGCAGTCGCACGGCAGTGGCGAGGTACTCCTTGCGGTGCTGGATGCTGGGCAGCTCCTCGGGTGATCCGTACTGCGCCCAGGCGACGGCTCGGTCGCCGTCGTAGACCAGCGCCGCGTGCGCGAGCCCGTCGGCCACCAGACGTCGCTTGAGCGCCCGATTCCCCTCGGCGGTCTGGCCCTTCTCCGCGCACTCGGGATGGAACTTCGTGCACCAGCAGTCGGCGAACATCCCCGCGCTCCGCTCGAGGAGAGCGGCGAAGTCATCGAACGTCTCCTGGGTGAGTGCCTTGATCGCGAAGGCAGGCATGCGGGCAACGTACTCCGAGCCTGTCGTCGAGAGCCCGGCGGCCTGCCAGCGGGCCGCTGCTCCCGGCTCGCCGCTCACCCCTCACTCGCACGCAGACCCGTCGGCGCGTCCGGACGGCGTGCGGAGGTCGGCGAAGGATCCGACGAGCTCGGTGAGGCGTGACGGGGTCTCGATCTGGGGAAGGCCGCCGGCGTCGGGGATGACCTCCATGGATCGAGGCGTGCGCCGGCGCCTGGCGGTCGGAGTGACGACGCGTCCCGCCCGTCGCACAGGTCGACGAGCTCGCCACGAGCTGAGCGCGCAGCAGGTGGGTCAGGGCAGCAGGTGGGTCAGGGCAGCCGCCCGCTCAGGAACAGCACGCCGAGCACGACGGCCGCCACCACCAGACCGGCACCGGCGACGAGTCCGAAGGTGAGCCCGACGATCGCGGACGCCGGTCGACGTTCCACCCATCCCTGCTCGGTCGCGGGGCCGCGGATCGCTTCGTGCAGGACTCGGGCGCTGTGGACGTGCGTGCCGATCCGCCCCTCGGTGCCGTCAGGCCGCGTGCCGTAGACGTGGACGACCCGGTCGCCCGAGACGCGGCCACGAAACCCGCCCGTGGCCAGCCCCGCCCCGAAGCGGCTCACCTCGCGGTCGGTGACCGTGTCGATGATCGTGAACGTCATCGTGCGTGGGTCGCACCGCACGACCGACCACAAGCTCGTGCACGTCGTGTCGCCCCGTCCGGACATGACCAGCGGGTCCGGGTAGCCGACCGCGAAGCCCTCGTCGGCGGGCACGATCTGCACGTCGTCCGGGATGCGCCGCGCGACGGCGTCACGGAAGGCCTCGACGAGCTCGTCCTGCTCGTCGACGAGCCCGTCGCCGGGCTTGCTGGAGCCCTCGGACGAGCGGACGTCCGTGTCGGCCATGAGGTCCTCCGGGTTCGAGGCGGACAGGCTACCGGTCACGACGCAGCACGTACCGCACCGGGCCCACCTTGTTCACTCCGCTGTTGCCGGGCCGTGGATGGACGTAATCGATTCGGCCCTCTCGCGTCGCGCGATTGCCGTCGCCCGACCCGGCAAGGCGGTGCACAGTCGGTGCGACCGTCGTGCACCGGGAGGAACTGTCATGTCCAGGCAGAGGGACGTCCGTTCGTGGAGCCGTGCGCTCGCCGTGCTGCTGGCACTCGGCTGGCTCGTCGCAGCGCAGGCGCCGGCCGACGCCCTGACACCCGGCGGCGAGCCCCAGCCGGTCACCGGCAGCGCGACGTGGTTCGACAACCTCGGCTCGCCGTACGGGGGCTGCGGCCTGCCGCAGGACCAGCTCGAGACGCAGAACTGGATCGCGCTCAACGTCTTCAACACGCCGGGCGACTACGCGATGTACTCGCGGCCCCTGGCCGCCGGCGACCCCAAGATCGGCATGTGGGACAACGGCCACAACT
The DNA here is from genome assembly GCF_016862675.1 of Cellulomonas chitinilytica. Taxonomy (GTDB): domain Bacteria; phylum Actinomycetota; class Actinomycetes; order Actinomycetales; family Cellulomonadaceae; genus Cellulomonas; species Cellulomonas chitinilytica. The sequence goes on along the minus strand of NZ_BONK01000006.1, from coordinate 16,806 downwards.
GCGGCCGTTGGGTGCGGGTGTCGATCAGCGACTACTGCACGGGCATCAACGACGGCGCCGCCGGTCAGGCGTTCTGCCGCAACGGTGCGTGGGTCGCGGACAAGTACAACGGCGCGACGCTCGACATGCTCGTCGCCGACAGCTGCGGCGACCCCAACGCGTGGTGCCGTGACGACCCGTACCACATCGACCTCGCCCACCAGGCGATCAACCGCTTCGTGAAGAACGGTGCCGCGGTCGGCGACCTCGAGCCTGCGCACTGGGGCAACCGCAAGGTGACGTGGCAGTTCATCCCGGCACCGAGCTACTCCGGCGACATCGAGATCGGCTTCATCCAGGGCTCCGAGAAGTGGTGGGGCGGGGTCTCGATCAACCACCTGCCCAACGGCATCCACGGCGTCGAGCACTTCACCGACGGCGCGTGGGTGACGACCCCGATGAACACCGACATGGGCCAGTCCTACCTGGTCAAGCCGACCACCGCGGGCGGGACCGACTACCGGATCAGGGTCAAGGACGTCACCGGCGCGTACGTCTTCGGCGGCCGCGAGTACTCCTTCTCGCTCCCCGCGAGCTGCGGCGGCAAGTGCTCGGCGCCGCGGACGGTGGTCACGTACACGACGGCCGGGGGTGACACCTCGACGCCCACGCCGACGCCCACCCCGACACCGACGGTCACGCCGACGCCGACGCCCACCCCGACACCGACGCCCACCCCGACGCCGACCGGCGGATCGTCCGGCTGCACCGCCACGTTCCGCACGGTGAACGCGTGGGCCGGCGGCTTCCAGGGCGAGGTCACGGTCCTGGCCCGCGCCGCGACGACGTCGTGGAGCGTGAGCTGGCAGACGTCCGGCGAGCGGGTGGACCAGGTGTGGAACGGCACGCTGTCGTCGCAGAGCGGGCGCGTCGTCGTCCAGGGAGTGTCGTGGAACAGCCGGCTGGCGGCCGGCGGCTCCACGACCTTCGGCCTGCTCGGCAGCGGCACGTCGCCCACGCCCGCGCTCACGTGCACGAGCTCCTGACTCTCGCTTCGTCTGGACGAAGGACCATTCGTCGCCGACCGACACTGGTCACGGCGACGACGGCACCTCGGGCATGAAGTAACCGAGGAGGAGCAGGCCCAGGCCGATGGCGGGAACGATGACAGAGAGCATCCTGGACGTCCGGTTCTGCGGGATGAGCACCAACGTGATCAGCAGTCCGAACCCCAGGATCACGCTGCCGTTGCCCACCAAGATGGAGGAAACGACGTCCGCCCTCGCGGCCGTGGTCCGCGAGCTCCCGATGTTGACCACGATGATCGCGACCACGGCGGCAAGAAGGCCCGTCATCGTCAGGACCTGGCTGCGCGACCCCTCGATCTCAGCTCTGGCCACCTCGACCTCGCCCGTGAGCTGCCGCCGCAGGCAGATGCTCTCGACGCGGGCCGCCGTCCCTTCGTACTCGGCGATCCGCGCCGCGTAGTCCCAGCGTTCGGACGCCTCGAGGTCGATCGCGCGGCGAACGTCGGCGAGGCCCTCGAGACGATGCCCCCTGTGGGCACGCAAGACCCCGCGGTGGGCGAAGTACTTCCCGTACTGGTATCCGGACAGTTCCAACGAGCGCTTGCTGGCCGCTTCGGCCTGTCGCAGGACCTCCTCGTCGACCGCGGGTGAGCGGTCGAGGATGTGCAGACAGATCTCCACCATGAGGTTCTGCGCGCCGTGATGCCCGGCGAACTCGGGCAAGTTGGCAGCGCAGATGGACTTGGACTGCTCCAGCAGATTCTGCCCGCCGGCCTCCGACGAGTACATCAGGGCTTCCGCCAGGAGCATCTGGAAGACGGGCAGATGGCTCAGCCGTCGAGTCAGCTCCGGGTCGTGCATGACCTTGATGAACTTCCCGTAGTTCTTGCTCCTGCGGTCGATGGTCGTGACCCCGAGCACGCCGGCGACGGCCACGAGTTCCGGGGAGTCAGGGTCTGCCGCGACTCTCTCCCATGCCCCACGGCTCGCGGATCCGAACTCGGCGACGATGGCGAAGACCGCGTCGGAGAGCTTCCCGTCGGTGTACGACTCTGCCGTGAGCGGGTGGATCCGCTCTCGGAGCGTCGCGTCCCAGTCCTTGTTGCTCATCTCGGTCCTCTCACGGGCGCACAGCGGCTCGATGGTGGGTTCGTGGTCCGGGACGCCCGAGGGGAAGCAGAGCGGGGCCGCATCCTGTCGCCACAGTGACGAGATCGGCGTCGCGAACTCGCTCCTGAGGAGTGGCCCGCACTCATCGAGCCGTTCGTCGTCACGAACCTCGACCGCTGCGAGGACGCATGCACGTCGGCGCCGGGGGGAGCCCCGCCGGCGCCGACGTGCACGAGCGCTACAGGCCGTGCCTCGCCCGGGCCGCCTGCTCCTGGGCCGTGAACAGGCCGAACCGCGGCAGGAACTTGTCCCAGTCGATGAGGTGCGAGTCGATCTCGGGCCCGTCGATGCACGCGTGCTTGCGGACCAGCTTCCCGTCGATCACCACGGGCACCATGCACGCACCGCACATGCCCGTCGCGTCGACCATGATCGAGTTCAGCGACGCGACCGTGCGGACGCCGTGCGGCCGGGTGAGGTCGGAGACGCCGCGCATCATCATCGGCGGCCCGATGGTGACGATCTCGGCGATCTTCCGGCCGGCCTCGAGCATCTCTTCGAGCGGCTTCGTGACGAAGCCCTGGACCCCGTACGAGCCGTCGTTCGTCGCGTAGACCACCTCGAGCAGGTCGCCGAACTCCGCCTGGAGGTCCGCCACCCGCTCGCCGTCGGCCGTCCAGAACATGAGGTCCCTGGTCCGGAACCCGGCGATCAGCGTGACGTGGTTCCCCAGGCGCAGGTGCTCGCGCATGATCGGGTGCACCGGGGGCAGGCCCAGCCCGCCGGCGGTGAACACCACCGTCTCGTCGTCCGCGTAGCGGTGGAGCTCCGACGGCCGGCCGAGCGGGCCGGCGATTCCCGCGAGCACGTCGCCGGGCTTCATCGCGTTCATCTCGATCGAGCTGACGCCCACCGCCTGCACGACGAGGCACACGGTGCCCGCCTCCGCGTCCCAGTCCGCGAGCGTGAGCGGGATGAGCTCGCCGCCCGGCCGCGTGAACACCCGGACGAACTGACCCGCCTGCGCCGACCTCGCGACGACCGGCGCCCGGACGACGAACTCCTCGATCCCGGGCGAGAGGTTCCGCTTGGCGAGGATCACCGCGTCCGAGGCCGCCATGTCGGTGTACGTGCGGGCGGCCGCGACCATCCGCTTGACGTCGTCGAGCGGCACGTCGACGTCGCCGATGATCTCGCGCGCCGCTGCCTGGCCGTCACCGGCCGCGTTGATCGCCGTGGACCCGCCGCGGGTGGCGTCGCCGCCGGAGTAGACGCCCTCGAGGGTGGTCTGCTGCGACCCGGCCGCGGCCAGGTTGAGGGTCCCCCACCTGGACGTCTCGATGCGCGGCTCGGAGTCCTTGATGATCGGGTTCGAGGAGTTGCCGAGCGCCATGATCACCAGGTCTGCCTCGACCTGGTCGGTCCTGCCGGTCGACATCGGGCGCCGGCGGCCCGACGCGTCCGGCTCGCCGAGCTCCATGACGTCGAGCGTCGCCGCCTTGACGAAGCCCGTGTTCCCGTCGCCGAGGAACTCCGACGGCGACCGCAACGGGAGCAGGTGGATGCCCTCCTCGAGCGCGTGCTCGAGCTCCTCGACACGGGCCGGCATCTCGGCGCGGGTGCGCCGGTAGACGATCGTCACGTTCCCGCCGAGGCGTCGCGACGTGCGGGCCGCGTCCATCGCGGTGTTGCCGCCGCCGATCACCAGGACGTTCTTGCCCTGCACGAACGGCAGCGGCGTCTCCTGGTCCTCCGAGTTCGCGTGCATGAGGTTGACGCGCGTGAGGAACTCGTTGGCCGACATGACGTTGAGCAGGTGCTCGCCCGGCACGTTCATGAACATCGGGAGGCCCGCGCCGGTGCCGACGAAGATCTTCCAGAAGCCCGCGTCGCGCAGGTCCTGCAGCGAGGCCGTCTTGCCGACGACGAAGTTCGTGACGAACCGGCCGCCGAGGAGCCGGATCTTGCGCACGACGTCGTCGATGAGCTCGTTCGGCAGCCGGAACTCGGGGATGCCGTAGCGGAGCACGCCGCCGAGCTCGTGGAACGCCTCGAACACGGTGACCGGGAAGCCCTCGGCGGCCAGCAGGTAGGCGTTGATGAGCCCGGACGGGCCGGACCCCACGATCGCCACCGGCGGCCTGGCCGCCATGGTCCACGGGTTCGGGTACGAGGCGAACCGGGCCGCGTCGCCATCCGGGTTCACGAGCTTGTCGCGCTCCGGCAAGAACCACTCCAGCTGGCCGATCGACATCGACGTCTTGTGGAGGCAGGCCGCCTGGCACTGGAGCTCCTGCGGGCACACGCGGCCGGTGACGTCCGGCAGCGGGTTGCACGACTCGAGCAGCTCGAGCGCATCCTGGAACCGCCCGGTGCCGATGAGCTCCATCATCACGGGGATGTGGATCTTGACCGGGCAGCCGAACTTCGGCGGCTTGTGGGCCTCGAGGAACACGCCGAGCTCGCAGGGCGCGTCGGCGCACTGCTTGTCGCGGATCGCCTCGAGCCAGACGATCAGGTCGACGTCCCGCCGGGTGAACCCGAGGTCCATGTAGCCGAGGTAGCCCTTGTTCACCAGGCCGAAGTCCTCGGCGCGGTCGTCGGCCTCGCGGACGTACGGCGGGATGGTGCTGCCCGCCGGCCAGTCGTGCGAGAGCCCCGCGAACATGGGGTAGCGGTCGGACAGGTGGGCGTCGACCGCCCTGACGAAGAGGCGCTTCTTGCCGAGGGGCAGGTCCCAGATGAACCGCATGAGCACCGTCGACACGTCGTCGTCCCGCAGGAGCATGTCCCACAGGCGCACGACGAAGTCGCGGCCGAGCTCGGGCTGCCGGAACTCCCAGGCGACGGCCGCCATGCCGTCCGCGATGAACAGGTCGCGGAAGGTGCGCGGGTCGGCGACGAGCCGGCGCTCGAGCAGGTCGAGCTGGTTCCGGAACGTGGCGACGCCGCGCGTCGCGTCGAGAGCCTCCACCTCCTGGCGCGTCGCGTCGAGGGCGTGGCGTGCCCCGACCCAGCGCAGGACGTCGTCCTGGCCGACCGGGTGGACGGGCGTGTCGGTGCTCATCAGTGGATCGACTCCGCGTCGCAGTTGGACTTGACCCGGGCGATCCGCTTGGCGACGTCCGGCGTGACCACGAAGCCGTCGAGCGCGCCTGGCTTCATGCGGCCGACGGTGCGTGCTTGTCCGTCGACGACGATCGTGGCCTTCTCGAACAGCGCCGGGAGCTCCTGGTAGCAGGTGCCGCAGTCGTTGCACCTCACCTCGTCGGCGGGATCCAGCCAGATCGGCCGGTCCGCCACCGCCGTCGTCGCCTCCGGAGCCGCGGCCGCAGCCGCAGCGGGCGCGCCGCCGCCGAACGAGAACGCCGGCATGCTCGCCGGTGCGGCCGAGGACGAGGCGAGCTCGGCCATCGCCGCGGCGATCTCGTCGAGCGAGGTCTCGCGCGCCGTGGACGCCGCCTGGTACTTGGCCGTGAGGTCGGCGAGCTCCGCCCTGTGCTCCGCGGACAGCCGCGCCTCGCCGAACCCGGCGAGGAACTGCAGCGTCTGCCAGTGGTGCTTGCGGTCCTCGACGAGCGCGACGATGGCCGGCGAGCACGCGACCTTGAGGAGGTGCCTGTCGGCGTCCGTCGCGAGGACGAACGGCACCTTGCCGACCCGCTGGTCGTCGGACAGCTCCACGAACTCGGCGATCGGCACCAGGTTCGCCTCGTCGGCGTCCTTGAGCCTCGTGAACTGCTTCGCGAAGCGGACCTCGCCGAGCGCGAACTCGGCGGGCGTCAGGGGCGTCTGCAGCAGCTGCAGGGTGCCGCTCTCGTCGACGTACTCGAGGGTCGAGGTGCTCCACAGCCTGTCGACGTCCGGGTTGCCGTCGAGGTCGAACCGCTCGGGCAGCGTGCCGCCCTTGCGCGGGTCGTGCACGAACAGCGGGCTGACCCTGCTCTCGACCGCGAGCCGCGAGCGGCGGTTCGACAGGTCCTCGGGGATCCCGTTCTCCGTGCCGCAGGGGGCGTAGACCTCCATGACCGCGGCGCCCTCGCCGAACTCGAGCATGCTCATCGCGGCCGCGAGGAAGTGCCCGTGCAGTGCGGTCGCGGTGGTCGCGACGAAGACGTTCGGGTGGAACGCCGCGATGACGCCCAGCTCCTTGCGCACCTCGCGCTTGCCCGCGTGGGCCTTGCCGTAGCGGGCGAGGTCCGCGTCCTGGCCGGTCAGCGAGGCCGTCGAGGCCTGGCCGCCCGTGTTGGAGTAGCCGCCGGTGTCGAGCACGAGCGCCTTGATGGGGGTGCCGCTGGTCAGCACGCGTGACATCGCACCGAAGCCGATGTCGTAGGACGCGCCGTCGCCGCCGATCGTCAGGACGTTCGGCAGGAGCGTGCGCTCCTCGGCCGTGAACTCGTGCCACGTGAGCGTCGCGCCGGCCTTGCCGTGGACCGCCGGGTCGTAGGAGTCGGCCAGCTCGAGCTTCGCGTCGCGCAGCGCCCGGACCTCCGGGACGAGCTGCGAGGCGAGGCCCTCGTAGAGGCCGACGGCCAGCGGCTGGGCGTCCTGGAACAGGCTGTTGACCCACGGGTCGAGGTAGGGCTGGAACGGCATCGACGAGGCGTACACCGACGAGCAGCCGGTCGAGTTCGCGATGACCGTCGACGCCGGGCCGTTGCCGGTCGGGCCGCCCTCGTAGAGGTACAGCGCCTTGTCGAGCTCGACGACGAGCGCGCCGAGGCGCTTGCGACGGGCGGTGTCCTCGACCGTGTCGAGCTTGGCGGTGAGCTCCTCGATCGTGCGCTCGAGCTCCGCGACGTGCGCCCGCTTGCGCTCCTGGCCGAGGGCCCTCGACAGCGCGGTCATCAGGCGGATCGCGGTGACCTCGCCGCAGCCGCGGCAGCCGCCGTGGCCGCCGACCATCGCGTAGTAGTTCGCGTGGTCGAGGACCATCCGCTTGACGTCGCCGTCGGGGGTCACGGCGTCGGCGACGAACCGCTTCGGCGAGTTGGGCAGCGCGGCCATGGTCTCGAACCGCCGCTCGAGCATGTCGATCAGGCTCTCGTCCTGCTCCGCCTCGGTCAGCGCGTGCGGGCCGCACACGTCGACGCACTGCAGGCAGCCGGTGCACTTCCACGGGTCGACGACGGCCGAGAACAGCGCGCCGGTACCCGGCGTCTGCTTCTCCGCCGCGTCGAAGAACGGACGCGTCCGCGCGACCGGGAAGGCCGCGAGCGTCTCGACGACCGCGTCGGCGTACCGTGCGACCGCGCGCTCGTCCGTGTCCGGGACCGCCTTCGCGGCGACCGCCGCGAGGGACGTCGCGCCGCCGTCCGCCCGGAGCTCCTGGCGGATCCGCTCGGACCAGGTGTAGGCCACCGCGCGCAGCGCCTCGCGCTGCGGCTCGGGGGCGTCCACCTGGCCGATGGCCGAGAGCACGAGGTCGTGGATCTCGTGCAGCGTGTTCGGGATCGCCGCGTCGGGGCAGACGATGCCGCACTCGAGGCAGCCGGTGCAGGCCGTCGGGTCGAACACCGGCACCGTGCGCCGGAAGAGGCCCTTGTCCTTGTGGACGCCCGTGGCGACCGGCATGAACAGGCCCGCGCCGGGCAGCACCGGCGACTCGCCGACGGTGCCCTCGCGGAACGGACGGGCGGCGAGGTCCTCGTAGTAGGCCGGGTCGAACAGCGCCGTCGCGCGCGGCTCGGCCGCGACCGGGCACATCGACGCCGACAGCGCCACGGACCGGGTCCGCACGGCGGCCGGCTCGGCGTCGACGGCGCCGTACTCGTCGGCCTCGTAGTCGATCGGGCTGACCGCCGCGATGGCGTCGGTGATGACCGCCATGTTCGAGCTGACGATCGCGTCGCCCTTGCGACCGAACTTCTTCGTCAGCTCGTGGCGCACCTTCTCGAGGATGGCGTCGCGCGTGGCGCCCTGGGAGATGCTGTCGACCCAGCCGACGACGGCGCCGATGAACGCGATGCCCATCATGCGCGTCTCGAGCTCGGGCGTCGGTGCGTGCCTCTTGGCGACGCTGAAGGCGTCCATCACGAGGACCGTGAGCTTCTTCTCGCGGATGGTCCGCCGCGCGTGCGCCGGCAGGCTGCGCCACACGTCGATCGGTGCCAGGTCGGACTGCACGATGAACGTGCCGCCGACCGCCAGTCCCTTGAGCGGGTTGGTGTGGACGAACGCCTTGTGGTCCGGGGAGACGACGACCTCGACGTCCTCGAGCTCGGCGTTGGTGAGCAGTACCGGCTCCGGCGACAGGGTGATGTAGAAGTTCGTCGCCGCACCGCTCTTCTCCGAGCCGTACTTGGGCGCCGACTTCGAGTGCATGCCGAGGACGCCGGCGAGGATGTCGGTGAGCAGCTTGCCGGTGGCGATCGTGCCGTAGCCGCCGACCGAGTGGAACCGGATGCGCAGCGCGTCGTCCGGCAGCACCTGCGGGTTCGGCTCGGTGGTGAGCGCCATGAGCTCGGTCTCCGGGTACGCGGCGCGCAGCTGCTCCTGGATCCCGGCGAGCTCGCCCGACGCGGTGTCGCTGAAGAACTGCGAGCCGAGGTAGACGAGCGGCGAACCCGTCGGCGACACCACGTTCTTGAACGCGGCGACCAGGTGCCGCGGCTGCACGTCGTGCCCGCCGAGGCCGAAGATCGCGGTCGTGAGACGCGGGCTCGCGGCCAGCGCCGGGATGCCGGGGAACTCCGGCTGGGACGGGTCGGACGCGTTGGCGCGGGCCCGGAACAGCGACTGGGTCACGAGGCGGGTCAGCGCGGTGTCGTCGGACCGCTCGAGGACCGTGACGGCCTTGGCGCTCCTCAGCGCCTCGACCAGCTCGGCCTCCGGGAACGGCTGCAGCATCTTGACGGAGACGACGCCGACCTTGAGCCCCTGCGCCCGGAGGTAGGGCAGCACGGCGCGGGCGTCGTCGGTGATCGAGCCCAGGCCGACCATGACGTAGTCGGCGTCCTCGCAGCCGTACGCCATGACCGGGGAGTACTCACGGCCCGTCAGCTCGGCGTACTCGGCCATCGCCTGGCGGGCCAGCGACGGCACGGCGGAGACGAAGTGCGTGCGGTGGTCGACCGCGCCGGCCTGGAAGTCGGGCTGGTTCTGCACCGGGCCGGTGAGGCCAGGGCTGTGCGGGTCGACGAGCGCCGGCACCAGCTGGCGGGTGCCCTTGGCCCACGCGTTGACCCACGCGCGGCGCCACTGCGCCCGCAGGTCGTCGGGCACCCACACGGCCGTCTCGGCGACGAGGCCTCCGGCGTCGTCGTCCTCGACCTTCTCGGCGATCGTGGCCAGGTGGGCGCGCAGCGCCCCGACGTCGTCGGGCGCGAAGTCCGCGGCGTGACGGTCCAGGTAACGGCCGAGCTGGAACACGCGGCCCTTCGCGCCGAACAGGATCTCCTGCGCGACGGTCGGGGCAGGGATCCGCCCGGCCGGGTCGCCCAGGTACTCCCTGAGGAGCTCGGGCTCGGGCAGCAGCACCTCGCTCATGACGTGGCTGGTGGCGAAGCCGTCGAAGGCGTTGGCGACCGGGATCAGCGACAGGGACGACGTCCGGTACGCGATCGCAGCGAGGTCGGCGGCCTCCTGCGGGTTCGACCCGAAGAGGATGGTGTAGCCCGCCGGGAGCAGCGCGTAGACGTCGTCGTGCCCGGCCATGACGTTGAGCGAGTGCTTGCTGACCACGCGGGCCGCGACCTGGAGGACGAAGCCGCCGATCTTCTTGCCCACGGTGACGTAGTGCGACTCGAGGGCGTAGAGGATGCCCTGGCTCGACGAGGCGTTGGAGATGAAGCTGCCGCCTGTGAGGGCTGCACCCAGGGCGCCGCTCTGCGCCGAGTGCTCACCCTCTGCCTCGACGAAGAACGGGTGCTTGCCCCAGACGTTGAGCTGGCCCTCGGCACGGGCGGCCTCGAACGTCTCGGAGATCTCGGTCGAGGGCGTGATCGGGTAGCCGATGACACCGCCGCACACGTGCTTCATCACGTGCGCCACGGCGCCGTTCCCGTTGATGACGTCCAGGAGGCCGGGGTACTGGGGCTGGTCAGCAGTCACTGTGCGCGTCCGAGGGGGCGAGAAGTGGGCTGGACCGTGCGGACCGGCTCCATGACAGCGCCGACCCCGGGGCGACGACGACGTCGTCCCGGCAGGTCGGACACCTGAAGAGGGGCTTCATTGCAGTCCTCACAGACCTAGCGAGGTCTCTGTGAACGTAGGTTCCCGGCCGTCGTCCACACCTGGGTCGGAAGTCCCTATTTGTGCCCCGACCTGCGGCCCTACGGTCGATGACGAGGGCCAATGGAGGCGTTCGTCGCTGTCGCGGTCCCCCGGATCTGTGACCGCACCGCCACGCCTGGCCACGGACCGTGGGAGGTTGCGTGCACGAGGTGGGTAGTTCGCGAGACGTCCCGGTCACGGTGGACGGGCGGAGGCTGGAGGTGCGCGAGGGCGAGACGCTCCTCAAGGCGCTGCAGGCGGAGGGCGTCGAGGTCCCCTCGCTGTGCCACGACAGCCGGCTGGAGCGTGCGAACGGCAGCTGCGGGCTGTGCGTCGTCGAGGTCGGCGACGGCACCGCCGCCCGGGACGTGAAGGCCTGCATCACGCCGGTCAGCGAGGGCATGGTCGTGACGACCAGCACCCCGCGCCTGACGGAGTACCGCGCGGTGCGCCTGGAGCAGCTGCTGTGCGACCACAACGCGGACTGCGTCGCACCGTGCGTGCAGACGTGCCCGGCCAACATCGACATCCAGACGTACCTCAACCACGTGGCCACCGGGAACTTCGCTGCCGCGATCCGGGTCATCAAGGACCGCAACCCGTTCCCGTCGGCGTGCGGGCGGGTGTGCCCGCACCCCTGCGAGTCCGAGTGCCGCCGCAACCTCGTGGACGAGCCGGTGGCGATCAACCACGTCAAGCGGTTCGTCGCCGACTGGGACCGGGCGCAGGACGAGCCGTGGACCCCGCGGCTCGCGGACCCGAGCGGGAAGCACCTCGCGGTCGTCGGCGCCGGCCCCTCGGGGCTGTCCGCCGCGTACTACGCGGCGCTCGCCGGGCACCGCGTCACGGTCTTCGAGAAGCAGCCTGAGCCGGGCGGCATGATGCGCTACGGGATCCCCGAGTACCGCCTGCCGAAGGCGACGCTCGACGAGGAGATCGCCTTCATGCAGGCCCTCGGCGTCGAGATCGTCACGGGCGTCGCGCTCGGTGCGAACCTGCGGCTCGACGACCTGCGGCGCGAGTACGACGCCGTGTACCTCGCGGTCGGTTCGTGGCGCGCCACGCCGCTGCAGCTCGACGGCGAGAACCTGCCGAACGTCCACCTGGGCATCAGCTGGCTGCGCGGCGTGGTGAAGGGCAAGGACGACCCGGTGGGCGACACGGTGGTCGTCGTCGGCGGCGGCAACACCGCGATCGACTGCGTCCGGACCGCACTCCGCAAGGGCGCGCGCTCCGTGAAGCTCGTCTACCGGCGCACCCAGGCCGAGATGCCGGCCGAGCCGCTGGAGATCGAGGAGGCGTTGCACGAGGGCGTCGAGATGGTGTTCCTCGCCGCGCCGACGCGCATCGAGACGGCCGACGGTCGACTGCAGCTGTACTGCTCGCGGATGGAGCTCGGGGGACCGGACCGCTCGGGCCGCCGCCGCCCGGTGATGGTCGAGGGCTCCGACTTCGTCATCGACGCCGACACGATCATCGGCGCGATCGGCCAGACGACGGACACCGGCTTCCTGTGGGACGACGTGCCGGTGCGGCTGAACAAGTGGGGCGACGTCGACATCGACGGCTCCACCATGCAGAGCTCGGAGCCGAACGTGTTCGCCGGCGGCGACTGCGTGACCGGGCCTGCGACCGTGATCCAGGCCGTGGCCGCCGGGCGCCGTGCCGCGCAGGCGATGGACGAGTTCGTCCGCGAGGGCGCCGTCCGTCCGTCGCACGAGGACTACACGTGCAGCCGCGGCACGCTCGAGGACCTGCCGCGCGACGAGTTCGAGCTGCAGCCGCGCGCCCGCCGCGCGGTGATGCCGGCGTTGCCTCCGGGCGCGCGGACCGACAGCTTCGTCGAGGTCGAGCTCGGGCTGACCGAGGTGCAGGCGCGGGCCGAGGCGGCCCGGTGCCTCGAGTGCGGGTGCTCCAAGCAGAACCGCTGCGCGCTGCGGGACACCGCGAGCGCCCACCACGTCGAGTTCTCGGCCCCGCTGCACGTGCGGCCGCACACGCCGATCAGGCGGGACCACCCGTTCATCGTCCGCGACGACAACAAGTGCATCTCCTGCGGGCTCTGCGTCGCGGCGTGCGCACAGGTCGAGGGCGTCGACGTGCTGGCCTACCAGTTCGCCAACGGGCGCCTGACCGTCGGCACCCGCAACGACCAGCCGCTCGGCCTGACCGACTGCGTCTCGTGCGGCCAGTGCGTGCGGGCCTGTCCCTGCGGCGCGCTGGACTACGTCCGCGAGCGCGGCGGCGTGTTCTCGGCGATGCACGACCCGGAGAAGGTCGTCGTCGGCTTCGTCGCCCCCGCGGTGCGCAGCGTGATCGCCGACTACTACGGCCTGACCCCCGACGCCGCCGGTGCCTACACGGCCGGCCTCATGCGCGCGGTCGGGTTCGACAAGGTGTTCGACTTCGCGTTCGCGGCCGACCTCACGATCCTCGAGGAGACCACCGAGTTCCTGGACCGCGTCGCCAGCGGCGAACGCCTCCCGCAGTTCACGTCGTGCTGCCCCGGCTGGGTCAACCTCGTCGAGCGCCGCTTCCCCGAGCTGATCCCGCACCTGTCGAGCTGCAAGTCGCCGCAGCAGATGATGGGCGCGACGGTGAAGAACCACTTCGCGCAGCGCACGGGGATCCCGCTCGAGAAGCTCTACACGGTCTCGATCGTGCCGTGCCTGGCGAAGAAGTACGAGGCTGCGCGGCCGGAGTTCGCCCCCGACGGGGTGCGCGACGTGGACGCGGTGCTCACCACCACCGAGTTCCTCGAGATGATCGAGATGCTGCACCTGCGCCCCGAGGACATCGTCCCGGCCGAGTTCGACGAGCCGTACGCGCGGGTCACCGGCGCGGGCGTCCTGTTCGGTGCGTCCGGCGGTGTCGCGGAGGCCGCGCTGCGGATGGCCGTCGAGAAGCTGACCGGCGCACCCCCCGTGGACCTCGACGTCCACGAGGTGCGCGGGCTGGCGGGCGTCAAGGAGGCGACCGTCACCGCGGGCGGCACGACCGTGCGGGTGGCCGTCATCAGCGGCCTGAACAACGTGGACGCGCTGGCCCGCCGGATCCGCGACGGCGAGGACGTCGGCTACGACCTCATCGAGGTCATGGCCTGCCCGGGCGGCTGCATCAACGGCGCGGGCCACCCCGTCCCGCAGGACCGCGAGGTGCGCGAGCGCCAGCAGGTGCTGGTGCAGATCGACCGCGCGGCGCCCGTGCGGCTCTCCCAGGAGAATCCCGACGTCCTCCGGCTGTACGAGGACTTCTACGGAGCACCGAACTCGCCGCTGGCGCACGACCTGCTGCACACCACGTACGCGCCGTTCCGCCCGGCCGCGCAGGACGCCACCGTGGCCGGTGCGCTGTGAGCCGCCGGTTCGGCCGCGCGCTGGCCGTCGCGGTCGCCGTCGTCGCCCTGCTCGCGGGGTGCGCGTCGACCACGACACCGGGCGCTGCGCCCACCGCGTCCGGGTCCGCGACGAGCACACCCACGCCGACCGCCGCCGAGCGCACGACCTTCCGGATCGCCTCGCTCAAGGGCCCGACCACGATGGGGCTCGTCGGCCTGATGGACGACGTCACCGACGGCCAGGCGCGCCACGACTACCAGGTCACCGTGTACGGGACACCCGACGAGGTCGTCCCGAAGGTGCTGCAGGGCGACGTCGACGTCGCCCTGATCCCGTCCAACCTGGCCGCCGTGCTGTACGCCAAGACCCAGGGCGCCGTGCAGGTCGCCGCGATCAACACGCTCGGCGTCCTGCAGGTCGTCGAGGTCGGCAACACCGTGCACTCGCTCGCCGACCTGCGCGGCCGGACCGTGTACGCGAGCGGCAAGGGGGCGTCCCCGCAGTTCGTCCTCGAGCACCTGCTCGCCGCGAGCGGACTCGACCCGGCCACCGACCTGAAGGTCGAGTACCTCAGCGAGCACACCGAGGTCGCCGCCCGGCTCGCGGCTGAGCCGGGCGCCGTCGCGATGCTGCCGCAGCCGTTCGTCACCGTCGTGACCACGCAGGTCCCCGGCGCGCGTGTCGCGCTCGACCTGACGGACGAGTGGGCGAAGGTCACGCCCGACTCGCAGCTCGTGACCGGAGTGCTCGTCGTCCGCACGGCGTTCGCCGCCGAGCACGCCGCCGCGTTCGACGAGCTCCTGGCCGACTACGCCGCCTCGACGGAGTTCACCAACGAGCACCCCGACGAGGCCGGCGTGCTCATCGCGGCCGCCGGCATCGTGCCGAAGGCCCCTCTCGCGACCGCGGCGATCCCCGGCTCGCACATCACCTACATCGACGGGGCGCCGATGCAGGCCGCCCTGTCCGGGTACCTCGGCGTCCTGCACGCCGCGGACCCGGCCTCGGTGGGAGGAGCCCTGCCCGGTGACGACTTCTACTACCGCGCGGACGGCTGAGGCCTCCCGTCGCGTGCCGCGCGCGACCAGGCTCGTCCTGGTCGCGGCGTTCTGGCTCGTCGTGTGGCAGCTCGCAGCGCTCGCCGTCGGGCAGCGCCTGCTGCTCCCCGGCCCGGCGGAGGTCGGTTCCCGGTTCGCGGAGCTCGCCGTCACCGCGCCGTTCTGGGCGAGCGTCGCGTACTCGCTCGTCCGGATCCTCGCGGGGTTCGCGCTCGGCACCACGGCCGGGGCGCTCCTCGCCGTCGGCGCGGCGCGGTGGCGGGTGGTCGACGCCCTCGTCTCGCCGCTGGTCGGGGCCGTGCGGGCGGCACCGGTCGTCAGCTTCATCATCCTGGTGCTGATCTGGGTGGACAGCAGCCGGCTCGCGGTGGTCGTCAGCGCCCTGATGGTGCTGCCGGTGACCTACGCCGCGGTCCTCGAGGGCGTGCGGCAGCGCGACCCGGCGATGCTCGAGATGGCCGCGGTCTTCGAGGTCCCGCTCCTGCGCCGGCTGCCCGCGGTCGACCTCCCCGCGGTGCTGCCGTTCTTCGCGGCCGCATGCCAGGTGGGCATCGGGCTGGCCTGGAAGAGCGGGATCGCCGCCGAGGTGATCGGGCTGCCGGCCGGCAGCGTCGGCGAACGGCTCTACGACGCCAAGGTGCTGCTCGAGAGCGCCGACGTGTTCCTGTGGACCGGTGTGGTGGTCGCCCTGAGCCTCGTCGCGGAGCGCGTCGTCGCGGCGCTCCTGCGCCGGGTCTCCTCCGCCGGATCGGGGGCCGCCGCGTGATCGCGGTCCGTGGACTGACGGTGCACCTCGGCGGCCACACCGTCCTCGACGGCGTCGACCTCGACCTGCCCGACGGCGGCGTGGTCGCGGTGACGGGGCCGAACGGGTGCGGCAAGACGACGCTCGGCCGCGTCCTGCTCGGGCTCGTCGAGCCGGCGGACGGCTCGGTGCGGGGACTGGGCGGTGCGCGCGCGGCCGTGTTCCAGGAGGACCGGCTGTGCGAGCACCTCGACGCGGTCGCGAACGTGCGGCTGGTGCTGCCCCACGACGTCGGCGCCGCCGAGGTCACCGCCGAGCTGCGCGCGCTCGGCCTCACGGCGGACGCGCTCGGCCGCCCGGTGCGCGACCTGTCGGGCGGTCAGCGTCGGCGGGTCGCCATCGCGCGGGCCCTGCTCGCCGAGGCCGACCTCGTGGTCCTCGACGAGCCGTTCACCGGGATCGACGCCGCCGGCCGCGACCAGGTCCTGGCCCGGGTGGCGCAGTCGTGCGCCGGGCGCACTGTCCTGCTCATCACCCACGACCAGGACGACGCCCTCCGGCTCGGCGCGACGGTGGTGGACCTCCCCCGGGCGCAGGCCTCGGACGACGACGGCCGTCGACGTGCCTAACGGTCGCCGCCTCTCCCCCAGCCGCGTGCCGCTGTCGTATCCGGGTGAATCGTCGTCAATCTGACGGACCGGCCGACGGCCCCCTGCGACGATCGGCGGATGAGCTCGCTCCCCGCCGCCGGTTGGTACGACGACGGTGTGACCGCGGGAGTGCTGCGCTGGTTCGACGGTGCGTCATGGACCGAGCACACGAGACCGACCGCCGCACCGGTCCCGCCACCGGTCGCCGCCCAGGCGCCGGTGTCGACGTTCGGCACCCTCCCCGTCGGGCGCCTCGGGCAGTCCCTCAACCTCGCCGACCGCGTCCTCGAGGGCGAGGCGTACCAGCGCAACCGGCTCGACGACGCGATCCGGCTCCGCCGCCGGGGTGTCACGATGTTCGGCAGCGCCCTCGTCGTCCTCCTGGTGACCGGCGCGATCGGCATCGCGATGCACGGCGCGGACACGATCTGGTACGCAGGGGTGGCAGGCGCGGTCTTCCTCGGCATCCGGGCGGGGCGCGACTACCAGAACGCGACGTTCCGAGGTGCTCCGCCGCTCACGGCGACCGCCTGGGTGCTGGCAGGTGCCGCGCTCGTCGTGGCCCTCGTGGTGCTGTTCGCCGGTCCGGTCGTCGAGATCAGGTCGCTGTCGCACCTCGGGGACACCGTCGGGCAGTAACGCCGACCCGACCCGCTCCGCCGCTCACACCAGCTCGACGCT
>NZ_BONK01000005.1 GCF_016862675.1 Cellulomonas chitinilytica | reverse complement strand
CTGGCATCTTCGCCGGCGGGTGGGGCGCGCAGCGCGCCGCGACCTACGGCGTGCCGGAGTCGGAGCTCGGTGCGTACTACGCCCAGCGGACGCTCCTCAAGCGCGAGGTTCTCCCCGAGCACGTCGCCGCCGCCGTCTTCGCGCTCACCGGACCCGACCTCGTACAGACCACCGGCCTGCACGTGCCCGTCGATTCCGGCGTCGCCGCCGCGTTCCTGCGCTGAGATCCACGAGAGAGACACACCGAACATGGCCAACCGCCAGCTGCCCAAGTGGTCGGAGCTCAAGCCGCTCATGCGGCCCAAGCCCATCCAGCTCAACGCGACCGACCGCCGTCTCGCGGACGCCCTGACGATCGAGGACCTGCGCTCGGCGGCGCGACGCCGTACACCTCGTTCCGTCTTCGACTACACGGACGGCGCTGCCGAGGCAGAGATCAGCCTCAGCCGTGCACGCCACCTCTTCCGGAACCTCGAGCTGCGTCCATCGATCCTGCACGACGTCTCCGGCGTCGACACGACGACCACGATGCTCGGCAAGCCTGCGGCCCTGCCGTTCTCGTTCGCGCCGACCGGCTTCACGCGGATGATGCACCACGAGGGCGAGCGCGCCGTCGCACGAGTCGCCGAACGTCGCGGCATCCCCTACGCGCTGTCGACGATGGGGACGACCTCCATCGAGGACGTCGCGAAGGCCGCGCCGGACGCACGCAAATGGTTCCAGCTCTACGTCTGGAAGGACCGTTCCGCCGGGGAGGACCTCATGGCCCGGGCGAAGGCCGCCGGGTATGAGGCGCTGCAGCTGACCGTCGACGTCCCTGTCGCGGGGGCCCGTCTCCGAGACGCCCGCAACGGGTTCGCCATCCCGCCGGCCCTGACGGTCAAGACGGTGCTCGACGCCGCCACCCATCCCGCCTGGTGGATGAACCTGCTCACCACTGAGCCGTTGACGTTCGCGTCGCTGAGCGAGTGGCACGGAACTGTCGGCGAGCTTCTGGACAAGCTCTTCGACCCGACGATGACGATCGCCGACCTCGAGTGGCTGCGGGCGTCGTGGGACGGTCCGCTGGTCATCAAGGGAATCCAGACCGTCGAGGACGCCGTCCGCGTCGCCAAGGCCGGCGCGGACGCGATCGTGCTGTCGAACCACGGGGGGCGTCAGCTCGACCGCGCACCCGTCCCGCTTCGACTGCTGCCCGACGTAGTCGAGGCGGTCGACGGCGACGCCGAGGTCTGGGTGGATACGGGGATCATGTCGGGCGCCGACATCGTCGCTGCCCTGGCACTCGGAGCGGACGCCACCATGGTCGGCCGCGCGTACCTGTACGGCCTCATGGCCGG
This sequence comes from Cellulomonas chitinilytica, assembly GCF_016862675.1. Classification (GTDB taxonomy): domain Bacteria; phylum Actinomycetota; class Actinomycetes; order Actinomycetales; family Cellulomonadaceae; genus Cellulomonas; species Cellulomonas chitinilytica. The sequence continues at coordinate 301,886 of NZ_BONK01000005.1, read as the reverse complement.
CGGCGAGCGGGGTGTGGACCGCGCCGCCGAGATCCTCACGCGAGAGGTCCGGCGCACCATGGCACTGCTCGGCGTGACGAACGTCGACGAGCTCGGGCCCCAGCACGTGCGCCTGCCCTGAGAGCACCCGCAACCCACGCCGCCGCGCGGCTCCCTGAACCGACCCTCCAGTCCAGGAGTTCCCATGACCGAGATCAGCACGACCATCCTCGACACCCTCGCGACCCAGGCGATCGAGCTCCCCTCGTGGGCGTTCGGGAACGCCGGAACGCGGTTCAAGGTGTTCAGCTCCCCCGGCACCCCGCGCACGGTTCGGGAGAAGCTCGCCGACGCGGCGCAGGTGAACCGGCTGACCGGCCTGGCACCGACCGTGGCCCTGCACATCCCGTGGGACCTCGTCGACGACTACGCCGAGCTCGCCAGCTACGCGGGGGACCTCGGCGTCGGGCTCGGAACCATCAACTCGAACACGTTCCAGGACGACGAGTACAAGCTCGGTTCGCTGACGCACACGGACCCTCGCATCCGTCAGAAGGCGATCGACCACCACTTCGCCTGCATCGACGTGATGGACGCGACGGGGTCGCAGGATCTGAAGATCTGGCTGCCGGACGGCACGAACTACCCCGGACAGGGTGACATCCGCGGCCGTCAGGACCGCCTCGCCGACTCGCTCTCGAAGATCTACGCCCGGCTCTCCGGCGAGCAGCGCCTGGTGCTCGAGTACAAGATCTTCGAGCCGCACTTCTACACGATGGACGTGCCGGACTGGGGCACCTCGTACGCCCACGTCACCGCGCTCGGCGAGCGCGCGTTCGTCTGCCTCGACACGGGCCACCACGCGCCGAGCACGAACATCGAGTTCATCGTCGCGCAGCTCCTGCGTCTGGGAAGGCTGGGCTCGTTCGACTTCAACTCTCGCTTCTATGCGGATGACGACCTGATCGTGGGTGCTGCTGATCCGTTCCAGCTCTTCCGCATCCTCTTCGAGGTGGTCCGCGGGGGTGGCCTGGACGACGGCTCGCCGGTGCGCTTCATGCTCGACCAGTGCCACAACATCGAGGACAAGATCCCCGGGCAGATCCGGTCGGTGCTGAACGTCCAGGAGATGACGGCCCGCGCGCTTCTCGTCGACCGTGAGGCCCTGACGGCTGCACAGGACGCCGGCGACGTGCTGGGCGCGAACGCGATCCTGATGGACGCGTTCTACACCGACGTCCGACCCGCGCTGGCGCAGTGGCGCGAGTCACGCGGCCTGCCGACCGATCCGCTGGCTGCGTACGCCGACTCCGGCTACGGCAAGCAGATCGCCGACGAGCGAGTCGGCGGCACGCAGGCCGGCTGGGGCGCCTGAGCGGACGACGAGCGAGACGAGCACGAAGGTGACGACGTATGCCGCGGTCGACCTCGGCGCGACCAGCGGACGAGTGATCACGGGGCAGCTCTCCCGAGGGCGGCTCATGGCCGACGAGGTCGCCCGGTTCGACAACACGCCAGTCCGGGTACCGCACGGTGGTCGACAGGTGCTGCGCTGGGACCTGTTGGCGCTCTGGTCGGGAATCTGTCGCGGGCTGGACGTCGCGCACCGGTCCGGCGGGTTCGATTCGGTGGGCGTCGACACCTGGGCGGTCGACTACGGCCTCCTCGATGCCGACGGCGCGCTGCTCGGGAACCCGGTGCACTACCGCGACGAACGGACCTCCGGCGTGCCGGAGCGGTTCTTCGCTGGTTTGCCCGCTAGCGAGCACTACGCCGTCACCGGTGCGCAGGTTCAGCCGTTCAACACGGTGTTCCAGCTGCTCGCCTCTGCGGGCGACGCGCAGGTTCGTGCTGCCACCGGTCTCCTGCTCGTGCCGGACCTGCTGTCGGCGTGGCTGAGCGGCGTCCAGGCAGCAGAGGTGACCAATGCCTCGACGACAGGTCTGCTCGACGTCGGTTCCCGCTCCTGGAGCCGGCAGGTCGGGCAGCATCTCGACGCCGCGGCCGGGGCAAGCCTGTCCTCGTTGCTGCCTCGGCTCGTCGAGCCCGGCACGGTGCTGGGGCCGTTGCTCGAGGGCTTCGGCTGGGGCGACGCCAAGGTCGTGGCCGTCGGGTCGCACGACACTGCCTCCGCGGTTGCTGCAGTTCCGATGTCCGAACCGGCGCACGCTGCGTACATCTCGTCAGGCACCTGGTCGCTCGTCGGTGTCGAACTTCCCGCGCCCGTCCGCACTGAGGCGTCCCGGATCGCCAACGTCACGAACGAGCTCGGCGTCGACGGGACCGTGCGCTACCTCAAGAACGTCGCCGGGCTGTGGCTGCTCTCCGAGTCGCAGCGCACCTGGCGGGCCGAGGGGCGAACGGCCTCGCTGCCTGAGCTGCTCGCGGCCGCGGCCGACGTGCCCACGTGTCGCACGGTCATCGACGTCGACGATCCGGTGTTCGCCGCACCGGGCGACATCCCCGCCAGGATCGCCGAGGCTGCCCGGGCGACCGGGCAGGCCGTTCCGGACGACGTCGCCGCCGTGACGCGCTGCATCCTCGACTCGCTGGCGCTCGCCTATCGCCGGGCGTTGCGCACGGTTGCCGACCTGTCCGGCCGTGACGTCCGCGTCGTGCACGTCGTCGGCGGTGGTTCGCGCAACGAGCTCCTCTGCCAGCTGACGGCCGACGCCACGGGACTCCCCGTGCTCGCAGGGCCCGCGGAGGGGACCGCCATGGGCAACCTGCTCGTGCAGGCCTGGGCGCTCGGCGACCTCGAGGGCGGCCTTCCCGCGATCCGGGAGGTCGTCGCGGCCTCCACCGAACTCGTCCGGTGGGAGCCCACCGGTGATGTCAGGGCCTGGGACCAGGCCGAGAACCGGCTGCGGGATCTCACCGTGGCCCGACCGTGAGGAACGCCCCCATGCACGAGAACCCGCCGCGCCCTGAGCTCGAAGAGCTGATCACCGCGATGGGCGCCGCCGGCGCCCGGATCTGCGAGATCGACGCCTCCGAGGCAGGTGCAGGCAACATCTCGATCTTCGTCGGCTGGGACATCGAGGTTCGTCGGCGCTTCCCGATCGCCGAGGAGATCGCCCTCCCGGCTCCCGCACCGGCGCTGGCAGGCAGCACGATCCTGGTCACCGGTTCGGGACGCCGCCTGCGGCAGATCCACGAGGACCCGGAGGCCAACATCGGCGCCGTCGTCGTGCACGACGACGGTCTGACCGCCACCCTGTTCACCTCGCCGCGACGCCTGTTCGAGCGGCTCACCAGCGAGTTCAACTCGCACCTCGCGGTGCACCAGGACCAGGTCGCGCTTCGTGGCGTCGACTTCCAGGCAGTCGTGCACGCCCAGCCGATGAACCTCACGTACCTCTCGCACATCCCTGCGTACCGGGACACCGAGGCGATGAACACCCGCATCCTGCGGTGGGAGCCGGAGTCCATCGTGTCGCTGTCCGCCGGCATCGGCGTCCTCGAGTTCATGATCCCCGGGTCCGACGAGCTGATGAAGGCGAACGTCGAAGGGCTGCGCGAGTTCGAGATCGTTCTGTGGTCCAAGCACGGTGTCATGGCGCGCTCCGACGTGTCCGTAACCCGAGCGGTGGACCGCATCGAGTACGCCGAGACCGGCGCCAAGTACGAGTACATGGACCTGGTTGCGGGTGGAAGGGCGGAGGGCCTCACCGCGGTGCAGATCGCCTCGGTCGCCAGCGAGTTCAGCATCGACTCCCGCTGGGTGCACTGACGACCTGAGGGCGGCGGGTGGTCCAGGACCGCAACTGGACCACCCGCCGCGGATTAGTCGTGGTGATCCCGATCATCACGGACTCGCTCTTCCCTGTCCCGGGGCATTCGTGGATCCTCAGGCGGATGATCGCAGCGACACCGCCGACGCAGGTCGTCACGGGCGGACGACTCTCCGGGAAGCGCGTCGTCGTGACTGGTGCCGCACAAGGCCAGGGCGCCGCCGCGGCGCGCGCACTGCACGCGCAAGGAGCGATCGTGATCGCAACCGACGTCGCACCGGAGCCTGCCGAGCCATTGGCGGGAGCGTCATACCGACGGCTTGACGTCGCCGACGCGGCGGGCTGGCGCAGCCTCGCCGACGACATTCGCCGTGAGCAAGGCGGCGTCGACGGACTCGTGGCGAACGCCGGAGTCACGTGGCGGGCTCGTCTTGCCGACCTCGACCCTTCCGATCTGGCGCGGGTGTGCGAGGTCAACGTCACCGGCACACTCCTGGGAATCCAGACCGTGGCCCCGCTCATGCCGCCAGGCGGCTCCGTCGTCGTCATCGGATCCGCCGCGGCGCTGACCGGCCACTTCCCAATCGCGTACACAGCGAGCAAGTGGGCCCTCCGTGGCCTCGCGAAGGCCGCGTGCCTGGAGCTCGGGCCGTCAGGGATCCGCGTCAACACGATCCATCCGGGCTACATCGAGACAGCGATGACCGCGTCCGCCTCCCCCGCGTTCCGCGACGCCAACATCGCCGAGACACCGCTCGGTCGCACCGGCACCTCTGACGAGATCGCAACCGTCGTGGTGTTCCTGCTCAGCGACGAGTCCTCGTTCATCACCGGCGCGGAGATCCCTGTCGACGGCGGTCTGACCGCTCACGGCGGCGTGAAGTCGATCAGCGACGCGACCCGGATGTCGGCGTGAACGGTCGGCTCGAAGGAAAGGTCGTACTGATTACCGGCACGGCCGGTGGCCAGGGCCGGGCAGCGGCGCAGCTCTTCGCCGAGCACGGCGCGATCGTGGTCGGCTGCGACACCAGGTCGGCGGAGGCGGCAGAGACCGTCGAGATGGTGCGCAACGCGGGCGGCCAGATGGACAGCACGCATCCGCTCGATCTGGCCGACGAGAGCGGCGTCCGCGCATGGATCGACGCGGCCGCCTCGAGACACGGCGGCATCGACGTCGTTTACAACAACGCCGGCGCCACCCGCTTCGCACCGATCGCCGAGACGACGTTCGAGGACTGGTCATTCGTCATCCGGCACGAGCTCGACATCGTCTTCCTGGTGACCAAGCACGCCTGGCCTCATCTCGTCGCACGTGGAGGCGGGTCGGTGCTGCTGGTGGGGTCGACCGCCGGCATCACCGGGTCACGAACGAACAACCGCCTGGCCCACACCGCCACCAAAGGAGGCGTGGTCGCGATGACGAGGCAGCTCGCAGCGGAGGGAGCACCGCACGGGATCCGCGCGAACTGCATCAGCCCAGGCATGATCCGCACGCCGGCCTCCGAGGGGACCCTGCTAGCGCCCGATCACCCGATGCGCGGGATCGCCGCCGCCATCCCGCTCGGACGCATTGGCGCGCCAGAGGAAGTCGCCCGGTGCGCCCTGTTCCTGGCCTCGGACGAGTCCTCGTACGTCACCGGCGCGAACCTCGTGGTCGACGGCGGCTGGTCGGCGGTGCTGCCCGGCGTCGGCTGACCACGGCACGAGTGCGACGCGACCTCCCGGTATTCACGCGGCCGATGCCGGGCATCACCACTTTGAGTTGAGCCGTCCTACGCGCGCGCTCACTCTGGGCCGTCTCGCACCGATCCATGCGGGCAGGAATGCGTAGGCCCCGGGCGCCAGCAGCCCCTGGGCACACGCGGATGCTTCAGAGCGAGGATCGGCATGAACACAGCGAAGACCACCGCGGCACGCACGCTGAAGAAGGGCGCGCTCCGTCGCTCCTCCGACGGAGCGCGGCTCACGCCGACGCTTCTCGCATGCCTGGCCTGGTCAGTCGCGGCCGCCACCACCGTCGTGCTGACGCCCGGCGTGCGCGATCACGGCGCGGTTGCCCTGTCTGTACTCGCGCTCGGCTTGCTCGCCTCCGGCGTCTCCCTTGCACTGGCAGCCCGGCGGCTTGAGCGTGACTTCGCCGCTGTGAGCGGTGCCATCGCGAGCCGCCGTCCGGCGTCGTCGAGACCGCAGGTGCGCTTCCGCTCCGCGCAGGCATGTGTCGCCGCGGCAGCTCTCGTTGCAGATGACGCGGGCGCTCGCGCCACGGCGTTGTCCGAGGCCGCCGTCGCGCTGGGGGCTGGACTCGATGGCCTGGCGAAGGCCGGCATGAGCGTGGCGATCCGATCCGACGGCGTCAGCGGGCGCGCGGAGGAGGTCGCCGCAGCGGCCGGCCGAGTGTCGTCAACGGTGCAATCGGTCTCGTCTGCGACCGTCCAGATGAGCTCGGCCATCACCGAGATCGCCGAGAGCGCGAGCAAGGCATCGCGTGTGGCGCAGACCGCGACGGATGTGGCCCAGGTCGGCATCACCAACGTGGCCCGGCTCGCAGCCTCGTCGGAGGAGATCAGCAAGGTGGTCAAGCTGATCACGTCGATCGCGGAGCAGACGAACCTGCTGGCGCTCAACGCCACGATCGAGGCTGCGCGCGCTGGCGAGTCCGGGAAGGGCTTCGCCGTCGTCGCGGGCGAGGTGAAGGAGCTCGCCCGAAGCACGGCGGAGGCAACCGATGGCATCGGTCGGCAGGTCGAGGCCATCTTGGCGGACGTGGCGACCACGGAATCGGCGATCACGCGGGTGACCGGCGTGATCGCGCAGATCAGCGAGTACCAGGCGACGATCGCGGCCGCGGTCGAAGAGCAGAGCGCGACGACTCGTGCGATCGCCGACGGGGTCGCCGAGGCTGCCGCGGCGTCGGACGAAATCGCCGAGACGATCACCGATGTCGCGACGGCCACGCGGGAGGCTGCCGTGCTGCTGGGCAAGGTCCAGGAGTCCGGTGCGATCGTCGGCCGCTCGTTCGGCGAGCTGAACCACCAGCTCGTCGAGCTGACCGGCTCGGCGCGCTGACCGACTAGCTGGCCCTCTCCTCAGCTTGAGAAGACGGCCTCGCGAAGCGCGTCAGGGACGTCCGAGCGCCGACCTCCGTTAGCCAGTCCCAGCGCTGCTCGCCACAGCAGCCGCGCCCGCTCGGGGACGCTCTCGCTGGCCGTGCGCACAGACCCGTCGCCCTCGCGAAGACGAAGCTCCCAGGCGGCCGGCGGGAGGTCCCGCCACTCGACGTCGAGGTGGATGGCGCTGTGGTCCGCGAGGTTGCGCAGCGCCTGCGCCGGCAAGGTCGCTGTGTATGCCTCGAGCTCGTCGCGCTCGACCGATGTCGTCCAGAGCGGCACGTAGATCCCGGTCGCCGCCCACTCCGTCAGCCTGGTCAGCGACCGGGCGTGCAGGGCGACGTGGGCGACGAGTCGGCCGCGGGACCAGCCGTCGACTGCGCTCGCCGTCCGGAGCTCGTCGTCCGGAAGCGTGCGGAGCTGTCGCGCGAAGTACGCCTGAGCCCGACGGGCGAGCAGCAGGTGCGACTTGATCGTCGCGTCCGTGGTCCGATCAGTGCGCGCCGCCACGATCAGGCCTGCCCGGGCAGGTAGGTGCGGGTAAAGCCGAGCTTGTCGATCACCGGCCCGTCGTTGAACCGGAAGAGGTCCAGCTGGCTGTCGGCGACCAGGGACCACGGTGTCCAGCTCGGCACGACGAACAGGTCGCCCTTCTCCAGCTGGTTCTCCTCGCCGGCCAACAGCACGACGCCTGTGCCCTCGAACACCTGCCAGACAGAGGAGCCGACCTCGTGGCGGACCGGTGTGGATGCACCGGCGCGGAGCCGGTGAAACTCAGCCCGCAGGGTCGGCATGACATCGCCGCCGGTCGTCGGGTTCACATAGCGGATCGCGGCGTGGCCCTGTTCGACAGTCGCCGGCTGGCCTTCGTCCTCCAGGGCGAGCTGCTCGGCGAGCGCGCGGTCCGTGTGCTCCCAGCGGTATGCCATGAGCGGGGAGCTCACGCGCTGCTCCAGCTCGCTCAGCGGTCGAAGGCCTGGGTGCGCCCAGAGACGCTCGTTCCGCGAGACCGGCGGCGAGGCCTCGTCGGTGACCCGCTCCGAGCCGAACTCGAAGAACCCGACGTCGGTGTAGTGCGACAGCGGCACGTCCAGGCCGTCGATCCATGCCATCGGCTGGTCGGTGTCGTTGTGGTGCCCGTGGAAGTGCCACCCGGGAGTGAGCAGCAGGTCTCCGCGACGCATGGCGACCGGGTCGCCGTTCACGACCGTCCAGACGCCCTCACCTTCGATCACGAATCGGAAGGCGTTCTGCGCGTGGCGGTGCTCAGGCGCAGTCTCGTGGCCGCCGAGGTACTGGATCGCGCACCACAGCGTCGGGGTGGCGTACGCGGTGCCCGGCAGACCCGGGTTTGCCAGGCCGATCGCGCGGCGCTCTCCCCCGCGGCCCACCGGAACGAGCTCGCCGCTCCGCTCCGCGATGTCGAAGAGCTGCTTCCATCGCCAGACGTGCGGGACGGCCTTGGGCGAGGGCGCCATCGGCATGAGGTCGTCGCGCTGGGTCCACAGGGGGCTGGTGCTGATCGCCGCGAAGTCGTCGTACAGCTGCACCAGCTCAGGGGTGTCGGCAGTGCCGTCCATCTGCTTCATCGCAGGGCCTCTCGTCGGATGTGAGTCGTTGGTATCCCAGCCACTCGCGGACCGACAAGGAGTTCGGGGCGTGCCGACCATCAGAACTCATGATGGGGAGGATCACTGATCAGCGGGTTCACGTCGTCGCAGCCTCGACTGATGCTGTAGCCCTGCCGACTCTGCGGCACCCGTGCAATGAAGGACGGACGACGAGTGACCAGTGCATCCCCACTGCCCCCTACCACCCGCTTTGGACTCGGCATGTTCGATGCCGGCGAGGGCCCATTCGCCGGACTGCTCGTGGGTTCGGACGTCCTCGACCTCGCGAGCATCCCGGACCGCCTGGCGCCCGTGCGTACGACGCTTGAGCTCTTGCGGCAGTGGGACGACGTCGTCGCCGTCCTCGACGAGATCACCGAGACGCAGCCGGGCTCGTGGTTGCCTCTCGACGCGCTCACCGTTCTGCCTCCGGTGACGCCCGGGCAGATCGTGCAGGCGGGCGCGAACTACCGGACCCACGTCCTCGACCTCGCGGTCAAGCACACGGAGCTCTCTGGCGGTCGCACCGTTGAGCAGGTCCGCGCCGAAGCCGCGGTCATGATGGACGAGCGCGCGCGCACCGGGATCCCGTACCTGTTCTCCGGCCTCTCGTCTGCCATCACGGGTGCATACGACGACGTCGCGCTCCCTGGCTACAGCGACCAGCATGACTGGGAGCTCGAGCTCGTCGCCGTCATCGGCCGCCCTGCCTACCGAGTCGGGCGGGACGAGGCACTCGACCACGTGGCCTGCTACACGATCGCCAACGACCTCACGACCCGCGACCTGGTGTTCCGGCGGGACATGCCGGAGATCGGCAGCGACTGGCTGCGGGCGAAGAACGCACCCGGCTTCCTCCCGCTCGGGCCGTACCTCGTCCCGGCGTCGCAGATCCTGGACCTCGCCGACCTGCAGCTCACCCTCCGGCTCAACGGTGACGTCATGCAGGACGAGCTCGCGAAGGACATGCTCTTCGACGTCGCTAGCCTGGTCTCGCACGCGTCCCAGTACGTCGCGCTCGCCCCCGGCGACCTCGTCCTGACCGGTTCGCCCGCCGGGAACGGGATGCACTGGGGTCGGTTCCTGAGGGCGGGCGACGTGATCGAGGCGGGCATCTCCGGCCTCGGCGCACAGCGGACCACGTTCGTCAGCCCCACGCAGGAGGCCTGGGCATGACGGCGCTCGACGACATCATCGATCTCGACCCGTTGGCACTCGACAGAGCGGACCCCGAATCCGTGATCGCCGCTCTGGCGCAGGCATGCTCGAACACCGGCCGCTGGGGCGAGTCCGACGTTCTCGGCACCCTCAACCACATCGACGACGACCTGCGCGCCCGGGCTGCCTGGCTGGTCCGCCGCGGTCGCGCGTTCTCGCTGTCGCTCCCGTTCGACATGAACGGGCCGCAGAACGGGTGGCGCCGGCGCACCAACCCGGTTCACACCATGCTTGACACCGGAACGGACGCCGAGCGTGGCCAAGGCTTCCCGCACGGCCTCGGCGGCGCTGACGACGTCGTCGCCATGCCCCTGCAGTGCTCGACGCAGTGGGACGGGCTCGGCCACATCTTCGACCACGGCATGGCCTACAACGGTCGGCGCGCGGGTGACGTGGTCACCAGCGCCGGGGACCAGGTCACGGGCATCGAGACCGCCGCGGCCCACATCGCCGGCCGCGGAGTTCTCCTCGACCTAGGGCGATTCCTGGGCGAGGACACGCATGGCACCGGCGGCGAGCTCGAGGACGGGTTCGCGATCACGACGGCGCACCTGCGTGAGTGCATCGAGGCCCAGGGATCGACATCTCAGGTCGGCCCGGGAGACATCGTGCTGGTACGCACGGGCCGACTGGCGCGTGCGCGACGCGAAGGCTGGGGGCAGTACGCCGGCGGACCCGCACCAGGCCTGTCGATCACGACGGCGGGCTGGCTTCGTCGAACCGACATCGCGGCGATCGCCACCGACACGTGGGGCTTCGAGGTCAGGCCGAACGAGTTCGACGACTCGTTCCAGCCTCTGCACCAGGTCGTCATCCCGAACATGGGGTTGTACGTCGGGGAGATGTGGAACCTCGACGACCTCGCGGCGGACTGCGCCGAGGACGGCATCTTCGAGTTCTGGCTCACCGCAGCGCCCATCCCCTTCACCGGCGCCGTCGGCGCTCCCGTGAACCCCCTCGCGGTCAAGTAAGCGCATCGTTCTCGAAGGAGCGGACATGCCAGCAGTAAGCAAGGTCCTTGTCATCGGCGGTGGCGCGGCAGGTGCCGCGACCGCAATCTTCCTCGCGGAGGCCGGGGTCGAGGTCGACCTGGTCGAGATCAAGCCCGACATCGTGAGCCTCGGCTCGGGAATCACACTGCAGGGCAACGCCCTGCGAGTGCTGCGCGACCTCGGCGTCTGGGACCGGGTCGAAGAAGCCGGCTACGGGTTCGACACCCTCGGCCTGCGCGCGCCCGACCCCGCCGGCACCCTCATCGCCGTGCTTCCCGATGCCCGTACCGGTGGGCCGGACCTGCCGGCCACCGTCGGCATGCCCCGGCAGGACCTGGCGCGAATCCTCCATGAGCGCGCCACGCTCGCTGGCGTGAAGATCAAGCTCGCGACCACGTGCACGGGCATCGTGCAGGACGAGTCGGGGGTGGACGTCGAGCTGTCCGACGGATCTGGCGGCCGCTACGACCTTGTCGTCGGCGCGGATGGCATCCGTTCGTGGACCCGGCGGATGCTCGGCGTCCCGCTCGAGACCCGGTCGACCGGCATGGGCATCTGGCGGGCGTTCACCACCCGCCCGGAGAGCATCACCAGGACCGACCTCTACTACGGCGGCCCGCAGTACATCGCGGGCTACTGCCCGACCGGTCCGAACTCCATGTACGCGTACATCGTCGAGCCCGCGCAGGATCGCAGTGCGATGTCGCCCGAGGAGCAGCTGGGCGAGATGCGCCGGCTCTCCGAGGGCTACGGCGGCCCGTGGAACGAGATCCGCGAGACGCTGACCGACGCCTCTCGCGTGAGCTACACGTGGTTCGAGGCGCACGTGCTCGACGAGCCGTGGAACCGGGGCCGCGTCGTGCTCATCGGCGACGCGGCGCACGCGTGCCCGCCCACCCTCGCCCAGGGCGCCGCCCAGGCACTCGAGGACGCCGCGGTCCTGACGGAGCTCCTGCTCAGTCGCGACGCCGTCGACGACGCACTCTGGAAGCAGTTCTCCGAGCGGCGCTTCGAGCGCGCTCGCACGGTGGTCGAGGCATCCGTGCAACTCGGCCAGTGGCTCCTCGACGGCGAGCGTGGCGACGTGCCGGGCCTGATGGGCCGCATCGCTGCACTCGTGACGGAGCCTGCATGAGCACGGACACGACGGTGTACGCGCAGCTCCCGAGTGTCGACGTCCACGCGCACGTTCTCGTCCCCGACGTGGAGCGCGCCGTTGCCGACCAGCCCGGTCTGAGCGCGCAGCGTGACCTGGACCTCCGCCGAAACGGTGCCGAGTCGACGGCCGTGTCCGCGGTGATGGTTCAGGAGCGTGGCTCGCTTCTCGTACGCACCGACCATCGGCTCGAACTCATGGACCAGCAGGGCGTCGACGTCCAGGTTCTGTCGCCCTCACCGTCGCAGTACCACTACTGGGCCGACGAGTCCTTGGCGCTCGACCTCGCGCGGTACGTCAACGACGGCGTCGCCTACGCGGTCGGCGCCGCACCCGCGCGTCTGACCGGCCTGGGCCTCGTGCCGCTGCAGCACCCGAACCTGGCGGCCGCCGCATTGCACGACGCCGTCGACAAGGGTTTGAGGGGGGTTGAGATCTCGTCGCACGCACCCGACCCCCGGGGCGGGACGATCGAGCTCTCGGACCCACGTCTCGAGGAGTTCTGGTCCGAGGCCGCTGCGCTCGGCGTGGTCGTGTTCGTCCACCCGTTCGGCTGCACTCTCGACGAACGCCTCGACCGCTGGTACCTGTCGAACTCGGTCGGACAGCCTGTGGAGACCGCCGTCGCCCTCTCGCACCTCATCTTCGCCGGCGTGCTCGACCGGCATCCATCGCTTCAGGTCCTCGCGGCTCATGGCGGTGGTTACCTCCCGACCTACCTCGGCCGCAGTGACCGGGCGTGGCACGTCCGTAGCGAGGCCAAGACCTGCGCGAAGCCTCCGAGCGCTTACCTTCGCCAGCTCTGGTTCGACTCGGTCGTCCATGACGAGCGCGCCCTTCGCACGCTCGTCGATACCGTCGGTGCCGAGCAGGTGTGCCTCGGGAGCGACCACCCGTTCGACATGGGCTCAGACGACCCGATCGGCGATCTCGAGGCCTCGGGTCTGACGGCGTACGAGATCAATGCGATCAAGCGCGGCAACGCCCACCGGCTCGGACTGCGCGCCGGCCTCGGATCATGAAGGCGTCGTTCCTGCTCGAGGAGCCCGACGACACCGGCCCGCGATCCGAACCGCGCTCCCTGCCACGAGGCGGCTGGGCTCCTACGATGGACCATGGCGTCCCCACAGACGGTGAACCGGTCTGGAGCCCGTTTGCCGGAAGAGCAACCGTGAACATCGCCAACCTGAACCTCAACCTGCTGACGGCGCTCGACGCCCTGCTGCGCGAGCGCAGCGTCACCAACGCCGCCGCCAAGCTCGGCCTGAGCCAGCCGGCACTCAGCGCATCACTCGCTCGCTTGCGGCGACACTTCAACGACCCCCTGCTCGTGAGGGCTGGGAACGCCTACGAGCTCACACCGTTCGCGGAGCAGCTGCGTGAGCGCACCGGGGCGGCAATGGCCGGCGTGCAGCGCGTGTTCTCCGTCGCGCCGACGTTCGATCCAGCCACCTCGGAGCGAGCATTCAGCGTGCTCGTCGCCGACTACGCACTGAGCGTGATCGGTGCCGGGGTCAGCCAGATCGTCGCCGAGCGAGCGCCTGGCGTCCGTGTCGAGTTCCACCCGCACACACCGCAGCTCATCGAGAGGGCGGAGGAGGTCCTCCGGGACGCCGACGCGATGATCCTGCCCCGAGGCTTCTTGTCCGGGCTGCCGTACCTCGACCTTTTCACCGACTCGTGGGTCTGCCTCTTCGATGCCGACCACCCGACACTCGGTGACGCCGTCACACTGCCTGACATGGCACGGCTGCCCTGGGTCGTGAGCTTCCGGTCGTCCTCCGCGTTCACTCCCCCGATGCGTCAGCTCGAGAATCTCGGCGTCGACGTGCACGTGCAGATCGTCGTGGAACACTTCCTGGCCATCCCGCAGTTCCTCGTCGGGACGGACCGCATCGCGCTGGTCCAGGAACGGCTGGTTCCGCAGCTGCAGGCCGGCCATCGGCTTCGCGCCGTGCCGTGCCCGTTCGAGGTCATCCCGCTCGTCGAGGCTCTGTGGTGGCACCCGTCCCACCAGCTCGAACCTGGGCACGCCTGGCTGCGGTCGGTCCTGCTCGAAGCGGCGCAGGGCATCGAGGGAGCCGAGTCGTCGGACGTCGCGTGACTGCTGCTCCTGCACGCCCGCGTCAGCGAACGTGCAGGAGCAGCGCGTCGCCCTGTCCACCACCACCGCAGAGGGCGACTGCAGCTGTCCCGCTCCCACGACGAGACAGCCTGTATGCGGCGTGCAACACCAGTCGGGCACCGGACGCGCCGATCGGATGTCCGATGGCGATCGCACCGCCCTCGGTGTTCACGCGAGCTGGATCGATGCCGAGCTCCGCGGCAGACGCGAGAACGACAGCCGCGAAAGCCTCGTTGATCTCGACGACATCGAGATCAACGACGTCGAGATCGGCCCGCTTGAGCGCGGCTTGGATCGCGCGCGCCGGTTGTAGGTGAAGCGATGGGTCCGGTCCGGCCACCTGGCCCTGTGCACCGATCTCGACGAGCCATGGCAGATCGTGTCGCCGTGCGTAGCCCTTGCTTGCCACGACCACCGCCGCGGCCCCATCCGACAACGGGCTGGCAGAGCCAGCCGTGATCGTGCCGTCCGCCGCGAACGCAGGCTTGAGCCGCGCGAGCGACTCTTCCGTGCTGTCGGGGCGGATCCCTTCATCCAACAACACTGCCGACACGGACCCGCGAGGGCCAGGAACCTCGACGGCCACGATCTCGGTGGCGAGCTCGGCGCCCGACCTCGCGGCACGCGCGTGAGACCGGGCCGCGACGGCGTCCTGTTCTGACCTTCCGATACCGAGGACGCCGTTGCCTTCCTCGGTCAACGCGCCCATGGAGCGGCCAGAGAACGGGTCGACCAACCCGTCACCGAGCGTGTCAATGAGGGAGGCGTCGCCGTACGGGATGCCGCGACGCGACCCCGGCAGGGCATGCGGCGCGTTGGACATCGACTCCTGCCCGCCGGCGACGACGACCTCCGCGTCGCCGGCGCGCACCAGTCGTGCGGCGTCGATCACGGCGGTGAGGCCCGACAGACAGATCTTGTTGATCGTCGTCGCAGGGACGCTCCACGGGAGACCGGCCTCGACGCCCGCCTGCCGCGCGGGGCCCTGCCCCGCGCCGACCTGGACGACCTGTCCCATGAGGAGCGCGTCGACATGACCGGCCGGAACACCTGAGCGTTCGAGCGCCGCGCGGATGGCCACAGCGCCGAGCTGCGGCGCTGACAGGGGCGCGAGTCCGCCTCGGTATCGACCGAAGGGGGTACGCGCACCACCGAGGATCACCGGGATCGCGTCGTCGAGCGTCACGCGGGCACCGATCCAATCTCGGACCGCGACCGTGCGCGGCTGCGGGCCCGGGCAGGCCCGACTGCTCGACCGGGCGCGCCCGCAGGGCGGTCCACCACACGGTTCTCGACCGCGCCGAGGCCTTCCACCTCGAGGCGGACGACATCCCCGGCCGCCAGCGGCGGCGGTTCTTGAACCCCGGATCGGCCCCACAGCTCAGCGAGGCAACCGCCGTTGCCGCCCGTTCCCGAGCCGAGCACGTCACCGGGTCCGACCCACGAGCCCCTCGACGCGTGCGCGAGCATCTCCTCGAACGTCCAGGCGGCGTTCGACGCCAGGTCGTGTCCGACCTCGACGTGGTTCACCAAGGCGCGCATCTCGAGCGCCAGATATCCGTCGTCGTCCCTGAACGGCTCGAGCTCGTCGGCGGTCACGAGCCAAGGTCCAAGCGTGCTGGACCCGTCCTTCCCCTTTGCCGGACCTAGTCCCACCTTCATCTCGCGGGCCTGCAGGTCACGCGCGGACCAGTCGTTCAGGATCGTGTAGCCGACGATGTTCTCCCGTGCACGGCGCGGGTCCACATCACGGCCCGGGATGCCGACTACCGCAGCGATCTCGAGCTCGAAGTCGAACACGGAGCACCCCGGCGGGATCTCGACGTCGTCGTTGGCGCCGACGACGCTGTGCGGGTTCCCGAAGTAGAACGCCGGGGCCTCGTACCACTCGGCCGGCACGCCGGCGCCACCCGAGACGCTCCGCACGACGCCTTCGACGTGCTCCTCGAAGGCGACGAAGTCGCGGATGGACGTCGGCCGCACCGGAGGGAGCAGCCGGACCTCACTGATCGGGACCGGCAGCGAGTGGGTCATCGCCCACGACGCCGCGGCGCCGGCGGACTCGCCGCCGGCGCTCGCGACGTCGAGCACGGTGGCGCCCGGCGGAAGCGCGCAGACCCGTTCGTCGCCGGGATCCCCGACGACGACGCCTGCGTGCAGGACGCCACCGTGCCGGTAGGACGCGAGCTTCATCAGCCGCGGCCCTGAACCGCGTACGGGTTGAGGAGCGCCTCCTCGGTGCCGGGCAGGATGCCCTCCTCGGTCGCCGTCGGGTGGCCCGGGTCGTGCGGGAAGGACTCCGTCATCGACATCGGCATCGCAGAGTTGCGGTACAGGTTGTTGGAGCCCGTGGACGGCGTCCAGTCGTTCGGGCGCCAGTCCGGGACGTAGTTGCGGTAGCCGCCCGAGTTGAGCTCGACGCGGAGGCGCGACGGCTCACGGAAGTAGAGGAACGTCTGCTCGCCGATCCCGTGGATCGAGGGGCCGTACTCGATCTCGACGCCGTTCTCCATCAGGACGTCGGCGGTGCGGACCAGCTCGGTGTCGCTGTCGGTCCAGAACGCGATGTGGTTGACGCGGCCGGGGATGCTGGACGAGTCGAGGACGACGCCGAGGTCGTGCGACTTCTCGTTCGTCGTGAGCACACCGAACACCGTGATCGGCGCCTCGTCGAGCACCGTGTACGCCATGATGCGGAAGTCGAGGACGCGGTTGTACCACTCGCAGAAGCCGCGCACGTCGCTGGCCGCCACGGTCACGTGGTCGAGGAAGCGCGGGGCAGCGGCGTGGCTGGAGCGCTTCTCGGGGCGGTCCGGGAAGATCGAGCCGTTCTCGTCCGTCGCGTGGTACTTCTCGATGTCCCAGAACAGCTCCATCGTGTGCCCGTAGGGACCTGTGAACTGGTACGACCGGCCGTGACCCTGGCGCCCCTCGTGCCACTGCCCGATGACGCCGGCGGCCTCGATGCGCTGAGCGGCCTCGTCGAGCGCCTCCGGGCTGGACGTGCGCCACGCCATGTTCTTCACGGACGGCCCGTCGCCCGGCGACACCACGAGGCTGAACTTGTAGTGGTCGCCCCAGCAGCGCAGGTAGACCGACCCGTCAGCGTCCCGGTCGACGATGCGCAGGCCGAAGCCGTTGACGTAGAACGCAGCAGACGCCTCGACGTCCGGCGAGGTGACCTCGAGGTGTGCGAGGTGCGACAGGAGCTGGAACACAGCAGGTCCTTTCGTCCGGACCGGTCGGGGGTGCGTGCCTCAACCGGTCCCAGTGCGACGCCGCACGGCGGTGTGCGACGGGATGACGATGCCAAGCGAGTTGGCAGGTCGAGAAGACGAGATTGCCGATGCCCGGCATCGCCCTGGCCTATGCCTGGGCGCGTACCACTCCGAGCGGCGCGTGGTCGGATCGAGCGTCACGCAGCGGGGCTTCAGTCGCCGCGGCAACGTCCTCCCAGGTGGTGCCGGGTGACAGCTCGACCACCGCGAAGTGGTCCCCGCAGACGTCGAGAACGGCGAGGTCGGTGATGACGCGGTGCACGACACCACGGCCCGTCAAGGGCAGCGTGCAGGCGTCCAGCAGCTTCGCGGCGCCGTCTCGCGTCGTGTGCTCCATGACCACGAGAACTCGTCGTGCGCCGTGTACCAGGTCCATGGCGCCGCCCATGCCCTTGACGAGCTTGCCCGGCACCATCCAGTTCGCCAGGTCGCCGGATGCGCTGACCTGCATGGCCCCGAGGACGGCGACGTCGACGTGGCCCCCGCGGATCATGGCGAAGCTCGACGCCGAGTCGAAGTACGCCGCCCCGGGGCGCACGGTCACCGTCTCCTTCCCGGCGTTGATGAGGTCGGGGTCCACGTCCTCACGTTCGGGGTATGGCCCGACGCCGAGGATGCCGTTCTCGGACTGCAGGACGATGCTCGCCCGCGGAGGGAGATGGTCGGGTATCAGGGTCGGCAGACCGATCCCCAGGTTCACGTACTGGCCGTCGCGCAGCTCTGCGGCTGCGCGGGCAGCGAGCTCGTCACGCGTCAGAGCCACGGTCCACCCCCGTTCGTACGGTGATTCGTTCGACGCCCTTGTCGGCGGCCTGAGCCGCGCTCAGCGGAACCACGTGCTGGACGTAGATGCCAGGTAGATGGATGTCGTCCGGCGCGATCTCCCCCACCTCGACGAGCTCCTCGGTCTCGAGGATCGTGACTCGCCCGGCCTGTGCAGCCATGGGGTTGAAGTTCCGAGCCGCGGCGTGAAACACGGCGTTCCCGTGCCGATCAGCCCGCGCCGCGCGGACCAGGGCGACGTCACACGTGATGGCCTCTTCCAGCACCATCTCCCGCCCTGCGAAGGTGCGGACCTCCTTCGCCGGCGATGCCGTGGCGACCGTCCCGTCGAGGGCGTACCGCCACGGCAGGCCCCCCTCGGCGATCTGTGTGCCGACACCGGTCGGTGTGTAGAAGGCGCCGATCCCGGCTCCACCGGCCCGAAGACGCTCGGCGAGAGTGCCCTGCGGGGTGAGCTCGACCTCCAGCTCACCCGCCAGGTACTGACGCGCGAACTCCTTGTTCTCGCCGACGTACGACGCGGTGATCCGCGCGATGCGGCCGGCCTCGAGCAGGAGGCCGAGGCCGGCGCCGTCGACGCCACAGTTGTTCGAGACGATGCGCAGATCGGTCGACCCGTGCTTGAGCAGGGCCCGGATCAGGACGCTCGGGATCCCGCACAAGCCGAACCCGCCGACCGCGATCGTCGCGCCGTCCGAGATCGCGCGAACGGCGACGGTGGCGTCTCCGATCACCTTGTCCATCGGGGCCACCGCATGTGGAAGAGGGGTTGCGCCGACGCGCTGGTCGTTCCGGGTTCGACGAGCGAGCCGTCGCCCCGAGCGCGCGACTCCAGGGTCCCGTCCGCCACGATCACGCGTCGCCTCCCTGATACCAGAGGCCGGCCAGATGATGCGCCCAGTGGCCACGGACCTCGGCCGCCAAAGGGGCATCTGCGGCCTGCTTCTCGGCGGCCGCGTTCTGCTCTTCGGTGGTCGGCGGGCCAGGCCGGTGGTCGTACGGGATGGCGTCGCGCGCGGTCACCCCCACCTGCAGGCGACCGAGACCCGAGATCTCGACGACGACCGTTCCCCCGTCCCTCAGCACGCCCACGCCGGCAGGCGTACCGCTGGCGATGATGTCGCCAGGCTCGAGGGTCATGACGTGGCTCGCGTAGCTGACGAGGGTCGGCACGTCGAAGATGAGCTCGCGCGTCCCGACCGACTGACGCAGGTCGCCGTCCACCCAGCACTGCAACGTCAGCGCTCCGGGGTCGGGCACCTCGTCGCGCGTGGTGATGTACGGCCCGACTGGCGTGAAGGTGTCGAAGGACTTGCGTGTCGAGCGGTCCTCGCCGGAGCGCACGGTGATGTCGAGGATCGGTACGTACCCGAACACGTGGTCGAGCGCCTCGGCACGCGACACGTTCCTCGTCCGTCGTCCGATGACGACCCCGAGCTCACCCTCCTGATCCGTTCGCTTGTCGGTGTACGGCAGCGAGATCTCCTGGCCAGGCCCGATGATCGACGACGGCGCCTTGAGGAACACGCCGTAGTCGGCGATCGTCTTCTGCTCCTGCATCTCCACCTGGTGGTCCCGGTAGTTCACCGGCGCACCGACGACCTTCGACGGCCGCGCGATGGGTGCGAGAAGGACGGCGTCGGCGTCGCCGACGAACGGGACGTCGCTGAGCACGTGGGCGGCAAGATCTGTGCCGGACTCGATCAGCGCGCGGACCGGGTCACCGTGTCGCGCGAGCCCCAGTGCGTCGGTCACGTCCCACCAGCCGCCGTCCCCGCGGACGGCGACCCTGTCTCCAGCCAAACGGGCGATGCGCATCTCTCACCTCTCGCTCAGAGCAGCGTCGGCCGACGCAAGCTCACGGTTCGTCACGGGGTTCTCCTGCTCGTCGCGAGCGAGGTAGAGCCAGTCGAGCTGGTCGAACCAGTCGCCCTCGCGCGCACGCAGGTGCGCGTCGCGCAGCGCCGCGCCGATCCCTTCGACGTGGCAGATCTCGCCGAATGTGCGGGCGGTCGTCTGCACTCGGGCGGCGCGCGGTGCCCGGCGGCGGGCGACCTCGACGAGCGCGTCGTGCCATCCGTCGCCGTCCCAGGGCTGAGTGGCTGCGACGACGTCGCCCAGCGCGTCGGCGTCCTCGAGTGCCTGGCACGCGCCTTGTGCGAGGTACTGGAACATCGGGTGCGCGGCGTCGCCGATCAGAAGCGTCCGCCGGTCCACCCAACGTTCGGTAGGGAGCCTGTCCGCGAGCGGCCAGCACTTCTCGGTGCCCACGTACTCGAGGCCGGCGAGCACATCGGGGTGCGCCATCGCGAACGCCTTCGCAATCTCCGCCGGGTCGCCGTCCACGGCCCGCTCAGCCGCTGCCCGAGGGGCGTAGAACACCGCGACCTGGTTGAGCAGCCGACCGCCCCGCAGTGGGTAGCGCACGATGTGGCAGCCAGGGCCGACCCAGCAGACGACCTCGTCGAGACCGTGCGCCCCAGGAACCTCGTCGATCGGAACGGTCCCCCGGTATGCCACGTAGCCCGACGGCTGCGGTTCGTCGCCGATGAGCCGTGCGCGCTGCCGCGAGTGCAATCCGTCGGCGGCGACGAGCGCGGCCGCGGCGAACTTGCGCCCGTCGGTTGCCAGCCCGACGACGCGGTCGTCGGCGTGGATCACCTCATCGATCGAGGTCCCAGGCACGAGCTCGACGCCCGCAACTCGCGCCGCGTCCAAGAGCACCGTGTGCAAGTCGGTCCGGTGCGTGACGAGGTAGCGACCGCCGTACCTCTCGACGAATCGGTCGCCGAGGTCTTGACGCGCGAGAAGGGTGTCGGTGTGCACGTCACGCAGGACGAGCGCGCGCGGAACCACCGCAGTCGCCTTGACGCCGTCGAGCAGTCCCCAGGCGTCCAGCAGGCGGGTCGCGTTGGGTCCGAGCTGCAGGCCTGCGCCGATCTCGGCGAACTCGGGCGCCTGCTCGACGACGGTGACCTGAGCGCCGGCATGGGTCAGTCGCAGTGCTGCGGCGAGGCCGGCGATGCCGCCACCGACGACGAGAACGCGTCGCGTGATGTCCATGGGGTGTCCGTTCTTCGTTGAACCGGTGCCCACACCCTGCGGACGATGTCTGCCTGATGCAATAGGTTTCTGTTGTGCAGAACTCACCGCTCCAGGAACAGCCCGCCTACGTGATCGAGTCGGTCGACAACGCGCTCCGGCTGCTGCAGATGCTCCGCGACGAAGGTCCCCTCCGACTCACCGACGCATCCGTGCGGATCGGCGTCTCGCGCTCGACCACGCACCGCCTGCTCGCGATGCTCGTGTACCGCGGCTTCGCGGTGCAGCAGGCAGACAAGGCCTACGCGCCTGGGCCGGGGATCCTGACCGGCAGCGGCCCCGCGGAGATGGTTGCTCAACTGCGGTCCACCTGCCGGCCGCACCTCGAGCTGCTCGCTCGACGCTGCGGCGAGTCCGTCAACCTGATGGTTCGCACCGGAGCGCACGTGCGCTTCATCCAGACCGTGGAGGGCAGCGCCACGTTGCGCACCGGGGATCGGCAGGGGGCCGTCATGTCGACGCTCGAAGCGTCCGGTGGACTGGCGTTGCTGGCCGAGGCGCCGGCTTCCGAGGTCGAGGCGCTCGGAGCCACGGCACCTCCGTCCTGGTGGCCCACTGTTGAGCGGGAGCTCACAAGAGCGCGGCGGCACGGATACGCGTTGAACTTGGCGTATACGGAGCCGAACGTGTCAGCGATCGGGGTGGCACTGCACGATCCGATGGGGGTGGGGATCGCTGCATTCAGCATCTCGATGCCGCAGAGCCGGTTCAGCGCTGCCCGCCGTGACGAACTGGTCACGTTCGCCCGCTCGACGCGCAGCGACATCGAGGCTGACCTCGCCCGGGGGCGAGAGGGCAGCCTCGTGGTCGTCAACTAGGAGCGGTTGAACCGCACGCCGGCCACCGAATGGTCCTACCGGAAGATCTACCTGACCAACGACGAGCGCACCGCAGCCTCCACAACCCGGCTCGAGCACTACAGCGCTGAACGCCGCGACCGCGCCGTTGGCGCCGACCCGATCACTCGACCGTCGACAACGCGATGCCGAGTACAGCTAGAGCGGGTTGGACCCGTCCAGGTTGAGGGCGTGGCCCTGGGCGAAGAACCGCTTCGCGGCGAGGTGACCCCGCTCGGCGGCCATCCGGAACCACGGCTCGGAGGCCGCGAGACCGTCGCGCTCCTCGACGAGTCGGCCCATGTCCCACATCGACTCGCGGTCACCAGCAGCGGCTGCCGCACGCAGCAGCCGTTCCGCTGCGTCGATCTCGCCGTTGAGCTTGTGCAGAGACGCTCGTGCCCGCATCGCCCGGGGGACACCCGCGTCGGACGCGGCCTGGAGGTCCTCGAGGTTCCGGTACTTGCCGCGGTTGTTCAGCCAACGCAGGACGAGTCCGACCATGCCGATGCTCCACAGCCACCAGACCGTCGTCATGGGGCCGGGGTTGCTCGTGACGAACGCGACGATGCTGAGGATCGCGGCGACGGTCACCAGCGCGGGCGAGATCAGGCGCCAGAAGCCGAGGATCGCGCTGACGACGATAACGACGAAGATCACGGGCGAGCCCCCTGGAGTCCGTGGTGCACGTTCGGTCGACGCCGCATCGCGGCATCTCTTCGAGTGTCCGCAACGTCGCGTTTCACTCCGACGCCCACCGCCGTGACCTGCGGCAACTGCTGGCGGTGCGCGTCATCGAGCACTGGTTCATCAACCCGCACTGCGCCTGGCAGAACGGGAAGGTCGACCGGTTCAACCGCACCCTGGTAGTCGCCGACCGCCTGTGGGTAGTCCCGATCCTCGAGTCGACGTCAGCCAGGGACAACCGCTCCGGCCTGACGCCCGGACGCCACGACAGCTCGGGTCAGGAGGTCAGCGTCGAGCCTCGTGGTCGGGTCGTCGAACAACCGCTCAATGGGGATGTCGCCGAGCATCGTCAGGATCGTTGGGTTGGACAGGAACCCACCTGTCGCCCCGCTCGGGTCGACCTCCGAAGCAACGTGCAGGAGCGACTGGCCCACTTCGGGCTCGGTGAGCCACTCCCTCAGCGTCGATCGACTCGTCAATGTGGTGGGCGGCCGCGACGCGACTCGTCGAACTGTCGTGACGGTCCGGATGTCACGCGACGAGGCCGCTAGTTCGACGAGGTACGAGCCCGCGTCGGTCGCCCAGCCCTCACGACGCTCGTCCCAGTGCGCGAAGGCACGGGCGGGGATCGTCGCGATGATGCGGGTGGTCGCGCCAGCCGCGAGCTGGGACTTGCCGAACGCAGCGAGCGTTCGAACCGGGCGGTCGTCGCCTCGATGCTCAGGCCTGATGTAGACCTGCCAGACCTCGGCGCCTGCGACGTCTCCGACGTTGGACAGCGTGAACTCGACGAGCACGTCGCCCGTCTGGTCCCCGTCGTCGATCACTGCGGGGCCGTCGTACGCAAACTGCGTGTAGCTCAGACCATGCCCAAACGGGAAGGCCACTTCGCGCTCGGAGTGGTCGTACCCGCGGTATCCCACGAACACGCCTTCGCCGTGCATCACTCGGCCGCCGTGACCGGGGAAGGACGGGAACGCAGGCGTGTCAGCGAGCCGCAACGGGATCGTCTCAGTGAGACGTCCGGACGGGTTCACCGCACCGGTGAGCACGCGAGCGATCGCCGTGCCACCCCCCTGGCCCGGAAGCCACGCTTCGACCAGCGCGGCAACGTGCTGCGACCACGGCGATGTCAGGACGATCCCGCCGTTGTCGAGGACGACGACGGTCCGCGGGTTCGCCGCGGTGACTCTCGTGAGGAGCGCTCGCTGCTCTGGCGGCAGCTCCAGCGAGCCGCGGTCATAGCCTTCGGACTCAGACCCTTCGCCCGGTCCGAGGAAGACGATGGCGATGTCGGCCTCACGTGCAGCACGAACCGCGTCGTCGGCGAGCCTTTGCCGCTCCCCCGCGTCGCTGGAGTAGCCGGCGGAGAAGATCACCGAGCGGTCGAGCGCCTCGACGAGCGCTTCGAGCGGTGTGTCGAGCCGCGTGGCGGAGGCGTTCGCGCTGCCGCCGCCTTGGTAGTGCGGTACGCGGGCCAGCTCGCCGATCACAGCGACCGTCCCGCCCGTGGTGCTCAGTGGCAGCACTCCGTCGTTCGTCAGCAGGACGATCGACGCTGCCGCCGCGTTGACGGCGAGCTCATGGTGGCGGTCTAGGTCGGCCGCAACGGCAGGTCGGCCGCCCCACGAGTCGGCCACGAGCCTGAGCCGCTCGGCAGACTGGACAACGGTCGCCGGGTCGAGGTCACCGTCATCCACGGCGGCGAGGATTCGGCGCAGAGAGCCGATCCCGGGCCCGGGCATCTCCAGGTCGAGGCCGGCACGGAGCGCCTCGACGCGGTCGTCGACCGCGCCCCAGTCCGACACCACCGCGCCGTCGAAGCCCCACTCGTCGCGAAGCACCTCGGTCAGCAGGTGGCGGCTCTGGGTCGCGTACGTGCCGTTGACCTTGTTGTACGACGCCATCACCATCGCGGGCGACGCGGTCGTGACGACGTGCTCGAACGCCGCGAGGTAGATCTCACGCAACGCCCTGTCGCTGACCTCCGCGCTGACGCGCATCCGGTCGGTCTCCTGGCTGTTCAGCGCGAAGTGCTTGACGCAAGCGCCGACCCCGGCCGACTGCACGCCGTTGACGAACGCGGCGCCGATCCGACCCGCGACGAAGGGGTCCTCGGAGTAGTACTCGAACCCACGGCCGCCCAGCGGTGAGCGCTTGATGTTGATGCTCGGGCCGAGCAGGACGTCGGCGCCGGCTGCACGCGCCTCACGACCGATCGCTGCGGCCACGGCGGTGACGAGCGACTCGTCCCAGGTGGCCGCCAGCGCAGTGCCCGAAGGGAAGCAGGTGGCGGGCACCTTTCCGGACCAGTCAGGAAGGTTCATCGCCAGCCCGTTCGGGCCGTCGCTGAGCGTGAGCGCGGGGGTGCCCTCGTCCTCGGAGCGGGTGTGCGACATGTCCGCACCGCTGAGCAAGGCAGCGTGCCGGGCCAGGTCGGCGCTGGGCGATGCGTCCTCGGTCATGCCACGACTCCCTGCTCTGCCATCTCGCTGCGATCCTCCGGGCTGTGGACGTTCCACAGGCGCGGCCTTGCTGGATCGTCCTCGGCGGGCCGGCAGACCGCGTCGAACGTGTGAGTCCCCCAACCGACCCGCACCGCGCGGTCGGCGCCAGGCACCTGGACGTCAGCCTCGACACCGATGGGGAGCGCGACCTCGAGCCGCAACCGGGACCCCGTTCGTGTCCATGCAGTCTTGATCAGGCCGTAGGGCGAGAGGTGCGACGTCGATGCGTGCGTCAGACCGCCACCCAGCACCGGCGCGACACGGACGCGTCGGTAACCGGGTGTCGCGGGGCTCAGCCCGGCGACCATTCGGTGCAGGAAGTCCGCCACGGCGCCGAGCGCGTAGTGGTTGAACGACGTCATCTCGCCCGGGTTGATGCTCCCGTCGGGAAGCATGCTGTCCCAGCGCTCCCAGACGGTCGTCGCCCCCATCGTCACCGGGAACAGCCAGCTCGGGCAGTGTGTCTGCAGAAGCAGGTGATAGGCGGTGTCGATGGATCCGGTCGCCACGAGTGCGTCGCACACCAACGGGGTACCGATGAAGCCCGTGGCGATGAGGTGGTCGCCCTCCCGGACCAGCTCAGCGAGCCGGGTCCCGGCCACTGCGCGCTGATCGGCGGTCGCCAACAGGTCGAAGCAGATCGCGAGCGAGAGCGCTGTCACCGTGTCGCTCACGACCCGGCCTGACGGCGAGACGAACTCGTCGTTGAATGCCTTGCGGGCGCGCTTCGCGATGACCGTGTATCGGTGGGCGGCCGCGTCATACCCGAGGACGTCGCACGCCCGCGCCGTGAGTGCCGCGGTGTGTGCGTGATACGCGGTGGCGACGAGGTGTGCATCGGTTGCCGAGTCACCCGGGCGGTCCGGTGGCGCCTGCGGGTCGAGCCAGTCCCCCAGCTGGAAGCTGTCGTTCCAGAGACCGGTGCCTCGCGCGAGGACGTCCACCTGGTCGACCCAGGCCATCATGCTGGGCAGCTGCTCGGACAGGAGCTCTCTGTCTCCGGTGCGTTCGTAGATCGTCCACGGCACGATCACCGCAGCGTCGCCCCAGCCTGCGGCCGGGTCAGCGGGGAACCCGCACTCGAGCCACGGGTGGAAGTTCCGCACGGAGCCGAACTCCCGCTGCTCCGCGGCCAGGTCACGCAGCCAGCTACGGAGCACACCCGTGCTCTCGTGGAGGTAGGCGGCGGCCGGCGCGAACGCCTGGATGTCACCCGTCCACCCGAGTCGCTCGTCACGCTGCGGGCAGTCCGTAGGGAGGTCGACGAAGTTGTCCCGCATGCTCCACACCACGTTCTCGTGGAACCGGTCGAGGAGCGGGTTGGAGCTGGAGAACCAGCCGACCCGACGCATGTCGGAGTGGACGACCTGAGCGATGACTTCCGGCGCCTGGTCCGCCGGCCAACCTTCGATCTCCGCGTACCGGAACCCGTGCAGGGTGAACCGTGGCGCCCAGATCTCCTGCCCGTCGCCGGCGAACGTGTAGCTGTCGACCGAGCTGGCGGTGCGCAGCGGCCGGAGGCAGAGCTCATCGTCCTCGAGCACCTCCGCGTGTCGGATCGTCACCTCGTGGCCACGCGGCGCCGTCGCGGTGATCCGGACTCGCCCGGAGATGTTCTGCCCGAAGTCCAGGCGGAGGGCACCGTTCGGACGACGCTCGATCCGGGTCGGCATCAGCTCGTCGACGATCCTGACCGGCGGCCCGGTCGGGCCCTCGATCGCGGCAGTGAAGTCCCCGCGCGGCAGCACAGCGACCGGGCTCCACCGGCCGTCGTCGAAGCCCGCCTCAGCCCAGCCGTGCGGGTGTCGGCGAGCGTCATGACTCTCGCCCTCGTACAGGCCCGTCGCCGTGATCGGCGACGGGGTCGTCCGCCAACGCAGCGGGACGAGCTCGAGCCGCCCGTCCGCGTGCTGCACCTCGAGCTGCACCATGACGGCGACGTCCGCGCCGTAGACATCCCAGAGCCCACCGTTGAAGCCCAGACGACCGCGGTACCAGCCGTCCGCGAGCCACACACCGAGGACGTTGCGACCAGCCTGAACGAGCCCATCGAGCTCGAAGGTCTGGGAACGCAAGCGGTGCTGGAAGCTCGACCATCCGGGTGCGAGCACGGAGTCGTCCGCGGGCGAGCCGTTGACCTCGAGGTCGTAGACGCCGTGCGCCGCCACGTGTGCCCGCACGCGGCGGACACCCGCCGGCATGTCGAACTCGGTCCGGAGCAGGTGCGCCGGACGCGGCCCGTCGGTAGGTGCAGCCGGCGACGGAGAGACGAAGTCGACCGCCCAGTCCGCTGCGGCGAGACCCCGCTCGACGTTCGTGACCTGCGACCACGAGCTTGACTGCCCGTCGGCGAACCAGACTCGGACACGGACGGCAGCCCGCTCTCGTGGCCGCAGCGCGGCCACGGGCCAGCGAACCAGCACCGACTCCCGGCTCTCGACCCGTGTGCGCAGGGCCGCGCCCTGGTCCCGTGCAACCTCGATCTCGTAGGCGGCGACTACCGCCCCTTGCGGCGCCCCGATCACTCGCCAGCTCAGACGCGGCGTCGCCTCGGAGATCCCGACCGCCCGATCCAGGTGCTCGACGCGAAGATCGACGACGCCGGCGGTCATCCCTTCACCGAGCCCGCGGTCAGGCCCGCCATCATCCGCTTGTTGAGGAACAGGTAGATGAGGAGAGTGCCGGCGACGTTGAGGCTGATGGCCGCCATGGTCGGCCCGTACTCGACCTGGCCGAACTGTCCCTGGAATCCGAGCAGGCCCACCTGGATCGTGCGGAGGGCGTCGCTGTTCGTGAATGTCAGTGCGACGAGCAGGTCGTTCCACATGAAGAAGAACTGCACGAGCGCGATCGTGAAGACGGCGTTGCGGACGAGCGGCAGTGCAATGGAGAAGAACGCCCGCAGCGTGCTCGCGCCGTCGAGCGTCGCAGCCTCGAGGAGCTCGCGAGGGACGCTGCGGAAGAACGTGGCCATCATGAAGGTCGTCAACGGCAGGCCCACGGCCGTGTACGTGATGATCAGGGGCCACAGCGACCCGGTCAGGCCCGCACGGAAGTAGATCGTGAACAGCGGCAGCAGGATCAGCTGCCCGGGCACCATGATCCCCGCGAGGAACATCAGCAGGACCGTTCCTCGGCCCTTCCACACCATGACCTCGAGAGCGAAGCCGGCGCAGACGCCGAGGAAGATCGTCAGGAACAGCGACGGGACGACGGCGATGACGCTGTTGCGCGCGTAGGTCGCGAGGTTCCCCTCGGTGAGCGCCCGCGTGTAGTTCTCGAAGTTGAAGAAGTTCTCGGGCAACGCGAAGGCGGGGTTGTCGAGGAACTCCTGCTGGGTCTTGAGCGACCCGAGGAAGAGCCAGACGAGAGGGAACGCGACGACCACAAGGAGCGCGGTGGTCAGGACGGCGACACCGATCGAGCGGCCTCGCTTCTTGCGCGTGGTGCGCTGCGTGTCGATCCGCTGGGACGAACGGGTGGTGACGGAGGGTGCGGTGGCGATCGACATCGTCTCAGCCTCTCGTGAGGTCGCGGCGGGCGGAGCGGAAGATGAACAGCGTGACGACCAGGCACAGCGCCGTCAGCAGCACGGCGATCGAGCTGCCATAGCCGTACTTCCCGTACGCGAACGACGTCTGGAACATGTAGAGCGTCAGCGGGGTCGTCGAGCTGCCAGGGCCTCCGTTGGTCAAGGCGAGCACCGAGTCGAAGATCTTGAGCGTGCCGTTGATGCTGAAGATCACGGACGACAGCAGCACCGGGAGGCAGAGCGGGATGACCACGGACCGCACGAGGCGGAACCCGGTGGCGCCGTCGAGGCGTGCCGCCTCGAGCATCTCCTCGGGGATGTCGATCAGGCCGGCGTACAGCAGGACCGCGTAGAAGCCCATCGAGCGCCAGGACTCCATCAGGATCAGCACCCAGAACGCTGTCGTGCTCGATCCGAACCAGTCGACACTCTGGATGCCGAACAGGTTCAGAAGGGAGTTGACGGGCCCGGTGCGAGGGGCCGACTCGAACAACTGCTGGAAGAGCAGCGAGACAGCCACCGTCGGCAGGACGACCGGGAAGAACGCGAGCGTCCGAACGAGGTTGGACGCTCGCTTCAGGACGAAGACGTACAGCAGGGCGAGCGCGTAACCGAGCGCCACCTGGACGATCGTGAGGACGACCGCGAACCGCACCGTGAAGGACAGTGCCTCGCGTGTGTCGGCGTCGCTGAAGAGGTGCTGGAAGTTCTGCAGTCCCACGTACTCGAAGCCGGTGATCGTGTTGCCCTCGAAGAGGGTGTAACCGAACGACCACAGCACCGGGACGAGGATGACCAGGGTGTAGATGGTGAGGGCGGGGGCCAGCAGCAGCAGGATCGTGCGGCGGTCGCCAAGAACTTGCGTCATGGGGGTCTCTCTCAGTTCTGCTCTGCGGCGAGCGACTCTGCTCTGCGGTCAGCGGCCGGGCGCCCCGGGGTGTGGGGCGCCCGGCTACCGATCAGCTCTCGGGGAGCTCCGCCTGGATCTTGCTCATGAACTCCTCGGGGCTGAGTCCACCGGTGACGAGGAGCGAAGCGTTGGTCTGGCTCTCGGTCGAGGCGCGCGGGGGGAAGAGCGCCTCGAACCACAGAACCGTGTCCGTGGTCTTCCCGATCTGGTCCTGGACGGCCTGCGTCAGCGGCGGGACGTCGCCGACGTCGCCGTTCACCTTGAAGCCGGTGATGACGCCCTGGTCCTTCAGGGACTGCGCACCGAAGTTCCGCGCGATGCAGCCGAGCCAGTGCTTGGAGCCCTCGTCGTAGCGGTCCTGCGAGATGGCGAGCGGGACACCGACATTGGCAGCGAGCTGGTCAGCCGAGCCCTTGCCACCCTCGACCGCCGGGAACGGCATGAAACCGATGTTGTCGTTGCCGATCTTGTTGGCCTCGGGGTCGTTGAAGTTTCCGAGGATCCAGCTGCCCATGTAGAACATCGCGGCGTTGCCGGAGAGGAACTGGTTCACGGCGGTCGTGTAGTCGATCGACCCGACCGAGGGGCCGAAGTAGCCCTTCGCGCCGAGGTCGGCGACCTTCGCAGCACCCTCGACGTAGTCAGAGTCGGTCAGGCGTGCAGACCCGTCGGCGACCTTGGCCAGAGCGTCGGGGCCGACGCTCCGGTAGATGTAGTTGCCCACGAGACGGGTGAGGGGCCACCCGTCCTTACCGTCGGCCGAGAACGGCTGGATGCCGGCCGCGTTGAGCTTGTCGGCAGCAGCGACGAGGTCGTCCCAGGTCGTGGGAACCTCGATGCCGTTGTCCGCGAAGAGCTTCTTGTTGTACCAGATGCCCTCGACGTTGAACTCGGTGGGCAGGACGTACACCTGGCCGTCGTAGAGCGCCTCGATGGTCGACTTCGCCGCCGGGATGATCGCGTCGTCCAGGCCCATCTCGCCAAGCTCGGCACCGATGTTGACCAGGGCGCCGGACTTGTTGAGGTCCTTCGCGATCTGCGGCGAGTTGCCGCTCGCGAGGAGCGACGGCAGGTCGCCCTGGCCCGCCTTGAGCTGGATCGACTGGTCGTACGACGCCTGCGCGAGGTTGTCGATCTTCAGCTTCGCCTGGCTGTTGGCGTCGCTGCACTCGCCCGTGGACAGCGCCGTCAGCGTGTCCTTGATCGAGGTGTTCTCGGCGAACGACAGGTACGTGAAGTCCTCGCTTGCCCCGCTCGTCGAGTCGGAGCCGTTGGCAGAGCCAGAACAGGCCGAGAGCAGCAGCGCTCCCGTCGTGGCGACACCCAGGATCGCTGCGACCTGGGTCCGCCTCCGTCCACGCGTCAACATCACACTTCCTCCTTGAAATGCTTGGTTGGGCGCTTTGAAGCGCTTCAGAGCGGGACAGTAATTGGACGCGGGTCTAGGTTCAAGCCATGAAGACGCGGAAGAGCAAAGTCAAATAGTGGACATCCACGCCGCTGATGGAGGGGTGGTTGCAGCGCTTCAATTCACCCCTTACGGTTTGGGCGGGTTCACCGTGCTGCACTAGGCACCGCGAACCCTCGGAACCGAGATGAGGACACGTGGCGCAGAACAACCGATCCGGTGGATCACGCGCGGGCATCAGCGACGTCGCGTCGCTGGCCGGCGTCTCGCAGGGCACTGTGTCGAACGTGCTCAACCATCCGGACCGCGTGACGGCCGAGACGCGCGCCCGTGTCGTGCGCGCCATGCAGATGCTCAACTACGTCCCCAACGGCCTCGCCCGCTCGCTGGCCGCAGGCACCAGCACCGCGATCGGCCTCGTCGTCACCGACCTCAGCAACTCGCTGTTCATCGACATCGCCCGAGGAGCCGAGCGGGCAGCCGAGCTCACCGGCGTGAACCTGATGCTGGCGAACAGCGACGGCCGTCTCGACCGCGAGTCGAGCTACCTCACGCTCTTCGCACAGTCGCAGTTCGCCGGGATCCTGATGACGCTGAACGACGAGCACCACTTCGCGGCGATCGCCGCCATGTCGACGGGCACCACGCCGCTCGTCATGCTCAACTTCGACGCTCCCTCGACCCGGTTCTGCAGCGTGTCCGTCGACAACGAGCTCGGCGGCTACCTCGCCGCCCAGCACCTGATCGACCTCGGCCGCCGCCGCCTCGTATTCGTCGGCGGCCCCGACGAGCTCAAGCCGGTTCAGGAGCGCGGGCGCGGGTTCCGGCGGGCATTGCGGGAGCGAGGGCTGTCGAGCGTCCGAGAGCTCATGCCCGAGCGCATTAACCGAGCTGACGGCTGGCAGATCGGTTCCGACCTGGCCGCCGCAGTCGCGGCAGGAGAGGTTGACGGCATCTTCGCGTCGTCAGACCTTCTCGCCGCCGGCATCATGCAGGCCTTCGCGAGCAGCCCGGGAATCTCGGTGCCGGACGATGTCGCGATCGTCGGCTACGACAACAACCAGGCAGCCTGGGATAGCCCCACGCCGATCACCACGATCAGCCAGCCAGGCGAGGCGGTGGGGAGCATCGGGGCCGAGCTCGTACAGGAGGAGGCGGCTGCGCGGAACGGAGGTCACGAGCACCGCTCGGTCATCCTCGCCCCGGAGCTGATCGTCCGTCGCTCGACGTCGAGCACAGCCGAGGTGGACGGCTCGCTGGAACCTGCGTTCTAGCCTCGGCCTCTAGGGCGTGTCTCCCAAGTCGAGGCGTCTTCGAGCGCTTGGGGTTGAACCGGTGTCGATCGATGCCACAGAGCCCACGACGGCCACGTCCTGACCGTCGTGGGCGACGTCGTCGTCCTCGACGTCGGACGTCCTGAGCCCCCGTGCAGCGATCAGGTGCCGGACGACGCTGCGACGGTGGCAGCCGTCACCGCGGCGGTGACGGCCGCGTTCATCGCGGTGATCGCCCGCCGCACGGCTTCCCCGGCGAACTCGCCCTGCGCGATCGTGCGGGCCCGTCGGCGAAGCTCTCCGCGAGAGAGGTCGACCGGTCCGACGACGGCCGGCACCTTGTCGACCGAGTGCAGCAGCGAGACGAGCGCGGCCTCGCGGTCTGTCGGGGTGCGGCCCACGACGAGGACGTCCCGCAGCCCGGCGCGGACCTCGGTCTCGTGCGTGGCGTCGACCACGGACCACCGGGTCACCGGGAAGAGGCCCAGCGCCTTCTCGTCCCGGCGGCGCAGGAACCCGGCGTGCGCGAGGCGATCGACGACTACCGGCCGCAGGCCCTTCTTGAGCGGGCCGAGCAGGTCCTTGGCTCGGCGGGGCTTCGTACCGGCGACCCGAGCGAGAGCCACGTCGAGCAGGGCGTCGCCGGTCGGGGACCCGTCGACGACCACCACCCGGCCCTTGCCGACCGGGTGGCCCGGCGCGGTCACGTCGACGCGGTGGTGCATCGCGAGGTCGAGGAGCACCGCTCCCGCGAGCACCAGGTCGAACCGGGTGCCGTCCAGCGCCGGGCGGCCGGTCGTGTCGTCGGTGAGCAGCAGCAGGACGTCCTCGATGAGCAGCATGCGGCACACGCTAGCGACAGGGGCTTCGTCTCTCCCGCGGTCGTCGTCGACGCGTTCTCCCGGCGCCACACCCGGCTCGGGCTACCTCAGGCTCGCTTAAGACATCTGTCACGGGTCGGCGGTGCGGACCGCACGCTGATCGTGTGCGGCCGGGCACTGCCGCCCGCGCAGCTCGGGCCGGACGCTGGCGGTATGACAGAGACAGCAGCAGTCGAGGTGAGCGACCTGTGGCGCTCGTACAAGGGGTTCGACGCGGTACGGGGCGTGAGCCTGACCGTCCGCCGCGGGGAGCTCTTCGCCCTGCTCGGCACCAACGGTGCGGGCAAGACCTCGGCACTGGAGGTGATCGAGGGGCTCGCGCCGCCGACGAAGGGCACGGTGAGGGTGCTGGGGCATGACCCGATGCGCGAGCGGTCCAAGGTCCGGCCGCACACCGCGGTGATGCTGCAGGAGGGAGGCCTGCAGGCTGGGCTCACCGTGACCGAGACCCTCCGGATGTGGGCGGGGACGCTGACGAGGTCACGGCCGATCGACGAGGTCATGGACCTGGTGGACCTGCGGGACCGCGCACGAGTGATCGTCCGGCAGCTGTCCGGGGGTGAGCGGCGCCGGCTCGACCTGGCGCTCGCCATCGTCGGGAAGCCGGAGATCCTCTTCCTCGACGAACCTACCGCGGGACTCGACCCGGAGAGCCGGGCACGCACGTGGCTGCTGGTGCGTGAGCTCCTCGCCTCGGGCGTCACCGTACTGATGACGACCCATCACCTGCACGAGGCTGAGAGGCTCGCTGACCGGCTGGCCATCCTGCATCACGGGGTCGTGGTCCGGGAGGGCACACCCACGCAGGTGGCCGCGGCGCACGCCCACCGGGTCGTCTTCCGGACCCGGCGCGCGCTCCCGTCGCTGATCGGAACCGTTGACGTCGTCGGGGACACGGTCACGGTCACGACGACCGACGTGCCCGCCACACTCGCGGTGCTGGATGCGTGGGAGCCAGGCCTCGAGGTCAGCAGTCGGCCGGCGACACTGGAGGAAGCGTTTCTCGAGATCGCGGCGGGGGTGGCGGCATGAGCCGCGTCGGCGCGCTCGCGCGGGCCGAGGGGACGTTGCTACGTCGCGACCCGATGGCCCTGATCACGGCGATCGGGGTGCCCGTGATCTTCGTTCCCTTGCTCGCGTGGTCGGGCATCTACGACGACAACTCGGGAGGCCTGGTCGCCGCGCTGATCGCCGTCACGATCCTGTGCAGCGCCTACATCAACCTGGTCACCGCCCTCGTCGCACGCCGCGAGAGCCACGTGCTCAAGAGGCTGCAGACCGGGGAGCTGCGGGACTCCGAGATCCTGCTGGGCACCGCGGCCCCCGCGATCGCGCTCACCTGGGGCCAGTCGCTGGTCGGTGGCGTGCTCGTCGTGGCGCTGATCGGTGCCTTGGGTGGCTCCGACATTCCGCTTGCCGCGGTTGCGGTCCTGCTCGGGACGGCGGTGTTCGTCCTGCTCGCGATCGTCAGCACGGCCTTCACGCGGACGCCGGAGCTCGCGCAGGTGACGACGCTGCCGGGCTACCTGATCCCGCTCTTCCTCAGCGGGGTGATGTTCCCGCTCGACGCCTTTCCTGACTGGGTGCAGGCCGTCGCGCCGTACTCGCCGCTGAACCCGGTGGTCGACCTGCTGACCATCGCTCTGGCCGGGTCGCGCGGACCCGTCCTGGCGCCGCTCGCGATCCTGGTCGGGTGGCTGGTGCTCTCCGGCTTCGCGGCCCGGCGGTGGTTCCGGTGGGACGTGCGCAGGTGAGACTTGCGCTCGTCGGCGCGGCACGGGGTAATGACCCGGTGACGACGGACGAGCAAGGGCGGCGCAGGATCGACCTGCTGACGCGTTGGCAGCTGTACGCCCTGTCCGCGAGCGCCCCCCTGGTGATGGTGCTGGTCGTCGTCGGCAGCGGTGGCACGAACAGGTTGAGCGGCCGGCAGACGGCGGCCCTGCTGGCCCTCGTCATCGCGCAGACCGGCGCGTGCCTCATGGTGCTGCGCGCAGGCGTCGACCGTCGGGTCGGTGGCGAGCGTCCGGTGCGCCCGCCGCTGGTCGCAGCATGCAGCCTCACCCTGCTCGGGGTGCTGGTCTCGGTCGCGTTCGCCGACGACACCTCGCCCCTCACCTTCGGGCCGGCCGCGGGCGGTTCGGCGATCCTGTTCTGCACTGCGCTGACCGCCGCGGTGAGCCCGCTCCTGCGGCCGATCCGGCTCGCGGTCTGCGTCGCGGTGCCCGCTGCACTGCTCTACGTGGTCCAGTCCGTGACGCAGGACACGGTCGCCTGGGCCATGAACTACGCGCTCGCCGTCGGCGCCGCCGCGGCGATCTGCGGAGCGACCTTGTGGATGCTCGACGTGCTGTGGCAGATGCATGCCGCGCGGGGCGTGGAGGCGCGGCTCGCCGTCGCGGAGGAACGCCTCCGGTTCTCGCGGGACCTGCACGACGTGCTCGGCCGCAACCTGGCCCTCATCGCGATCGACAGCGAGCTCGCCGAGAAGCTGGTCCTTCGCGGACAGGACGGGTCCGACGAGCTCCTGGCGCGCATCCGGCAGACCGCGCGGGACTCGATGCGGGAGCTGCACGACGTCGTCGGCGCCTACCGTTCGACCGACCTGACCACGGAGATTGCAGGTGCGCGGTCGGTGCTGCAGGCGGCGGGGATCGAGACCCGCGTCGTCGGCGACGGCGGCGACCTGCCGCAGGACGCGCAGACGACGCTCGGCTGGGTGGTCCGGGAGGCGACGACGAACATCCTGAGGCACAGCGACGCGACGGCCGTGACGTTCGACCTGGCTGTGGACCAGGAGGACACCGTCCTGACGATCGGCAACGACGGTGCGCACGCCGCCGGGAAGGGCGGCACCGGACTGGTGGGGCTGCGCGAGCGCCTGGCCGCCCGCGGCGGTGACGTGGTGGTCTCAGCCGAGGGCGGCCCGTCGGCGCACGGCACGTTCGTGCTGGTCGCACGACTTCCGGTCGGCACATGATCCGCCTCCTGCTCGCCGACGACGAGAACCTCATCCGCTCAGGCCTGGCTGCACTGCTCGACCTCGAAGACGACCTCGAGGTCGTGGCACAGGCCCGCACCGGGAGCGAGGCGGTCGCCACGGCCCGCATGCACCGCCCGGACGTCGCTGTGTTGGATCTTCAGATGCCGGACCTCGACGGCATCGCGGTCGCCGAGGCCCTGGCCCAGGAGCTCCCGGGCTGCGCGTGCGTGATCGTGACCAGCCACGGGCGACCCGGGCACCTCAAACGCGCGCTCGCGGCCGGGGTGCGCGGGTTCCTGCCCAAGACCGTCTCCGCGCACGTGCTCGCGGACGTCGTCCGGTCGGTGCACGCGGGCGGCCGGTACGTCGACCCACAGCTCGCTGCCGATGCCATCAGCGGCGGCGACAACCCGCTCACCGCCCGCGAGGCCGACGTCCTCGAGCTCGCCGCAGACGGTGCACCCGTCGACGCGATCGCCCGAACGGCCTCGTTGTCGGCGGGCACAGCCCGCAACTACCTGTCAGCCGCGGTCACCAAGCTCGGCGCCGCCAACCGGCACGACGCGGTCCGCATCGCGCGGGACCGGGGCTGGATCGCCTGACCACGTGGGCGCTCGAGCTGTGGCTCTGGGGTCGGCGGCGCGCCGTCGGAGGACGACGACCGCGCTCCGGGGCCTCCACTGAGGCCAGGGCGAGACACGACAAGTCGAACGCGAACCCACAGACACGCCCTAGTCGTGGCGGTGTGCCGGACGGTTCACACTCGGCGCAAGCGCTCCTAACCTGCTCAAACCCATCCCCGAGAAGATTCGGGCCCCGGCCTACGCCGCCGTCGACCAGGTCCGCGACGGCGCACGGGCCGCCGAACTCACCGACCTGATGGACCCGTCCACGTGGCCCACCAGGATGCGGGTGATCGTGCGCAAAGAACGACCCCACCGGCGTGCGGCTGCGCTTCGAGGGCGTCGCCGGGATGCGGATCACCGCGTTCGTCACTAACTCGATCCGCGGGCAGGTCACGGACCTCGAACTGCGCCGCCGCCGCGTGCACTGCGAAGAACACGACCATCGCGCCGCCCCCGAACCTCACATCGCAGCCCGATGAAAGATCGAGGCTTACTGACGACCCAATCCCGCAACGAGACGAAATTCGTTGCTTAGAACAAGCATTCTCGTCACGGATGCGACCGTTGTCCGCTTCCAGTGATCAACCAGCGAGACAAGTGCGACCACAATTTCTTCGCTCCGCCTCGCGCGCCCTGCGGCCGACTTCGGGCGAGCATGCCCTTCGTTAGGCGTGTTACCGAGTCGTAGCATGCGGGCATTGTTCCTGTCTCGCCACTTTAATTCGCGTTCTGACTGTTTGCCCCTCTCCGCGGCACCCGAAACGCTGAAGCGCGACTTGACCTCATCGACGGGCAACGCCCGGCATCACCGGCGGTCTCACCGGCGACAGACCAAGGCTGGTAGCACCGGCACCCGACACCCAAGGAGTTCCATGAAGGGCACCAAGCCATTGGTAGCTGCGGGCAGCATCCTGCTGCTCACAGCGTGTCTCGCGATCACCACCGCCGGCACCGCCGTCGGCGTAAACCCGCAACGACCTTCACCGGCGGTCGGCAAGCCTGCTGGCCCGTCGGACGAGGCGCGCACCTCAGCGCTCGCCCGGGCCAACAACGCCGTGAAGGAGCACCGCCGCGAGCTGCGCGCCAGCGGGGCCGACGTGTTCAAGGCGCGCCCCGGCCCGCTCGTCGACCGCGATGGCACTGCGCACGTGCGCTACGACCGCACCTACAGCGGGCTGCCGGTTCTTGGCGGCGACAGCGTCGTGCATGTTCAGGCGGACGGCACGCTCCTTTCCGTGACGCAGACGTTGGACGAGCCAATCAGCGTCTCCACCTCGGCAGCGATCACGAAGGCCGCCGCGGAGTCTGTTGGGCGCGCGCAGTCGACCGGGCGCATCGAGTCAGTCTCCAGCGCCCTCGTCGTCGACGCCCTCGGCGGCCAGCCGGTGCTTGCCTACGACGTCCTCATCACTGGCAAGAAGACCGATGAGACGCCGAGTCGCCTGCACGTGATCGTCGACGCGGCGAGCGGCCAGATCGTCCGCTCTGCCGACGAGATCATGGACGCGAGCGGGGAGAGCATCTACTCCGGCACGGTGAACTTCGTCTCCACCCTCGCGACAGGTGGCCGCTCCTCGGTCGACCCCACGTATGGCAACAGCGCGACCGACGTGAGCAACGTGTCTGCCGCGAAGGAGGTACCCGGCACGCTCTTCGTCGACACCGACGACATCTGGGGCAACGGGACCAACAGCGACCGTGCGTCCGCCGCGGTCGACGCCATCTATGGCGCAAACCTCTCGCACTCATATTTCAAGAACGTCCACGGCCGTGACGGCATCTGGGGCGACGGCCGCGGTGTTCGCTCCCGCGTCCACTACGGAACGAACTACGCCAACGCCTTCTGGGACGGCACTCAGATCACCTACGGTGATGGTTCCACCGGCGCGAAGCCGTTCACGTCGATCGATGTGGCCGCTCACGAATACATGCACGGCATTACGGAGAACGTGTCTGGGCTCAGCTACGCCTACGAAGGCGCGGCGTTGCATGAGGCGCTCAGTGACATCTTCTCGGTCGATGTCGAGTTCTACGCGAACAACCCGAACGACGTACCTGACTACTTCCTGGGCGAGAAGATCGATTACAACGGCAATGGCACGCCGACACGGTACTTCGACAAGCCCTCCAGGGACGTCAAGTCCTTCGACTGCTACCCCGGCAACTTCGACAGCGTGATCGACCGCTTTGCCAGCGCGCACTCCGCCGGCGGACCGGCTCGGCTGGCCTGGTTCCTGATGGCTGAAGGCAGCGAGCCGAAGACCATCAACGGCACCGTGTACGACGGCTACACCTGCATCACCACCACGGTGAACGGCATCGGTCGCGACGTGGCGACCAAGATCTGGTACCGCGCCCTGAGCACCTACTTCACCAGTGGGACTCGCTACTCGAGCGCCCGCTCCGCCGTGATCAATGCAGCGGCCGACCTGTACGGCAAGAACAGCACCCAGTGCGCGACGGCGCAGGCTGCTTGGGACGCCGTCACGGTGCCGGGCATCACCTGCGCTGATGCGACCGGCACCGGCGGTGGGGGTGGCGGCACGACCCCGCCGCCCGCGCCGGCCAACCTCGTCGCCAACCCGAGCTTCGAATCCGGAACCGCCTCGTGGACGGCACCGACGGGCGTCGTCCGCAGTGACACCGGCGGCGCCCGTACCGGCGCCTACTTCGCTCGGTTGAACGGACGGGGGACCTCCAACAGCCAGACGCTGTCGCAGAAGCTCACCATTCCCACCGCGACCAGTGCCAGCCTCTCGTTCTATCTGCGGATCACCTCAGCCGAAACCAGCACTTCCGCCCGAGACACCCTGCGAGTGCAGGTCGTCGACGGCAGCACCACCACGACGTTGGCCACCTACAGCAACGCCAACAAGAACACCGCCTACGACGTGCGCACGTTGAACCTGACGGCGTACGCCGGCAAGACCGTCATCTTGCAATTCGTCGGCACGGAGAACGCCGGCCTTGCCACGGACTTCAAGCTCGACGACCTGTCACTCACGACGTCCTGACGACTGACTGACTGACTGGGCCCCGGCATTCATCCGCCGGGGCCCAGTCGGCTTCGTGGAGCCCGAGGCCGCCCACTCGACCGCCGTACGCGATGGAGCCGACAGTGTGGTCCTACAGCAGGGCGCGGTAGAGCTCCTCGATCTCCGTGATCGAGGCCTCGCGCGGGTTGCCGCCCGCGCAGACATCCTCGAAAGCCGCCTTTGCGAGGGCCGCGACATCGCGGTCGCCGGCGCCGACTGCGGTGATCGTTGTGGGGTTCCCTAGTTCGCGGGTCAGCTCCGCAACTGCACCGACTGCCGCGGCACGCGCCTCCTCCAACGGCATCGTGTGGGCATCCGCCACACCGAAGGCTGCGGCAATGTCGCGGTACTTCTCGCCCGAGGCCGGGGCGTTGAAGGCCATCACGGGGGCGAGAAGAATCCCGTTCGCAACTCCGTGCGGGGCTGAGTAGAAGGCCCCCAGCGGGTGCGCCATGGCGTGCACGAGACCGAGCCCCACGTTCGAGTAGCCCATGCCGGCGACGTACTGCGCCAGCGCCATCCGGTCGGCCGCGTCGGCGTCGCCATCAGCAGCAGCCTTCAGCGACGCCGCGATCACCTGGATCGCCTTGAGGTGGAACAGGTCCGAGAGCTCCCAGGCCCCCTTGGTGGTGTAGCCCTCGATCGCGTGCGTCAGAGCATCGAGCCCGGTGGCGACCTTGAGGGCGCGTGGCGCCGTCGACATCATCTCGGGGTCGACGATCGCGAGGATGGGAATGTCGTGGGGGTCGACGCACACGAACTTCCGCTGCCGTTCGACGTCGGTGATGACGTAGTTGATCGTCGTCTCGGACGCGGTGCCAGCCGTTGTGGGGACCGCGACGATCGGCACCGACGGGTTCTTCGTCGCCGCGACACCCTCGAGCGACCGCACGTCGGCGAACTCGGGGTTCGCTGTGATGATGCCGATGGCCTTGCAGGTGTCCTGCGGTGAGCCGCCGCCGATCGCCACCAGCACGTCGGCGCCCGCGGCCGCGAACGCGGCGACCCCGGACTGGACGTTCTCGATGGACGGGTTCGGCTGGACGTCGCTGTACACCTCGTACGTAAACCCCGCAGCGTCCAGCAGGTCGGTGACCTTGCGGGTGACGCCCGCCTCGACCAGGACCGCGTCCGAGACGACGAACGCCTTGCCGAAGCCACGCCTCGCGAGCTCGCCGGGAATGACGTCGATCGAGCCTGGGCCGAAGTACGCGGTCTGGTTCCAGATCATGCGCTGTGCCACGGTGCACCCTTTCGGTATCCCCGGCGCCTCGGGCCCGGGCCTTCTGAATCGGTTCAACCATTCATCCACCCGCGCCCGGTTCAGGCTTGGGTCGAAGGTCCCCGCGCCGGCAGGCGCCGCCCACAGCCAGGGGGTGTGCAGGCTGTGGCATGAGCCTGCGCGGCCGGGTCACTCGCTAGGACGCTTGGCTGTCGAGCAGCCCCAGATGCCGGCGAAGGACCTGCTCGGTCCGCTCACCCAGCTCCTGGGGCGCTCCCTCGTCGTCCGTGCGATCGCAGACCTCCGCGCGGATGATGCGCCGCGCTTCAACGGCGTCACCCTCGGCCGTCGCCACCGCGGCCAGGTCCAGACGCGGGATCTCCTCGAAGGGCGCCGCGACGGCAGCGGTCTCCGCAGCGAACCTCGCCGTCCGCACGTCGCCAGACGCCAGCGCGTGCGACGTGACCGTGTGCGCGACATCGACGACTGCGACCAGCATGTGCTGGTCGAGTCGATCGCCCTCGACCAGCCACGACCATCCGCCGGCCGCCCTGCGCTGCATCTCGTAGTCGAACGGCCGCCCCTCGACGAGCCGTAGTGCCGTCAGCAGGTCCGAGATCCCCGCCGCACCGCCGCGTGCTTGCGCTCGGACGCGAAGGCGTCGGAACAGGTCGATGTCGACGAGCAGGTCCTGCACCTCATACACGGGCTCGCCCCGGCGCATCGCGGCCGGGCCGTACCGAGCATCCGGCAGGTGCGGCTCTCCGGTGCGGGGGTTCGTGCCGAGCCACTCACGCACGACCCTCACGTACTCGCGCGCCTTCGCCGCAGTGATGCCGAACGCGTCGGCGACCTGCGCTGGGGTCACGCCGTGCGGGTGCAACGCGATGTAGCTGAGCAGCTCCGTCATGAACGGCTTCCGCTTCGTCAGCGCGGTGCCGCGAGTCTTCGCCTTCACCGGCCCGAGGAGCTGCAGTCGTGGCAGGGATCGGGAGCTGGAGAACCACTCGCGCACGTCACTGTCCAGGTGCGGATCTGCGCCCTCGACCTGGTCACGGACCGACGGGGTGACTCGTGGAGCCAGAGCCTGGAGATCGTCAGCCGTCGTTGCGGCGACCTCCAGGTACTCCGCGTCATGCCGGTCGAGCAGGCTGGATGCTGCCTCCACCACGCCGCCCGCGTCGGTGGCGCCGGTGACACCGTCCTCCGTTCCCAGCCGCGGAAGCACGTGCTCAGCGCGCAGAGCTCCAGCGTGGTCCGACCACGACCGCCAACCATCCGCCGCCTCGACGTCGACCGGCATGGCTACGTCCTGCACCTCTTCGGCCGCGGCGAGCAGCGCTGCACAGCCCAGGGCCTCATCGCTGGTCAGCCCGACCGCGACTAGATCAAGCCCTGCGCTCGGCAGGCGGACACGCCCCGACGAGGACATGTCGAGCACCACACCGGGCTCGCCGTCGCGCACTCCGTTGACCACGACACTCGCAGCGGTATGGCCCGGGTGAGCCTGGACGATCCCGATGAGCTCGTCGAGCATGGGAGAGGTCGCAGCAGCGTCGACCAGGAGCAGTCGCGGCGCCCAGGAGTCGGCACCGAGCTCGCGCGACCGAGCAGACACGACGTCGGTCTCAGCATCCACGGTCCGATCGATCGTGCGGACCGCTTCGGCCAGCAGATCACCCACCACGTCGTGTCCGGCGTCGGGACGGCCGGCGTGCACGTGTACTCGCTCGGGGTTGAGAGCATCCAGTTCCTCCGCCACCCCCACGCAATCCACCCGTACTCCCGCCGACCACGGGTTGCAGGCAACCTCCGCGGCGATGTATCGGGCGAAGTCGGTCGCGAACAGCGCGTCGCCGCGGATCGCGACGTGCAGGTCTTCGACGTTCAGCAGCCACACTGCCCCGTCGTCACCCGTACCGATCGTGACCAGCAGCGGGTAGGGCGCGGGCTGGTCGGGCTCGAGTGGGCCGACGTCGTCCAACGCGACCTGCGTCGCGAGGTACCAGTGGAAGCGGTCTTC
The DNA here is from genome assembly GCF_016862675.1 of Cellulomonas chitinilytica. Classification (GTDB taxonomy): domain Bacteria; phylum Actinomycetota; class Actinomycetes; order Actinomycetales; family Cellulomonadaceae; genus Cellulomonas; species Cellulomonas chitinilytica. The sequence goes on along the minus strand of NZ_BONK01000005.1, from coordinate 258,878 downwards.
CGAGCCGCTCCACGGTGCCGCCAAGTCGGTCGGCGCCGCCAGGTGCAGGGCGAGGTCCGTCGTGGTCAGCTCAACGGCGATCACCACGGGCATCGAGCCGCCGGCGCGGGCCACCGATGCGGCCAGACGGCGCAGCACCGCGTCCATTCTCTCGACGGTGGGCGCGGTCACTGTCCCGACAGCGGCCAGCGTGCGCTCCACAGGACCCACCGTTGGAGGCGGTCCCGCGAGAGTCCGCCCGGGTCTGCGAGCCCGAAACTGGGCACGGCGACGCCGGCGAAGCAGCATCAGGAGTGCCCCGGCCAGAAGCGATCCCCCACCGGTCAGCCCCGCCACAATCCACGGGAACGCGACTTGCCCATCGACGTGATCGTCGTGTTCCACGGGCGCGCCGCGAGCGTGCGCCGCGCCACCCGGCACGCTCGCAGGTGGCGCCAGTACTTGCTCACCACTGGCACGCGCCGGCTGGCTCCCTTCTGCCGTCGGAGCATCCACTGGGCGCGCGGGCGCGGCGGAGGGCGCGGCGGAGGGCGCGGCGGAGGGCGCGAGTGGGCTGGGAGTCGGGACGGGCGCAGGGGGTACGCCCGTCCCGACGGTCTCGGAGCGCCCAGGAATGATGACGGGAATCGCGAGCGTCTGGCCGACGTCGATCACGTCGGGGTCGCTCAGCCTTCGCCCGTCTGGCTGAACGATGTCCGAGCTGGCCTCGAAGATCTCGCCGTACCTGGAGGCGTCACCCAGCTGCTCAGCGGCGATGCTCGACAGCGTGTCCCCTCGCTGGACGACGTAGGTGCGAGTCGCGGCACCATCCAGTGGCGCTGTGTCGGGGCCGAGGGGCATCTGCAAGACGGTGCCCGCGAAAATGAGGTCCGGATCCGCCGCGAGCTGAGGGTTCAGATCGACGAGCTCGGTCCAGCGGCTGGCGTCTCCGAGCATCGCGGCGGCGATTCTCGACAGGCTGTCGCCACGACGCACCGTGTAGGCGCCGTTCTGACCCGCGACGAGCGTGGCGTTGCTCGAGTCTCCCGGCGCTTCTTCCGCCGATGGGGCGGTCACGGCCAACGGCGCCCCGAGCAGCCGTTCCGGTGCCGCGTGTGCCGGGCCGCCAAGCGCGACCGTCACGGTGGGAGCGACGGCAAACAAGAGGGCTGCCGCACTGACCAGCTTGCGCGCGGCAACCTGGGGTACGTGCAGCGCGGGCAGGCGCGGTGCATGTGCTCCTCGTAGGCGTGCGGCGACCTCGACGAGGATGCTGACACTCAGGGCTGCCCACGCGATCCAGGCGACGGCCTTGAATGCCGTGAGGAGCAACGAGCCGTCGTCAGGTGCGCTCATTGCGCTCCGTACCTGCCCGACCGTGGGGAACGCGCGCGGGATCGGACTGCCCGCAAAGGTCAGCAAGGCGAGCGGCGTCGCCACGACGAGGCCGATCAGGAGGAGCGCCGCTGCCAGACCCACCAGGCGCGCGCGGGCGCTCACGACGCAACACCTCCGACGGACCGGACGATCCGCACCTCGGCGTGTCCTGTCACAGTCAGTGACCTCACGCCGATCAGATCGAGAAATTTCGTGTTGTAGGTCGTGGTGGTGTCGACGATCACGACGACTCCATCCGCGACACTGACCCCGCCTGTCATGTCGGGTGCGCCGGCGATGTAGGCCGAGCCCGCTGCGACTGCCGCGCTGGCGTCGACGATCGCACCCTGCCCCAGGACAGCCATCGGAGCCTGCAGCTGCTGCCCGGCTGTGCGCGCCGCCTCCACGGCGATGTCCTGTGCCCGCTGCTTCGCGAGAACTTGTCCCCCGAGGTCAACGGCCAGCCCGACGAGAACCATGAGGGTGAGCGCGGTCGAGATCATCCAGACGGAGACCGAACCACGGTCCTTCTCGTCCTCGGCCCTGAGCCTCCCGATGTTCGCCAGCGACACGACGATCACCGCTCCCGGTAGGTGTCCAGCGGCGATCGCATGGTCGCGCTGACCGTGATCGACCCAGGCATGCCCGGCAGGACCAGGTCCCCCATCGGCACGGCGCAGGCCACCGTGGCGCCGACCGAAGCTGCGGTGCCCACAGCCGCTGCGAAGGCAGCGACGTCCACGTCCACGGCGCTCGTCACACAGTTCAGGCCCTGGTCAGTCAGTGACTGGACGGCGGCATCTCGAGCCCGCCCTTCTGCGGTGGCCTGAGTCCGCGCGATCGACGCTGCCCTCGCCGCCTCGGCTGCTGCCGCCTCCGTCGCCTGATGAGCGACCGCCGTTCGGCCGCCGGCGAAGATCAGCATCACCAGCAAGCCCACAGCTGGAGCGAGGGTCACGACCTCGACCACGGTCGACCCTCGTTCGGAGTCGCCGAGCGGGACGCTGCTCCCCCGGCTGTGCATGGCGGCCGTCATCCTGTGGTGATCCGCTCTACGGGCGCCGACGCGCTTTGCGCGATCAGCACCGTCCACCCCGGGACGACGCTCACCGATGTTCCCGTGACCTCGACGCGAGCAATCTCGGCGGTCCTTTCGACGTCGATGGCTGTGGCGGTGAACATCCCGACACCGGCGTCGCCCGCGAACGCTACGGCCGCGGCCCGGCCGTCGGCCGTCGATGCGCCCTGGCTCGCAGCCGCCCTCGCGCCCTCCTCGGCGGCCGCGATCGCGACGGTGCGCGCGTGGTAGACGAGTGCCGCCTGCATGCCGAGGAACATCATCACCATCAAGGCGGGGACCAGGACGACCATCTCCAGCGAGACGACGCCGCTGTCCACTGGCCCGCGGCGCACGCGCGAGCTCAGCCGGTCCACCGTCCGCCACCTCGTGCTCATGTCCGGTCCTCGCTACCTACGAGATCCCAGGGATGTGCGCCGCCACGTACGCCTGGACCGCGGCGAACACGAGCCCGGCGACCAGCAGCAGCCCTCCAGCCCAGAAGACGATCTCGAGCGTCGTCATCCCGGCCTCCGCGTCTCGCTCGCGGACCGCGCGAGTGCGCTCATGCAGAAAGAGGCCGAAGACATGGAGAACCGCGGCGATGCGATACATGGGAATGCTCCTCTCGGTGGGTGGGACTAGCTCATGCCGAACAGCCGAAGCAGGGGCGGCGCAGTCAGCAGCGCAAGGAACACGAAGCCCAGGAACGACGCCGGCAGGTACATCCGCTCCTCGACTACGTTCGCGTCGCCGAGCTCGGCGCTCAGCAGCGCGGAGCGGATCGCGGCGCTGCGTGCTCGTAGTTGCCGGTAGACCTCGGAGTCCTCGGTGCCCGCGAGACGCATGATGTCGGCGACATCCTCGAGCTCGGGAAGGCCCAGTTCGTCGGCGAGCTCTGTCAGGGCATCCCACGGCTGCTGCCCGTTGTACCGACAGCGCGCGAGCGTCTCGCGGATCTGACGGAACAGCCAGGAGTCCCCGACCTGCGCTGCGCTCTCCAGAGCCGGCCACGCGCCCGCTCCTCTGTTGCGTTCCAGCGCGCACAGCTCGATGTAGGCGCTGAGCGCCCGAGCACACTCCTGGCGGGCGGCCTTGGCCTGGGCACCGAGGTCCCGCGACGGCGCCACGAACAGCAGCACCGCGAGCGCCAGAGTTGCCGCGAGCGGGATCACGAACGGCAGATGGATGCCGAGCAGCGGCGCGGCCAGCGTCAGGACGAGCGGCAGGCAGAACCCAGCCGCGGCGCCGGTGACCTTGCGCCCGTAGAACTGCGCCGGCGTGACCCCGAGCACCGCCAGGTCACGAGCAGGCGGCAGCCCGAGAAGGCGAGCGGGCAGCGCGCGCTGAGCCCAGATACCCCATCGCTCCTCACGGGTCGCGATCGAAGCCGCCGCAGGGGCACTGGGCCGACCTGATCCCGGTGACAGCCGCTCGAGCACATCCTTGAGGTCGGGCTGCATCGGCACGAGCGCGTACGCCGCACCCGCGACGCCGGCGGTCGTGACGCCGCCCAGCGCGAGCGCCAGCTGAAAACCGTTCATCGCGCACCTGCCCGAGCAGCCGGGCCAAGGAACCGCTTCATCGGCTTCCCCTCGCTCATCTTGCGCATCCACACGAGGGCCCCGACGTAGGCAGCAAGCAGGACCGCGAGCACCAACTGGCCCAGTGGCGTTCCATACGGGGCGACATAGTCGCCAGTGAGAGCGAGCACGCCAAGGACGCCCAGCGAGAACAGCGTGACGATCCGCGCCGACCCGCGCGGCTTGGCCCGCCCCGCCTCAACGCGTCGGCGGGAGGCGACGTCTTCGGACACGGACTCGGCGACACCTTGCAGCGCAGCCGCGAGTGATCGGTTGCGACGCTGCGCCGCCAGGATCAGGTTCGCGGCGATGAGGTCCCCGGTGACGTCGTCGAGCTCGTCGGCGAACGTCAGCAACGCCTTCCGCGTGTCCCAACGGGCCCGCAGCCGGCCGACGAGGCGCGTGACTTCCGGCCTGATGGCGTCCGGCGTGGAGCGCAGGGTGGCGGTGACTGCCTGCTCCAGGCCGACGCCCGCGGCGAGCACACCCGCGAGACCGCGCGTCCACTCCTCCATCGCCTCGACCCGCCGAATCTGTCGCGCCGACGGCGGGTCTGCCAGAAGGTACGGCAACATCAGCGCGGCGAGCGGCACGATCATCAGCGACACGAGCCAGCCGGTGAGCAGAGCGAGCAGCACACCGGTCAGGGTCGCGACCGCGAGGAGGTTCTTCGTCCGTCGGGGTGTCCGCGACCATCGCCGGGCGAGACCGGATCGCGCCCGGGCGGCCGATGCCCTCGGCGGCTGCCGTCGCAGCGCGACGACCATCCCGGCCGCACCACCGACGACCAGTGCTCCGAACACGCCCGAGGTCACCGACACGGTCATGAGGACCACCCAGCTGCGCGAGCCTCACGCTGGAACAGGTCGATGTCGAGCCCGAAGTCGACGAGCTCGTGGCATCGATTCGGCAGCATCCCGGTCGCGCGCGCCGGGCCGGATCCGCTGGGACCGTACAGGTGGGTGAGCGCGAACCCGGTCTCACGCTCCCCAGGCTCCACCAGCACGATCTCGCTGACCCACCTGCGCAACTCACGGCTGCCGTCAGGCAGGGTGAGCACCCGACGCCGGAGCTGTACGACGACCTGCAGGGCACCGACGAGCTTCTCCAACGCCAGGTCCCGGGTCACGTGCGGGCCCGCCTCCATCGCGCAGGTGACCAGCTTGCGGATGCACGCCTCAGCGCTGGCGGCGTGCGTCGTGGACAGCGACCCCGTCCCGCTCTCCATCGCCTTGATCATCGTCCAGACCTCGCGGCCACGGACCTCACCGACGATCTGGCGGTCCAGCGCGAAGCGGAAGCTGTCGTCCAGGGCCTCGTCGAGCCCGTACGCCCCCGCGGCCCGACCGCTCGCACCAAGCTCGCCGATCCCTGGACGCGCCTCCCACTCCACAACGACGTCGTGCCGGCCCGCCGCCTTGAGGAACAGCTCGTACTCGGTCTCGAACGTGCCGATCACCTCCCACTCGGGGACGTGCGCGCACATGGCCCGCGTGAGCGTCGTCTTGCCGGCGGACTGCGGACCAGCCACAACCGCGCTCCATCCGGCGGCGACCATCGCGCCCAGGAAGTTCGCGGCTGACGGACTCAGGCCGTCCCGCTCGACCCACGCGGACAGGGAGTCGAGCGCGAACCGGTGCCGACGGATGACGACGGTCGGCTCGCTCACGACCCAGGCGGTCGCCGCCAGGCGAGCGCCGCCGTCAAGCTTCATGTGCAGCTTCGGCGTGCCCTCCGAGAACGGACGCGGGTTCGACTCCGAACGGTTGGCCACGAACTTGAGGAAGTCGATCAGCTCCTCGGCGGTGTCCGCAACGGCCGGTCCCTCGACCCGCGACCCGTCCACCAGCTGCAGCAGGACCCGTCGCCCCAGGATGAAGATGTTCTCCACGTCGTCGCGGTCGACGAGTGGTTGCAGCCTGCCGAGCCGGAACGCTGCGTCGAACACGGCCTGACCGATCGCGGCCTCTCGCTCGCGGGACCACGCTTCACCGGCACCTGCGGCGAGCTCGCTCCCCCGGTGCGCCCGCAGCAGGTCATCGATGATCCGTCGGCCGAGGCGCTCCCGCGTCGGGCGGTCGACACCGCCACCACCGCCCTCGCCGTCCTCGCCCGACCACTCCTGCGTCTTCGTCAGCTCTGTGGCGACCTGCGTTCGGAAGGCGGTGACCAGGCCCCAGTCGATGCCGCTCTCCCGACCTGCGGTGGGCGATGTCGCCGTCACTGAGGACGTATCCCCCGCTCCCGAGTGCCGCACGGCATCCGGCACTCCACTCATCGAGAAGTCGCCGCGTACACGACCGTGCCGAGATATCCCCGCCCAGAGCGGCAGCGCCTCGAGCTCCAGTGTTGTCGTCTCCCACGCCGCCGGGTCGCTCACGCCGGGCTCCGCCCTTCCGCGCCTTGCAGCATCTCGATGTCCGCCAGGACGGTCCCCCGGATCGCGCTGCCCGCCGCCCGCAGGGTTCCGAGCAGGACGCTGTCTTCCCATCCGCTGCGACCCGCGAGGCGCTGCCAGATCCCAGCCCGCGGCGGGAGCTCACCGCGTGAGAGGACCGCCGCGTTGGCCGGATCCCAGGCCACGGTGGCCACCACCGGCAGCGCGAGGGCTCGTGCGATGTCCCGCGCCCCGAACGGTGCGCGCTCCCCCACGAGCAGCACGGCCAGCGCCCGTGCCGCTCCTCCTCGCTCGAACCGCGTACAGAGGGTCTCGATCCACGACCTGGCCCCGGAGAGGGCGACCATGTCGGAGCGCACCACGACGATGGCCATGTCCGCGGCGTCCAGGACCGGATCCGGGCTGCCGACGAGGCCGAGACGCCCGGCGTCGACGATCACATCCTGCCCGGTCGTGTCGAACGATCGCAGCACGTCGGACAACGGCTCCCAGAGCCCGACCAGCGATGGCGCCTGCTCGTGCGAGCGGATGCCGGGGACGAACCGCACCCCGCACCCCGGAAGTGGCAGAGCCAGCCGTGCCACGGCCTCCAGCAGCTGACCCTCGCGTTGCGCCAGCGCGAGCTCGATCATCGCTTCCGGCAGCAGCACCTCGCCCCGGAGGTAGCCCGCTGCCACCGCCGAGGCACCTGTCGGATCCGCGTCCACGAGGATCGCCGGCCGCGGCCACGTCAGGGCCAGTCCGAGAGCGGTCGTGGTCACCCCGGGGGATCCCGAGGCAGAGGTCAGCACGATGAGGCTCATGACTTCACCTGTCCCGTGAGTCCAGGACGATCGCGACCGTGCCCGTGGCGGAGGCCGCTGCCAGCTGCGGCGCGTCCACGGTCGGCACCTGCACCGTCACCACCGTCTGGGTGCCGTTGCTTCCCTGTACCCCGGTCTGCTCGGACACCACGACGGCGCGCGTCGTCACCGGTGTCGCCGCTGCCCCGTCCGTCGCGGTGAGCGGGTCCTGGGTCGTCACGACCTGGACCTCGTCTCCGCTCACGAGCTCGACGCCAGGCAGCATCCCGGTGGAGACCGCAACGCCGACGAGCGAGTGGCCCTCGGACGGGATGTTCTCGGCCGTGACTGACTCCGCCGTGATCAGCGATCCTGCCGCGACGTCCAGCGAGGCTCGCTGACCGACGAGGCTGTCGAGGCCGGCACCAGGCACAGTACGCAGCGCGAGGTCCTTGTCGATCCGGACCGTCATGAGCTGATCGCGGCCGATGAGTGTCCCCCGCTCGATCGTCGAGCGCGCGGCGACGACGGGCTGGGCGGTCGATGTCGACGCGTGCAGCCAGACGTTCCCCAAGGCACCCAGGCAGACCACGAGCACCATGGCGCTGAACAGGCCCCACCGCCTGCGGCCCTTCGGTGGGCTAGGAACCAGTGGCGTCGCCTCCACTTCACTGACGAGCGAGCCGGGGACGCCCCGGTCGCTCGTCGTGCGAGGCCCGCCGGTCGCGTCCGCCACCGTCATCGTTCGCCCATTCACCGGTTCCCCCTCACCGAACGGGATCTACTGCCTCAGGACCTGGACTTCGCCGATGGTCACCGGCACCGACTCCCGCAGATCCAGGCGGATCGTGCCGGTGCGACCGATCCCCGCCCAGGTCACGACCCAGTGCGACGTGGCCTGTACGGCGTACTGGCCCTGGGCCGTGTAGGTGTGCCCGCAGTCCGGCGACGACGATCGCCCGGCGTCCGGCGAGTACGGCGTCCCGGCACCCCGGCAGGTGACGATCTGTCCGTCACCCATGTCCCACGACACTGACGCGACCCGGGCCGTCGCCGTGACGCTCCAGCCACCCGTCGAGGCGGTTCGTGTGATCGGCCCGAACGTCTGCTGATCTGGCCGGTCGATCCACATCCAGTTCGGCATCCCGACGAGTCCCACTGCCCCGTCCTCGGCGCTCGGCGCGATGCCCACCCGGATCGCTTGGAGCGCCATCTCCGAGACCGCCTCACGAGCGAGAACGGCAGGGTCTGGCGGCGGAACCGGCGCCGTTGCCGACCAGTACTGCAACGTCACCCCTGTCGTCACGAACCCCGCTCGGCCGGCGACGGTCCCAGCGACGCAGTCGTAGATCGCGCCGTCGGTGTGCCCGCCCCAGATCGGGAAGGTCATAGGCGGCTGAGGCTGCGTCAGCCCTGCCGGAACGCACTGGCGACCGTCGACGACGATGATGTTGAGCCCACCGTCCCCCGCCCCGCCTCCGGCACCACCACCGCCTCCGGTTCCTTCTCCCCCGGGGCTCTCCGACCAGATCAGGCACACGCCGTGCGGCCCGTACGACGCGCACGTCACCGGGTCCTCCGCCCACGCGACCGCCGACGTCACGGGGACGGCAAGAGCAAAAGCGGCCCCCACCAGTGCGAGCCGCCGGCTCAGCATGTCGCCCCCTGGACCGGCGTCACCAGCCCCACGCGCCACTGCGTGGCATCCGGGTACCCGTAGTCGACGACCGTGACGTCGGCGACTTCGCGATCGGGCTGGGTCGCGGGGATGACCGACTGGCCGGCGGAGTTCAGCACATCGAACGTCGCTCCATCGCTGCACACCCGCAGCACGACCGTCGGCGCGACTGGCGGCGTAGCGGAGGGATCGCCGCTCAGGTCAACGCTCCGACGTTCCGTTGAGACCACCTCGATCGAGCCGACGGCCTTCGTCTTCGCCTGCTGTGCGCTGATCAGCGCGTTGTTCATGTTGGTGCGCTCGGTCGCGATCGTCACGCCGTCGAAGCACGTCGACGGAGAGTTCGGCGGGTCGGCGAGGCAGCTGACCACCGTTCGGAAGTAGGCACTCACGACCTGTGCCGCGGCACTTGCGGCCTCGTCCTCCGCCGAGAGCGAGGGCGCCGCGGTCGTCGGGGCGGCCTGCGTCGGCGCGCTCGTCGACGCCTCAGGTGCGTTGCCGCTGCTCGTGCATGCGGCGAGCAGGAGCACGAGCGGCGCGCCTAGCGCCCCCGCGAGACGGCACTTCACGACCATCGCTCTCCCCCTGCTCACCGCGCCCTGCGACTGGCACCTTCCGCAAGCGCCGGGCCAGCCTCCGGCAGTCGGGCCCTCGCGATTCTGATCAATATGCACTAGCGCTTATCGTGCAGGTTACGCCTCGCGGTCGCTGTCGTACACAGTTCGGACCGGCGCGCCGCGAGGCGCTCCGGTCTTCGAGGCGGCCGCGCCCGTCCGGCCCCATCCCCGAGCGATGGGCCGAAGGTACGCCACCCGCTCGTCCACAGTGCTTCCCGGAGCCGGCTGCCCTGGCCCCTCTGGAATGGCGCCGGCCGAACGGCGTGCAGCGGCGTCCGCGAGCGCACGGGCCTCGTCGGCGGGACTGGACGCGTCGCGCTCTCTCAGGAACGGCCCGAGCGTCCTTGTCGCATCACCGAGCTCGACGACCTGGCGGACCAGGATCATTCGGCTCTCGCGCGCCAACGTCGCGGCCAGCCGGCGAGGCGGCGTCGCGGAGGGCATGTGCGGGGCGTGCTCCCAGAGCCCGACCCACAGCGGCCACAGCGCCCACACGCGAGAGCGCACCACGATCTCCTGCCGGATCGACTCGACCGCCCCAGCGAGAAGTGCGGCTGCGGTGATCGTGATCGACAGCATCAGCGCCGCCTGCTCTGCCGCACTCAGCACATCCGCCAGTTCAGCGGAGCCGAGCGAAAGTGCGAGCGTGACGAGAAGGACGGACTTCAGCACCGCGTAGCCAGCACCCACCACGCATGCGACGCCGATACCGACGAGCCGCACCCGGAGCAGCCCTCGCGCGCGCGGGGCGTTACTGAAGCCCAGCACCGCGCAGCGGCACATGACGACCATGAGAAGTCCTAGGAACGTCGCCCAGTGGATCCCCCAGAACGGCGAATCGGCGTACACGTCAGCGCGCGCCTCGGCCGCCGCGGGAAGTTCCTGGGTCGCGCGCAGCAGCGGGGCCGTGAGTGCGACCGCAGCGACGATCCACGCCGCACGCCGTACCGGGTTCGCGAGATGGCCGTTCTCGTCGGCTGCGCAGCGAATGAAGGCGAGAGTGGCGACTGCGGCTACAAGGATGGAGGTGTGCTCGACGACGGCAAGAACGACCGACCGGCCGAGCGCGGCACTGACGACATCCGCGTCGATCGTCAGGCCGGTGGCCAGCGCCACCACCGCAACCGTCAGCGACCACGACCCCGCACCGCGAAGAGTGCGCACCACCTGGATGCCAGCGACCACCCAGAGCGCGAGCGCCACCACCAGCCCGTCAGACACCGCTGCCACCGAGCGCGCGCCGCAGGGACTCAGTCTCAGCGTTCTCCAGAACATCGGCTGCGCGGACCGACCGGAGCGTGAGCAGAGACGCGATCATCTCTGCGTCCCGCTCCGAGGGACCAGTGAAGCTCGCGCGACCCAGCATCGCCACGACCCGTTCAGGATCCAGATCGGGCATCGTCAGTCGCACCAGCTCGCGGAGCGTCTCCGCGCCGACGATCGAGCTGGCGCCTCCCTGATGCCTCAGGATCATGTGGCCGTACTCGTGACGGACGGTGTGCGCCTGCAGCATCGGGTCGGCATCGTCCGGGACGAGGATCACATCGATCGTCTCGGCCTCGAGCCACGCGCCGCAGGCCGCGTTCGTGAAGACCTTGGCCGGCGCCGTCCGGACCACGATGGGTCGCCCTCGATCATGCTCGAGGATGCCCTTGATCTGCTCGTTCGTGATCGGGCCGGTCAGCCCGAGCGCACTGAGCGCGGCCTCAGCCCGTCGCCGCAGGTTCGCTGCCACCGTTCACTGCCCCCTTGTTGGTGCCGTGTTGATGCTCGAGCTCGCGGACGCGCTCGAGCATCAACATGAGCGCTTCGAGGCTCGCCGGGGAGAGCCCAGATGCACGGAGAGCGACTGCACGGACGCCTGCGTCGCGAAGAGCGGCCGCTGCGGCGAGCTGCTCGTCGATGTGTGGGCCTTGGTCCTCGTCGAAGAAGTAGGCCGGGCTGACGCCGAAGAACCTGGCGAGCGCTTCGAGGTGACGCTTCGTCGGGTTGTCACGCTTCCCGGTGCGGAGCATCCAGACGTACGTGGCAGAGATGGTCGGGCCACCCGCCTCCGCGACGCCGCGGGCGACTTCCTCATGGGTGTACTCGCGGTCCGGCGCGCCCGGTGGTCGCATAGTCTCGAAGAGGCGATTGAGCTTCGCTGGAAGCCCTGAAGATAGGCCGCTGATCTCCGTCATCCGCCCAGTCTCCTGAACGACAGTTGGTCTGCGAGTGGAACCTCATCAACCACAGTTAACGGTGGCAGACACATCCGCGCCGCACAAGGGCCCGCGGTGGGCTCTTGTGATCTCGAAGATCCTGGGGCCTGTACCCGCCACGCTCGCTGCGACCGTGCTCGCGTCGCTCGTCGCAGCGTCGCCCCCATGGGCCACGCTTGCGATGGTCGTCGGTCTCTTCGGAGGGACGCTCCTCGCCGCGATCGGCATCCTGCGGTGGCTCGGGGGCCCTGGCTCACTTACCCGCCACCGCGCGGTACCCGTCGTGCTCGCAGCGGAGGTGCTCGCCCTTGTTGCCGGCTGGTTGATGGGCCTCCCCTCCGAGGTGATCCGGGCGTTCATCGCGTTCTTCGTCGTCGGCCTCGTGACGCGCGTCGGCGCACGCGCCAACATCTCTGCTCATTGCCTCTTCTTCGGCACCCTCACGGGTCTGTTGCTCGGATGGATCCCCATCGCAGGGATGTGCGCGCTGGCACTCCTCATGGCACTCGCCGCGGCCCGAGTGGCGCTACGCCAGCACACGGCGCCACAGGCCCTCTGGGGTGGGCTCGGGGGAATCGCAATAGGCGCCCTGGCCGCAGCCGTTTTCGCCTGATGCGTCGGCCGTCATCGAATCTGGCGCCGACTGCCCTCGCTCTCGCCGCCCGCGAGGCACATCGCCCTCGCCTGGTACGAGCCCGCACGACCCGACGGAGCCACGCACCGTTCGACGGCCCGCCGACGGTGCGATGCCTGGCAGAACATGCGAGAAGCGGACCGCGTCGCCACGGCGCAGTTCCCTGCTGAAGTCGACGAGCCGCAACGTACGGCTCTGTTCCTAGATCTGTTCGAGAAGTGGGTGACGAAGGTCGTGGAGAAGGACCCCACCATCGTCAAGGCCGGTTACTGGAAGTGTCAGCCGGACTACAAGTGGAGGTAAGCACCGTGGCCATCGAGCGCCCCGACTACGTTGAGATCACCGCGAAGGACTGGGCCGACGCCGATCGTGTCGCGATAGGTGTGCACCCCCGCAGGACCTCATACCGGCTCGATGACGAAGGGCACCTGGACGACGCCCCACAGCTGGGTTGGACCTGGGCCAGCGCTGAACCGGTCGACGACCTGGTGCCGACCGCTGACGGCATCCGGCTCGTCAGCCCTCGTGTACGGGACGTATTCGACGCCCACCTCGGACCCGACGACCAGATCCAATGGCTACCCGGCACCATCACGAGGACCGACGGAACCGCGCTGCGGTACTGGGTCCCGCACTTCCCGGTGCACCATGACCTGCTCAACCATGAGTTCTCCACCTTCGGGCCCAGCGGCCTGCCCATCCTCACGGTGTTCTCCCACGCCAAGCTGGACGGGCACGCAGTCACCGCACTACCCAACAGGTCCCTGACCACCGTCATCTCGGCAACCGTCGCCGACGCCCTGCTCGCGCTCGACCTCGTCGGCGTCGACTTCATGAACATGGCCATCGGTCCGTAAGCAGCTCCCCGACCCGCCGGTCGCACGTCCGGCGCGACGACGAGGACAGCGACGGCTCCGCACGACAGGGGGCGCTAGGGGCGTAGCTGTCCCTTGGCGATCGTTATGTTGCAGATGGGGCATCCACACGAGCCGTCCGCCGCGAGGCTGAACGTCCCGTAGCTCTCGCAGTATGGGCACTCGCCCAGAATCAGCTCCGCCATGCCACGGATCGTACGGCGGCGGTTGTGCGTCCTCACCGGAACGGGCGAAGCTCAGCGCTGAAAGGCCGCGACGACCTCTGCGGCTGAGACCCCGAGCGCATCACCGATCAGACGGGCAGTCGCCTCGGACATCGACCGACGCGGCCCTTGCGACTCCCACCGCCGAAGAGTTGGAGCAGACACGTGGGCGATTCGCGCGAGCTGGTCAACACTCAGCCCCGCGGCGAACCGGTACCAACGGATCGTCGGGCCCTGCGCTGGCGGCATCAGGAGCGCTACAGGCGGGAGGTCCACGGCGTCGGCGACGGCACGCAAGATCTGCGGCGACCGCGGCCGGGCCACACCACGCTCCCACATCGAGACCCGCTCACCCCCGACGACACCGATTCGGTGCGCGAGTTCGTGCTGGGTCAAGCCGGCCGCTTCCCTCGCAGCTCGCAGCACGTCTCCGGCGATCGCTGGTGCAGTCTCCATGGCGAGATCACCCTATGGCTGAGGCGACCTGAGTGCGCCCGTCGTTCGACTCCCTGTCCACTTCGCCGCGCTGCGCGACGCGCCGCGGAGTGCTGACCCGGTGCCGTGTCGCAGCAGCACGAGCCGCCGAGTGACGAGCCGGTGAGGCGGACTCGAGTCCCCGTTCTGGTCACGGCCTCCGCTGCGCTGCCCGCTGCCGCGCAGAATCCGGCGAGGGTGTCGGGCGGCGTCGATCGTCCTCCTCTACTCCGCTCCTCCTAGCGGTGGAACCCCGATCGCCGGTCTTCACCTCGTACCTCGACACTGAGTGACCAAGCCGACCGACCCGTGATCGGCGGATCGGCGGTGGCCCAGTTCCCATGGGAGAGCGTCGAGGTCGCCGACTCGACGAGCGCCGTCGCGGACACGACCCGGCGCACCAGAACGGCGACGGCGGCCGCCGCCTCAGGCGGAAGCGGGACCCGCGTGTCCCGAGCCACGTCGTTCGGGTGGACCGGAGCCTCCGGGGACACAGCGCTCTCACGCACGAGTGAGTTCGCAGCTCGAGCAGAGACCTGCAAGCTCGGATCCGTCACGACGTCCTGGACGACGCTGGCACGATGCGCGGCGCCCTCCAGCCCGCTCATCAGCACCTGGCTGACTGCCCGCAGGTCAGCGAGGTCGCCCCCATGGCCGACGATCAGTTGTGCGCTGATGCCCCTCAGAGCGGACCTCAGTTCGGTGCCGGCGACGAGGAGATCGTCATCGCACACGCGCACTCGCCCGGCGAGGCGCGCCAGGTCATTGCGCAGATGCCCCCACGCCTCCTGCGCTGCCGACATCGCCGGCCGCTGCCGTCGCGCAAAGTCGACGGGATCGATCAGCCCATGGCGAGCAGCCGCGGCCGAGACCACCTCGGAGACGAGCGTCATCTCCCGTTCGAACATGGCCACGAACATCGCAGATGTGACCTCAGGGGCCCGAGTCGCCAGGCTCCGGTGCGCCTGGACGTCCCACCTCGCAATAGCTCGCTCGAGCCGTTCGCGCACGCCCGAACGTTCGCCGTGCGTATTCGCTGGCCCACGCATCCGCAGATACTCCCGCGCAGTGTTCTCGATAGAGCACAGACGCCGAGATAGCTCACGGACCGGCTCCACCGACTGACCGATCCGGGTGGATTCGCGCGTCGCCTGGACGCGGCGAAGCGTCCGTTCGTGCTGGTTCACCGAAACGCCGACCGCGTGCGCGGTCACGTACACGGCGTGCATGGTCCGCATACGCGCGAGCTGCGCATCGTGCTCCTCGGCCTCGCTCAGGTCCCGCGCGGGATCGACGGCGGTCAGGAGCGCGGCCGCTCGCTCGAGGTTGCGGGCCATGCCCTCCAGCTGCGCGTCTCCCTCCCCGACGCCAGGCCATCCAGTGCGCTGCTGGCGCCGGTGGAGCCACTCCGTCACCGCGACGACGTGCCCGATGCTCGGGTCGTCGCCATCCCCAGGGATCGCCGCCCAGAGCTCCGCCGCCGCCTCGACCACCTCACCCCAGGAGCGCGCCTGGGCCGGCGCACGGTCCGGGTTCGGATCCCACATCAGATCGCGGGCCGTGGCTCCGACGTCCAGGAGCAGCTCCCCCACCGTTCGTTCGTCGGTCACGACGACGCCTCGGCTTCACGCAGCAGGCTGCCAAGTTCCCGCACGACCCACGACAGGTCAATCGACGACGACCCGCCCGGCTGGTCGCATAGTTCGTCTGCCGCGGCGCGCAGCAACGCACAGACGCCGACTACCGCCGTCGCGGCGGGAAGCTCGACGTCGTCCAGGCGCCCTCGCGCATGCTCGGGCACCAATGCAAGGACTCGCGCAGCGACGACCTGTGCCCCGACGGCCACGGAGTAGGCGTTCGGGTCTGGTCGCGACGGGTACATCCCTTGATCGGCCGCTTCGGTGACCAGCGCAACGACGTGGAGAAGAGGCGCGATGGCTTCGTCATCGACCAGCTCGATTGCGTTCATCGCCATCCCTTTTCGATTGCTCGATGCCCTCCGTCAATCGAGCCACAGACCGTCGGTCCGCCGGAGCACCTCACCGGCTTCTGTGGACAACGCCGAATGGTCGTGTGGGCGGCTCGCGGGAGACTCGTCGCGTACCGAATGCCCACGACGCGGTCGGGATCGATCTGCGTGAGGAAGATTGAGCTATACGCGCTAGTGCGAATGCCACGGAGGTCAGATGCGTCGTCCGCTCAGGAAGGTCCTCGCCGTCAGCCCTGGCGTGCTCTTCAGCGTCGCCGTGGCATCTGTCGTATTGCCCGCCCTCCCGGACGTCGTGGCCGCGGCCTTGTTCTACGGCGGCGTCGTCGTCGGATCGCTGTCCATCACAGGCGCGGGCGAACGGGCCACCGCAGCCTTGGTCCTGCGTGCTCACTCCCTGGCGCCCGAACAGCAAGAGACGTTGGCGAGCACGCTGACCCTCGTCTGCCGCGCCGGACTTGGACCCCCACTCGTCGAGGTGCGCATTCGACGTTCGGCGGGCCCCGCTGCATGCGCGTTTGGTCGCAGAACGGTGGTTGTCACCTCGGGACTGATCGACGCGCTCGAGGACGGCGACATGACAGCCGACGAAGCCGCCGCCGTGATCGTCCATGCGAGCACGCTCGTCCGGACCGGCCTCGTTCGTTTCGATCCGCTGCTGACGTTGTCCTCCGCGCCCTGGCTGATCCTCGGGGCGCTTGTGCAGCGCGTTGCCGCCGCCGCGCGGCACGTACCCGGCGCAAGGCGCGCCTGGCAGCTTCGCGCGCTGCTTGTCGCTGTAGCGATCTATCAAGCCGCAGCGGTCGGCCACCTCCTCGTTGCGGGCGCGCTCGCCGCACTGGGCTTTGTGAGCTATGCGATGCCCGTCTGGACGTCTCGATGGCGAACCACTCTGCTCGTCGCGGGCGACGACGGTGTCGCGTCGGCGGGCCTCGCCGGTCCGATGCTGGCGCTTCTGCGCCGCTGCCCTCCGAGCCATGAGACTCGAACCCGGCGGCGCCGCCTACGCCGACACGACAGCTCCGGTCCGCGCCGACCACTCGGCCTGGTCGCCTGAGCGCAGCGCAATGGCCTCCACACCAGAGATCTGTCGTCGAGTCGCGGGGCCGAAGACACGAGGGAGCGCGATCCAGTGATGCCGCAGCTCCGATGGCGCGCCGCAGTTACCGTCGCGACTGTGGAGAGAGTTCGCGTGGTTGGTCAGGCCATGTGCCGGGCGCTGGCGCGTCAAGCCGGTTCGCCGACCCACCCCACCTGCGCCAGTCTTTGCGTCCGGTCGTGGCTTCCACGAGCCGGCGGTACTCGTCTGCGACCGGACCAGTGGGGACGGCCTGAGCGAGTCGCAACTGCAGCTGGCGGTCGCCGCCGGCGATGTGCTGGGCCAGCTCGTCGACGAACGCCGGATCCTCGAGGACTGCGCGCACGTCACCACGGTGGTCGACGAGAAGCTGGGCCGCAAACGGCTCGAAAGCCGTGTCCGTCGCGTCGTCAAGCGCCCATGCTCGCTCGCGGTGCGCGCTCAGGGCGGAACGGGCAAGTTCCAGCCGAACGTGCCGGCTCGCGGCTCCATCGCCGATCAGGCCGCGAGTGAGCGCGTCGATCCGATCGCGATCCTCCGTGCTCATCGCCGCAGCCCCGGACGTGAGCCGACTCCTTGCAGCCACGCCGACCGTTGCGCCGTTTGCAGACGGGTAGACGCCTCCGGGCAAGCCGCCACCTTCGCGGCCGACTCGTAGGACGTGACCTCAAGCCCGACGTCCGCGGCCGGACCGTCCCGCTGCGGCGCGGCGCGACGCTGGGCGATCCCGGCGGCCACCTGGGCCGCATCGTGCATGTGCGTGCGCATCGCACTGGCCGACGCCCACATCAGATCGATCGCCGCCCCGACCGCGTCGACCTGGCTGCGCGCCGATGAGGCAGCCTGTACCTCCGCTGGCCCCAGCTCGCGCCGCGCGTACGAGTCGAGCTCAGCCCGCGCCGCACTCACCATGGTGCCGGCAGCCACGAGACGACGCTCACCCTCGGCAGCGACCTCGCTACCCAGTGCGCACAGGCGCTCCAGAAGCCCGAGGTCGTCGTCGACTCGGACCGGCGAACGGAGCACCGACCGCGTCGCGGACGTGTCCGCGACGACATCGTCCACTGCACGATCAGCTGCAGACGCCCACACGGCGACGTGCTCCACGACCGTACGAGCAGACACTGCCTGACTCACGGCCGCCGCGTGCTCGAGCGCAACCTGCTCCGGGAGCCCGGCGTTCCCCACTCCCTCAAGGAGGCGCGCGACCTCGCGCACCCTCTTCACCGAGACGATCTCGGCCTGTGCCTGACCGAGATGGCGGCGCACGCTTCCAAGTTCGTCGTTGCCAGCACTCATCGCAGACCCCGTTCGACGTGTGGCGCGGGCACCCGCGCCACTGCCCTCCAAAAGGCCATGACTTGTGCCTCATGTTCACCACGAACTGCCCGTGGAGTGACGCGCGCTGCGCTACCTGGGGTCGGCCAGCGAACTCCCTGGTCGCGGCCGAGCCGGTGGCGCTACGAGCCAACTCACGGACCGCGCGACATCGCCGGCGCGCATCCACTCGTGCCGCTCCGAGTAAGGGTCGGAGTGCGAGTCACGCCACGCGACCATCACGTGGGTCGTCGTCCAACGCACCGCCCGAGCCGGCCGCCACTCCTCGGAGCCGTCTGACCACACGACCCGGACGATCACCGGCTCGTTCCCCTGCGGCCGCAACGGCACCTTCTCGGGAACCTCCCGATTCGCCACGGACCGAGGATCACGCCCACCACTCACAGCGCTGATCGTACCGAACATATGTTCGATCTCTCTTTCGAGTTGGCGCGTCAGCCCGCCCGCTGCGCGCGGAACCTCACCCGCTCTGCAACCGGCCCGGGTGCGTTCACGCGAAGGGAACCCGTGCCCTGAGCGACGACTCCGTCAAGAACGCGTTGGCTAACAGGCAGCGCCGGCACTGGGGCACCTTCTCGCCGTGCACCTGCGCGGCGTCCGACAGGTGGCCGCCGGGACGCCAGCCGGACTCGGGACACTCCCTGCGGAGACGCGACACGGTGAGGTCGTCTCACCACCGATCGCCGGGTTCCCGCAGGGCAGACTTCTCACACTGCTGCACGGAGTCCTGGACGACCGCGTTGCGCTCGCCTCGATCGCAGCAGCGATGAACGCGCTGACCGCCGAGGACATCAACTACGGCGCCGCGCACTGGACACGCGAAGACAGCAGCGACCTGAGCTCGGCCCTGCTCAACAACGCGGGGCTGACCGGGTTCATCCTCAACGCGACGCAGTTGAGCCAAGACACTGCACTGGCGGAGCAGGGTGAGAGCACCCGTGCCTTGATCGGGTTCGGACGAGATGCCGCGGGCATGATCCCGATCGCCGGCAAGCTCACCAGCTACGGCTTCGGCAAGGCCCTGGACGCCATGCAGGCGAGCGCCGAGAGCAAGTGGGCCAGCGCTGTGGCACGCGTACAGGACGAACAGACCAGCGCCCTGGACAGCGCATCGACCGACCTGCAGATCACGACCGCAGTCGCGCTGATGCAGCACGGACACATGCTCACCGACGACTCCAGCCTCAGAGCGGATGGCTCGATGTCCGACCAGGCGGCGTTCCCGTGGATGCGGGGCGGCCGGCTCGACCCGTCGGTGCTGACCGACTCCGCGGCGCGGGACCGGATGATCGTGTGGATGCGCGGTCCGGACGGCGATCCGATGGTGGAGTATGTGCAGCTGATCGACGACGCGTTCGGCTCAGGACGCGACGAGCACGACCAGTCCGGCTGGTCTCAGGAGGGCGACAAGTGAGGAACCGACGTCGCCGCGCGGCTGTCGTGGCCGCCCTTCTGCTGTGTGTCGTCTCGGGGTGCACGACGCCCCCGGACCTCACCCCGGTGCCGACCGTCGCACCCTCGCCGTTCATCTGCGCCGGTGTGTCTGCCGACTCCGCCAACCTGATCCTCGGTGGCGAGGTGAAGGCCGTCGGCCCCGCGACGAGCAACCCGTCGTTCCCGTACTTCGAATGCGACATCACGCGCTCCGACGGCAGCGGCGGGCAGATCAGAGTGATCGGACTGCCAGCACAGAACGTCGGCGAGAGCGACGAGGCGATCCTGGCCTACATGGGTGGCGCAGACGTCACCTCCACGATCACCGCCGACGCTCCAGGACGCGGTTTCAGCTCGTACGACTCGAACGAGATCGACACTGTCGCCGGCGCGCTATGGATCTGCGACGAGTTCGCGCTGCGCGTGCGCCTGCAAGACGTGGACGTCGAGGGTCGTGATGCCGAGACCGACTCGGTCAACCTCCTGCGGTCGATGCTTCCCTGGGCGTGCGGAGGCGAGAAGGTGCCACCCGCAAGCTTCTAGGTGTCCGTACCCGCAGCGTTGGACTCCAAGTCCGGCTCCGTGTCGACCGTCCGTCTACGGGGCTCCACCGGCGTCCGTGCGCGTTCGCTTCCCGGTGAGTCGCGCGAGCAGACCTCGGGAACGCCTCGTCGAGCCACGTTGGGACTGCGGTTGAGCGGCGCTCCCCTGTGAAGCCGCAGCAGAGCGGAGCGCTTCCAGCTTCGCTGCTCTCGTGGCAATGGTTAACTCCCGGTACCGGCTCGCGGCAGACTTCCAGTCCCCTACGATGGCCGTCCTGACGTGGACTGCAGCAATCGCACCGGCGACAGCGAGCGTGAGCAGGATCAGGGGCGCCTGGTGCACCTGCCCACCGTCGGCGAGGTCTCTGACGATGTCGGACGCCGCGACGCCCGCGAACGCGCTGGCCACGACGATGGCGACTTCGGCCGCCACATCGCCCGTCCGCGCACGGTTCCGAAGCTTGTTCGCGTACACAGGAAGTTGATGATCCGCGATCGGGAGCTCGGCTGACCAGGGATCAAGAATGCGCGTGCCCCGGACTGTTGCCCGGCTCGGCGCCACGGTCAGGACATCGATCTCCTCTGGCTCGAGAAGCGCGAGTTCGTTGACACCGACATCAGGGTGGCGAGCGCGGCGGGCGTCGAGGCAGCGACGCGCATCGCGTCGCTGCCTGGTCGCGTTCAAGAGCGCTCTGACGGCCACCAGCAGTACGCCGAGGTTCGCCAGCGCGATGGCCAGCAGTCTCACAGACATCGATTCACCACCGATCGACGTCGGACGAATACGGCCGCGTGCTCGGGCGCATGGAGTCGGCCACGGCCCAAGTCGCCATCGCGATGAGGAGGGTGACTGACGTGAGGTTGGCCAGCAGAGTCGAAACCGAGTCACCCCAGAACGCCGGCCCCCAGATGGCGGTCGTCAACGTCACCAGCGAGGCGAGCAACCAACGGAAGAAGCGCACTCGAGCCCGGAGGCCTCGCTGCGCCTCCGGCGCAACCAGATAGAGCGGCACAGTGCGCCGCTCACCTGGTACCGGCAACTGCGGTCCGTCCGTGGCAGGAAGCGCACCGACACGCCACATCCGCCTCGGCAAGCCGACTTCGGATCGTCTGCTGCTCTCCATCGTTCGCACGAGATCCCATCCTGTCCCACGGCTCGCGCCCGAAGGAGAAGGCACGGCCACACCTGCCGGGGAGGCCGGCACCACCCCCGGATGACAGTTACGAGCCGTTCACGGCGGTCGGTGAGTCACCCTGCGTGCCGCCCCCATGGCACTGGGCGCTCTGCTACTGCTTCGCCAAGTCGGACAGTGCGGCCGCCAGCGCCCGGTCGCGCACCGTGGTGGCGTGCTGGTAGAGCATCACCGTCGATGGCGTGGAGTGGCCGGCACGCGCCTGGAGCTCAGCCAAGGTCGCGCCGGACTGCGCCGCCAGCGTGAGGCCCGTGTGCCTGAGCCAGTGGAACCGGAACCCCCCAGGAAGGGACGTCTTCTTCACGGCCTGCTTGAAGTGGTAGGCGTACGTCGAGGGATGGATCTGCAGCGTGGGCTGGTGCGCGCGCGGGAACAGCAACCCGTCGGGACCAGGCGCGGCATACGAATCGAGGTGAGCCTCGACTGCAGGCGCGATGTGGGGCGGCACGCTGATGGCTCGCACTCCCGCTTCGGTCTTGGGTGGCCCGACGACGGGCGCTCCTTCGACCCAGGTGACGCCTCGGCTCACGCGGACGGCTTCGGTGTCGATGTCGCCTCGCCGGAGCTCGAGGGCCTCCCCGTTGCGCAGCTGGCACCATGCACCCAGCAGCACCGAAAGTGCGAGCTCCGGTGGCATCGCCGCCGCAAGCTCGACAACCTGCGCCGGCGAGGCGACGAACTGCTTGGTCGCGGGCTTCGAGCGACTGGCCCCTCGAACACGACAAGGATTCTCGGAGACGAGGTCGTCTTCGAGGGCGGTCGCCATGATCCCGCGGAGCAGGGCATAGGTTCGCGCTCTGAGCGTCGGCCGTTGCGGCAGCAGATCGCGGTACCAGCAGGTGATCGACTCGGCCGTCAGCTCGGAGAGCAACGTCCCGCCCAGGGCCGGGTACACGTGCTGCTTCAGGTAGTGCTCGTACACGCGCCGTGTCGATGGCCGCAGCGGCTCCCCCGACGAGTTGCGCCGCTCCTGCATCCACCGCTCGGCATACTCGCGAATCGTGATCCTCGAGACGAGCACTTTGGGTCTGATCACGCCGTCCTCAAGCTTGGTCCGCTGACGGGCGAGCCAGATCTCGGCGTCGGCCTTCCGCGAGAAGGTGCTGGGTGCGTTGACCCAGACCTGCGGCATGGTTCCTGGGACGGTGTGTCGTGCTCGATACCTGCCTGACGGCAGTTTCGTGATCGAGCCGAAGCCTTTCCGCTTGCTCACCATGGGGTTGTGGACCGTCCGCGTGTCATAGGCGTGTCATAGCGTAGAGTACTCGCCTTGCACCTCGGTTCGCGTCCATGCCGGATCTACCCCCAGGTCAAGCGGCACTTCCCAACCTTCGGTTCATCTTGGTTCCCATCCGTTCACCCCGGCGCATGTGGGTTCGAATCCCACTCGGGGCACCTGTCTGACCTGGCCATGGACTGTCGCGTGTCATATCCGTGTCACAGAGAGTCCTGCCGCCTGCGAGAGCGAGCACCCGCCCGGACCGGCGGGTAACCCGGAACCGGCGGAAACCCTGAGCTCCTGGGCAGCGGGGCACGTCCCGTGCGCGTCGAGGGTCCGCCCGACGCGATCGCCGCCGCCCTGGCCGACCCAGGGCGCATGGTCGGGCTGGACGCGCGCATGTGCGTGATCCCCAGCGGGAGGACTGCGCTCTGCAGGTAAGGCACCCATCCCAGGACGTCCTCGAGGGAGGAGAGCATTCGAGCGTCCGTGGTTCAGCTAGACCCGTCCCTCGAGCAGGATGAGCAGCCCGGTAGTCAGCACGACGAGTCCACCGACCACGGCGGCGACAACGCCGATCCACGGGTAGACCCCGGCCGTCTCCTGCCACCCAAGTTCCGTTGCAGCACCCCGGATCAGTTCGTGGGCGTCGGCGCTGGTGAAGCGTCGCTCGACGACCCGCTCCCCGTTGGCACCCCAGGTCCACTCGCGGGACGTCGACCAGGTGCGTCCCAGCGTGCGCGTGACCTGCACCGCGGCGGCCAGCTGCGGTGTGCGGCCGGAGGCACCGGCGGCCCACTGCACGGTGAGGTGGTCGTCGATGATCTGCATGGTGAGTGTGTCCGGGTCCAGGACAACGTGGTTCTGCACCACGGTCCTTTGCCCGGCGCGCTCGAGCGGCCCGTGCCAGCGTGCGTCGCTGACGTCGATGCGCAGGTCGAATCCTTCGTCGGTCGGCAGGACGCGGTACGGGGTGTCCTCGGCAGCGGCGGCGACCGCGGCGCGCAGCTCCTCGACCGCGTCGTTCACGACCCGGCCGGAAGTGGCTCGTCGTCGACCTCGACAGACAGCGTGTAGTCGGTGCCCTTTCCAACCTTCGCGACGCTCACCGTGACCCCGATCCGCTGGTCGTTGACGGTGATCGTGCAGCGCACGTCGGCACCCACGCGGACAGGCAGGTCGTCGGGGCAGTCGGTGGCGTCGGGAGCTTGTCCGACTTCCTGGACGAGCACCTCCTCGGTCTTCTTCTCGACCTCGTCGCTCGGCACGAACTTCGTGTCGATGTTTGCGTGCACCGAGCAGCCGGCAAGGAGCGCGGTCACGGCGAGAACGACGGGTGTGAGGACGGGGCGCACCGGCACATGGTGACATGTGCCGGGCCCAGCCGGGACCGAGATGTCCAGCGCGAGCCCCGTCTCGATCACGCGGATGGGCCCCAGTCGCCTGACCACGAGCCAGTCGGCTAGGCCATCCGTGGAACTGGCCCAAAACGGGCGGCCGGTTCCCCTAGAGTTCGGCGCGACGAGCTGTTCGTCGAGCGAGGGGATCGGGAATGGCCGCGGGGTTCGACGTCGAATATGACGTGCTGAGCTCGGCCGCCACGTCGATCCGGCGTGTCGTCGAGAACGGCACGGCGCAGACCCAGTGCTTCGCCTGGGGCGACGGCTACGGGCACGCGAGCCTGTCGCAGGCGATCGAACTGTTCGTCTCGGACGTCGACCTGGCCGTCGACTCGCACGCGGCACGCACCACGACGCTGGCTACCGACCTCGACGACCAGCTTGAGGACTACCAGAGCGCCGACGCCGCGACCGACGCACGGCTCCAGAGCCTGGCCGGCCGCCTTTCCCCCGGGGTCGCCGGGACGGCCTCCGTGCTGGTCCCGACCAGGGCACCGGCGACGGCCCCCGTCTTCCCGTTTCGGTCGGGGTCCCGCTGATGGCGGCTGCGCTGGGCAGCACCACCGACGCGCTCGAACTGATCCCCGGCCGACCGGCGGCCGTGTACGCCGACGCCGACAACCTGCGCCGCCGCGCCAGACAGCTCGAGGACGCCGCCGACGACCTGGCCCGCGTGCGTACCCCCGGCTGGGAGGGCGCCCAGGCCGACCGATTCTGCGATGCGCTCGCCACCCGGCCCAAGGGATGGCGCAAGACCGCCGACGCGCTGGACGAGGCCGCGACGGCCCTGACGAGGTACGCCGACGTCCTCACCGCCGCTCAAGGCGACGCCGCACACGCCATCGAGCTGTGGACCAAGGGTGAGCACCTGACCGCCGCAGCCAAGCACGGACACTCCCTCGCCGTCGACGCCTACAACCGCACCCTCACCAGGGGCTTCATCGCCACACGACCTCCCGCATTCGTCGACACCGGAGCGCACGCACGGCAAGAAGCGCTCGACGTGCTCG
The DNA here is from genome assembly GCF_016862675.1 of Cellulomonas chitinilytica. Classification (GTDB taxonomy): domain Bacteria; phylum Actinomycetota; class Actinomycetes; order Actinomycetales; family Cellulomonadaceae; genus Cellulomonas; species Cellulomonas chitinilytica. The sequence continues at coordinate 233,819 of NZ_BONK01000005.1, read as the reverse complement.
ACCATGCACGCTCCTCGGTGAAGCGTGCCGGTGACGATGCCGCCGACACGCTCGCGGGCATCGAGGTCAGCGACACACCAGTGGTCCGCACGCACACCGAGACCCAAGGGCGCACCGACTCCGGTCAGGTCTCCATGGCGCCGATCGTCTCGATCGACCCCAAGACCGGGAAGGTTACGTTCAAGGCGGGCAAGTTCGAGGGAGAGACGCTCGCGGGGTCGGCCACGGCCTCCGTGACGGCGGTGGACGGCCATCAGTTCGCCACCGCACAGGCCTCCGCACAGGCCGGCTTCAAGAGCGAGGGTGAGGTCAGCGCCGAAGACGGGCAGCTGCGCGCCAAGGTGTCCGCCACCGGTGGGCTGTTCGGCGACGCCTCGGCCAGCATCGGCAACCAGTACGCCACCGTGAACGCGAACGCGAGCGCGATGGTCGGCGGGGCGGCAGAGGCGGGCGTTGGGATCGGCAAGGAAGGGGTCGACGCCGAAGCCGGGGCCTTCCTCGGTGCGAAGGGCCACGTCGGCGGCGGGGTCCAGATGGGTGGCCTCGGCGCGAACGTGGGCGCCGAGGGCTGGCTGGGCGCCGGCGCGGAAGCGAAGTTCAAGGCCGGAATGAACGAGGACGGCAGCTGGAGCGCCAAGTCGAGCGCCGGCGCGTCATTCCCCGTCGGGGGTTCACTCTCGTCGGCGTTCACCGTCGCCGCAGAGGACGTCGGCGACTTCCTCCACGACGCCGTGGGCTCCCTGACGGTGTGGACGGCAACGAGATGACCGTCCGACCAACCGCCGCCTGGGCGTACCGCTCCGGTAGCCTCCGCTCGGATCGGCACAGAGGGACAGGCCGGTAGCGATCGTTTTCGGCCCTAGCCATGTCCAGCTCACTGGGGCAGCCACTGCCCGCAACCGTCGCTGTAGAGCGCGTGGTCGGTCGGAGCGATGGTTACTACGACCTGGTCGGCCGCGACGACGAAGTCGTTGTCGATGGGTCCGCAACTGGTCAGCGTTCGGATGGTTGCGGCACAGCATGAGCATCGCCTCGAGCGCGCCGACCTGCGTGTCGCTCAGGTTGCCATGGTGATGGAGGGCTGGTCGGGGTCCACCCTGGTGCACATCGCGTAGAGGGTGCCCAGGCTGTTGCGATCCGTGTACCCCGATCGCGCGAACGCGGCTTCGTCGAGCGGGGTGTACGGGCCGGTGTGGTGTCCTGACTCAGGACCCTCTTGACGCTTCCGTCTCACGACCTGCTTGACACATCGCCTGGAAGACGGAGGTTTCGGCGGTGCGCGGCCGCCGTTGCTCGATGCTATGGGGCGGGGGTGAGCGCGGCTCGAACGATCTCCTGGTGTGGTGCGTCGTTCGAGGCCAGGACGAACCCGGGCTCGATCAGGCGCCACCATCCGCCGCCCGTCGGGGTGACGATGACGGTGCCGCAAAGCGTATTCCGGTCGACGTGGTGGGTTGCGGCGACCTCGTCGACCAGGAGCCCGTAGCCCATCGCCCGGTCGTGCTGGATCTTGGACGTGGTCCGCGCGCCATGGGCCGCTCGCCCCAACTCTCGGCATGCGCGTTGGAGCGCGGGAGCGTGAGCGAGCCCCGCGAACTCGTCGCCGATCGAACCAACGGCCGCCCAGCGGGCCTGATTCGTCACCGCCCATTGCTTCCATTCCTCGCCGAAGTCACCGCCGGGCGGCGGGTTGTGGCGTTGGGCGAGCCGGGCGGCCAGGAGTGCCCGCCACCAGTCCAGCCAGTCGCCCCCGACCCCGTCGAGGTCCTCGCCATCGAGCACATGTGAGGACGGCGGCGGCACGTTCAGGGGAGGAGGAACGTCGTCGGCCTCGACCACGATGCCGGTGGCGTCACGGATCCACAGGGCGGCGCTGAGAAATGGGTCGTCGCCAAGCTCAAGACTCCAGGACGGCCCGGACGCGATCCGCATGGCCTGAGTGTCTCGCGCCATGAGCGCAGACCGAACCCTGCCTACGCCCTACGCGGGCGTTGCCCCTTGAGGCTGCGCACGGCGTGGTCGTTGGTCCGTCTCACGATCGTGGTGTCTCGGTCGGGCAGATCGATCGCGAGCGTCGTCTGGGAGGCGCGGACGGTCACCGTCGTGCCGGCGTTGATCCGCCCGAGGGCCACCTTCTGCCCGGCCTCGACGATCACGCCGGTGGCCGAAGCTCGCCGTTGCACGGTGACCGGCTCCATCGCGGGGCGGGGCCGTTCGCCTGCGTGCGCGCCTCGTGCTTCGAGTCGATGGAACGCTCGACCCAGCGATCGACGACGCCTCCTGCGGCTCCGCGAGCGGGCGGCGTGGCGGCCGGTACCGTGGGCGACGGAGCGCACCTCCCCCGCTGTGCTCCCGGGAGTGGGGATGGCGTGGCGGGCCCGCTGATCTCGACGAAACTACGCGTCCCGAGGTTGCGACGTGACCTGGTCGCACGCCCTCGGCTCCTCGAGCGAGTCCGCCGGGGCGCGGACTCGAGGGTGACCCTGGTGTCCGCCCCGGCGGGGTTCGGCAAGTCGACGCTCGTGACCGAGTGGCTCGCCGGCGATCCCGCCGACGGGCGCTCCCTCGCGTGGCTCTCCCTCGACGCCGCCGACAACGACGCCGCGACGTTCTGGCGGTACGTCGTCACGGCGTTCCAGGGTGCGCTGGGCGGTGCGGGCTCCGGTGCGCTGGAGCTGATCGGCTCGTCTCCCCTGCCGACCGACCTCGTGCTCACCACGCTCCTCAACGAGCTCGCGGCGGCACCGGGCGACGTGTGGCTGGTCCTCGACGACTTCCACCTGGTGGACAGCCCGGAGATCAGCCACGCGATGACCTCACTGCTCACGCACCTGCCGCCCCACGTGCACGTCGTGCTCAGCACCCGTGCCGATCCCGACCTGCCGCTGGCTCGGTGGCGGGCGCACGGCGAGCTGGTCGAGATCCGTGCCGCCGACCTGCGGTTCACGCTGGACGAGGCGGCCGAGTACCTCAACACGGTCACCGGGCTGCACCTCACGGCCCGCGACGTCGAGGTCCTGGAGGAACGCACAGAGGGGTGGATCGCGGCACTGCAGCTCGCAGCGCTCTCGATCCGGGGGCGGGCGGACGTCGGTGGGTTCATCGCCCAGTTCGCCGGTACCGACCGTTACCTCGTCGACTACCTCGTCGAGGAGGTCCTCGCGCAGCAGGAGCAAGCGGTGCGCGAGTTCCTGCTGCGCACCGCCGTCCTCGACCGGCTCACCGGGACGCTGTGTGACGCCGTCGTCGGCGGTGACGACGGCCGCGACATGCTCACGACGCTGGAGCGCGCCAACCTCTTCCTCGTCGCCCTCGACGACCAGCGGGAGTGGTTCCGCTACCACCACCTGTTCGCCGACGTGCTGCGAGCACGTCTGCTCGCCGAGCAGCCGGACCTCGTCCCCCTTCTGCACCAGCGCGCCAGCCGCTGGTACGAGGCGCACGACCTGGCCGACGAGGCGGTCCGGCACGCACTGGCCGCGCGTGACGTCGTCCGCGCCGCGTTCCTCATGGAGCTCGCCGTGCCGGCGATCCGGCGCGACCGCCGCGAGGCGACGTTGCTCTCCTGGCTGGAGGAGCTGCCCGACGACGTCGTCCGGCGCAGCCCGGTCCTCGGCGTCTTCTACGGCTACATGCTCATGGTCTCCGGCGACCTCGACGGGTTCGAGCTGCGGCTCGACGACGCGGAACGCACCCTTGCCGCCGCCCCGGCCGGGTCGGATCCGCGATGGGCGCAGACTGAGGAGCTCCGCACGCTGCCGGCGACCGTCGCCGTCTACCGGGCGTCGATCGCGCAGGCGCGCGGCGATCTGGCCGGGACGGCGGAGCACGCTCGTCGGGCACTCGCGCTCGCCGGCCCCGACGACCATCTCGCACGAGGCGGCGCGGCCGGGTTCCTCGGCCTCGTGGCGTGGGCGCAGGGTGACGTCTCGAGCGCCCTGACGACGTTCGCGCAGGCGGTGTCCAGCCTGCACGCGAGCAGCAACCTCGTCGACGAGCTGAGCAGCACGGTGGTGCTGGCCGACATGTGGCGCGCGGCAGGTCGCCCCAGCACGGCTCGGCGGCTCTGCCTGCGTGCGCTGCAGGTCAGCGAGGCGCACGGCGGGTCGGTCGTGCGGGCGACGCCCGACGTGCACGTCGGTCTCAGCGAGCTCGAGCACGAGGTCGGCGACCTCGCGGCCGCGAGAGCGCACCTCGAGCGCGCCGCCGCACTCGGCGAGGGTGCGGCGATGACCGAGGGCCGGTACCGGTGGTTCGCCGCGATGGCGCGCGTCGCCGACGCCGAGGGCGACCCGCACGAGGCCCTCAGGCTCCTGGACACCGCGGAGCGCCTGTACCGACCCGGGTTCGTCCCGGACCTGCGCCCTGTCGCCGCGGCGCGAGCCCGGATCTGGATCGCCCACGGCATGCTCGCGGAGGCCGCCGCCTGGGCCCGCGAACGAGGCGTGTCCGCCACGGACGAGGCGACCTACCTGCATGAGTTCGACCTCCTCACCCTGGCGAGACTCCTCATCGCCCGTCACCGCGGGCAGCCGGACTCCGACGCGCTCGACGAGGTGCTGGACCTGGTGTCCCGGCTGCACGAGGCCGCCGACGCCTCGGGACGAGCGGGGAGCCTCGTCGAGATCCGGATGCTGTCCGCCCTCGCGCACCACGCGCGCGGGGATCGGGTGCAGGCGCTCGAGGCCCTGCGGCACTCCTGGGCCGGGGCGCCCGAGCCCGCGGCCTACGCGCGGCTCTACCTGGACGAGGGCGAGCCCATGCGTGAGCTGCTGCGTGCAGCCGGCACGGACGGACCCGCCCGTGAGCACGCACGTCGCCTGCTCGGTCTCGACACCGCAGCCGACCCCGGGTCCGGCCGGACGCGGGCGACGCTCGGCCCTCCGCCGGCTGAGCAGCTGAGCGATCGGGAGCTCCAGGTCCTGAGGCTGCTCGACAGCGACCTGACCGGTCCGCAGATCGCCCGCGAGCTGTTCGTCACGCTCAACACCCTGCGCAGCCACACGAAGCGGATCTTCACCAAGCTCGACGTCACCACTCGCCGGGCGGCGGTGCGCCGCGCGCGCGAACGTGGTCTGACGTAGCCGGGTCGGCCGCGGGTCTCACATCGTCGTTCACATGAGGTGGTGATGCCCGGCCACCTCACCCGTCCCTAGCGTTCGAGACATCCCGCCGCGCCCCGCCCGGGACAGCGAACCAGGAGCCGGACATGACCATCACCACGACCACCCTCAGCCGCGCCGCGGGCGCCGCCGCCGTCGTCGGAGGGCTGCTGTACATCGGGGTGCAGATCAACCACCCGCACCTTGACCTCGACCTCGTCTCCACGACCGAGTGGAAGGTGCGCCAGTCGATGAAGGTGGGCTTCGCCACCCTCTCGCTCGCCGGCATCACGGGCATGTACCTGCGTCAGGTGAGGCGCACCGGGGTGCTCGGCCTGATCGGGTACGTCGTGCTCGCGCTGGGCTTCATCTTCATGGTGAGCGTCGAGGTCACCGGTGCGGTCGTCATGCCCGCCATTGCCCACAGCTCACCCGGCTTCGTCAGCGACGTCCTCGCCGTGGCGGTTCCCGGCGGGCACGCCGCCGGCGACATCGGCCTGATGGGAGCGCTCATCAACCTCGACGGCGTGCTCTACCTGGCCGGCGGGCTCCTCTTCGGCATCGCCCTGTTCCGCGCCCACGTCCTCGCCCGGTGGGCCGCCGCGCTCCTCGCCCTCGGCGCCGTCGCCACGCTCGCCATCCCTGCGCTGCCGCAGGTCAACTTCCGGCTGTTCGCCATCCCCACCGGCGTCGCCCTGGTCGGCCTCGGCTGCTCCCTGTGGCGCGACCAGCGCACCCCGGCCGCGCTGCCCCCGGCGGAGGCGAGGAGCCCTCTCCTCGACACTGACAGCCGCCGGGCAACCAGCGCCGCCGCGGAGGTCCGGTCGTCATGACCCGCTCCGCCGCCCGGCGGGCGCCCGCGCGCTACCGGCTCCGGGTCTCCGGCCATCTGGACCAGAGCTGGTCGCACTGGTTCGGCGACCTCGTCGTGACCTGGGACGACGACGCGACGACGAGCCTCACCGGGGTCGTCACCGACCAGGCCGAGCTGCACGGGCTGCTCACCAGGATCCGCGACCTCGGCGTCACCCTCCTGTCGGTCGAGGCCGTCGACGAGGATCCCCGCCACTGAGTCCACACCCCCTGCGGACATCACCCCGACCCACGAGCCACGAAGGGGCGACACCGCCCACCCGGGCGGTGTCGCCCCTCCGGCGTCGGTATCAGGCGGGCCGAGCGTGACTCCACTCACAAGACACACGACACGACACCGGACGTCGACTCCGTGCTCGACGGCGGCCTGGGGGGGAACAGCAGTGGACAACGACGACGCGATGGGGACGGACCCGTTCTCGGGCCTGACCGACCTGGCCGGCACGACGACGACCGTCGTCGGGGGCAGCCGCCGAGACGAGGACGAGGTGACCGCGACGGTCCGCCAGATCGTCGCGGACGTGCTGCGGATCCCCGCGGACACGATCTCGCCCGACTCGGCACTCACCGACCTGCCGTACGTGGAGTCGATCAAGCTGCTGCGGATCGCGGGCAAGCTCGAGCGCACGTTCGGGATCGAGATCGAGAACGAGGCCCTGTTCCGCAAGGGCACCATGCAGGACCTGGCGCGGGAGATCCTCGCGGCGCGAGAGCGATGACCGTGGAGCCCGTGCTGCCGCTCGACGTCACGACGCTGGGCGACCTGTTCGAGCTCGCGGCCGTCCGGCACCCCGCCGGGAGGGTGGGTGACGCGTTCGACGAGGAGACCCTCAGCTTCCAGGAGCTGGCCGGCGACCAGCGTGACGTCGCCGGGAACCTGCTCGCGGCGGGGGTCGCGCCGGGCGCCCTCGTCGCCGTGCTCGTCGCCTCCGCGGTGGACCTGGTGCGCGCCACGGGCGGGATCGCCGTCGCGGGCGCGGTCATGGTCCCGCTGGCGGTGCCGGTGACGTCCGGCGGGGCTCACCTCGCCCGGCTGCGGCACGTGGTCGCGGCCAGCGGGGCGCGGTACGCCGTCGTGTCGGACCAGCTCGCCGCGACGGTCGCGGCCGTCCTGCCGGGCGTGGAGACGATGCCGCTCGCGGCCCTCCTGCGGCCGGCGGGGACGTACCGGTCGCCGGCGGTGGACCCCGACGACCTGGCCGTGGTCCAGTTCACCTCCGGGAGCACGTCGGCGCCGCAGGGCGTCACGCTGACGCACCGGAACGTCCTCGCGGGACTTCGCGCGCTCCACCACGGGACCGGCCTGACCGAGGCCGACGTGGTCTGCCACTGGCTGCCGCTGTCGCACGACATGGGCCTGTTCTCGACGCTGGCGGCGGTGGGGGCCGGTGCCGACGTCCGGACGACCTCGCCGCAGGCCTTCATCAAGCGTCCGACCGAGTGGCTCCGGAGGTTCTGCGAGCTCGGCGCGACGCTCTCGGTCAGCCCCAACTTCGGCTACAAGTACCTCATCGACACGGTCCCTGCGGAGACCGTGGGCGAGTACGACCTGTCGGCGGTGCGCGGGCTGCTCAACGGCGCGGAGCCGATCGACGCAGAGCTCGCCGCCTCGTTCGCGCGGCACTTCGCCCCCAGCGGTCTCACGCCCCATGCCATGACGCCCTGCTACGGGCTGGCCGAGGCCACCCTCGCCGTCACCATCGCCGAGGTCGAGGCACCGATGACGGTCGACTGGGTCGACCGGGAGGTGCTGACCGGCGCAGGGCAGGCGATCCCGGCCGACCCCGGAGCCGCCGCGGCGCGAGGCGTCGTCAGCTGCGGCGCCCCTGTGCCGGGCATCGAGGTCCGGGTCACCGAGGGCGGTCGCCCGCTCGGCGAACGAGCCGTCGGCTCCATCGAGATCCGCGGCGAGGCTGTGACCCGGGGGTACTACGGGGAGTCGACGCCGCACGTCCAGGACGACGGCTGGTGCCCGACCGGGGACCTCGGCTACGTCGCGGACGGCAGCCTCCACGTCACGGGGCGCAGCAAGGAGATGCTCATCGTCGGCGGGCGGAACCACTACCCGCAGGACGTCGAGGCGGCCGTGCGGGAGGTCGAGGGTCTCCACCAGGGACGTGCCGTCGCCGTGGTGCTCCCGGCCGAGCCCGGGCGGGGCCGGCCGGAGCGGATCGCCGTGCTGGCCGAGGTGGGCCACCCGGCGCCGTCCGTCGGCAGCACCGTGTCCGGCATCCGCGGCGCTGCCGCGCAGCAGCTGGACGGCACCGGCGTCGACGTCGTGCTCCTGCGCCGAGGGGCCCTGCTGCGCACCACCAGCGGGAAGTTCCAGCGCCTGCACATGCGCCACCGGCTCCTCGAAGGGACGTTGGACGGCGTCGTGGTCCACGTCCCCGTGGACGAGCCGGTCCCCGCCGTGCACGGAGGCTGAGCCGTGCTGCCCTGGGGCACCGCCGACGACCTCGAGGCGTTCCTCGGCGACCCCCTGCGCCCGTCGGGCCCGCTGACCTACGCGCAGGCGGTGGCGGACGACAAGGACGAGGCGTTCCCGCGGACGTCTCTCGACGCGCTGCAGGACTGGGGGTACCCGGCCCACCAGGTGCCGGAGGCGCTCGGCGGACGGCTGGCGTCGCTGGAGGAGCTCGCCGCCCTCAGCCGGGTCCTCGCCCGCCGGGACCCCGCCGTGGCCGTCGTCGCGAACTCCCCCGTGGCCGCCGCGATGCCGGTGTGGCTCGGCGGGTCACCCGAGCAGCGCGACGCGGTCGCCCGGGCGGTGCTCGACGGCCGGTACGTGGCGCTGGGGCTGACCGAGGAGCAGCACGGCGCGGACCTCGTGGCCGGCGAGGTCACGGCGCGCCGGACCGGGGACGTCTACGTGGTCGACGGCGTGAAGTGGCTGATCAACAACGTGCGGCTCGCACGGTTCCTCTGCCTGCTGGTGCGTGAGCCCGAGCGCTCCGGACTGCGCTCCCTGACGCTCCTGCTCGTGGACCTCGACGCGCTGGCACCGTCGAGCTACGAGCTCCTGCCCAAGATCCGCACCCACGGCCTCTGCGGCGCGGACGTCGCCGGGATCCGCCTGCGCGGCGCCGTCGTCCCCGTCTCGGCATCCGTCGGCAGACCCGGACGGGGGCTCGAGCTCGTCGCGCGATCGCTGACGGTGACGCGCACGCTCGTCCCGGCTCTGAGCCTCGGCGCCCTGGAGACGGCGCTGCGGTGCACGGTCGACTTCCTGCAGGACCGCCGCCTCTACGGCGGCACGGCCGTCGACATCCCGTTCGTGCAGGAGGAGCTCGCGGCCGCCTACCTCGACCTGACCGTGGCCGACACCGTCGCCCGGTGCTGCGTCCGGGTGATGCAGGTGCTCCCCGAGCTCGGGCCCGTCTCCTCCGCGGTGGCCAAGTTCGTCGTCCCGCACGTCGTGGAGGCCCGGATGCGCCGCCTGAGCACGCTGCTCGGCGCGCGGTACTTCCTGCGCGAGGGCCACTGGTCCGGGATCTTCGAGAAGCTCCTGCGTGACGCGCGGCTGTTCAGCCTCTTCGACGGCAGCGAGCCGGTGGTGCTGAGCGCGCTCGCCGCGCAGCTGCCCTGCCTGCAGGAGGACGTCGACCCCCGCTGCGCAGACGGCGTCTTCCGGGGCGGCCACGCCGCGTGCGGACCGCTGGCCGACCTCCGCTTCGAGACCGTGGCCGACGCGGACCCGGTGACGGCGGGGCTGCAGGACGTGCGGACCACCCTCCTGCGCGCCCACCCGGACGACCCGGACCTCGCCACCGCCCTCGACCTGCTGCGCACCGAGAGCGACGACCTGCGGACGCAGGCCGGCACCGGACTGGACCCTCGGTCGGAGCTCGGGCAGCGGCAGGCGGAGCGCTACGCGCGGCTCTTCGCAGCGGTGTGCGTCGCGCGGGAGTGGCAGGCGTCGGTGGACGCGTGCGGTGACGCCGTCCCGGTCTCCTGGCTCACGGCCGGGCTCCTGGCGCTGCTGCGGCCCGGTGAGCGGATGCCGCGCTCGACCGCGGAGCAGATGTTCGCCGCGCTGATGATCGAGCACCCGGCGCCGCCGGCGCGCGCCGGGTCCCGCGGTGAGGGGAGAACCCTGTGCCCGCAGCAGTGACCCGCCGTCCCACAGCAGCCGCCCACCTGGACCGCGCACTGGGCGCCCCCCTGGACGAGCGCCTGGCGGGCTCCTTCCGTGCGAGCGTCGACGCCGACCGGCAGGAACGGTTCCCCCACGAGCTCTGCCAGGAGGCCCTGGACTGGGGCATGGCGGAGCACCTGATCCCCCAGGAGCAGGGCGGCAGCCTCCGCTCGCTCGAGGAGTGCTTCGCACTGTCCCGGACCCTGTCCCGCCGGGACCTCACGGCGACCGTCGCGCTCGGTGCGAACCTGCTGGCCGGCCTTCCCGTGTGGCTCGCCGGCACGGCCGAGCAGAAGGACACCCTGGCCGGCCTGCTGCGCGGGGGCCGCTTCCTGTCGTTCGCGCTCAGCGAGGAGGAGCACGGCTCGGACGTGCTCGAGACCGGTGTCACCGCCCGGAGGACGGCGAGCGGCTGGCGCGTCGACGGCACCAAGTGGTCGATCAACAACGCCGGCCACGCCTCGGGTGCCACGGTGACCGCCCGGACCGGGGACGGCGTCCGCGGCCTGACGCTCTTCCTCCTGACGCGGGACCGCGCGGGCGCCGGGCAGTGGGCGCCGCTGCCGAAGCTGCGCACGCACGGGCTGCGCGGGTCCGCATTCGGTGGCATCGCGTTCTCCGAGCTCGAGGCGAGGGACGCGGACGTCGTCGGCAGGCCGGGGCAGGGGCTGGAGATCCTGCTCCACACGCTCCAGGTCACGCGGGTGCTCGTCGCGAGCTTCGCCCTGGGCGCGCTCGACACGTGCCTGGCGGCGGCGGGCTCGTTCGCCCGTTCCCGGCGGCTGTACGACGCCCCGATCGCGGAGCTGGAGCCCGTCGCGCGCCGGCTCTCCGACGCCTACGCGGAGCTGCAGGTGGGTGAGGCCCTCGCGCAGGCGGCGTGCCGCGTCGCCCAGGTGCGCCCCGAGCAGCTCCCGTTGATGTCGGCCTGCGTGAAGTACCTGGTGCCGCGGCTGGCGAACGACAGCATCGAGTCGCTGAGCGTCGTCCTGGGAGCCCGGTCCTACCTCGCCGGTGGGCTCTGGCACGGCATCGTCGAGAAGATGCGCCGCGACTGCGCGGTGACCGCCCTGTTCGACGGCTCCGCGCCGGTCAACCTCGGCGTGATCGCCGACCACCTGCCGGCGCTGGCGCACGCCCGTGCCTGCGACGAGGTGGACGACCTGCCCGCGGCCGTCTTCGCCGCGTCGGCAGACGACCTGCCGTGGCTCGACGACGACGACCTCGAGCTCGTCACCGCCTCCGACGCGGTCCACCCGGGACTCGCCGCGACGCGGGAGGCGCTGCGCCGCGACGGGCACCCCGTCGCGCACCGCGGGGAGCTGCTGGACCTGGTGGTGTGGTGCGAGGCCGAGACGGCGCGCGTGGACGACGAGGTCCGCCGGTCGGCGGGGAGCGCCGCCTGGCGTCGCGGCGGGGCTGCCTACGACCTCGCCGCCCGCTACAGCCACCTGCACGCGGCGGCGGCCTGCGCCTCCCGCTGGCTGGCACGGCGCGAGGAGTCGACCGACCCGTTCGTCACGAGCGGTGCGTGGCTCGTCCTGTGCCTGCGACGCCTCGTCGGGCGGCTGCGTCCGGGGCCCGCACCCGTCGACGACGTGGACCGGGCCGCCCTGGCGCGGCTCGGCGAGACACCCGGTCCGGAGCAGTGGTCGGACCACGACGCGCTACGCGAGGATGGAGGCAGGGGGACGTGAGCATGACCCAGGATGCATCGGCGACCCAGTCGCTGGAGGTCGTCTTCGCGGACGGCAGCACGACGGAGCTGACCGTGTTCCCGAGCGGCGGTCCGTCGGACCCCGTGGTGCTGTGCCTGCCCGCGATGGGCGTCAGGGCCGGCTACTACGAGCTGCTGGCCGACGTGCTCGCCGAGGCGGGGTTCAACGCGGTGCTGGCCGACCTGCGCGGGACCGGGGGGAGCTCGGTCCGGGCCGGGCGGCGGGTGTCCTTCGGGTACGCGGAGCTGCTCGAGCTGGAGCTCCCGGCCATCACGGACGCCGTGTGCCGACGCTTCGGCGTCGACCAGGTGATCGTGCTGGGGCACAGCCTCGGCGGCCAGCTCGGCCTGCTGTTCGCGGCCACCTCCACCCGGGTGAGCCAGGTGGTCCTCGTCGCCAGCGGCTCGGCCTGGTACCGCAAGGCGGGAGCACGGTCCGTCGGGCGCTTCCTGGGCCTGCAGCTGCTCTTCGCGACGACGGTGCTGTGGGGGTACCTCCCCGCCTGGTTCCCGTTCGCCGGCCGGGAGGCCCGGGGCGTCGTCCGGGACTGGGGCGTCGAGTCCATGACGGGCCGCTACCGCGTCCGTCGCAGCACCGTGGACTACGAGAAGGCGCTCGCGCAGTCCGCGGTCCCGGCGATGTTCGTGGCGTTCCCCGGGGACAAGTACGTCCCGGCACCCGCCATGCGGCACCTGGCCGACAAGCTCCGGACCGCCCCGGTGACATGGCTCGAGATCCCGCCCTCGGACCTGGGGCTCACCACGACCCACCACTTCCGGTGGGTGTTCCGACCGCAGGCGATCGTGCGAGCCGCGGCGCAGTTCGTCCGCACGGCACGCACGACCGACGACCCCGGAGACCGGTGATGGACGACCTCACGACCGCCTCGGACCTCGACCTCATCGAGATGGACGACGTCTACTCCCCGGAGTACACCCGGCACATCGAGACGCTGCGGCACGAGGCCGCCCTGGTGCTCTCCCGGATCGCGATGGAGCACGTGTTCGCCGACGGCGAGGCACGGCACGACCCGCAGGCGGCACCACCTCGCAGCCCGGCAGAGCGGCAGCCGTTCTTCTTCCGCAAGCGGCTGATCGAGTACCTGGACGACCGAGGCGACCTCGTGCGCGCGGGCGACCTCTACCGGCCGACGCCCGCGCTCGTCGAACGGGCGGGCACGTCCGAGGAGGACTACTTCGGCGGACCGGCCGACAGCCCCACGCTGGAGGCCATGAAGAGCATCGAGAGCGTCGCCGGCGGGATCCTGCAGGGCAAGGACGGCCTCGCGCTGATGGAGGAGAGCCTCGGCGAGGCGCAGACCTGGCGCCTGTGGAGCTACCTCATGCTGGACGCACCCCCGAAGCAGGCGTGCAACACCCTCGTCGCGCGGACGCTCGACCGACGCCTCCGCAGAGGCGAACCCACCGTCGTCTTCGAGGGGGGCGCCGGGCTCGGCGCCACCCTGCGGTACGCCCTGCGGATCGACGGGTTCCGCGAGCGCGCCGCCCAGCACCTGAGCCTCTACGGTTTCACCGACATCAGCCGGCCCCTCATGCGTCAGGCCGAGGACCTGCTGAGGCGCGAGGCGCCCGAGCTGCTCTCCGTGACGAGCTTCGACCGCGTCGACCTGGACCAGCTGGACGAGTACGACGACCTGCCGTACCTGCAGACCGGGTCCACGGACCTCATCGTCTTCGAGAGCGTCCTGCACGACGTCGAGCGGCTCCACGACGTCCTGCGCTCCTGCCACCGGATCCTCAAGCCGGGCGGATGGCTCGTGTTCACGCTGGGGAACCGGCACCGCCCTGGGCTGTTCTTCCCCTGCGAGCTCCTCCAGACCTCCCTGCACAGCTACCACCGGGCCGAGCTGGACCCGCCGCGCCGCGTGAACGTCGGCTACCTGTCCGTCGAGGAGTGGTCGCTCTCGCTCGTGGACGCCGGCTTCCCGGACTTCCGGGTCTTCCCCGACCCGACGCTGCGTGAGACGTGGCCTTACGGCGGCATCGTCGCGCAGCGGCCGTCCTGAGCCGCGTGTATCAGGGGCGCCCGGCGCCCCCTCCTCCAGGTGCAGCACTGCTCCGGTCACCCACGACCGGGGCGGCTCGTCGCCTCATCGTGGCCGCAGGACGGGAGAACCGAATGTCATCGCCCGCACGTGCAGAGACTCTCGAGGAGCGTGCGCCGCTCACCCCGGCGGACGAGGTCCCGTTCGTCAACATCCTCGACCCGTCGTTCCGGGCCGACTCGCCGCTGGTCGCCGAGGCGCAGGAGGCGAGCTGGTACGCCCAGACCCCGCTCGGGCCGGCGGTGCTCCGGCACGCCGAGGCCGCGGCCCTGCTGCGCGACCGCCGGGTTCGGCCCGGAAGCCCGGAGATCCTGGGGCGGCAGGGCGTCACGGACGGTCCGGCGGCACGCTGGTGGCTGGACACCCTGCTCAACAACATGGAAGCCCCCGACCACACCAGGCTGCGGCGGCTCGTGACCGGCGTCTTCAACTCGCGCCGGGTGGAGGAGATGGTCCCGGCCTTCCGACGTCGCGCGCACGAGCTGCTCGACGCCGTGGCGGACGACGGCCGGTGCGACTTCCTCCCCGCGTTCGGCGACCCCTATCCCCTGCAGGCCGTGTGCGAGGTCCTCGACGTCCCGGACAGCGTGCGGCCCTCGCTGGCCGGCTGGGCCCGCGATCTCGGGCACATCTTCACGCTCGGCGTCCCGGCCTTCCTGCCGAGGATCGAGGCCGCGCTCGCCGGCCTGCGTGAGGGTGTCGACGAGCTCGTCGCGATCCGGCGCCGCGAGCCCGGCGACGACCTCGTCAGCGCCCTGCTGCAGGCCGGCGACGTCGGCGACCGGCTCTCCGCCGAGGAGGCGCGCGACCTGGTCGTCGAGCTGCTCTTCGCCGCGACCACCACGACCCGCAACCAGATCGCCCGGGCCATGGTGCTCTTCGCCGAGAACCCCGAGACGTGGGACCTGCTGCGGCGCTCTCCGGAGCTGGCCTCGAACGCCGTCGAGGAGGTGATGCGCCTGGTCCCGACGATGCCTGCGATCAGCCGCATCACCAAGGAGGACATCGAGGTCAACGGCACCGTGCTGCCGGCCGGCACCTTCTTCTTCGTCGTCGTCGCGGCCGCCAACAGGGATCCGCGGGTCTTCCAGCCGGTCGGGCTCGACATCACGGTTCCCCGGGCGGCGCAGCTCACCTTCGGCGGTGGCCCGCACCACTGCCTCGGGTCGTGGCTGGCGCGCATCCAGATGCGCGAGGCGTTCGCGATCATGGCCGCGCGGATGCCGGGGCTGCGGATCGACGGCGAGCCGGTGTGGCGCCCCGCGGCCGGGCTCTACGGTCCGGACCACCTGCCGCTCGCGTGGGACGCACAGCCGTCGACGGCGTGAGGCGTGGCACGACGAGTGCCTCGGTAGACTTTCGGCCCCGAGTGTCGGGGGCGAACCGAGGCGGCGCGCGCCGGCGCCTTCGGCGGGCCGGTGACGACCGCGCCGCGGCGTGGACACCAGAGGACGGCATGACACGACCTGAACCGCCGACGGCTCTCCGCGGCGAGCTCGACTCCGAGCGGCAGTACCTGGCGGAAGCACGGGATGCCCTGCGGCGCATGCGCGAACAGGCCGAGAAGCTGCTGGACGTGGGCGCCGGAGTCGGGGGCGACGCCTACGCGGCCGAGCGGCTCGGTTTCACGCTGACCCGGCGCGTCGCGCAGCTGTCGGACCAGGCCGACACCCCGCTCTTCTTCGGCCGGCTCGATCTCACGGACGCGTCGGACGACGGCTCCACCCGGTACTACATCGGTCGTCGGCACGTCACCGACGACGCGAGCCACCCGCTGGTGCTCGACTGGCGGGCACCCGTGTCGAGGGCGTTCTACCGCGCGAGCACCCGGGAACCTCTCGGCGTCGCGGTCCGGCGCCGGTTCGGCTCGTCCGGCGGAGAGCTGACGAGCTTCGAGGACGACCACCTCGACCGCGGGCAGGAGGCCGGCGCATCGAGCCGCATCCTCACGGACGAGATCGAGCGCCCTCGCGTCGGCCCGATGCGGGACATCGTCGCGACGATCCAGCCCGAGCAGGACGAGCTCGTGCGCGCCGACCTCTCGGTCTCGTTGTGCGTGCAAGGGGGGCCTGGGACCGGCAAGACCGCGGTCGGCCTGCACCGCGCGGCCTACCTGCTCTTCACGCACCGGCACCGGCTCGAGCGCGGTGGCGTCCTCGTCGTCGGGCCGAACCGCGCCCTCATCCAGTTCGTGAGCAGCGTCCTGCCGGCGCTCGGCGAGCTCGACGTCGAGCAGATCAGCATCGGTGAGCTGTACCCGGTCGACGCACGGCACATCGACGAGCCGGCCGTCGACGTGCTGAAGCACGACGTCCGCATGGCTGCCCTCCTGCACCGCGCGCTCTGGCGCCAGGTCGTCCCGGCTCAGGCGCCGGTGACCGTCACGCACGGCTCCTCCCGTTTCACCCTCGGCCCGGACGCTCTGGATCGTGTGGTCGACGAGGTGACGCAGTCGTCGCCCACGTACGCCACGGGTCGCGACCGGCTCCGCGCGCGAGTCGTGAGCCGGCTGCAGCGGCAGATCGAGCTGCGTCACGCGGACGCCCCCAGCGAGTCCTGGTTCCGCTCGACGAGCCGAAGCCGACCGGTGACGCGATTCCTCGACGCCGTCTGGCCGGCGGTCACTCCCGAGGAGCTCGTGCACCGGCTCCTGTCCGACCGTGCGCTGCTCGCCGAGTCGGCCGACGGGATCCTGACCGAAGCGGAGCAGGACCTGCTGCACCGGCCGCAGCGGGCGCGCTCGTACCGTGCCGCTCGCTGGAGCACGAGTGACGCGTACCTGCTGGACGAGGTGGCGGGGCTCATCGACCGGCCACGGCGCTACACCCACATCGTCGTGGACGAGGCTCAGGACCTGTCGCCGATGCAGTGCCGGGCGCTCGCGCGGCGCAGCACGCACGGATCGCTGACCGTGCTGGGCGACCTCGCGCAGGGCACGACTCCGTGGGCCACCCGCAGCTGGGCCGAGACGGCCACCCACCTCGGCCGACCCGACGCGGCGGTGGTTCCCCTGACGACCGGGTTCCGCGTCCCGTCCGTCCTGATGGACTTCGCGAACCAGCTCGTCCCCACGCTCGACCTCGACGTCCCCGTCGCCACGTCGCTGCGCCACGACGGCTCGCTGCGGGTACGTCGCGTCGCCGACCTCGTCGCGGCCGCCGTCGAGGAGTGCCGCGCCGCGCTCGCGCGGGAGGGCTCGGTCGGGCTCGTCGCGCCCGACTCGCTCGTGGACGACGCCGCGCAAGCCCTGTCACGGGCGGGGCTCGCGTGGGGCGCCCCCGAGGACGTGACGGTCCACCGCCTCACCCTCGTGCCCGC
Organism: Cellulomonas chitinilytica; assembly: GCF_016862675.1. Lineage (GTDB taxonomy): Bacteria > Actinomycetota > Actinomycetes > Actinomycetales > Cellulomonadaceae > Cellulomonas > Cellulomonas chitinilytica. Next base: position 216,605 of record NZ_BONK01000005.1, on the reverse strand, counting down.
CACGGTCGTGAAAGGACTGGAGTTCGACACCGTGGTCGCCCTGGAGCCGGCGCGCATCGTGGCGGAGGAGCCACGAGGCCTGAACCGCCTGTACGTCGTCCTCACACGCGCGGTCTCCGACCTGGTCGTCCTCCACGAGGACCCCCTCCCCAGCGAGCTCCGGACGACGCCCGACGCATCGTCAGCGCCAGGGGCGGCGGCGCAGGAGCCGGCCAGGTAGGCACCTCACCGGACGATCGGAATTGTGCTGCCAGCGATCTCGTGAGGCTCAGCGGGGCGCCGACGTCGTGGTGCACGAGTCACCCAGCGCTCGGCGTGCACGTGGTCACGGCGAGAGGCCTGTAGGCCACCTGCAGGTGCGCCTCTGCACGTTCTGTCGCACGCTCCGTGGTCACACTCCCCGACCGGTCGAGCACGACCGTTCCGCCGCTCTCCGCCGTGCACCCCTGCGACGCGACGCCGGGGCTCCATCGTGCCCTTTCGGCCCTTCAGGCGTGCGCCGCTGCGCCGTAGCGTCGGAACGCGGCCTGCTTCACCGGCCGGAACGACGGTGGAGCACGGACGCGACGCCGCTGGAAGTGAGCAAGTCAACTCGAACGCCTTGCCACCGAGCGGTCTCCGACCCGTCCCGCGGGGCACCAGGGCCCCCGGATGAGGCAAGGGCAAGAGATGCAGAGGTGAACCGTGACCGCATATCCACGGCCCGACTTTCGCGTCGTCGACGTTCCGAAGTCGGTAGTCATCACCCAGGCGATCGGGACCGCACTCGCACTGGGTGCATTAACGCCGGCGATCCGTACCTGCTGGGTGTTCGCCGTTCGCATCGGCCTTTCACTCGCGGCCACAATTGCACTGCGGCAGGGAATGGGCCTTGGGTACCAGATTCTGATCGTGGCGCTGGGCGTGATCTTCTTCACCTTCTTGGAAGTTGCTCTGCTCGGAATCGCTCGCAAGCCTCGCGTAGCCCAAGCGGTAGCGGGACGTCAGACTTTCGAGGGAATAACGCTTCTCCCGTTGCACATGTTTCGGTTCCTGCTGCGCTGTGTCGAAGGCCTTCGCCTCGAGTTCGACACCGAAGGTCAGGCGCTCGTGTCGACGATGGGTGAATCCACAGAGTTCGTTGTCGAACAGAACCTCAAGCGCCAGTACGTCCAGAAATTTGACGCTGACAGTTGGCCGGACGCTTGGGCGCAGATCCGCAGCGCCAAGGTGGGCGGCACCACATTCACCGCAGCCATGCGTTCGGGCATTTTGGGCACAATATATTTCGCCGTGCGCATGGCGAGCGAAGTCTCGGCCCAGCTTGTTGCCACGTACTTCGCGATCGGCTCGTACTTCTTGAGCCTCGCGATCTTGGAAGGTGATCCGCTGAGGCTGCTCCAGGTGACGCTCGTGTGCGGGCTCGGTGTCGCCGCGTTCTGCTTCGTCGCATTCACTGTGGGGATGCGACGAATTACCGTCGTCGACCCGGAGATCAGTGGACAGATCGTGCTTCCGAGCGAGCGCCTCTTCCTGACTCCCGAATCGCTCGACCATCGGGACCTCAACATGGAAGCGTTCCGCGAGACCAGGGCATACGAACTGCTCACAGCCAATGCCGGGCGGACCTTCATGCCGTCCGTGAAGACCCGGCCGATCTACATCGCAAGCGTCAGAAACCTGACGGTTCGCTACTGCGTCAGCGCATCGATCGCAGTTGTCCTCATCACTGGAACGGCACTGTTGGTGCAGTGGCCGCTCGCGACGCTCTGGTCTGCTTGGACGGACGCCCAAGTCACCTCCTGGACGGCACAGATGCTCGTCGGCTTTGTGGCCCTACCGGTGGCCCTGACGCTGAGCGTGCTGCTCGGCTTCTGGATCGTCAGCCAGTTCAACCGGTTCATCGCGATCATCGTCGGCGCTGTCCTGACTGCGGTCGTGCCTACCGTGTTGGCGTACGCCGTGGGGATCGAGTCAGCCGAGAAGGTGGGACTCTCGGCCCTCGCAGCCGCTGCGGTGGGCTGCGTGCCATTGGCGGTCGCCGAACTTCTCAAGAAGCAACCTGGAGCAGCGACTCCGAGGGAGGTCACCTGACCGCTCGGCAGGGGCGAAAAGGTACGCGCCTGGACGGGGAACCTCCCGCCTTGTCCGCACAGAGGCTCACTGACGCGCTCCCGTGGCTCTGGGCACACCCGCGGGCCGACTACGCCGAACCGGTCAACTTCGAGTGAATCGTGACCGTTTCGACCGGTTCGGCACGGATCGCGCACGTACCTTCGGCCCGGGCTTCACCAGGAGTCCGACGCGCGTGCCCGAAAGCAGGTCTGATGCACCCCGCCACCACCGCGACGCCTGAGCGTGCCGCTCCGGCGCGACCCGACGAGCTGCCCGTCCGGGAGACGACGGACCGGCCGGAGCCCGACGCGGTGACGAACCCCGAGCAGGACGGCGACGACGGCCCTCCCGTGACGACGAGACGGCGTGTCGTCGAGGCGGTCCTGCTCTGCCTCGCCTTCGTCTACGTCCCGCTGGCCCTGTGGCGGATCGTGGAGATCACGACCCGGCCGTGACCTCCGCACGCGGAGCCGGCTGACCCCTCGTCCGGGTGCGTCGCCCGGACTTCGGGCGTACAACGGTGCGATGTTCGACGAAGGACAGCTCTACAGCCCCGTCACCGCGGACGAGGACGGCAGCGTCACGGTGCACCTCGCGGACGACCACCCGGGCGCGAAGGACGAGGAGTACCGCCGCCGTCGGGTCGAGATCGCCGCCCCCGCGCTGGCGTGGCAGCCCGGCGAGCCGGTGCCGCGCGTCGAGTACACGGACTCCGAGAACGAGATCTGGCGGACGGTGTGCCGTGAGCTCGCGCCGAAGCACGAGCGGCTCGCGATCCGCGGCTTCCTGGAGGGCAAGGAGGCGCTCGGCCTCCCCACCGACCACGTCCCGCAGCTCGACGAGGTGAGCGCGGGCCTGGGGCCGCTGAGCGGCTTCCGCCTGCACCCGGCCGCCGGGCTCGTGCCGCTGGACGTGTTCTACGGGTCGCTCGCGGACGGGGTGTTCCACTCGACGCAGTACCTGCGACACGCGTCGCAGCCGCTCTACACGCCGGAGCCGGACATCATCCACGAGGTCGTCGGGCACTGCAACCTGCTCGCGAACCCGGCGATCGCGCAGGTCAAGCGCCGTGCCGGGGAGGCCGCGCGGCGGTGCGAGACCCCGGAGGGCCTGCAGTACGTGGCGGACGTCTTCTGGTTCACGATCGAGTTCGGCGTCATGCACGAGGACGGCGAGCTGCGTGCGTACGGAGCCGGGCTGCTCTCGTCGTACGGCGAGATCGAGGAGTTCCGCGGGGCCGAGATCCGGCCGGTGGACTTCCACCAGATGGCGACGCTGGCGTACGACATCAGCCACTACCAGCCGATCCTGTTCGCGTGCGACGGCATGGGTGAGCTGACCGACCGGGTGGCCGGCTTCTTCGCCGACTTCGACGACGACACGCCCGCCCGGCTCGCGCACGAGGCGGCCTAGCGTCGACGTCAGCCGACGGGTTGTCCGGCCCGCACGAGCAGGTGCTGGCGGAGGAACGCCGCGAGCTCGTCCGTGGCGTCGAGCGGCAGGACGGCCGCGACGTACTGGTCGGGCCGCACGACGACGACGCACCCGGCGCGGTCGACGCCGCGGAGCTCGAAGATGTCGGCGGCCGGGTCGGTGGCGAAGACCTTCTCGTGGTCGACGAGCCCGAACGGCCCGGTGCGCGGCAGGAAGATCGCCGGCACCGCGGCGATGTCGACGTCGACGTGGCGCTGCTGGTAGACGACCTTGACGTCGAGCACGCTGTCGCTCTGCTCCCCCTCGCGCGTGTGGGCGAGCACCGGGGAGTCCGGCGCTCCGGCCATCCACTGGGCCCATGAGGTCAGTGCGGACCGCTCCCCCGCCGGGGCGCGGTCGGCGAACGCGTACACGCGCCACCGGCCGTCCGCCCGGTGCTGGTGGCCGAGGTGCAGGGGGTTCGCGTCGGCGACCCGGACGACGGGCGCGGACTTGAACCGCTTGCCGACCGGGAACCCGGTGGCGAGCGCCTGGTGGGTCGACTCCGCGACGAGCATCGAGGGCGGGTACTGCGTCATGAACCCGAACAGGAACTCGGTGGTGCGCACGTAGAAGTCCGCGAGCTCGCCGGGGTCGTCGAGCTCGTCGGGCCGCTTCGCCATGAGCGACGACCACTGCCGGTCGAAGTCGATGAGGTTCTGCGCGATGACCTGGCGTTCCTTCGAGTACGTGGCCAGGAGGCTCTCCGGGCTGCGTCCGGTCAGCACGTAGCCGAGCTTCCAGCCGAGGTTGAACCCGTCCTGCATCGACACGTTCATGCCCTGGCCGGCCTTGGCGCTGTGGGTGTGGCAGGCGTCGCCCTCGATGAAGACGCGCGGGGTGCGCGTGCCGACCTGGTCGGCGGGGACGTCGTCGAACCGGTCGGTGACGCGGTGGCCGACCTCGTAGACGCTGTGCCAGGCGACGTCCTTCACGTCCAGCGAGTACGGGTGCAGGATCGCGTTCGCGTGCGCGATGATCTGCTCGACCGTCGTGCTGCGCACCGCGCCGTGGGTCTCCGGGCGGACCTCGCCGAGGTCGACGTACATGCGGAACAGGTGGCCGCCCTCGCGCGGGATGAGCAGGATGCTGCCGCCGGAGCCGGACTGGATCGCGCACTTGAGGCGGATGTCGGGGAAGTCGGTCACGGCGAGGACGTCCATGACGCCCCACGCGTGGGACGCGTCGGCCCCCAGCCGGGTGCAGCCGATGGCCCGACGGACCCCGCTGTGCGCGCCGTCGGCGCCGACGACGTACTTCGCCCGGACGACCTTCTCGGTCCCGGCGCCCTCGCCGGACGTCCGGACGAGGTGGACGGTGACGGGGTGCGACCCGTCGGTGGCGATCGTCAGGTCACGGAACTCGTAGCCGTAGTCCGGCCGCATCCGGGTCGGGGCGTTCGCCATGAACTCGGCGAAGTAGTCGAGCACGCGGGCCTGGTTGACGATGAGGTGCGGGAACTCGGTGATGCCCGACGGGTCGTCCGGGGGCCGCTCGCCGCGCACGATCCGTGACGGGTCGGCGGGGTCCGGGTGCCAGAAGCACATCTCGGTGATGCGGTACGCCTCCTCGGCGATCCGGCCCGCGAAGCCGAACGCCTGGAACGTCTCGACGCTGCGCGCCTGGATCCCGTCCGCCTGGCCGATCGCCAGCCGGCCCGCGCGACGGTCGACGATCCGGGTGGTGACGTCGGGGAACTGCGAGAGCTGGGCGGCGGTGATCATGCCCGCCGGACCGGTGCCGACGATCAGGACGTCGACCTCGTCGGGAAGCTCCTCAGGCCGGTCGAGGCCGACCCCGGCGGCGGGCTGGACGCGGGGGTCTCCCGAGACGTAGCCGTGGTGGTGGAACTGCATCGGACGACTCCTCGGACGGCGCTGTCGAGGCGATGGTGCGGGGCCCGCAGGTCCTGCGAACCCCCCTCGAGCGGATCGTATACGGTCGGGATAGGCTGCCGCCGCGTGGCCCCCGGCCGCACCCGGCAGCGTCGCCCGGTGCACGTCCGCCGGCCGCGCACGGCCCGTCCCGACGCTCGACGTGGAGGTCTGCTGGTGCCCTCGGTCTCCGCGCACGCCGCCGTCACCCTCGCCGCCCACGTCGACCACGTGTTCGGCGTCATGGGCAACGGCAACGCGTACTTCCTCGACGCGCTCGCCCGGCAGACGTCCGCGACGTTCACCGCGGTGCGCCACGAGTCCGGCGCGGTCGTCGCCGCCGACGCCTTCCACCGGGCGTCGGGTCGCCTCGCTGCAGCGACGACCACGTACGGCGCCGGCTTCACGAACACCCTCACCGCGCTCGCCGAGGCCGTGCAGGCGCACGTCCCCCTGGTGCTCGTCGTCGGCGACGAGCCGACGTCCGGGCCGCGCCCGTGGGACGTGGACCAGATCGCGATGGCGTCGGCCGTCGGCGCCCGCACGTACACCGTGGGACGGGCGGACGCCGCCGCGACCACGCTCATCGCCGTCGAGCACGCCCTGACCTACCGCGTGCCGACCGTGCTCGCGATCCCGTACGACGTCGCCACCGTCGACGCCGGCCCGGTGCCGACGGTGCCCCCACCTCGCCTCCCCGAGCCGCTCGCCCCGCGCGGCCCGTTCGCCGAGGCGAGCGTGCGCGACGTCGCGTCCGCCCTCTCCCGCGCACACCGGCCGCTCCTGCTCGCGGGCCGGGGCGCGTGGCTGTCCGGCGCCGGCACCGTGCTCGGTGCGATCGCCGACGCGACGGGGGCCCTCACCGTGACCACGGCGCTCGGTCGAGGGGTGTTCCCCCGGCCCGAGTTCGACCTGGGCGTGGCCGGCGGGTTCGGCGCCGAGGGGGCGATGGCGCTCGTGCGGCAGGCCGACGTCGCCGTCGTCGTGGGCGCCTCGCTCAACCAGTTCACGATGCGGTTCGGCGAGCTGTTCGCGCCCGGCACCCGGGTGTACCAGGTGGACGTCGCACCGGCGGCGACCCACCCGCACGTCGGCGGGTACGTGCGCGGGGACGCGGCGACGGTCGCGGCCGCCGTCCTCGCCGGGATCGACCGGGCCACGCCCAGCGGCTGGCGCGAGTCCGTCGACGTCAACGCCGCGCGACGGTACGAGCCCGGCGCGGCCACGGCCCCCGACGGGCGGCTCGACCCCCGGTCAGCGGCCGCGCGCATCGCCGAGCTGCTGCCCGCCGACCGGGTCGTCGTCTCCGACGGCGGCCACTTCATCGCCTGGGCGAACATGTACTGGCCGGTGGCCTCGCCGGACCGCATGATCATGGTCGGCACCGCGTTCCAGGCGATCGGGCTCGGCTTCTCGAGCGTCCTCGGCGCCGCCCTCGCCCGGCCGGACTCCACGGTGGTGCTCACCACCGGCGACGGCGGGGGGCTCATGGCACTCGCCGACCTCGAGTCGGCCGTGCGCGTGGCGCGCGGCCGCGGGCTCGCGGTCGTCTGGAACGACTCCGCGTACGGCGCCGAGATCCACGTCTATGGACGCAAGGGCCTCACCCGTGAGCCGATGCTCATCCCCGGCGTCGACTTCGCCGGCCTCGCCTCGGCCGTGGGCGCGCACGGGGTCGCCGTCCGCTCGCTCGACGACCTCGACGAGCTCGCAAGCTGGGCGGCGCGCCCCGCGGCGGAGCGACCGTTCCTGCTGCTGGACCTCACCGTGTCCCCCGCCGTCGTCGCGCCCTACCAGGAGGAGATCGTCCGGGCGAACAGCTGACCGATCACATACGATTTCGGATACGACAGACGACGGCGAGGGAGCGGATGTCTGCACAGCCCGGCCGCGACGGAGCGGACCGCAGGTTCTCGGCGCTGCCCGGCCGCCCGGGGAAGATCGTCGCCGTCCACCTCAACTACGTCTCCCGCGCCGACCAGCGCGGGCGCCGGCCCGCGGCGCCGTCCTACTTCCTCAAGCCGTCGAGCTCGGTGGCGCCGTCCGGCGGCACCGTCGAGCGTCCGGCCGGGACCGAGCTGCTCGCCTTCGAGGGCGAGATCGCGCTCGTCGTCGGCACCACCGCCCGGCGCGTCGCCCTCGCCCGGGCGTGGGACCACGTCGGGTGGGTCACGGCGGCGAACGACTTCGGGCTGTACGACCTGCGCGCGGCCGACAAGGGCTCCAACGTCCGCTCCAAGGGCGGCGACGGGTTCACGCCGATCGGCCCCGGCCTGGTCGACGCGCGCACGGTCGACCCGGGGGCGCTGCGCCTGCGGACCTGGGTCAACGGCGAGCTCCGGCAGGACGACACGACGGCCGGCCTGCTGTTCCCCTTGGCCCGGCTCGTGGCCGACCTCTCCCAGCACCTCACGCTCGAGCCCGGCGACGTCATCCTCGCCGGCACGCCCGCCGGCTCCTCCGTCGTCGTCCCGGGAGACGTCGTCGAGATCGAGGTCGACGCACCGGACGCACCCGGGGCGCCGACCTCGGGCCGGCTGGTCACGACCGTCACCCAGGGCGACCACCCGTTCGACGACGGCCTCGGGGCGCTGCCCGGCGTCGACGACACGCAGCGCGCCGAGGCGTGGGGCTCCCCCGACGCCGCAGGCCTGGAGCCCGCACCCGCACCGTTCCGCCTCACCACCGAGCTGCACGACAAGCTCGTCCGGGCGCCCGTCGCAGGCCTCAGCGCGCAGCTGCGCAGACGCGGCCTCGACGCCGTGACCGTCGACGGAGTCCGGCCCCTGCACCCCGACGCGAAGCTCGTCGGCACCGCACGCACCCTGCGGCTCGTCCCGGGCCGGGAAGACCTGTTCGCCCGCCACGGCGGCGGGTACAACGCGCAGAAGCGGGCGTTCGACACCCTCGACGAGGGCGACGTCCTCGTCATCGACGCGCGCGGCGACGCCGGGTCCGGCACGTTCGGCGACATCCTCGCCCTGCGTGCCCACGCGCGCGGCGCCGCCGGGATCGTCACCGACGGCGGGGTCCGCGACCACGACGCCGTCGCCGCCGTCGGCATCCCGGTGTACTCGGCCGGCGACCACCCCGCCGTCCTCGGTCGCCGGCACGTGCCCTGGGAGGTCGACGTCGCGGTCGGGTGCGGCGGGACGACCGTCGAGCCCGGCGACGTCGTCGTCGGGGACGCCGACGGCGTCGTCGTGATCCCACCCGCGCTCGTCGAGGAGGTCGTCGACGCCGCCCTCGCCCAGGAGGAGGAGGACGGCTGGATCGCCGAGCAGGTCGCCGCCGGCCACCCGGTGGAGGGCCTGTTCCCGATGGACGCCGGGTGGAGAGCGCGGTACGACGCATGGCGCACGGGCAGATGAGCGAGACGGCGCGCACGCGCAGCAAGTCGCAGCAGGCGTACCACTGGATCCAGGAGCGGATCGCCGGCGGGGAGTTCACGCCGGGCTACCGCCTGGTCCTCGGCTCGATCGCGCACGAGCTCGACATGAGCGTCGTGCCGGTGCGCGAGGCGATACGCCGGCTCGAGGCCGAGGGGCTCGTCACGTTCGAGCAGCACGTCGGGGCGCGCGTCGCGATGATCGACGACTCCCAGTACCGGCAGAGCATGGAGGCCCTCGCCCTCCTCGAAGGGGCGGCCACCGCGCTCGCGGCCCGGCACCTGACGGCCGACGACCTCCGGCGGGCACGCGACCTCAACCGCCGCCTCGTCGAGTCGTTGGACGACTTCGAGCCGCACCTGTTCACCTCGCTCAACCACCGGTTCCACGCGGTCCTGTTCGCCGCGTGCCCGAACCCGCGGCTGCTCGCGCTCGTCGACGCCGAGTGGGTCCGGCTCGGGCACCTGCGCGACTCGACGTTCAGCTTCGTGCCCGGACGCGCGCACGAGTCCGTGCGGGAGCACGATGCCCTCGTCGACCTCATCGAGTCCGGCGCACCCCTGGCGGACGTCGAGCGGGCCGCGCGCGGGCACCGCTCGGCGACGCTCGCCGCCTACCTCAGCCACGAGCACCCCGACGAGGCGCCGGCCGCAGCCGGCGTGACGACCGTCTGAGAGGTGGGACCCATGGGTGGGACCAGCACGGGCACGGTGGCGCCCCGCCACCTTCCGGCCGACCTCCCCGACCGCATCCGGCACTACGTCGGCGGGGAGCACGTCGACTCCGTGGACGGCACGACGTTCGAGGTGCTCGACCCCGTCTCGAACGAGACGTACCTGCACGCGGCGGCCGGCAAGGCGGCCGACGTCGACCGGGCCGTCGCCGCGGCGCGGCGCGCGTTCGAGGACGGGCCGTGGCCGCGTCTGCTCCCCCGCGAGCGCTCCCGGGTCCTGCACCGGGTCGCCGACATCGTCGAGGAGCGCGACGCCCGGCTCGCGGAGCTCGAAAGCTTCGACTCGGGCCTGCCGATCACGCAGGCGCTCGGCCAGGCTCGGCGGGCCGCCGAGAACTTCCGGTTCTTCGCCGACCTGGTGGTGGCGCAGACCGACGACGCGTTCAAGGTGCCCGGGCGCCAGCTCAACTACGTCAACCGCAAGCCCATCGGCGTCGCCGGGCTGATCACCCCGTGGAACACGCCGTTCATGCTCGAGTCGTGGAAGCTCGGCCCCGCCCTGGCGACGGGGAACACCGTCGTCCTCAAGCCGGCGGAGTTCACGCCGCTGTCGGCGTCGCTGTGGGCCGGGATCTTCGAGGAGGCGGGCGTGCCCGCGGGCGTGTTCAACCTCGTCCACGGGCTCGGCGAGGAGGCGGGCGACGCGCTGGTGCGGCACCCGGACGTCCCGCTGATCTCGTTCACGGGCGAGAGCCGGACGGGGCAGCTCATCTTCGCGAACGCGGCACCGCACCTGAAGGGCCTGTCGATGGAGCTCGGCGGCAAGTCGCCCGCCGTCGTCTTCGCGGACGCCGACCTCGACGCCGCCGTCGACGCGACGATCTTCGGGGTGTTCTCGCTCAACGGGGAGCGCTGCACCGCGGGCAGCCGGATCCTCGTCCAGCGGGAGGTCTACGACGAGTTCGTCGAGCGCTACGCCGCGCACGCGCACCGCGTCGTCGTCGGGCTCCCGCACGATCCGGCGACCGAGGTCGGTGCGCTCGTCCACCCGGAGCACCACGCGAAGGTCATGGGGTACATCGAGATCGGCAGGTCGGAAGGCCGGCTCGTCGCCGGTGGCGGACGTCCCGAGGGCTTCCCGACCGGGAACTACGTGGCGCCCACCGTGTTCGTCGACGTCCCGCCGGACGCCCGGATCTTCCAGGAGGAGATCTTCGGGCCCGTCGTCGCGATCACGCCGTTCGACACCGACGAGGAGGCGCTCGCGCTGGCGAACGGCGTGCGGTACGGGCTGGCGGCGTACGTGTGGACGAACGACCTGCGGCGGGCGCACACGTTCGCCCAGTCGCTCGACGCCGGCATGGTGTGGCTCAACAGCAACAACGTCCGCGACCTGCGCACCCCGTTCGGCGGCGTGAAGGCGTCCGGGCTCGGCCACGAGGGCGGGTACCGGTCGATCGACTTCTACACGCACCAGCAGGCCGTGCACGTCACGCTCGGCGAGGTGCACCAGCCCACCTTCGGGAAAGGACGCCGACCGTGAGCACCGACCCGATCCCGACGCCGTCGTCCCCGCCGCCGGACGTGCTGCGCTGCGCCGCCATGGAGCTCGTCGTCACCGACCTCGCGGCGTCGCGGCACTTCTACGTCGACGTCCTCGGCCTCGTCGTCACCGAGGAGGACGACACCTGCGTCTACCTGCGCACGTTCGAGGAGTTCATCCACCACAACCTCGTCCTGCGCCAGGGGCCGGTGGCGGCCGCCGCGGCGTTCTCCTACCGGGTCCGCTCCCCTGCCGACCTCGACAGGGCGGTCGCGTTCTACCGCGAGCTCGGGTGCCGGGTCGAACGCCGGGCGGACGGCTTCGTGAGGGGCGTCGGGGACTCGGTGCGCGTGCAGGACCCGCTCGGGTTCCCGTACGAGTTCTTCCACGACGTCGAGCACGTCGAGCGGCTCGCGTGGCGCTACGACCTGCACCCGCCGGGCGTCCTGGTGCGGCTCGACCACTTCAACCAGGTCACGCCCGACGTGCCGCGGGCCGTGCGGTACATGGAGGACCTCGGGTTCCGCGTGACCGAGGACATCCAGGACGCGGCCGGGACCACGTACGCGGCGTGGATGCGCCGCAAGCCCACCGTGCACGACACCGCGATGACCGGCGGGAACGGCCCGCGCCTGCACCACATCGCGTTCGCGACGCACGAGAAGCACAACGTGCTGGCGATCTGCGACCTGCTCGGCGCGCTGCGGATGTCCGACCGGATCGAGCGGGGCCCTGGCCGGCACGGCGTGTCCAACGCGTTCTACCTGTACCTGCGCGACCCCGACGGGCACCGCGTCGAGATCTACACGCAGGACTACTACACCGGGGACCCCGACAACCCGGTCGTCACCTGGGACGTCCACGACAACCAGCGCCGCGACTGGTGGGGCAACCCCGTCGTGCCGTCCTGGTACACCGAGGCGTCCCTCGTGCTCGACCTCGACGGGAACCCGCAGCCCGTGCTCGAGCGCACCGACACCAGCGAGCTGGAGGTGACGATCGGGGCCGACGGGTTCTCGTACACCCGCGAGGGCGACGCCCCCGACGCGCTCCCGAGCTGGAAGCAGGGCGAGTACAAGCTCGGGCACCAGCTGTGACCCCGCGCGCCGCGACCGGAGGACAGCGTGCTGCCGACTGAGACGATCACGGCGATCGCGGACGAGCTCGCGACCGCGGAACAGGACCGGGCGACCGTGCCGCTCCTGACCGCGCGCCACCCGGGCATGACCGTCGACGACGCGTACGCCGTGCAGCGCGAGTGGCGGCGCCGGGCCGTCGCCGCCGGACGTCGACCGGTCGGCCGCAAGATCGGGCTGACGTCGAAGGTCATGCAGGCGGCGACCGGCATCGACGAGCCGGACTACGGCGCCATCTTCGCCGACATGGTCTACGAGGACGGCGCGGTGATCGAGCACGGCCGGTTCTCGAACGTCCGCATCGAGGTCGAGCTCGCGTTCCGCCTGTCGGCACCCGTCGACGGCCCGGACGCCACCGTCGACGACGTGCTGGCCGCGACCGAGCACGTGGTCCCGGCGCTGGAGATCCTCTCCTCCCGGGTCGAGCTCGCGGGCCGCACCATCGTCGACACGATCAGCGACAACGCGGCGATGGGGGCGATGGTCACCGGTGGCACCCCCGTCCGGGCCGGCGACGTCGACCTGCGCTGGGTCGCCGCGCTCCTGCACCGCAACGGGACGATCGAGGAATCCGGCGTCGCCGCCGCCGTGCTCGGCCACCCCGCCCGCGGCGTCGCGTGGCTGGCGAACAAGCTCGCCCAGCACGGGGACCGGCTCGACGCCGGCGACCTGGTGCTCGCGGGCTCGTTCACGCGCCCGATGTGGGTGCACCCGGGCGACACCGTGCTCGCCGACTACCGAGACCTGGGGACGATCACATGCCATTTCACATGACGCCGACGTTCCGCGACGCGCTCGCGACCGCGGTGAGCGGGCCGGCCGCCCGGCCGCTCGCCGGCATGTGGGTGTGCTCGGGCAGCGCACTGGTCGCAGAGATCTGCGCCGGGTCCGGGCTCGACTGGCTGCTCGTCGACATGGAGCACTCGCCCAACGGGCTGGAGTCGGTCCTCGCGCAGCTCCAGGCGGTCGCGGCCTACCCCGTGACCCCGGTCGTGCGGGTGCCGGTCGGGGACGTCGTGACGATCAAGCAGGTGCTGGACCTCGGTGCGCAGAACCTCCTCGTCCCGATGGTGTCGTCGGCGCAGGAGGCGCAGGCCGTCGTCGAGGCCGTGCGCTACCCGCCCCGCGGTCGCCGGGGTGTCGGCGGGTCGCTCGCCCGGTCGGCCCGGTGGAGCAGGGTCGACGGCTACGCCGAGGACGCCGACACGCACGTCTCGCTCGTCGTGCAGGTCGAGACGGCGCAGGGCGTCGCGTCCGCGTCCGCGATCGCAGCGGTCGACGGCGTCGACGCCGTGTTCGTCGGGCCGTCCGACCTCGCCGCCTCGATGGGTCACCTCGGCCGGCAGGACCACCCGGACGTGGTGGCCGCCGTCCACCGCACGTTCGACGCGGTGCGGGCGGCGGGCAAGCCGGTCGGCGTCAACGCGTTCGCCCCGGCCCTGGCGCGCGCGTACGTCGACGCCGGGGCCGCCTTCGTGGCGGTCGGCGCCGACGTGACGCTCCTCGCGCGGGGGTCCGAGGAGCTCGCCCGGCGGCTCGCGCCCGCGACCGACGACCCGGAGCGGGCGGGCTCCTGATCAGCCCACCCGCCCGGGTCCGTCGGTCGAGCCCGTCTAGCGCACGTAGTGCCACTCGTACCCGAGCTCGTAGTGCGCCCCGAACTGCTGGATGTGCACCGAGTACTCGTGCCCGGCCAGGACGTGGTCGCCCGTCGAGAAGGTGATCGGGACGGGGGTGAAGACCTCGTTGTGGAGCCCGGCCTTGATCTCGGCGACGAGGGCGTCGTAGCCGTCGCCGGCGAGCCCGCCGACGGCCGCACCGACGACCGGACCGATGCCCGGGATCGCCGCCCCGACCACGGCCGTCGCGAGAGCGTCGCCCGCGTTGGTGGCGGCCTCGACGACCTTCTCGCGCACCTTGCCGCCCACCTTGTCGATGAGGTGCGTGAAGTCGTCCGCGAGCCCCTCGTTGTCCTGCTCGACCACGAGCAGGACAACGGTGAAGGTCCGGGGGTACGTCACACCTCCCGGCGGGTGCAGGTCCCAGTCCACGAGGACGAACGGGTTCGTCGCCCAGGGTCCGCGGACGGCGTTGTCGGTCACGTCACCGATGAGCGGTGCGATGTACATGGGGACGTCGGGTCTGCCGTCCGCCCCCTTGACGACGACAGCGCTGTCGAACCCGAGGGCCGACATGTAGACCTCGTCGTCCCCTCCTTGGAAGCCGCTGTCGGTGGAGTCGTGCTCGAGAAAGTGCCGGAGCCGGAACTGCAGCCGCTTCGGCGCCTTGTACAGGGTCTTGGCCATCGGAATCTCCCTCTGGTGCGCGGGGGCGCGTGGCATCACGCGCCCCCTGGTGGGGTGGACCGGCACCGAGGTCCGGGCCGGTCCTGGAGATGCCGATGCTTCGCCGGGACGACAGTGGGCGAAATCGGGGGTTTCCCTAAGGCATGTCGTCGTCGGGCGCCGGGGCCCCGTCGGCCAGCCAGCGGCCCAGCTCGGCGCGGGACCGGATCCCCAGCTTCCGGTACGCGCTCGCGAGGTGGGCCTCGACCGTCTTGGGGCTGATCGCCAGACGGGCTGCCACCGCGCCGTTCGTGAGCCCCGACCCTGCCAGCTCCGCAACGCGCCGCTCGCTGGGCGTGAGCGTCGAGGGGCGTCCGGAGCCCACTCCCAGACCGTCACGCTGCTGCTCGGCGTTCGCCGCCCACGCTGCCGCGCCGACCTCACGGAAGAGCCGTGCGGCGACCTCGAGGCTGGCCCGGGCCGCGGCGCGCATGCGGCGGCGTCGCTGCCACGAGGCGACCACGAGGTGCGTGCGGGCCAGCTCGTACCGCGACCCGATGCGCTCGAACGCCGCGAGCGCCCGCCGCAGCGAGTCCCCCGCGCCGGCCGGGTCGCCGCCGGCGAGCAGGAGCTGCGCCCGGCCTCGGCACCCGACCCCCTGCACCCAGGGTGTGCCCGCCCGAGCACCCCATTCCTCGAACAGCTCCACGAGCGGGACGGCGCGGTCTGGGCGGCCCGTCGCCACCCACGCGTCGACCGCGTCGGGGAAGGCCCACGTGACGACGGGCTCGGCCACGCCGAACAGGAGCAGCACGTCGGCGACCGGTTCGAGGTGCTCCACGGCCGCCCCGGGCTGCGACGACGCCAGCGCCAGGGAACCCAGTGCCGCGGACGCCGCCAGTCGCGGGAGCAGGTGCTCGACTCCGTGCGAGTGCTCGAGCAGACGCGCGTGCTCCTCGTGGGCCTGCGCGGCGTCGCCCGACCACGACGCCAGGACGACCCGGGACGCGAGCGCGGTCGCGACCGTGCTGCCGTCGCCGTCCAGGGCGGCCCGGTCGGAGAGCTCGGCCACGGAGGCCCGGGCCTCGGCGAGGTCGCCGGCGAGCACGGCCGCCTCCGCGACACGCGCGAGCAGCTGCCCTCGGCCCGCCTCGAACCCCAGGTCGTCGTACCGGGCTCGCGCGACCGCCAGGCCCGCGCGTGCCCGCTCCAGGTCGTGGGACCACAACCGGACGAGGGCGTCGTCGAGCGTCGGCCAGCGAGCCGCCGGCGACGGCCGGACCGGGTCCTCGGCGGCGAGGGCCAGGGTGAGGCGCACCTCGTCGACCCCGCTGCCGGTGAGGAAGCCCAGGAGCGCGACGGCACCCGTCGCCTCGGCGACCACGGCCGGCTCGCCCGTCGCCCGCGCGCTGGCCTCGGCCCGTACCGCCCAGTCCCGCCCACGGTGGACGTCGCCGACGTTGATGCAGGAGAACGCGAGGTCGATCGCGAGCCCGCTCTGCGTCACGGCGTCGGAGCCCGCGTCGTCGACGGCGCTCTCCAGCTGGGCGACGGCGGTCGCGAAGTCCTCCTCCAGGTAGGCGACGTGCGCCAGCACGGCGCGGGCGGCGGCCCGGACCGGGCCCGGTGGGGTCTCGTCCACCAGCGTCGTCGCGAGCGCGCGGGCGTCCGCGTGCTCCCCTGCCTCGAAGTGGTCGACCGCAGCGGCGAGCCGGAGCGCCGGGCTGCGCGCACCGCGGTCCAGCGCGAGCTGCAGGAGAGCGGCGGCGGCGGAGGGTGCTCCCCGGTTCCGCGCGCTCGCCGCCGCCTGCTCGAGCGCCGCGCGGGTGGCCGGGCTCAGGCCGACCTCCCCGAGCGCGGAGTGCCGTGCCCGCTCCTCGACGTCGGCGGCCGCCACCGCCAGGCGGCGGTGCACGGCGCGCAGCGATGCCGGGTCGGCGGACCCGTAGACGACCTCGCGCCACATCGGGTGGGCGAACTCGAGGCGGTCGCCGCGCCAGCGGACCATGCCCGCCCGCTCCGCCGGCACCAGGACCGTGCCGGCGTCGACGATCCCCGCACGCGCGAGCACCGCCGCCGTCGGGGCGGCCAGCGCGCTGCAGGTGAGCAGGACGTCGCGCGTCCGCTCGGGCTGCCCCGCGAACGTGCTCCGCATGCTCACGGTGAGGGCCGAGGGGAACGCCGTCCGCGACCGACCGTCCGGGTCGAGGGTGCGTGCGAGCTCGAGCGCGAACAGGGGGTTGCCCCGCGACGTCGCCTCGATCCGCCGCACGACGGCGGGGTCGACGGACGCGTCGAGGCGGTCCGCGAGGAGGGACCGGAGCTCGGGGCGTCCGAGTCCGCCGAGCGCGATCGAGGTGACCGCGCGCGGGTCGGGGACCACGTCCCGGAGCGGGTCGTCGAAGCCGTCACGCACCGTGGCGACGAGGACGAGCCGCTCGACGCACCGGCGGACCGCGTAGGTCAGGGCACGGATCGTGGGTTCGTCGAGCCACTGGGCGTCGTCCACCGCGACGAGCAGCGGCTGCTGCCTGGCCGCCCGCGTCAGGAGGCCCAGCGTCCCGGCGCAGACCGTGCGGACGTCGGGTGCGGTCGTGCCCACCGTCCCGCGGAGCATGACGGCGTCCAGCGCCAGGTGCTGCGCGGCCGGCAGGTCCGGCAGCAGCGCGACCAGCGGGTCCAGCAGGTCCGTCAGCCCCGAGTAGCTCCACCGGGCCTCGGCACTCGTGGGCGTGCCGGCGAGGACACGGTAGCTGCGCGCGGTCGCCAGGTCGCGGACCTCACGGAGCAGCGACGACTTCCCGATCCCGGCCTCCCCGTGCACGGACAGCACGGTGGGCCCCGACGTGTGCTCGTCGAGCACCCGCCCGACGGTCGCGAGCTCCGCGTCGCGCCCGAACAGGGCCGCTCCCATGAGCGCATCGTCCCGCACGCCGCCGATACGGCGTCGGGGACCGCCCGCCGGGCGGACGACGACGCACCACCGGCAGGGCGGCGGGTGCGTCGGAGTCGCGCAGGCGTCAGCGCGCCCGCAGGACCAGGAGGAACTGACCGCCGCCCGGCTCGACGTCCGCGGTCACCCGAAGGCTCGGGGCGAAGCGGGAGAGCCGGTCGACGAGCCAGGCAGCCGCGTCCTCGCCGTCCGCCCTCGTCGGGCACCGCGCCACGACCTCACGCCCACCCTTGCCGGTCAGCCGGTCGACGGTCGCGACGATCGGCGCGGGGTCCACCACGAACAGCGTCGACGGCCATGCGACGACCGGCTTCACCGCGCCCTTACGGGTGTTGCAGGCCCGGTGGGCCAGGCGCTCGGAGCCGGGTGCCGGCTTCTTGCCCTTCGGCGTCGCCCCGCCGTCGATGCTCGGACCGCGGTCGGCGTTCACCGACGCGTCGGGGTCGACCGGTTCGTCGCAGAGCCAGCATCGCCAGCCGTCCCGCTCGCCGACCTCGTGGAGGGTGCTCATGGCCGGAGGCTACGGGGCGCTGCCGCGTGCACCAAGCCGCCCTCACCTTGGTGAGCGCCCGCGAACCCTGCCGACCGCCTTGCCCGCCTCGACGACGAGGAACACCCCGACCGCGAGGACGAGCGGCACCCACCACCCGCGCCACGGCACCGCCGCCGACCCGAACAGCGTGTGCATGAACGGCGCGTACACGAACACCGCCTGGAGCACGACGAGCGACCCAGCGGAGATCCACAGGACCCTGTTGCCCCGCAGCACGTCGAGGCTGAGGCTCGACCGGTCGGTGAACCGGCAGTTGAACAGGTACGCGAGCTGCCCGAACGCGAGCATCGTCACGGCCGTCGTCTGCGCCTGGTCGACCGTCATGTGCCCGTCGCGCTCGACGAAGAACACCACGAGCGTCGCCGCGCCGATGAGCGCGGAGACGAGCAGGATCCGCCGCAGCGCCGCCCCGCCCAGGATGGACGCGTCGGCGTCGCGCGGCGGCCGGTCCATGATCCCGGGCTCGGCCTTCTCGTAGGCGAGGGCCAGCGACAGGGTGACGGCGGTGATCATGTTGATCCAGAGCACCTGCACCGGTTCGAGCGGCATCGTCAGCCCGAACAGCACCGCCACGAGGATGACGAGGGCCTGCGCGCCGTTCGTCGGCAGCAGGAAGAGCACCGACTTGCGGACGTTGTCGTAGATCCTGCGACCCTCTTCGACGGCGCGCTCGATGGTCGCGAAGTTGTCGTCCGCGAGCACGACGTCGGCGGCCTCCTTGGTCGCCTCCGTCCCCTTGATGCCCATCGCGACACCGACGTCGGCCTGCGTGAGGGCGGGCGCGTCGTTCACGCCGTCCCCGGTCATCGCGACGACCTGCCGGTGCGCCTGGAGGGCGGAGACGATCCGGATCTTGTGCTCGGGGCTCGTGCGGGCGTACACGTCGACGTCGCGCACGACACCGCGCAGCTGCTCGTTGCTCATCGCCTCGAGCTCGGCGCCGGTCAGCACCACGGGCGCGTCGCGGTCGACGTCCGCGGTCCGGTGGGCCGGGCGCCCGTCGGGGGTGAGCAGCCCGAGCTCCTGGGCGATCGCCGTCGCGGTGCCGGCGTGGTCGCCGGTGATCATCTTCACGGTGATGCCCGCGCGGTGGCACTCCGCGATCGCGTCGATCGCCTCGGGCCGCGGCGGGTCGACGATGCCCACGAGCCCGCACAGCTCGAGGTCCCGCAGGTCGTCGTCCTCGATCGACACCGCGTCCGCCGGAGCGGACCGACGGGCGGCCGCGAGCACCCGCAGCCCGTGCGAGCCGAGCTCGTCGACCTGGGCCAGCCAGAACCCCGTGTCGACCGGCTCGGACGCGCCGTCGGGCGTCGCCTGCGTCCGGCACAGCTCGAGGACCCGGTCCGGAGCGCCCTTGACGTGCAGGACGGTGACCGCGCGCTCGTCGTCCCGGTCCAGGGTCGCCATGTACTTGACGGCGGAGTCGAACGGGAGGACGGCGACGCGCCGCCAGGCCGACGTGCCGGTGCCGGCCTTCAGGGCGAGCGTGCGCAGCGCGCCCTCGGTCGGCTCACCCACGAGCGACCACCCGTCGGCGGACCGCACGACCTGGGCGTCGTTGCACAGCGCCATCGTGTCGAGCAGGGCCTCGACGTCCGGGTGCTCCCCCGCGACGAGCTCCTGGCTCGCCACGGTGAGGCCGCCCTCGGGCGCGTACCCGGCACCGGCGACCTCGACCGTGCCGTGCGCGGTCCGGACGGTCCGTGCCGTCATCTCGTTCTTCGTGAGCGTGCCGGTCTTGTCCGAGCAGATGGTGCTGACCGAACCGAGCGTCTCGACGGCGGGAAGCCGGCGGGTGATCGCGTTGCGGTCCGCCATCTGCTGCACGCCGAGCGCGAGCGTGATCGTGACGAGCGCCGGGAGCCCCTCGGGGACCGCGGCCACCGCGAAGCCGATGGACGCCGACAGGAGGTCGTCGACCGACAGGTGGTGCACGGTGTGCCCGATCACCGCCATCAGCACACCCATCACCAGGATGAGCAGCGCGATCTGCGTGCCGAACCGCCCGAGCTGGCGGGTCAGCGGCGTGGCGAGCTCCTCCGCCTCGGCGACGAGGCTCTGGATCGCGCCGATCTCCGTCGCCGCGCCCGTCGCGACGACGACCCCCTCCCCCGAGCCGGCGGCGACGATCGTGCCGGAGAACAGCATGCTCGACCGGTCCCCGACGCCCGCCACGGCGTCGACCGGTGCCGGGTCCTTCGTCGACGGGACGGACTCGCCCGTCAACGCCGACTCCTCGACGCGCAGGTTCGACGCCGTCAGGAGACGGACGTCCGCCGGGACCCCGTCGCCCGCGCGCACCCGCACGACGTCCCCCGGCACCACCGCGGCGGCGTCGACCTTCGTCCAGGCGCCGTCCCGACGGACCTCCGCCCCGGGCGACAGCATCTTCCGGATCCCGTCGAGCGCGCTCTCGGCCCGGCCCTCCTGGATGAGCCCGACCGCGGCGTTGACGACCGCGACCAGCAGGATCACCGCGAAGTCGATCCACTCGCCGAGGATCGCCTTGAGGCCCGCCGCGACGAGCAGCACGTACACGAGGACGTCCTGGAAGTGCGAGAGGACCCGGCGCCACAGGGGCGGTCGTGGCGGCAGCGGGAGCTCGTTGCGGCCGACCTCGGCGAGCCGCTGCTCGGCGGTCGCGGCGCTCAGCCCGTCGGCGCCCGAGCCGAGTGCGTCGAGGACCTCGTCCCCGGACAGCGACCAGGCAGCACGGACGAGGTGGCCCGGTGACTCGACTGGTGTGAGCACAGGGCCATTCAACTGGTGAACCCGGATGCCGCACCTCCTGAGGAGCGGTCAGGGCGACCGCGGCGGCACGGGCCGCAGCGCGGTGGCGCCGACCGCCGCCGTGCCCGCCGTCACGGCCGCGAGCGCGCCCAGCGCGACGGGGAGGCTGACGGCGACCGCGACGGCCCCGACCAGCAGCGGTCCGCCCGCGTCGCCGAGCTCCCTCCCCACCTCGGCGGCACCCATCGTGCGGCCGATCCGCTCGGGCGGGGTCGCCGCGGCGAGGTGCGCGAACGCGAGCGGCGTGGCCGTGCCGATCCCGAGCCCGACGAGCAGCGCCGCGGCGTAGACGGTGACGGCGTGGGGCGCCACCGCCACGAGCAGCACGCCCGCGGTGACGACCAGCAGCCCGCCGGGCGCGCCGTGCCGGGTGTCCACGCGACCCGCGTCCCGAAGGCGGCCGACGACGGGCTGCACCACGGTCGACGCGAGTGCCAGCACCGTGACGGCCGCCATGCCCGCCGGCGCAGCGAGCCCGACCCGCGTCGCGACGAGCGGCAAAAACCCGACCGCGACGCCGAGGGCCGCGGTGCTGGCCGCGAGCACGGCGGTCGGCACGAGGAACGTGCGGTCGGTCGTCTGCCGCACCACGTCGGCGACGGTCGCGCGCGGACGAGGCAGGACCGGGAGCGTCGGGAGCGCGACCGCGGCCCACAGGGCGGCCCCGGCCGCGAGCACGCTCAGCGCCACGAACAGGGCACGCATCCCGCCGAGCGCGAGCAGGCCGGCACCGAGCAGCGGACCCGCCGCGTACCCGAGGCTCTTCCACGCGCCGTACCTGCCGAAGTACCTGCCCACGGCGGCCGGCCCGGCGAGACGGGCGACCGCCGCGGAGGACGCCGGCGAGAACGCGGAGGCGGCTGCGCCCTGCCCGAGCCGGGCGAGCGCCAGGACGGCCGGCGGGGACAGGACGGCTCCCGCGAGCGACACCAGGGCGAAGGCAAGCAGGCCTGCCACCACCACCGGCTTCGGTCCCACCCGGTCGCTCAGGGCACCGAAGACCGGCTTGAGGAGCACCTCGGCGAGGTCGTACAGGGCGAGGATCGCGCCGAACGAGAGCAGCGTGAGCCCGACGTCGTCCGAGCGGACACCGAGAGCCGCCGCGACACCGTGCGCGCCGAACGCCGTCGTGAAGCCCGCGAGGTACAGCGGGGCGAGGACGCGCACGGCCACGGGACGCGGCGTCGGGGCGGTCACGTCTCGACGGTACCGAGCACCGGCTGGACCGGTGACGCCGCACGTCGGGACCGGCAGACTCCGAGGATGAGCCCGCACACCCCGTGGGTGCTCCACGTGGACCTCGACCAGTTCGTCGCTGCCGTCGAGGTGCTGCGCCACCCCGAGCTCGCCGGCCGGCCCGTCGTCGTCGGCGGCCGCGGGGACCCCACGGAACGAGGCGTCGTCTCGACCGCGTCGTACGAGGCGCGGGCGTTCGGCGTGCACTCCGGGATGCCCCTGCGGATCGCGGCACGCAAGCTGCCCGACGGCGTGTTCCTCCCCGTGGACGCCCCGGAGTACGAGGCGACGTCGGAGCGGGTCATGGCGACGCTGAGGTCGCTCGGCGTCGTCGTCGAGGTGCTCGGGTGGGACGAGGCGTTCCTCGGCGTCGAGACCGACGACCCCGAGGCGCTGGCCCGCCGCGCGCAGGAGGCCGTGCTCGCCGCGACGCTCCTGCACTGCTCGGTCGGGATCGGCGACAACAAGGTCCGCGCGAAGATCGCCACCGAGTTCGGCAAGCCGGCCGGGATGTTCCGGCTCACGGCCGAGAACTGGTCCGACGTCATGGGGAACCGCCCCACGATCGACCTGTGGGGCGTGGGCACGAAGGTGTCGAAGCGGCTCGCCGCGCTCGGCGTCACGACCGTGCACGAGCTCGCCGCCGCACCGACCGACGTCCTGGTCGCGGAGTTCGGGCCGAAGATGGGTCTCTGGTACCACCAGCTCGGGCAGGGGCTCGGGCCGACGACGGTCGACGACAGCCCGTGGATACCCCGGGGCCACAGCCGCGAGACCACGTTCCAGCAGAACCTCACGACCCCCGACCAGGTGCGCGACGCCGTCACCGAGCTCGCACGTGCGGTCGTCGAGGACACGGCGCAGGACGGACGCCTCGTGGTCCGCGTCGCGCTGAAGGTGCGCTACGCGCCGTTCGTCACGAAGACCACGAGCCGCAAGCTCCCCGAGCCCACCCGCGACGGGGCGACCGTGGTCGCGGCGGTGACGGCGCTCGCGGAGACGCTCGAGGACCGCGAGGTCCGGCTGCTCGGCGTGCGCGCGGAGATGGCGATGCCCCAGGACGGGGACCCGGTCGACCGGACACCGGTGCGCGGCCGGATCTGATGCGTCACGCCTCGTCCTGGACGCGCGTGGCGGCGATCGCCGCCGCCGTGGAGCCCGCCTGCTTCCCGCTCACCCCCTGCGCCGCGTAGTCCTGCAGGGCACGGACCCGGTTCTCGAGCAGGCGGGTCACGGCCTCCTGCGCGAAGCCGAAGACGATCGCGTACACGGCGATCTGCTGCACGTCGAGCACACCCTGGAAGCCCGGGATGACCTCGCTCTGCATCACGACGATGCCCAGGACCGCGACGATGCCGCCGAGCGGGATGCGCAGCAGGCTCAGCGCCGGCATCAGCCGGTACGGCGAGGCCGACGGCCGGGCCCGGCTGACCGCCAGCACCGCTGTCAGGCCGGCGCCGATCATGCCGAGGAACACGACCGTCGCGACGTCGCCCGCGCTCGGTGCGCCGCGACCGGTCGGGCAGACCTGCGCGCCGTCGCCGCCCGAGCACAGCGGGAACAGCGTCG
This sequence comes from Cellulomonas chitinilytica, assembly GCF_016862675.1. Lineage (GTDB taxonomy): Bacteria > Actinomycetota > Actinomycetes > Actinomycetales > Cellulomonadaceae > Cellulomonas > Cellulomonas chitinilytica. The sequence goes on along the minus strand of NZ_BONK01000005.1, from coordinate 193,034 downwards.
GCACGAGCGTGCCGGCGAGCACGACGATCGCGAGGGCGAGCCAGGTGAAGGCCGCGACCCGGACCAGACGGTCCCGCAGGAGCCGGAGCTGCTGGTGCTCGCGGTCCGCCGACGCGTACGCGGCCGACAGCGCGAAGCTGAGCCGCTGCCGGTGCAGGCGCTCGTCCTGCGGGGTCGCGCCCTTGCGGCTCTGCGCGGTGCCGAGCGCCGCGAGGAGCCGCGCGTTGCGGGGCTGCATCCGACCGACGCGCTCGACGGCGTACAGGTACTGGGTGTCGAGGGCGTCGTCGTCGACGATCAGCGGCAGCAGGGCGCGTGCCCGGTGGATCGCGGTCCACGCGAACTCGAGGTGGGCGTCGCGACGGCCGCGCTTCGGACCCTTCTCGTCGCACTTCTCGAGGGCGGCCTTCGCGGCGTCGAGCTCGGCCGTGCAGATGCTGCGGACCGTCTCGCTGCCGGTGACCGACGTCCCGGCCTCCAGGACGGTGTTCCGGACGAGCTGCAGGTCGGCGTACGCGGCGGTCACCCGCAGCGAGCGGCCCGGGCCCGCGATGGCGAGCGGAGTCACGACCAGGGCTTCGCTCGTGGCCGCGCCCGGGACTCCGCTCGGCACGGTCGCCGCGGCAGCCGGCGGCGGCGCGTCCTGGACGGCGTCCGGCGTGATGTCGGGCATGACGTCGGGCGTGACGTCGGGCGTGGCCTCGGGCATGGCGTCAGGGGCCGGGCCCGCGGTGACGTCCGCAGGCGGCTCCGGCGGGTCGCCCCGCTTCACCGACGGCGGGACGTCCAGCACCCTGGGGTGCCCGTCGCTCCCGCGCATCCCCGGTGCGCCGCCTCCCGTGCGCATCCCGGTGCTGCCGTTGCCCGTGCGCATCCCCGGAGCACCGGCCGGCATGTGGCCCGGCATCGTCGTCATGGCGTCCTCCGCCCGTCCTGGACCGACGACCATCGCTTCCGCGAAGGAGACGGCACGGACCGCCTAGATACCTGCCCGGGCGGGTGAAGGTTCCCGGCGACGGTCTCGGGCGCTACTCGTCGGTCGCGCCGGTGGCGGCCTGCGGCGCGTGCCGGTCGAGGAACGCGTACACCTCGCGCGCGTCGACGCCGGGGAACGCCCCGGTCGGCAGCGCGGAGAACACCTGCTGGTGGATCCGGGCGCTGGGCCACGACGCGTCCTGCCAGCGAGCGGCCGCCGCGGCGCGCGGCCGGCGGCAGCAGCCCTCGTCCGGGCAGGTCGACCTGTGCCGGTCCGTGGTGTCCCGGCCGCGGAACCACGTGGCGTGCGCGAACGGCACCCCGACGGCGAGGGACATCGCTCCGGTGGTCCCCGAGCCCGTCTGCGTCGAGCACCAGAACGTGCCCGCGGGCGTGTCGGTGTACTGGTACGACTCGGACGAGCGGTCCCGCCGCGTCAGGGCACGCCGCACGCCCCAGCTCCGGCAGACGAGCTGCCCCTCGATCGCGCCGGTCACGTCCGTCGGCAGCGGCAGCCCGTCGTTCGCGTACGCCCGGTAGATCGCGCCGTCGCCCCCGATCCGCACGAAGTGGACCGGGATGCCGAGGTGGTGGGTGGCGAGGCTGGTGAACCGCTGCGCCGCCGCCTCGTGCGTCACGCCGAACGCGTCCCGCAGGTCCTCGATCGCGAGGTCCTTCTCCCGCTTGTGCTGCGCGAGGTGCGCGACGGCGGCCGACTCGGGCATGAGGCAGCACGACGCGAAGTAGGTGATCTCCATGCGCTGGCGGAGGAACTCGTCGTACGACGAGGGGCGCTCGTGCCCGAGCACCCGGTGCGCGATCGCCTGCAGCGTGAGCGAGCGCAGCCCGTGGCCGCCCGGGGCGGACGCCGGCGGCAGGTAGATGCGGCCGTTCGCGAGGTCGGTGACGGTGCGGGTCGAGCTCGGCAGGTCGTCGACGTAGACGATGACGAACCCGAGCTGCTCGGCCATCCGCGTCACGGTGCGGTGCGTGAGCGCCCCGGACGTGTACCCGGCCTTGCGCGCCATCGACTCGGCGAGCCGTTCGATCTCGGGCAGGTGGTTGTCGCGCTGCTGCCGCTCGAGGCGGATCTGGGTGTTCGCGCGACGGGCCTCCTCGGGGGTCGCGACGGACTCGAGGTCGCGGCGGGCCAGCTCGGCGTGGAGCCCGACGAGCTGCTCGAGGATCGGCAGCGGCAGGGACCGCCCCGGGCGGACGGTGGGCAGGGAGAGCCGGTCGAAGCCGGCGGAGCGCTGCGCCCGGTCCAGGGCGATCTCGAGGGCGGCGCGGCGCGACGGCGGCTCGGCCTCGAGCAGGTCCGCGACGGTCACGTCGAGCGCCTCGGCGATGCCGCGCAGCAGGGCGAGGCGCGGCTCACGGCGGCCGTTCTCGACGAGCGACAGCACGCTCGGCGTCACGCCCACGCGCCGCCCGAGGGCGTCGAGCGTCAGGCCGCGTGCGGTGCGCAGGTGCCGGACGCGGCGCCCGAGCGTCAGGGCGTCGGGCGTGCCCTGCGTGCCGGTCTCGTCGCGCTGGTCCATCCCCACGAACGTGACTCTACGGCAAGAACGGCCATTTTTGACGGGCGAGTCGTCCCGCAAGGCAGCCGTGCTTGCCGTGGGATGGAAGTACAGAGAGCGCACGCCGAGGAGCGCTGGAGGAGACCCGAACATGACCATGCTCGCGCCGCACCCGACCACGACCCGCAGCCGCGTGGCGGTCCGCACGCTCGCCGACGTCACGTCCGTCGCCCTCACGGGCGACGTCCGCGCGTGGGTCGCCGCGGTCGCCGACCTCACGCAGCCCGACGCCGTCGTGTGGTGCGACGGGTCCGACGCGGAGCGGCGCTCCCTGCTCGGGCACATGGTGCGGACCGGCACGCTGCTCCCCCTCGACCCGACGCTGCGCCCCGGCAGCTACCTCGCCCGCTCGGACCCCGACGACGTCGCCCGCGTCGAGTCGCGCACGTTCGTCTGCCCGCGCGACGAGGCCGACGCCGGCCCGTCGAACAACTGGCGCGAGCCCGCCGCGATGCGGGCCGAGCTCGACGCGGTGTTCGCGGGGAGCATGCGCGGCCGCACGATGTACGTGGTGCCGTTCTCGATGGGGCCGGTCGGCGGACCCCTGTCGCGCGTCGGTGTGCAGGTCACGGACTCGCCGTACGCCGTGGTCAGCATGCACGTGATGACCCGCGTGAGCCGCGACGTGCTCGACCTCGTCGACGCCGGCGCACCCTTCGTGCCCGCCGTGCACTCCGTCGGCGCACCCCTGCGCGACCGCGACGGCACGCTCCACGACGACGTCCCCTGGCCGTGCAACCCGACGAAGTACATCTCGCACTTCCCCGAGACGCGCGAGATCTGGTCCTACGGGTCGGGCTACGGCGGCAACGCGCTGCTCGGCAAGAAGTGCTTCGCACTGCGCATCGCCTCCGTGATGGGCCGCGACGAGGGGTGGCTCGCGGAGCACATGCTGCTCGTCCGCCTCACCTCGCCGCAGGGGCGCAGGTACCACGTCGCCGCAGCGTTCCCGTCGGCGTGCGGCAAGACGAACCTCGCCATGCTCGTCCCGACGCTCCCGGGCTGGCACGTCGAGACGATCGGCGACGACATCGCCTGGCTCCGCCCCGGACCCGACGGGTCGCTGCGGGCCATCAACCCCGAGGCCGGCTTCTTCGGCGTCGCGCCGGGCACGGGCGAGACCACCAACCCCGCCGCCGTCGAGACCCTCCGGCACGACACGATCTTCACGAACGTCGCGCTCACCCCCGAGGGCGACGTCTGGTGGGAAGGCCTGACCCCCGACGCACCGCCCCACCTCGTCGACTGGACCGGGCGCGACTGGACCCCCGCCGACGGCGCCGCCGGACGGCCCGCCGCGCACCCGAACTCCCGGTTCACGGTCGCCGCCGCGCAGTGCCCGACGATCGCGGACGGCTGGGACGACCCGGAGGGCGTCGTGCTCGACGCGATCGTGTTCGGCGGCCGCCGCGCGACGAACGTCCCGCTCGTGACCCAGGCGGAGAGCTGGGCGCACGGCGTGTTCATGGGCGCGACCATCTCCTCCGAACGGACCGCCGCCGCCGAGGGCCTCGTCGGGGAGCTGCGCCGCGACCCGTTCGCGATGCTGCCGTTCTGCGGGTACGACATGGCCGACCACTGGGCCCACTGGCTCCGCGTCGGGGAGGCGCTCGACGCCGACCGGCGGCCGCTCGTGTTCCAGGTCAACTGGTTCCGCAAGGACGACGACGGCCGCTTCCTGTGGCCCGGGTTCGGGGAGAACTCGCGCGTCCTCGCCTGGATCGTCGAGCAGGTCGACCGCACCCGCGGGCTGCGCACCGACGTCGGCGCCGTCACCAGCCCCGTCGGGCTGCTGCCCGCACCCGGCGCGCTCGACACCCGCGGGCTCGACGTCAGCGACGAGGACCTCGCCCGGCTGTTCCACGTCGACACCGACGCCTGGTCGCTCGAGGCCGACCTCACCGAGGAGTTCTTCGCGACCTTCGGCGACCGCGTGCCGCCCGAGCTGCGCGACCGGCTGGCACGGATGCGCGCCGCGCTCGGCCGCACCCGCTGACCCCGGGCGTCGGCGGCCGGCGCTGCGGGACGTCCGCTCGCGCGCCGGGTCGCCGGCGGCCCCTCGTTACGAGTCCGTTTCCTCCATGGCGACCCGCCGGGCACCCGGCGTAGCGTCGATCGGGCCAGGGCACTGCACGCGCGACGAGGGGTGGCAAGCAGCGATGAGCATGATGGCGGACATGATGGGATCGATGACCATGCCGGAGACCACGGGCATGGACATGACGATGATGCAGCAGTGCGTGGAGGCGTGTTCCGCGGCGTCGATGGCGGCCACGATGTGCGCCGACGCCGACGCCGGGGAGAGCATGGGGCGCTGCGCGTCGATGTGCATGAACTGCGCCGACGTCGCCACCGCGATGATGCGCATGATGATGCGCCCGAGCGGTTACGACATGGGCGTCATGCGCTCGATGATGACGGCCTGCATGGCGATGGGTGAGGCGTGCGCGGCCGAGTGCGACATGCACGCCGACATGTCGGAGCACTGCCGGATCTGCGCGTCGGCCTGCCGCGCGATGGTCGCGGCGTGCGCGGCGTGCATGAGCTCGATGCCGGCCTGAGGCCCGCCGAGGAGCCGCCTAGGAGCGGGGTGCTCCGTCGTGGTCGGCGAGCGCGCGGGCCGAGTACCACGCGCTCCCGACCGCGATCACCTCCGCGACGGGGTGCACGGCGACCGGCTCGCCGAGCTCCGGGGCCGCGCTCGTCGAGAGGACGAGGGCGCCGCCGTCGAGGAGCAGGACGGTCAGTGCGTCCTGATCGCGCGCGGTGACGAGACCGTCACGCCACGCACCCGGCGAGGCGTTGGCGACGATCGTCTGGATGGGAAGGACGTCGGTACGGGCGTGGTGGGCCACGTCAGCTCCAGGGGCTCTGTCTGTGATCGGTGTCGGCTCCGCACCGTCGCGCCCTGACGGGCGAGAACGACGGTGTCGGGCTGCGCCGCGAGGCGGCGGGACTGGTCCGCACCCACCAGCCAGGCGGAACGCCTGCGGGGGCTCGTCAGAGCTGCGCGGACCGGGACGACGAGGTCGTCAGCGACACATTCGACACAGACACCGGCGCGTCGACATGGCGTCGACGCGTCCCGCGTGGAGCGGGACCTGAGGCACAGGCCGGGCGATGGGCATGCAACGAGTGTCCACAGGGGTCCACATGGTGTCAACGCCGACCACCTGTCGAGACGGCTCTGCCCGGACGGACCGACGAGCCCCGCCCCGACCCGCGAGGGCACGGGAACCGGGGCTCGTCGGCAGGAGGCACAGCGACGGACGCCGCTCCGCTCAGCCCCCGCAGTACAGGTAGATGTAGATCGGCCAGTGATGGTCGTACGTGACCGGGCCGTCGTCCCAGTTCACGTCGAAGAGGATCTCGCCGCTGTACTCGCTCGCGAGCAGCCGCTGCTCACCGCGGACGGTCTCGCCCGGCTGGATCCGGCTCGGCAGGCCCACGAGCGGGCGGCTCGCGGGGTAGGCGCGGACGTTGCCGATCGTGCCGGTGACGTCCGCGTGGTTGGTGACCTCCCACGTGACGACCCACTGCCCCGCGACGGCGTCGCACTGGGCGAGGCCGCGGATGGCGATGTCGCGGTCGGAGGACGCGCTCGCCGGCGGTGCGGCGAGGGCGACGACGGCGGCGAGTGCCGCGAGGCACCCGGCAGCGCGGCGGACGGCGGTCGAGAGGTGGCGCATGGGACTCCCCCAGATGTCGTAGCTCGGACTCTCGGATCGTTCGACTGCCGAAGAGATCCCCACGTGGCTCGAGGGTGAGAGCGCTCTCAGAGCGCTCCGCGTGCATTCTGTGGACGCCCGGCGAAGCCTGTCAAGGCATCCCACGGCACCCGCCCGACGGGGCTCGAGCGGCCGTCCGTGCCGCTGGCGCAGGCGTCCACGATCCAAGACTCCGGCGCATGACCGTTGACCGCGGCGAGCTCGCGTGCTCCCGTGTGCCACCCCGGCGCGCGAGCCACCGCGACGCCGCCGCCGCCGAGCACGGAGGGAGCACCGATGACCGTCGTCCGCATGTCCGGGCTCCCCGCGGGCGCCCCGCCGGTGCCGGCCGGCCCGCGCCGCTGTCGCGCCTGCTGTCAGCAGCACTGACGCCCGCCCCGGTCCGACGCCGGGAGCAGGCACGTCGGTCCCCGGCCGCCCCCGGCGCCGCGCGGCCGACCGCAGACGCAGACCCGCAGACTCCGAGAGGCACCCCCATGACCGTCGACCTGTCCCACCGACCCGACACGCACCCCACCCTCGGGGTCGACGAGCTGAGTGAGCTGACCCGCTCGCTCGCCGACCGTCCCGACCTGTGGCGTCCGCTCGTCCGGTTCCAGGAGAGCGGCCGGTGGTGGACGCGTCTCGACGGCCCGCCCGGTGTCGACGTCTGGCTCATCACGTGGCTCCCGACGCACGGCACGGAGCTGCACGACCACGGCGCCTCGGCCGCCGCGTTCACGATCGCCGCCGGCACGCTGACCGAGAACCGCCCGGACGACCGCGGACGCCCGGTGCCGCAGGACTTCGCCACGGGCCTCACCCAGACCGTCGACCCGGGCGACCTGCACGACGTCGTCAACACCGGCACCGAGCCCGCGGTGAGCATCCACGCCTACTCGCCCCGGCTGACCCGCATGACGTACTGGGGCGCCGGTGACGACGGCCGGCTCGTGCCCACCCGCACCGTCGAGACCGACGAGCCGGAGACCGAGTCGTGACGGCCGTCCGGCGAACCATCGACGACGTCCTGGCCGAGGCTCGGTCGCGCCTGCGCCGGCTCCCGCCCCGCGAGGCCTGGGCGGCGGTGCAGGACGGCGCGCTGCTCGTCGACATCCGGCCGGCGGCGCAGCGGGCCGTCGAGGGTGAGGTGCCGGACGCGGTGGTCATCGAGCGGAACGTGCTCGAGTGGCGGCTCGACCCGGCCAGCGCCCACCGGATCCCGGCGGCGACGGGCTACGACCTGCAGGTCGTCGTGCTGTGCTCCGAGGGGTACACGTCGAGCCTCGCGGCGGCGTCCCTGGCCGACCTCGGCCTGCACCGCGCCACGGACGTCGTGGGCGGGTACCACGCGTGGGCGACTGCCGGTCTGCCGGTCACCGCCGGTGGCGCGGTCCTCGTCGGCGCAACCCTGCACGGCGGCGCCGACGAGTAGGCCGCCCCACGTCAGGCGGCAGCCCAGGTCTCCATCACCGCAGCACGGCCCGCCTCGAGCCGTGCGATCGGCACCCGGAACGGCGAGCACGACACGTAGTCGAGCCCGACCTGGTCGAAGAAGTGGATCGACTCGGGGTCGCCGCCGTGCTCGCCGCACACCCCAAGGTGCAGGCCCGGCTTGGTCGCCCGGCCACCCGCGGCACCGGCCCGGACCAGCGCACCGACGCCGTCGGCGTCGAGCGTGTCGAACGGGGAGATGGTGAGGACCCCGTTCTGGAGGTAGTCGGCGAAGAACGCCCGCTCGACGTCGTCCCGTGAGAAGCCCCACGTGGTCTGCGTGAGGTCGTTGGTGCCGAAGGAGAAGAAGTCGGCCTCCTCGGCGATGCGGTGCGCCGTCAGCGCCGCCCGGGGCAGCTCGATCATGCAGCCGATCGGCAGCTCCAGCGTCGTGCCCGACTCCGCGCCGACCTCCGCGAGGACCCGTTCGGCCTCCTCGCGGACGAGCTGGAGCTCCCGGACCGACCCGACGAGCGGCACCATGATCTCCGGCCGCGGATCCCGCCCGGCGGCGCGCAGCTGCACGGTGGCCTCCGCGACGGCGCGGACCTGGACGGCGAACAGCCCGGGCAGCACCAGGCCGAGGCGGACGCCGCGCAGACCGAGCATCGGGTTCTGCTCGTGCATCCGCTCGACGGCAGCCAGCAGCGCGACGTCCTGCGGGTCCGGCTCCTTCGCCGTCGCGACCCGGACGGCCAGCTCGGTGCGGTCGGGCAGGAACTCGTGCAACGGCGGGTCGATGAGCCGGATCGTCGTCGGCAGGCCGTCCATGGCGTCGAGCAGGGCGACGAAGTCCTCGCGCTGCAACGGGAGCAGCGCGTCGAGCGCCGCCTGCCGGGACGCGTCGTCGTCCGCGAGCACGAGCCGCTCGACGTACGTGCGGCGCTCGCCGAGGAACTGGTGCTCGGTCCGGCACAGCCCGACGCCCTGGGCGCCCCGGTCGCGTGCGCGGCGGGCGTCCTCGGCGGTGTCGGCGTTGGTCCGCACCTGCATGCGCCGGACCGCGTCGGCGTGCCGCAGCACCCGGTCCACCGACGTCACGAGCGCCCGGGCCTCGTCGTCGGTCGCCGCCGCCAGACCGGCGTCGAGCCCGTCCGCGACGTAGACCATGACCGGGGAGTCCACGACCGGGACCTCGCCGCGGAACACCTCGCCCGTCGCCCCGTCGATGGCGATCGTGTCGCCGGCCCTCAGCACCTGCCCGCGGACCCGGACCTCGCCGCGGGCCACGTCCACGTCGAGCTCCTCGGCGCCGACCACGGCGCACGTGCCCATCCCGCGGGCGACGACCGCGGCGTGCGACGTCTTGCCGCCCCGGGCGGTGAGCACGCCGTCGGCGACGATCATGCCCTGCAGGTCGTCCGGGTTCGTCTCGCGCCGCACGAGGACCACGCGGGCCCCCGCAGCCGTGCGCTCGAGCGCCTGCGCGTTGTCGAGCACGATCTCGCCGACGGCCGCCCCCGGCGACGCCGGCATGGCGCGGGTCAGCAGCTGCTTGGCCGCGGCCGGGTCGAACCGCGGGAACAGCAGCTGGCTCAGCCGGTCGCCCGAGCAGCGGGTGATCGCCTCGTCCATCGTGAGGAGGCTCTCGTCGACGAGCGCGGTCGCGATGCGGAACGCGGCGGCCGCGGTGCGCTTGCCGACCCGCGTCTGCAGGAGCCAGAGCTTGCCGTTCTCGATCGTGAACTCGATGTCGCACAGGTCGCGGTAGTGCGTCTCGAGGCGCCGCATGGCCTGGCGCAGCGCGTCGTACGACACGGGGTCGAGCAGCTCGAGCTCGGACAGCGGCAGCGTGTTCCGGATGCCTGCGACCACGTCCTCGCCCTGGGCGTTCGGCAGGTAGTCGCCGTACACCCCGGACTCCCCCGTCGCCGGGTCGCGCGTGAAGCACACGCCCGTGCCGGACGTCTCGCCGAGGTTGCCGAACACCATGCTCACCACGTTCACCGCTGTGCCGAGGTCGTGCGGGATCCGCTCGCGGCGGCGGTACAGCCGCGCCCGGTCGGTGTTCCACGAGTCGAGGACGGCCTCGATCGCCATGTCGAGCTGCTCGCGCGGGTGCTGCGGGAACTCGCGGCCGGTCTGCTCGACCACGATCTCCTTGAACGTGTGCACGAGGATGCGCAGGTCCTGCGCGGTCAGGTCGACGTCCGACCGTGCGCCGACGGCCGTCTTGCGCTCGTCGAGGGCTTCGGCGAACAGGTCGCCGTCGATGCCGAGCACGGTCTTGCCGAACATCTGGATGAGCCGGCGGTACGAGTCCCAGGCGAACCGCTCGTCGCCCGAGAACTCCGTGAGCCCCTTCACCGAGGCGTCGTTGAGCCCGATGTTGAGGACGGTCTCCATCATCCCGGGCATGGAGAACTTGGCGCCGGAGCGCACCGACACCAGCAACGGCTCGTGGAAGTCCCCGAGCCGCCGTCCGAGCGCGTCCTCGATCTCCCGCACCGCGAGGGTCACCTCGACCCGCAGCTCGGGCGGTACGTGCCCGTCCCGCATGTACGCACGGCACGCCTGGGTCGTGATGGTGAAGCCGGGGGGCACGGGCAGGTCGAGGTTGGTCATCTCGGCGAGGTTGGCGCCCTTGCCACCCAGCAGGTCCTTCTGGTCCTTGTCACCGTCGCAGAACCGGGACACGTACGTGCTCATGAGGACTCCCGTCGTGGACGAAGGACGGGAGAATTCCGCCCCGTTCCAGCGTGCGGGGCCGTGCTCGCACGGTTCAACGAGGCCGATCTGTCAACAATCGTGGATCTTGTCCTACTGTCAACGGATGACGAGCTCGGAGCGGCCGGTCATCGACATCCCGACGAGCACCCGCGGCGAGGCGCCCGCCGGGGGCCAGCTCCTCATGCTCGGACGGCGCCTGCGGCACGCACGGAACGCGCACGGCCTCACGCTCGACGAGCTCGGGCGACAGGTCGGCTCGACGGCCAGCCAGCTCTCGCTCGTCGAGAACGGCCGTCGCGAGCCGCGCCTCAGCCTCCTGCAGGCCCTCGCGACCGCACTCGGCACCACCACGAACGAGCTCCTCGACCCGGCTCCCCCGACGCGACGGGCCGAGCTGGAGGTCGAGCTCGAGCGTGCGCAGCAGACCGCGACGTACGCCGCGCTCGGGCTGCCGGCCGTCCGCTCGTCGAAGCACCTGCCGACCGAGGCGCTCGAGGCGCTCGTCGGCCTGCACCACGAGCTCGCCCGCCGCGAGGACGCGGCCATCGCCACCCCCGAGGAGGCGCGGCGGGCGACGACGGCCCTGCGCCTGTGGATGCGGGAGCGCAACAACCACCTGCCCGAGATCGAGGACGCCGCGGAGGACCTCGTGCGCCGCGGCGGCTACACGTCCGGCGCGCTCACGCACAGCGCCGTCGCGCAGATGGCCGCCGACCTGGGCTTCTCGCTCCTGCACGTCGACGACCTCCCGCACTCCACCCGCACGGTCACCGACCTGGCCAACGGGCGCATCTACCTGCCGGCGGCGTCGATCCCCGGCGGCCACGGCCTGCGGTCCCTCGCGCTGCAGGCCATCGCGCACCGGGTGCTGGCGCACTCGACGCCCCGCAGCTACGCCGACTTCCTGCGCCAGCGCGTCGAGATCACCTACTTCGCGGCGGCGTGCCTGATGCCGCGCACCGCCGCCGTCGCGCACCTCGACGCCGCGAAGCGTCGCAAGGAGCTCGCCGTCGAGGACTTCCGCGACGCGTTCGGCGTGACGCACGGGGCCGCCGCCCACCGGCTGACGAACCTGCTCACCGAGCACCTCGACATCCGCCTGCACTTCCTGCGGGCCGGTGACGACGGGACCCTGTTCAAGGGCTACGCGAACGACGGCGTCCCGTTCCCGACCGACGGCACCGGTGCGATCGAGGGCCAGATCGTGTGCCGCCAGTGGGCTGCACGCGCGGCGTTCACGCGGCGCAACCGCACCACGGAGTACTACCAGTACACGGACACGCCCACCGGCACGTACTGGTGCACCACGCAGACCGGATCGACGTCCGCCGGTGGCTTCTCCATCACCGTCGGCGTCCCGTTCGCCTCCGCCAAGTGGTTCCGCGGCCGCGACACGCCGACGCGACGCGCCTCCCGGTGCCCCGACCCGTCGTGCTGCCGACAGCCCGACACCGCGCTCGCCGCCCGGTGGGCGCCGCACGCGTGGCCCAGTGCCGCGGTGCACGCGCACATCCTGTCCCCGCTGCCGACCGGCCACTTCCCCGGGGTCGACGACGCGGAGGTGTACGCGTTCCTCGAACGCCACGCGGGCGACCGCGCGGCGGACTGACAGGCGCCCCGGCGTCGTCCCCGCGCTGGTCACGCGCGCGACGGACCACCCGGGGCGGGTGATCCGCACAGCCCCCGCGCGTCCCAGGATCGGGACGACCCGTCCCGTGGTCCGCCGACGAGAGGAACGACCATGAGCGAGAACCGCAGCGGCCTGGCGGTGGGTGTCACCGTCTTCGCCGCGACCCTGATGATCATGATCGGCTTCCTGCACGCGATGCAGGGCCTCGTCGCCCTGTTCAACGACACGTTCTACGTGGTCCGGGAGGACTGGATCTTCTCGTTCGACGTCACGACCTGGGGCTGGGTGCACCTGCTGCTCGGCATCCTCGTCGCGGTCGCCGGGTTCTTCCTGTTCAGCGGTGCCGTGTGGGCGCGGACCGTCGGCGTCGTCCTCGCCGTGGTGAGCGTCGTCGCGAACTTCGTCTGGCTGCCGTACTACCCCGTCTGGGCGCTCGTCATCATCGCGCTCGACGTGTTCGTCATCTGGGCGCTCACCGTGCACGGCCGCGACATCGTCGCGCAGGTCTGACCTCACCCCTGACCTCACCCCCGACCTCACCCGCACCGAGGGAGGCGGCCCGCGCCGCCCCCGACCTAGCGTCGAGCACACACACCACTCGGAGGAGCACACCATGTCGGACGACGTCATCATCGAGGCCGCCGCGGTCAGCGACGGCGCGTACACCCTGCTCATCGCCGACTTCGCCGACACCGAGGTCGCCTGGGAGGCCTACGAGGCGATCAAGGAAGCCGAGGACGGCTCGACCGTCAAGGTCGAGGGCGCGCTCGTCGTGAAGCGCGAGGTCGGCGGCAAGGTCGAGGTCCTCACCGCGACCGACCACAGCACGCGCCGCGGCCTGACGTGGGGCGTCGTCGGCGGCGTCGCCCTCGGCCTGATCTTCCCGCCGTCGATCCTCGGCAGCGCCGTCGCCCTGGGGGCCGTCGGGGCCGCGACCGGCAAGGGCCTCGAGATCCGCAACCGCAAGGGGCTCGAGGACGATCTCAAGGACGCCGTCGCACCGGGCCACTCGGGGATCCTCGTGCTCGTCTCGGACCCCGCCGTCGTCGAGCTCCGCAAGGCGCTCGACAAGGCCGAGGGCATCGTCGAGAAGGCCGTCGACAAGGCCGAGGCCGCCGAGCTCAAAGCCGCGGCCGACGAGGTGGCGGCCACGGAGAGCTAGCGACCGGGGCACAGGACGGAGCCGTGACGCACCGGAGCCGGGTCTCGACCCTGCTGATCGACGTGCCGGTCGACGAGGCCGCGAGGGCGGCCGCCTTCTGGGCAGCCGCCCTCGGCGGGGAGGCGCGACCGGTCCCCGGCGAGGAGCAGTTCACGTCGCTGCCGCGCGCGGTCCCCGGGCTCGTCACGTCCGTGCAGGCGGTCGACGACGCCCCGCGCTACCACCTGGACATCGAGTCCGACGACGTCGCCGCCGAGACGGACCGTCTCCTCGCGCTCGGTGCGGTCGAGGTCGGCGGCTGGCTCGAGTGCCGCACGCTGCGCGTGCCTGGCGGGCACCTCGTCTGCGTCATCCCGGTGCACAGCGACCCCGACGAGTTCGCCGGCGCCGCGCACGTCTGGCCCTGACGCGACGCCCGCTCAACCCGCCGGTGCGAGCACGATGAGCGGGCTCTGCTCCATCATGAGGTCGACGTCGGTCCGGCCCCACCGCGCGGCCGCCGCCTCGATGAGCGGACGCCGTTCCTGCGGGTCGTCCACGGCCCTGGCCAGCGCCGCCACGTCGGCCTGCACGCCGCCCTTGAGGTGCACGACGACGTGCGGGTCCGCCTCGACGTTGCGCAGCCAGGCGCGCTTGCGCGGGCTCGGCATGCCGGAGATGAACAGCTGCCCGTCGAGCTCGTGCAGGAAGATCTCGACCCGGCGCGGCTCGCCCGTGCGGCGGCCGGTGGTGGTCAGGTCGATGACCTGGCTGCGGTGCAGCGCGTCGGCGACGGACCGGTCCATGGGGGTCTCCTCGTCAAACCTCGGTGACGTCCACCGGTCGCCGGGCGTCACCGCGGCCGAACCGGTAGCTCTTGCTGGTGTCGTACGCGCCGACGTCGGTGATGACGAGCACGTCGCCGGCGCGCGTGCCGTCCGGCACCCTGAGCCGGTCGTGCAGGACGTCGGTCTCCATGCACGTGCGGCCGAGCACGCGGCCGCCGCCCCCGGCGAGGACCGGCACGCGGTGTCCCGGACGCGCGAGCCACCAGTCGTGCGCGGTCCGTCCGATCTCCGGGACGTCGGCGATGGAGGCGTCCACCACGACGTCGGTCCACGCCGCCGCGCTGCGCACGGCGAGCACCCGGGTCACGAGCGCGACGAGCGGCTGCGCCACCGCCCGCCCGGGCTCGAGCAGGACCTCGTCGAGCCGCTCCAGCCGCCGGCGCACCCCGCCGAGCGTCCGGCGCAGGCGCGGCAGCATGCCGTCGAGCAGGTCGGCCGGCTCCCAGCCGCCGCCGAGGTCCAGGCACCGCACGGCGCGGCCCGACCGTGACTCCAGCTCGGCGGCTGCGCGCACCACCCCGTCGACGAGCTCCCACCACCGTGGCGCCCCGACGTCGCGGGGCGGGACGTGCACGTGCAGGCCGAGCCGGACGTCCGGGCGCAGCCGCGACAGGGACCCGACGACGGCGTCGAGGACGGACGGGTCGTGCAGCTCCACGCCGAAGCGCGACGTGACGCCGGGCGGGCGGACGCGCACACCGACGACCCCGGCGACCGGCGCACCGCCGTGCGGGCGGTCCGCCGTCTCGCGCAGCTCCTCGACCGAGTCGCAGAACACGGCGCCGAACGGCCCCGGGGTGACGGGAGCGGGCCACCACTTCGCGGGTCCGTTCAGGACGATCCGGTGCGGCGCGAACCCGGCTGCGACCGCGTGCTCGACCTCGGACTGGCTGATGGCCTCGACGTGGAACCCGTCGTCCCGCACGGCCGCGAGGAGGCGCGGGTCGGGGTTCGTCTTGATGCTGTATGCCGCCCGGACCCGGACACCGTCGACCGCCGCGCCGCTCACGGCACGGCCGACCCGTGCGACGTGCGCTCGACCCACGGACGGCAGGTACACCCGCAGCGGCGTGGCGGCCGGGTCGAGATGCGGGACCACGTCCACCGGGAGCGGGCGGGACGGGTGCGTCGTCTCGTGCGCGTCCGCGGGCAGCACCGCTGCCCGTCGCTCCCCCTCGGCCCCCGTCGGCGGCACCGTCCCAGCGTGCTGGACCCGCAGCCGCCCTGTCCACACGCGTGCGAGGCCCTGCCCGTGCGGTGGCGCGATCGGGAAGACCTGGTACGACTGGAGTCTCCCGTCGCCTTGACCCCGGAGGTCCTCGTGCGCGCGTCCCGTCGTCCCGGCACCCTCGGCGGGCTCGCCGCCGCAGCCGTGCTCGCCCTCGTCGTCACGGCGGCCCCGGCGTCCGCCCACCACCCCCGACCGACCGACAAGGTGCCCGTCGCCGTCGGCAGCGGCGGCGCCGTCGCGACCGTCGACGCGGACGCGACACGCGTCGGGCTGGACGTGCTGCGCCGCGGGGGCAACGCCGTCGACGCCGCCGTCGCGGCGGCCGCGACCCTCGGCGTCACCGAGCCGTTCTCGTCGGGCATCGGCGGGGGCGGCTTCTTCGTGTACTACGACGCGGCGACCGGCCAGGTGCACACCATCGACGGCCGCGAGACCGCACCGCAGGCCATGCAGAGCGACGCTTTCGTCGAGAACGGCGTGCCGATCCCGTTCGCCGACGCCGTCACGTCCGGGCTGTCCGCCGGCGTCCCCGGCACCCCCGCCACGTGGGAGACCGCGCTCGAGCAGTGGGGCACCCTCGACCTGCGCCGGGCGCTGCAGGGCGCGACGCAGGTCGCCCGCCGAGGCTTCGTCGTGGACCCGACCTTCGCCGGTCAGGTCGCCACCAACGCGACCCGGTTCGCGGCGTTCACCTCGACCGCGAAGCTCTACCTCCCGGACGGCGCACCGCCGGTCGTCGGGTCCGTGCTGCGCAACCGGGACCTCGCGGACACGTACGACCTGCTCGCCCGGCGCGGCGTCGACGCGCTGTACACCGGCCGCCTCGCGCAGGAGGTCGTCGACACCGTGCACCGACCGCCGGTCGCCCCGGGCAGCACGCTCGTCGTCCGACCCGGGCTGCTCGAGACCACCGACCTCGCCTCCTACGAGGCCGTCCTGCGCGAGCCGACGCACGTGCAGTACCGGGGGCTCGACGTGTACTCGATGGGCCCGCCGTCGTCGGGCGGGTCCACGGTCGGCGAGGCCCTCAACATCCTCGGGACGAGCGACCTGGCAGCGCTCGGGACGACGCAGGCGACGCACCGGTACCTCGAGGCCAGCGCGCTCGCGTACGCGGACCGCAACCGCTTCGTCGGCGACCCGGCCTTCGTCGACGTGCCGCTCACCGAGCTCCTCTCCCCCGGGTTCGCGGCGGAGCGCGCGTGCCTGATCGGCCCGACGGCCGCCGTCAAGCCCGTCGCACCCGGCAGCCCCGACGGCGACTACGCCGGGTGCGGCGCGTCCGCGGCGGTCGGTGCGGCAGGGACCGACGGGCAGTCCACGACCCACCTGACGACGGCCGACCGGTGGGGGAACGTCGTGTCGTACACGCTCACCATCGAGTCGATCGGCGGCAACGGCATCGTCGTCCCGCACCGCGGGTTCCTGCTGAACAACGAGCTGACGGACTTCAACTTCACCGACACCCAGGGCGGGCTCGACCCGAACCTGCCCGCGCCCGGGAAGCGGCCGCGCAGCTCGATGGCGCCGACCGTGGTCCTGTCCGGCCGGACGCCGTTGCTCGCGCTCGGCTCGCCGGGTGGGGCGTCGATCATCACGACCGTCCTGCAGGTGCTCGTGAACCGGCTCGACCTCGGGATGGACCTGCCGTCGGCCGTCGCCGCACCGCGCGCGTCCCAGCGCAACAGCGCGTCGGTGCAGGCGGAACCGCAGTTCCCCCGGACGGAGCTCGCCGCGCTCGGGCACACGTTCACCGACACGCCCGAGATCGGGGCGGCGACGGCGATCGAGTTCCTCGACCACGGTCGGATGCAGGCCGTCGCCGAGCCGGTACGCCGTGGAGGCGGCGCCGCGGGGGTCGTGCGTCCCGACAGGTGGCACTGACCCACCGCCGACGGCGCGACGGCTGACGGTCAGTCGCCCAGCGCCGCCCGGAGGAACGCGATGTCGTCGGCCTGCCCCTCGGCCGGCGTCTCCACCACGGCGTCGCAGCCCGCCTCCCGCACCACGTGCGCGATGAGCTCGGGCGGGATCGTGCCGGTGGCGAAGCTCGCGTGCCGGTCCCGACCGGAGCCCTGCTCGTCGCGCGAGCTGTTCGCGTGCACGAGGTCCACGCGACCCGTGATCGCGCGGACGCGCTCGACGATCGTCTCGAGGTCCTCGCCCGCCGCCCAGGCATGGCACGTGTCCAGGCAGAGCCCGACCTCGTACTCGCCGATCGCGTCCCAGAGCATCGCGAGCCGGTCGAGCGTGCGGGCGCAGGCGTTCTCGCCGCCTGCGGTGTTCTCGACGAGCACGCGCACAGGGAACGTCGCGCGCTCGAACGTCTTGCGCCAGTTCTCGATGCCGACGGCGATGTCGTCGCCGTCCCCCACGTGCCCGCCGTGCACGATCAGCCCGCGGGCACCGAGCTCCGCGGCGGCCGCGGAGTGCTGGGCAATCATGTTCCGGCTCGGGATGCGGATCCGGTTGTTGGTCGACGCGACGTTCACCAGGTACGGCGCGTGCGCGTACACGCCGAGGCCGGAGGCGACGATCGCGGCCGCGTCGCCGCGCGGCACCGGCTTCTTCCAGCCCTGCGGGTCCGCCAGGAACACCTGCACCGCCTGCGCGCCGAGCTCGGCGGCGCCTGCCACCGGGTCGTCGCCGCGCACGTGCGCGCCGATCAGCACCACGTCGCTCTCCCTCCGGTGTCGGTCCGGGTGGACCACGCGCCAGGCTAGACCGCACAGGTGACACCGGCGTCCCGGACGGCTCGGGAGAGCCGATCCCAAGGCTCCTCCCAGGGACGCGTCCTAGCGTGGGCAGCAGCCGTCACGACCGCTGGAGGAGCCATGACCACGGAGTCGAACCCGCAGCCCGCACCGGACCCGTCGCCGGACCCGCACGTCCCCGCGGCAGCGCCCAGCGCCCAGCCCGCCGGTCCACCCCCCGCCGGTCCCGCCGCCGGTCCCGCCGTAGGGCCGCCGCCCGCGGGCTGGGCCACGCAGCCGCTCCCCCCGTCCCCGCCCCAGCCTCCCGCGCCGTCGGCCCCCGTCGGCTGGGTCGTCGCCGCGATGATCCTGTTCTGGCCGACCGGCATCCCGGCGCTGCTGGCCTCGCACCGGGCCGCGCGGGCGTTCGGCGCCGGCGACGAGCCCGTCGGGGTCCGCGAGGCGGCGAGCGCGAGGCGCTGGAGCGTCGTCAGCGTGTGCGTCGGCGCCGGGCTGATCGTGCTGTCGGTCCTCGTCTCGCTCGCCTGGCTGGTCCTGGCCGCGGTCGCCGTGCACCGGTTCCACGACGAGACGCCGTGGGACGGCGGTCCGGGCTGGACCCAGCGGTCCGGGCCGGCGTTCCCGTTCGACGGCCCCGGACGCCCTGACCTGCCGGGACGCGACAGCTCGTCCCGCTGAGCGGGGGCCGGCGACGTCCCGGGCGACCGCCGTCGGCGCCCACGCACGCCCGTGGGTCCGCGTGCGGCTCCGGGACGGGGCACCTACCGTCGAACGATGCTGGATCGACGGGGCGAGACCCGGCCGGGTCCGTCGGGCGCCCCCGTGGACGCGGCCGGCGCGGACGCGGCCGGACCGTCGCCGACGCTCGACGGCCGGTACCGCCTCGGCGACGTCCTCGGCCGGGGCGGGATGGCGACCGTCTTCCGCGCGCACGACCTGGTGCTCGAGCGTGACGTCGCGGTCAAGCTGTTCCCCTGCGTCGACGACGCCGACGACCTGTCGCGGCACGCCGCCGAGATCCGGGTGCTGGCGGCGTTCGACCACCCGAACCTCGTCACGCTGCTCGACGCGGGCTCCGTCGCCGCGCAGGGCGGCCACCAGACGTACCTCGTCATGGAGGTCGTCGACGGCCCCACGCTCGCCGAACGCCTCGCGGACGGCCCGCTGACCCTCGAGGAGACGCTGGTCGTCGCCCACGAGCTCGCCGACGCGCTGTCGGCCGTGCACGCCGGACGGGTGGTGCACCGGGACGTCAAGCCGGGCAACGTGCTGCTCACGTCGGCGACCGGCCTGCGCGGGCACGATCCCCGCACCGGACCGGTCGTCAAGCTGGCCGACTTCGGCATCGCCCGCCTGGCCGGCACGACGCGCCTGACCATGACGGGCGTCACCGTGGGCACGATGCGCTACCTGAGCCCGGAGCAGGCGGTCGGCGGGCCTGTCGGCCCGGCCACGGACGTGTACGCCCTCGGCCTGGTGCTCGTCGAGTGCCTCACGGGCGCGCCCGCGTTCGCGGGCACGGCGGCGGAGTCGGCCGCGGTCCGGCTCACGGCCGGACCACCGGTGCCGGACGAGGCGGGCACCGAGCTCGGGGCGCTCCTGAGGCGGATGACGGCCCTGGAGCCGGGCGACCGGCCCGCGGCGCAGGAGGTCGCGGCGCTGACGGCGGCGCCGCCGCACGGGCACGCCGGCCTGCCCCGGACCCGTCCCGTGCAGCAGGTCGACGTGCCCGGCACCCGGTCGCCGCGCACGGCCACGACCCGGCCCTTGGCCAACGCCGCGCCGACGGCCACCGCACGGGCACGACGCCGGTGGCTGGCCGGCGCGGGGGCCGTGCTGCTCGCCGCGGGCGCGGTCGTGGTCGGCGTGCGCGCGTCCGGCTCGGACGAGCTGCCGCCCCCTCCGACCTACCCACGGGTCGACGGCGACCTGGGCGACGCTCTGACGGCGCTGCAGGAAAGCGTCGCGCCGTGACCGGGCGTGCGCGGGCCGTGGCCGTCGTCGTGCTCGCGGTCGCGCTCGTCACCGCAGGGTGCGCCGAGCGTCCCGACCTCGCGGACGAACGCGCCGCGTCCCTGCAGGCCGCGGTCCTCGACGTCACGTCCGCCGCCGCTGCGGGCCGGTGGGACGACGCCGAGGCGGCACTGGTGGACACCCGCGGCCGGCTCGACGACGGCGTCGACGCCGGCGAGGTCTCCACCTCCCGGTACCGCGAGGTCGATCGCGCGCTCGACCGGGTCGCGGGTGCGCTGGCGGCGGCCCGCGCGCAGGCGGTCGCGGCCGAGGCGGCTGCGCAGCAGGCGGCCGCGGTGCAGGCCGCCACGGAACAGGCAGCAGCACAGGCTGCGGCCGACCAGGCGGCAGCCGACCGTGCGGCGGCCGCCACGCCCGCCCGGCCCGCCGACCCCCAGCCTGCGCCCGCGCCGAAGGACAAGAAGGGCCCGAGCGGGCCGAAAGGCCCGGGCAGAGGGAAGGGCTGAGACCCCTCGACCGCTCAGCCGAGCAGCGGCAGCACCTGTGCCAGCAGCGCAGCCAGCCCGAGCCCGACGGCCGTCCACGCGATCATGCTGCCGCCCAGGTAGGCGACGAACCGGGCACGGCGACCGGGCTCCCACAGCGGGGCGGGTGCCCAGCGGACGGCGCGCGCGACGCCGCGAACGGTGACAGGTGCGGAGGTGGGTGCGGTGGTCATCGGAGCGCTCCTCGTGGGTGCACGATCAGGGTGTCGGGGTCGCCGACTCCACCATCGTCGCGCCGAGGGCGCCGTCACGGGTGGGATCTAAGGCCCATCCTCGGGCGGTGCCGCGGGCCGCCCGTCCTGCCCTCCGGGCGCCCCACGGCTGACCCGTTCCCGTCCGCGCTCGACCGCGCCGACGAAGGCCCGGATGCCGAGGCCGAGGACCAGCAGGTCGAGGACCATCTGGACGGTCACCATGACCCGCGCCGTCTCGCTGGTCGCGACGATGTCCCCGAAGCCGACGGTCGCGAAGACGGTGACCGTGAAGTACAGCGCGTCGACACGGGTCAGCCCGTCACCGGTGAAGCTGGTGGGCTGCGCCTGCTCCAGCACCAGGTACGCCGACGCGAAGAGGAACAGGAAGAGCGTGCCCGTGACGGCGAGAGCCTCGACCGCCCGGAGGGCCGGGAACGGGGACGTCACGATCGACCGGATCTGCAGCCCTGTCACGACGAGCAGCGCCAGGAGACCGACCGCCAGGGAGAGCGGCAGCGGGACGTCGGACAGCAGGTCGAACGGCGTGACCGCGAACACGACCAGGATGAGCACGACGGACGCCGACGCCCGCACGAACATCGTCAGCACGTGCCGCGCCCGCTCGGTCCAGGTGAGGCCGAGCGTCTGGAGAGGTGTCTCGGGCTCGCCGCTCACCGGCGGACCACCGTGGTCGTCGCGAGGCGCATGCTCGTCCTCCGTCGGGGTCCTGGGGTAGCCGTCCTCGACGAGGCTAGGAGCCCGCGCCGGGCACGGGCATCACACCCACCGGGTGAGCCGCGCCGCCGTCGGACGCGCCCCGGCGGCCGTCGCGCCGCCCGCCCCGGATGCGGGCACCCGTGCGGGCGGGCACCATGGGCCTCGACAGGTCGCCCGCTCGTTCGAGCAGCAGGACGCGGTTGCGACCGATCCACCACGCGTCGAAGGCGGACCGCCCCCGGGGCCACCGACCTCGCGCGGCGAAGGAGACCCGTGGTCATCGACCAGGTCGCGCCCCAGCAACCAGACGACCGCCCAGCCTCGAGGGTGGTCACCGCAATCCGTCTCCCGACGTTGCGGCCCGAGCAGCGCGTCGTCCCGGAGTCCGGCGGGCACGTCACCGTGCGCGTCGCCGGGTTCGACGAGCGGACCCGCGCGGCGGCACCCGCGTGCGACGCCCTCGGCCGGCTGTCCGTCCGCCTCGTGCGCGACGACGGCCACGCCGTCCGTGTCCTCGACCTCGCCGGCGACGACCTCGGTCTGCTGCCGGAGCCGTGGAACCGCAACATCGAGCGCGAGCTGGCCCGGTGCGAGGCGGACGGCGTCGAGGCCGTCGCGCGAGCCACGCTCACGGGCCCGCGCGACGCCCGCGACCTGTGCGTCCTGCTGGGCTGGCCCGGCGGGCGACGTCAGGTCCCCTGAGACGGGACACCGGCCCGCGAGGCGGCGATCCCGCGCGCCCGCCCGACCGGCGCGCGCCACAATGCCGTCATGGCGGACGCCCGACCCACGAGCGGCCGCCGGCGCGTGCTGCTCGTGACGGGGGCGGCCGTGCTGCTCGTCGCGGCGGGCGCGCTGCTCGCGCCGGACGACCCGGCCGGGTCCGATCCGGCGGCCCACGCCTGCAACGGGTCGGTCGCGCTGTGCGACCGCCCGTACGACGAGGTCGCTTTCCCCACGACGCACAACTCGATGTCGGCCGCGGACGCGCCCGGCTGGTACTTCGCGGAGCAGCCGACCGGGATCGTGGGTCAGCTCGACGCGGGTGTCCGGGCCTTCCTGGTCGATGCGTGGCCCGGCCGCGCGACCCAGCACCCGGGGCTCGTGACCACCGCCGACAGGTCCCGGTTCCAGGCGCGCGCCGCCGCCGACGACGAGTGGGGCGCCGCCGCCGTCGACGACGCGCTGACGCTCAGCGGGGCCACGGAGGCGGTCGGGGTCGGGCCGGTCGAGCCGTACCTCTGCCACAACCTGTGCGAGCTCGGTGCGACGCCGATGGGTGCCGAGCTGGAGAGGGTCGCCGGCTGGCTCGCCGACCACCCACGGGAGGTCGTCACGTTCGTGGTCCAGGACGAGGGCGTCACCCCCGCCCAGCTGGCCGGCGTGGTGACGCGAGCGGGCCTGCTGCCGTCCGTCTACCGGCCTCCGCACGACGGGTCGTGGCCGACCCTGGGTCGGATGGTCGCGTCGGGCCGCCGGGTCGTCGTGATGATGGAGCACGTCGGCGGCGGCGCGCGCTACCCGTGGTTGCTGCAGGCGTTCGACGCGGTGCAGGACACGCCGTACTCGTTCGACCATGCCTCCGACTTCAGCTGCGACCTGCTGCGCGGCTCGCCGGACAACGCGCTGCTCCTGGTGAACCACTGGTTGAGCAGCACCGCGACCCGACGTTCCGACGCGACCGAGGTCAACGCGCAGGACGTCCTGTGGCCACGGGTGGAGCAGTGCCGCGAGCAGCGCGGGCAGGTGCCCAGCTTCGTCGCCGTCGACTTCTACGACCGGGGTGACCTGTTCGCCGTCGTCGACCGGCTCAACGGGAGCTGACCTGATCCCCGTCGAGCACGGCGGGTGTCGCCACCGCGGCCGCTCCCGCCCTGCGTGCCGGCCCCCGGCGCAGCATGATGGCGCGGGGACAGGAGGCGGGCCGATGGACGTGCACCTCATCGATGGCCAGGGCGTGCGGACGTGCGAGGTCGACGAGATCCCCGCCCTGCTCGAGGCGCGGCACGGGCTGCTCTGGGTGGACGTGCCGCAGTGGGACGCGCAGGCGGAGGACGTGCTGGGCCGGGTGTTCGGCCTGCACCCGCTCGCGCTGCGGGACTGCGCCGTGCGCAACCGGCTGCCGAAGGTGCACGCCTACCCGGACGTGCTGTTCCTCGTGCTGCACGCCCCCGAGCGCGGGAACGGCGGGCACATCCACCACGTCGAGCTCGACCGGTTCGTCGGCCGGCGGTTCCTGATCACGGTGCACGGGCCGGTCAACCCCGCGGTCCCGCTCGACGTGACGCTCCGGGACACCCGCGAGGTGCTGGAGCGGATCCGGTCGGGCAGGCTGCACCCGCGCACGTCGTTCGACATCTCGCACGCGATCGTCTCGACGATCACCCGGCGGATGGAGCGTTTCGTCGAGACGCTCACCGAGGACGTGTGGGACCTCGAGCAGCGCGTCACGGCCGACTCGTACCACGACCCCGAGAAGTTCCTCGACGAGATGTTCCGCACCCGGCACGGCCTGCTGTCGGTGAAGACGATCGCGACGCAGACGGCCGAGATCTACCGTCGCGTGGCGACCCTGTCGGCCGTCCCGGAGGAGAGCCGGCACCTGGTCGGCGACCTGATCGACCAGTTCGACCGCATCGCGGGCCTGGCCGGCGAGGAGAAGGACTACCTGCAGGGCGTGATCGAGTTCTACCGGACGCGGACCGACACGAAGATGACGATCGCCGCGGAGCGGCTCGCGGTGATCGCCGTCGTCACGCTGCCGATCACCGCGCTCGCGTCGGTGCTGGGGATGAACCTCATCGTCAACCAGCACACGTCCGCGGTGCCGCTGACGGTGGCCCTCGCGATCATGCTGGCGATGTCGTGCGGCCTGCTGTGGTGGGCCCGCCGTCAGGGCTGGTGGTGACCGGCGGTCCCGACGTCAGGCGGCGTCGCGCCGCCCCGCGGTCCGTGCGTCGCGCCCGCCGGTCACCAGGGCGCCGTCGGGGACGAGCGTGTCGGGGCCGACGTGCGCGCCCGGCTCGACGACGACGCCCGCGCCGACCTTCGCGCGGCTGCCGATGCGGGCGTGGTCGCCGACCCAGGTCCCGGGCCCGAGGTGCACGTTCCCGCCGACGCGCACGCCGACGCCGACGCTCACGCCCTGGTCGACCCAGCTCCCCTCGCCGACGGTGGTCCGTCGGCCGACGTGCGCGCCCTCCTCGACGTACGCGGTCGGCGCGATCGACGCGTCCGGGTCGACGACGGCGCGCGGGGACACGAGCCCGCCGCCGTTCGGGTGCCGGTCGTACCGCACCACCCGCCCGCTGTCGTCCTCGAACTCGACACGTCCGGCCTTCCTCACCATGCCACCCTCTTCTCGCACACGATTCTCAGGTGACATAACAGAACCTGCCCCCTGCAGATTCCGTCGCGAACCGCTACGCCCGAGGGTCGCTCGGCATGAGGATCCACAGGATCGGGTACACCAGGAGCTGGCTGCCGGGGATGAGCATGAGCAGCAGCACGAACAGCAGCCGGGCGGGCCACGGCGAGATGCCGAACCGCCGGCCGAGCCCCGCGCACACGCCGCCGAGCACCCTCCCCTGCCAGGGGCGCGCCAGCCCGCTGCGCGCCATGCCGTCGTGGATCTCGCCCATCGTCCGTCTCCTCGTCCTCGGTCACTCGTGCCCGACGCCGCAGCCCGACGTCGACGACCTCCACGATGCCGCCCGGGGTCCGCCGGCACATCGGGGACCTCCCCCGGACCGACCCTGAACCGGCCCCCGACGCGGCATCACGCGGGTCGGGGGGCCACCCCGGCCCGGATCCGGGGCAGCAGCGTGGGCGTCGCACGTCAGCCGGTCCAGCCGGGATGATCGGCGTCGTGCCCACGCGCCTCGACACCCGACTGCGACCCGCCCGCACGCAGGCGCGACCGTGACCGCCGCCGACGGCAGCCTGCAGCGGCGCCTCAACCTGACCGACGCGGTCGTGGTCGGCCTGACCGCGATGCTCGGCGCCGGCGTGTTCGGCGCCTTCGGGCCCGCCGCAGCGGCGGGAGCGTCCGGAATGCTCGTCGGCCTGGCCGTCGCGGCAGTCGTCGCGCTCTGCAACGCGACGTCCTCGGCACGCCTCGCGGCCGTCCACCCCGAGTCCGGCGGCACGTACGTGTACGCGCGGCACCGGCTCGGGCCGTTCTGGGGCTACCTCGCCGGGTGGTCCTTCGTGGTCGGCAAGACTGCGAGCTGCGCGGCGATGGCCCTGACGTTCGGCGCGTACGCGGCTCCCGGGCACGAGCGGCTCGTCGCGGTGCTGGCAGTGGTCGCCCTCACGGCCGTGAGCTACCGCGGGGTCGAGCGCACGGCTCGGGTCGGCCGGGTGGTCGTGGCCCTCACGCTCGCCACCCTGACCGTCGTCGTCGTCGCCGCACTCGCCGGCGGTACCGCCAGCGCGGACCACCTGCGGCCGTTCCCGGGCGCCGACGCGCGCGGCGTCCTGCAGTCCGCGGGTCTGCTGTTCTTCGCGTTCGCCGGGTACGCGCGGATCGCCACGCTCGGCGAGGAGGTCCGCGACCCGGCACGCACCATCCCCCGGGCCGTCGCCGTCGCGCTGGGCGTCGTGCTTGGCGTGTACGCCGTGGTCGCGACGAGCGCGCTGCTCGCCGTCGGGCCCGACGCGCTCGCCACGAGCGCCGCGCCGCTGCGCACCGTCGTCGAGGCCGGCGCGTTCGGCGCGGTCGCGCCCGTCGTCCGGGTCGGTGCGGCCGTCGCGTCGCTCGGGGCGCTGCTGGGCCTCGGCCTGGGGGTGTCGCGGACGGCCCTCGCGATGGCCCGCGACGGGCACCTGCCCGGCGCGCTGTCCGCCGTCCACCCGCGGTTCCGCACGCCGCACCACGCGGAGCTCGCCGTCGCCGCGGTCGTCGTGGTGCTCGTGCTCGCCGTCGACCTGCGCGGGGCGATCGGCTTCTCGTCGTTCCTCGTGCTCACGTACTACGCGCTCGCGAACGCGTCGGCGCTGCGGATGCGGCCCGACGAGCGCCGTCCCGCCCGCGGGGTCCCGGTCCTCGGGCTCGTCGGCTGCGCGACACTGGCCCTGACCGTGCCGCCGGCCGCGGTCGCGGGCGGTGCCGTCGTGCTCGCGGCGGGGTGCGTCGCGTGGGCGGTCCGGCGACGCTGACGGAACCGGACCAGCCCGGACCTGCCCGGACCCGCACGAACCAGCCCGGACCCGCCCGGACCGGGCCGGTCAGCGTCCGAGCAGGACGTCCGCGAGGGCGACGCCCAGGGCGGCCGCGGCGACGGTGACGACGAGCGACCCGAACGCGTTGAGCACCGCCCGCCGGTACGCGCCCGCCTGCGCGAGCCGGACCGTCTCGACCATCGCCGTCGAGAACGTCGTGTACCCGCCGCAGAAGCCGGTGCCGGCGACGACGAGCACGGACGGGCCGACCGCGCCCGTCGCGAGCGCCCCGCCGAGGAACCCCAGGAGCAGCGACCCGGTGGTGTTGATGACGATCGTCGCGAACGGCAGCCGCGTCGACCAGCGGCCGCGGAACCACCCGTCGACGACGAACCGCGTCGCGGCTCCCGCCCCGCCGAGCAGGGCCATGAGCAGGACCGTCACCGGTCGTCCTCCGTGCCGTGGGGGCGCCGCAGCGACGCGGCCAGCAGCACCCCAAGGCTGCACGTGACGAACCCGGCGACCACGCTGCCGACGCCGTAGGCCGCCGCGAGGCGCACGTCGCCGCCGGCGCCGAGCTGCTGCACCTCGAACGCGAGGCTCGACCACGTCGTGAACCCGCCGAGCACCCCGGTGCCGACGCCCAGCCGGATCACCCGCCGGCGGCGGTCCTCGGCCCCCGCCCGCACGAGCGACTCCAGGAGGACCCCGAGCAGGAACGCGCCCACGAGGTTCTCCGTGAGCGTCGAGACAGGCAGCCCGCCCGCCGGGTGCGGCAGGACCTGGTTGAGCCCGTAGCGGGCGAGCGTGCCGACGACGCCCCCGGCGGCCACGACCGCGACGAGCCGCGGGTCCGTGTGGTGCGGGCGGCCGCTCATCGGGTGGGGCCGTGGTGCACGGGGATCACGAGGACGGGTCGGTCCTGGGTGTGCGCGAGCCGGCCGGCCACGGACCCGCCGACGACCTCCGTCATCCACCCGCCGAACCCGGGCCGCCGGGTGCCGACCGCGATCAGCGCGGCGTCGTGCGCCTCCGCGGCGGCGTGCAGGCCGCGGGCGGTCTCGCCGACCGCGTACTCGAACCGCCAGGGGACGCCCGCGTCGGCGAGCAGGTCGCGGACGTGGGTGAACAGGGTCGCCTCGGCCGGGCTGCCGTCGACGTCGTCGTCCCGGTCCGGGTCGACGGGGGTGGTGTCCCAGGTCCCGTCCGGCTCGACGGTGACGACCACCTGCGACGGGTCGACCCACACGCACACCAGTCCGGTGCCCAGCGCCAGGGCGATCCCGGCGGCCTGCTCGAGGACGGTCGGGGCCTGGTCGGGCTGCACGCCCACCACCAGCGGCCGCTCGGGCACGGGTCCGGACCACGGTCGCGGTCGCGTCCGGCTCATCGTCGCCTCCTCGGGTCGGGCGACAGGTCGTCGCCACGGGCGACTGTACGACGACGGGCACCGGCTGCGAGGCCCGGCCGTGCGGTACGGGCGGTACAGGCGCCATCCGATCGCGGGTCCGGACGACCTGCGGTACGGATGGGCGGATGGACACCACGGTCACGCAGGTCGGCGACGTCACGGTGCACCACGCGGAGCGGGGGTCCGGCACCCCGGTGGTCGTCCTGCACGGCATGGGCGTCGACCACCGCGAGCCCGCCGCGGCGCTCGAGCCGGTGCTCGGCGCACGGCACGGCTACCGACGTCTGTACCCGGACCTGCCCGGCATGGGCGCGACCACGGCACCGGCCGGGATCGCGAGCTCCGACGACGTCGTCTCGCTCCTGGCCGACTGGCTCGACGTGACTGTCGGGGAGGAGCCCGTGCTCCTCGTGGGGCACTCCTACGGCGGGTACCTCGCGCGCGTCCTCGCGGGACGCCGCGCGCCCCGGGTGGCGGGCCTGGCGCTGCTGTGCCCCGCGGGCGCGCGGTCGCGCGACGTCCCCACGCCCGTCGTGCGGCACGCCGAGGTCGGGGCGGACGACGGGATGGACCCCGCGGACGCCGCGTCGTTCCGCGACTACTTCGTGGTCCGGACGCCCGCGACGCGGCGCCGGTTCGACGAGACGGTGCGGCCCGCGGCGGACCTGCTCGACCGTCCCGCGCTCGAGCGGATCGCAAGCCGGTGGGAGCTCGACGAGACGGACGCGGGGCCGATCGACGTCCCGGTCCTCGTCGTCGCCGGACGGCAGGACTCGAGCGTGGGCTACGCGTCCGCCTGGGACCTCGTCGAGCGCTACTCCCGGGCCACGTTCGCCGTCCTCGACCGTGCGGGGCACGCGCTGCCGCACGAGCAGCAGCGGCTCCTCGCGGCGCTGGTCGACGAGTGGCTCGACCGGGTCGAGGAGCACCGCGGACGGCCGTGAACGACGCGGAACCACGGCCGCTCAGACGTCGAGCAGCTCCAGGTGCACGCCGACGGAGTCTCCCGCGTCGACGCCCTGCGCGGTCCGCACCGCCTTCTTCACCGGCAGCACGTAGGTGCCCGCCTTGTCGTCCGGGAAGATCGACGTCGTCCACACCGAGGTCCCGACGGACACCCGGACCCGCAGGGAGCCGAACCCCCGAGCGACCGCCGCGCCGCGCTCGAGCACCTCGTCCGCGACGTCGGTCGGCAGGCTGACGAACGTCCACCGGTCGGTGCGACGCGCGTCCCACACCCACAGCTCGGCCGTGAAGTCGTACGCCGTCACGCGGCCCGCTCCAGCAGCGTGACCACCTCGTAGTGGGTGGTCTGCGGGAACATGTCGAGCAGCCGGGCACGCCGTGGTCGCAGCGACGGCATCGCTGCGAGGTCCCGGGCCAGCGACGTCGCGTTGCAGCTCGAGTAGATGACCCGGTCGACCGACGACCCCTCCAGCCACCGGGACAGCTCCGGACCGATCCCCCGCCGCGGCGGGTTCACGATCACGAGGTCGGGCTCGCGGCCGGCACCGACCGCGAACGCCGTGGCGTCGCCCACCCGGAAGTCCAGCCGGGTCAGGTCCGCCTCGCGGCGGCTCGTCTCGGCGCTCGTCACGGCCTCGGCGCTCGTCTCGATGCCGGTCACGTCCCGCGACCCGTCGGCGCAGTGCAGCGCGAAACCGCCCACACCGCAGTACAGGTCCCACACCGACGACGGCGCCAGCTCGTCGACCCAGTCGCGCGCCTGCCGGTACAGCGCCGCAGCCACCTCGGTGTTCGTCTGGAAGAAGCTCTGCGGCCGCAGGTGCATGTCGATCCCGTTGAGCCGCATCCGCAGCGTGTCCTGCGCGGTGAGCACGATCTCCCGCTCGCCCTCGAGCACCGCCTTGTGCTCGGGCTGCAGGTTCACCGACACGACCCGCAGCAGCGGGAGCGCACCGAGCAGCACGGGCAGGTGCTTGCGGATCCGCGCCACGGCCTCCTGGGACCGCAGCACGAACCGGACCATGAGCTCGCCGTCCGGCGACTGCGTGACCAGCAGGTACTTGAGCTCACCGGCACGCCGCACGATGTCGTACGGCTGGATCGCGGCCGCCGTCACGAACTCGGCGAGCACCGGGAACGTCGAGCGCAGGCCCTCGGGGTACAGGCCGCAGTCCCGCAGGTCGACCCCGACGCCGTCCGCGTCGACGATCCCCAGGGCGGGGTCCTCGACCGACCCGGTGACGACCATCTTCGCCTTGTTCCGGAACCCCTGCTCGGCGCTCGTCACCGCCGAGGACCACACCAGGTCGGGGCGCTCGCCCAGCAGGTGCCGGCAGTGCTCCTCCTTGCCGGCCACCTGCGCCGCGTAGGGCTGCCCCATCCACGTGCAGGAACGGCACCGCTCCGCGTCGAAGTAGGAGCACTGCATGCGGACGAGTCTAGGTCGCCGCCCCGACAGCCCCCGCGCGGGCGTATCACCGACCCGCCCGCGACGCTCCTCCGAGGGGATGACCGTCACGACCGCCACCCGTCCGCCGCGGCAGCCGCCCCAGGCCGCGACACGCACGACGACGCCGCCACGCGGCGAGATCGTCGGCCGGGACGCCGAGCTCGCCCGTGTCGAGGAGCTGGTCCGCACGCTCGACACCGGCGCGCGCTCGCTCGTCCTGGTCGGGGAGGCGGGCATCGGCAAGACGACGCTCTGGACGCACGCCGTCGCGCGCTGCCGGGACGCCGGAGCCCGGGTGCTCGTCACGCGACCCGCCGAGGAGGACCGGCACAGCGCCGGCCAGGGGCTGCGGGACCTGCTCGACGGGCACCGCCTGCCCGACGACGTCCCGAGGACGCACCTGCTGGCCGACGACCTGCCGGCGCTGGACCGGTCGCGCGCGACGCTCGACGCGCTGCGCGCCCTCGCCGGTCACGGGCCTGTCGTGGTCGCGGTGGACGACCTGCCGTGGCTGGACGACGTCACCTGGCGAGCCCTCCGGTTCGCCCTGCGACGGCTCACGGACGCGCGCGTGTCGCTGCTCGCGACCGCCCGCACGTGGGCCCCCGACACGCTCACCACCGCGGTGCCGGACGTCGGCCCCGGCGTGGACCTGCTCGCCGTCGGCGCCCTGTCCCCCGTCGACCTGCGGCGGCTCGTCGTCGCCGCCCTGCCCGGCACCAGCGCACCGTGCGCGCTCCGGGCCGGCGAGCTCGCCCACGGCAACCCCTTCTTCGCGCTCGAGCTCGCCCGCACCGCGCGTGACCCGTCGGCCCGGGCACCGCGCGACGGCGCGCCGCTCGCGGCGCTCGCCGCCCGCGTCCACGGGCTGCCGCCGGACACGCTGCACCTCGCGCGCCTCCTGGCCGTCGCCGGACCGGCGCCCGTGCCGTTCCTCGCCGCCGTCGGGCACCTCGCCGACGTCGAGCGGGCCGTGCGGCCCGGGCTCGACTCCGACACGTTCACCCTCGGGCCCGACTTCGTCCTGCGCTTCACGCACCCGCTCATCGCGACCGCCGTG
Organism: Cellulomonas chitinilytica; assembly: GCF_016862675.1. Taxonomy (GTDB): domain Bacteria; phylum Actinomycetota; class Actinomycetes; order Actinomycetales; family Cellulomonadaceae; genus Cellulomonas; species Cellulomonas chitinilytica. The sequence continues at coordinate 161,564 of NZ_BONK01000005.1, read as the reverse complement.
CTCGCCGCGACCAACACCCTCGACGCCCGGGAGCTGCGCCGTGCGCTCGCGGACGCCGTCACCGACCCGGACACGCGGGCGGTCCACCTGGCGCGGGCCGTCGCGACGCCCGACGTCGCGGTCGCCGACGAGCTGGAGGCGGCCGCCGCCCGGGTGGCACGCCGCGGCGCACCGCAGCTCGCGGCCGACCTGCTCGCCGACGCCGCCCGCGTGACACCGCCCGGCGACGTCGAGCCGCGGGTCCGGCGCACGCTGGCCCGGATGATGCAGTGCGCCACCGCCGGCGACCTGCCCGCGGCCCTGCGCCTGGCCGACGGGCTGCTCGACGAGCTCGGGCCCGGACCGCTGCGGGCACAGGTGGTGACCGGACGGGTGGTCCTCGAGTTCACGGACGCCGAGGCGTTCCTGCGCACGTCGCTCGACGACGTCCCCGCCGACGGTCTCCCCGACCACGAGCTCCTGCGGGGCCGGCTCCTCGGGCTGCTGGGCTGGCTGCTCGGCATCCACCTGGGCAGACCGGCGGACGGCCTGCGCCACGCCTCCGACGCGCTCGCGATCGGCCGCGCGCACCGCGACACGGTTCTCGTGGCCCAGGCCGCCGCGGCCGTCGGGACGACGTCGCTGCTGCTCGGACGACGCGCCGACGACCTCGTCGAGGAAGCGGTCCGGCTCGGGCCCGAGGTCGTGCAGTCCCAGCTCGCGCTGTGGCCGCGCGTGCTGCAGGGCCGCCACCAGCTCTGGGACGGGCGCCTGCCGGCCGCCCGGACGAACCTCGAGGTGATGTACCGCAGCGCGGTCGCGAACGGCGCGGAGTTCCAGCGCTCGTACCGGCTCGCCGACCTCGCGCACGTCGCCCTCGCGCAGGGCGACCTGGACCTCGCCGCGCAGCACGCCGTCGACGGGCTCGAGGCGGCCGACGACTGCGGCGACGAACGCGCCGTCGCATGGCTCGCCTACCCGGCAGGGCTGGTCGCGGCCCTCCGCGGCGACGAGGCGGGTGCCACCTGGGGCGCGGCGCGCCTCGAGCACTGGGCGGCGCGCGTCGGTGAACGCCCCCGGTCAGCCATGGCGGGCCACGTGCGCGGCACGCTCGCCGCGTCCCGGCAGGACTGGGGGGCCGCCCTCGACCACCTGCTCGGCGCCCTCGCGCTCCTCGACCACCTCGGCTTCGCCCACCCCGGCGTCGTCCCGGTCCTCCCCCACGCCGTCGCGGCCGCGACGCACGCCGGCGCGACGGGCACCGTCGAGCACCTCGCCGACCGGCTGAGGCACCAGGCCGAGCACCTCGGCGCCCCCTGGGCCGACGCGCAGGCGCTCGCCGCCCGGGGGCAGCTCCTGCTGCTGCGCGACGACGCGGACGCCCACCCGACCCTGGCCGGCGCCCGACAGGCGATGGACGCCCTCGGGTACCACCTCGACGCCGCCCGCACCGCGGTGTTCGAGGTGGCCGCCGCGCTCCGTGCCGGGCGCCGGCTCGCGGTGCGCCAGGTGGCCGAGGACGCGCACGCCACCTTCGCCGCGCAACGCGTGCGGGGCTGGGAGACGGTCGCGCTCGACCTGCTCGCCCGCGTCCGCGGCGGACCGGACGACGAGCTCACCGCCACCGAGCAGGAGGTGGCGGGGCTGGTCTCGGCGGGCCTGCGCAACCGCGAGGTCGCCGGGCGGCTGTTCGTCAGCGAGTCGACCGTCGAGGCGCACCTCACCCGGGTCTACCGCAAGCTGGGCGTCCGCAACCGGGCCGAGCTCGTCGGGCGTCTCGGGCCTCCCGCCGCGGGTACCCGGAGCTGACCGGCGCCCTCGGCCGCGCGACGGTCACAGGTGGATCCACCCCGCGACGAGCGCGACGACGCCGACGACAGCGCCGGCGAGCGACACGACGAGGATGACGACCTCCCGCGCCGAGAACAGCCGCCGACCCTGCTCGCGCCGGGCCATGACGAACAGGATCGTCGCCGGCGCGTAGACCACGAACGAGACGAGCAGGTACGTCGGCCCGGCCGCGTACAGCAGGAACGCCGTGTACACGGTCGCCAGGGCACCGACGACGAGATCCCGACGGACGGTCGGCGAGCCCGCCGGGTACGAGTCGCGCGTCAGCACGAGCTTGAGGCCGTACGCCGCGGCCAGCAGGTACGGGACGAGCGCGAGCGAGCTCGTCAGGTTCAGCGCGAAGTCGAACGCGGACTCGGAGAACAGCGTGACGACGAGGAACACCTGCGCCAGCACCGCGGTCATCAGGAGCGCGTGCACCGGCACGTCGGCGGCGTTCACGCCGGTGAGGAACCGGGGCATGTCCCGGTCGGTCGCGGCGACGAACAGCACCTCCGCCGCCATGAGCGTCCACGCGAGGTACGCCCCCAGCACGGAGACGACGAGCCCGACGCTCACGAACGCGCGCCCCCAGCCGCCCACCGCGGCCTCGAGGACCCCGGCCATCGACGGCTGCGGCAGCCCGGCGAGCTCGCTCATCGGCAGGATCCCGTACGAGACGATCGTCACCGACGCGAACACCGCGAACACGCTGAGGAACCCGAGGACCGTCGCCCGGCCGACGTCCTGACGCCGCCGCGCGTGCCGGGAGTAGACGCTCGCGCCCTCGACGCCGAGGAACACGAACACCGTGACGAGCATCGTGCCGCGCACCTGCTCGAACAGCGACCCCGCCGAGTCGATCCCCCGCAGGTTCGCCACGAGCACGTCGACGTCCAGCGCGAACGCGCACAGCAGCACGAACACCACGATCGGGACCACCTTGGCGATCGTGACGACCCGGTTCACCGACGTCGCCGTGCGGACGCCACGACGGACCAGCCAGAAGAACACCCACAGGCCGACCGTCGACGCCACGAACGCCGCGGGCGTCCCGCCGTCGCCGAGCGCCGGGACCAGCGCCCCCGCGGTCGACATGATCAGCACCCAGTACGTGACGTTGCCGACGCACGCGCTCGCCCAGTACCCGAACGCCGAGAAGAAGCCCAGGTACTCGCCGAACCCGGCCTTCGCGTACGCGTACACCCCCGCGTCGAGGTGCGGCTTGCGCACGGCGAGGTTCTGGAAGACGAACGCCAGCATGAGCATCCCCGTGCCGGCGACCGTCCAGGCGATGAGGGCCCCGACGACCCCCGTCTCCTCTGCGAAGCGCTGCGGCAACGAGAAGACCCCGGCCCCGACCATCGACCCGACGACCATCGTCGCGAGCGTCACGACCGTCACCGGCGTCGCACGCACCCCCGGGCCCACGACGTCCCCGCGAGCCGCCGCCCCGTCCGCGTCCGACGTCCGCGTCACCGCCGTGCGCCGTCCACGTGGGACGAGGACGGGTCGGTCTCACGCAGGACGAGGTGGCCGCAGCACCGCAGGACCGCGTCACGGTCGAGCGGCCCACCGAGCGCGGACGTCACGACGTCCTGCACCTGCGGCTCCCGCAGCAGCAGGCTCGGGTGCCCGGGGACGTCGACGGGGCGCAGGTCTCCGTGCGGCAGCTCGTCGCGGACCCACTCGGCCAGCGCCGGCCAGCGGGTCGCGACCACCGTCCACAGCGCGAGCGTGCGCGGGTCGAGCGGCTCGAGCTCCGTCAGGCGCGCCGCGAACCCCACGTTGTACGCCATGAGGAACCGCTTGGTGGCGCGCGGGTTCGGCTCCAGGAGGTCCGCGTACTCCTCGAGGAGGTGGCGCTGCCGCGCCTCACGGGCGGGGTCGGTGCGCCGCGCCTCGAGGGCGACGGCCGCGAGCCGCTGCCGCTCCGCGTCACCGAGACCCTGCGCCTCGCTCAGGAGCGTCGACATGCGCTCGTCGAGCGAGTGCGCACCCGCCGTGTCGGACGGCGCGGCCCGGATCCTCTCCTCCAGGGCACCCGCGTCGACCGGTCCCGTGGCCTGCGGGACGTCGAGGAGGTGCGACAGGTAGCGCGACACCTGGGACCGGTCCAGGCGCGGCAGCTCGACCCGCAGCTGGAACAGCTTGTCGAGGAACAGGTGCCCGAGAGGCCGCCCCGGTTCGCTCACCGAGTCGGAGAACACCGCGTACGCGTTCTCGTACGCCGCACGCAACCACCGGCCGTCACCGACGGCGAGCACGATCAGCGCGGGCGGTCGCGAACGGTCCGGCCGCCCGTCGCCGCCCTCCGGCCCGGAACGCAGCAGCGTCTGGACGGCGTCGAGCAGCTCGACCGTGAACCGCTCGTTGCACCGGTCGAGGTCGTCCAGCACCAGCAGGACCGGCCGGGGCGACGCGCGGCGGATGGCCCAGATCTGGTCGACGACCTCCTCCATGGGGTTGTCGTTGAGGAGCTGGTGGACACGGGCGCCCTGCAGCGACCCGAGCGACAGGAACCGGCTCCCGAGCCCTCCGACCGCGACCACGACGGCGACCAGCGCCGTGACGACCGGGACGAGACCCGCGACGTCCGTGTACCGGGCGAGGACCGCGAGCACGACGAGCACGAGCGCCGGCGGCACCCAGATGCGCCAGAGCCGGCGGACCGACCGCCACGTCCGCCGCAGCGCGAACCCCACCCGCGCCCGCCCGTCCAGCGACTCCGCGACCCCTCGTCGGAGGTGACCGAGGATGGCCCACCACGCCGGGGACAGCTGCGACTCCCGCCAGGCGTCCAGCGAGACGACGGTCCACGCCGGGTCCCCGTCCGGCCCTTCCTCCGCCAGCGCCCGGCCGATGAAACCGACCAGGGTGCTCTTCCCCGCGCCCCACGGGGCGTCGAGATGGATCGCGAAGGCCTCCGGCCGGTCGTGGGACCTGCCCATCTCCCGCACGAGCGACGCGACCTCGACCGCGAGGCTCATCCGCCCCAGCTCGTCGTCCCCCGCCGGCTGGTCGTGCACGAGCCGCGTCCGGCCGGCCGCGGACACCGGCGGCGCGGGCTGTGAAGGCGGCGCGTGCGGTCCTGGCGGCGCGTGCGGTGCCGGCGGCACGGGCTGTGCAGGCGACGCGTCGGTCGGCAGCTCCCGCGGCGCACCGCTCGCCCCGTCCTCGTCCGGCGGGTTCGCCGCGCTCCCGTCCGTCCCGCTCGCGGCCGGCTCTCCTGCGACCGGCGCCGTGCCGTGGCCCGGGCGCACGATCGATATCGACCCGGATCCGGCGCCGACGCCGGTCTCGGCGGCGTCGTCGGCCCCGGCGGGGTCGTCGCGCCCCACCCCCGGCCCGTCGCCCTCGCCCGTGCCCGGGACGGCGAGCAGGGCGTCGGACCGCTCCGGGTCATGGACCGCCACGATGAGCTCCGCGTCGGGCGACGCGGTCCGGCGGAACCCCGCCCGCATCGCCGACAGCGCGATGTCGTCGGTCGGACCACCGACAGCTGTCCCGAGGAGCGGCGACACGACCGACCGCACCCCGACGCCACCGGCGAGCTTCCCGATCGACCCGGCGATCCCCTCGATCACCGCGGCATCCGCGGACCCGGACGGCGACTCGATGATGACCGCGTACACGAGGTGCCGGAAGGTCGACCCCGTGGGCGCCTCCTGGTGCACCACCTGACCGACCCGGAGGACCCCCGTGGGCGGCACTGCCCGGATCGAGCCCAGGTAGGTGGCCCACGGGTCGCCGACCGGGCCGCGCCCCGACGTCGGGATCACGAGCATCTCGCCCCGCTGGTCCAGGACGTCACCCGTGACGAGATGGACGACAGGCTGCTGCGTGGACTTCTTCGCCACCGTCTCCCCCGGCCGCCGCCGATACCGGACGCGACCAGTGTGCTCGCTCCCGGGCACGAGCACCCGAGGTCGCCGACGGTGCGCCGGACCGGGCCCTGGTGACCCCGCCGAGACGCCGACGGGCCCCGGGGAGGATCTCCCCGGGGCCCGTCACGTCGTGCGAGCGGAGCGTCAGGCGACGCGGCCGCCCGGGTTCTCCTCGTCGCCGATCTTGTGGACGACGATCGAGTTCGTCGAGCCCACGACGCCGACGGGCGTGCCGGCGACGACCACCACGTAGTCGCCGATCTCGGCGAGCCCGTTCGCGCGGAGCGTGGCGTCCACCTGGTTGACCATCTGGTCCGTGTTGTCGACGGACGGCACCTGGTAGGTGTTCACGCCCCAGCTGAGCGACAGCACGTTGCGCACCGAGTCGACCGGCGTGAACGCGAGCAGCGGGATCGCCGAACGCAGACGCGACATGCGACGCGCCGAGTCGCCGGACTGCGTGAACGTCACCAGGTACTTGACCCCGAGCGCCTCGCCGATCTCGGCCGCGGCCCGCGTGATCGCACCACCACGGGTGTGCGGCGTCGAGCCGAGGGGCGCGATGCGCTCGCGGCCGAGCTCCTCGGTGGCCTCGATGATCCGGGCCATCGTGCGGACCGTCTCGATCGGGTAGTCGCCGACGCTCGTCTCGCCCGAGAGCATCACCGCGTCCGCGCCGTCGAGCACCGCGTTGGCGCAGTCGGACGTCTCGGCGCGCGTCGGGCGCGGGTTCGTCGTCATCGACTCGAGCACCTGGGTGGCGACGATGACGGGCTTCGCGTTGCGGCGGGCCAGCTCGACGGCACGCTTCTGCACGAGCGGGACCTGCTCGAGGGGCAGCTCCACGCCGAGGTCGCCGCGGGCGACCATGATGCCGTCGAACCGGGCGACGATCTCCGCAAGGTTGTCGACGGCCTGCGGCTTCTCGATCTTGGCGATGACCGGGACGACCCGGCCCTCCTCCTCCATGATCCGGCGCACGTCGTCGTAGTCGGCCGCGTTGCGGACGAACGACAGCGCGATGATGTCGGCGCCGATCTGGAGGGCCCAGCGCAGGTCCGCCTCGTCCTTGTCGCTCATCGCGGGGATCGACACAGCGACGCCCGGCAGGTTGAGGCCCTTGTTGTTCGACACGGGGCCCGGGACCTCGACGCGCGTGACGACGTCGTTGCCCTCGACGGCGGTGACGCGGACGAGCACCTTGCCGTCGTCGATGAGGATCGGGTCGCCCGGCTTCACGTCGCCCGGCAGGCCCTTGAACGTCGTCCCGACGCGCTCCTTGGTGCCCTCGACCTCGTCGGTCGTGATGGTGAACACGTCACCGACGGCGAGGTCGTGCTTGCCCTCGATGAACCGCCCGAGGCGGATCTTCGGGCCCTGGAGGTCCACGAGGACGGCAACGGAACGCCCGGAGGCCTTCGCGGCCGCCCGGACGTTGTCGTACACCTTCTTGTGCGCCTCGGTGTCACCGTGGCTCCGGTTGATCCGGGCCACGTCCATCCCGGCGTCCACGAGGGCCTGGAGCTGTTCGGCGGACTCCGTGGCGGGGCCGATGGTGCAGACGATCTTTGCTCTACGCATGGGGACGAGCCTATGCCTTCCTGGTTTTTCGTGATCAGACCAAACGTCCCGGCCGACCCCCAGGGGCGGCCGGTAGGGCGACGAGGTCGAGGGGTGGTCTCAGGGGCGCATCGCCACGGTCGACGCTGTGACCGGGGCGGGCAGCTCCGTGCTTCCCGAGAGGTAGGTGTCGACGGCGGCGGCCGCGGCTCGACCTTCGGCGATCGCCCAGACGATGAGCGACTGGCCGCGGCCGGCGTCACCGGCGACGAACACGCCGGGGACCGTCGTCGCGAAGTCGTCGCCGCGCGTGACCAGACCACGCTCGGTCAGCTCGACGCCGAGCTGCTCGGTGAGCGGGTCCGTCTCCGGGCCGGTGAAGCCCATCGCGACGAGCACGAGGTCCGCCGGGATCTCCCGCTCGGTGCCGGGGGTCGGCACCCGCCGGCCGTCCGAGAGGTACTCCGTGGTCGCCAGACGCAGGCGCTCGACCTTCCCGTCGCCGAGGAACTCGACGGTCGACGCGAGGTAGTCGCGCGCGCCACCCTCCTCGTGCGACGAGGAGACCTCGAACAGGATCGGGTCCGTCGGCCACGGCTGGTGCGCGGGGCGCTCCTCCGGCGGGCGCTTGCCGATCGCGAGGGTGGTGACGGACGCCGCCCCCTGACGCAGCGCGGTGCCCAGGCAGTCCGAGCCGGTGTCGCCGCCGCCGATGATGACGACGTGCTTGCCGGCCGCGCTGATCTGGTTCTCGACCGTCCTACCGGCCGCGACCCCGTTGGCCTGGTGGAGGAACTCCATGGCGACGTGCACGCCGCCGAGCTCCTTGCCGGGCACCCGCAGCTCGCGCGGGACCGTCGCCCCGGTGGCGATGACGATCGCGTCGTAGCGAGCCTGCAGCTGCGCCCACGTGACGTCGCGGCCGATCTCGACGCCCGGGCGGAACCGGGTGCCCTCGGCCTCCATCTGCGCCAGCCGGCGGTCGATGTGGACCTTCTCGAGCTTGAAGTCGGGCACGCCGTACCGCATGAGGCCGCCGATGGCGTCGTCACGCTCGTACACGGCGACGGTGTGGCCCGCGCGCGTGAGCTGCTGGGCGGCCGCGAGCCCCGCGGGACCCGAGCCGACGACCGCGACCGTGTGCCCGGTGAGCCGCTGCGGCACCTGCGGGGTGACGAAGCCGCGCTCGTAGGCCTCGTCGATGATCGAGACCTCGATGTTCTTGATCGTCACCGCCGGCTGGTTGATGCCCAGCACGCAGCTGGACTCGCACGGCGCGGGGCAGATCCGACCGGTGAACTCCGGGAAGTTGTTCGTCGCGTGCAGTCGGTCGATCGCGTCCGACCACTGCCCGCGCCACACCAGGTCGTTCCAGTCCGGGATGAGGTTCCCGAGCGGGCAGCCGTTGTGGCAGAACGGGATGCCGCAGTCCATGCAGCGGCCCGCCTGCTCCTTGAGGAACGGCTGGCCCTCCTCCAGGTGGGCGTGCACGTCCTTCCAGTCGCGCAGACGCACCTCGACGGGACGGTTGGCCGGAAGCTCGCGCTCGCGGACCTTCAGGAAGCCGCGGGGGTCAGCCACGGGCCACCTCCAGGATCTGGTCCCACACGCCGGGCGCCGCCGGGTCGAGGCCGTCGGCCTCGGCCTGGGCGAGCGCACGACGGACGCGGGCGTACTCGGTCGGAAGGAGTCGCGTGAACCGCGCCCGGGTCGCTGCGAAGTCGTCGAGCAGCTGTGCGGCGACGGGCGAGCCCGTCTCCTCGAGGTGCGTGCGCAGGAGCTGCTCGACGTGCGCGGCGTCCTCGTCGTCGAGGGGGTCGAGGGCCAGCTCGCCGGTGCGGACCGCCTCGAGGTTGACGAGCGCGGGCACCAGGTCGAGCACGTACGCCGTGCCACCCGACATGCCGGCACCGAAGTTGCGCCCGGTCGGGCCGAGCACGAGCACGGTGCCGCCGGTCATGTACTCGCAGCCGTGGTCGCCCACGCCCTCGACGACGAGCGTCGCGCCGGAGTTGCGCACCCCGAACCGCTCGCCGACCAGGCCGCGCAGGAAGATCTGCCCGGTGGTCGCGCCGTAGCCGATGACGTTGCCCGCGACCACGTTGATCTCGCTCTGCAGCACGGCGTTGCGGTCCGGGCGGATCACGATGCGACCGCCCGAGAGGCCCTTGCCGACGTAGTCGTTCGCGTCGCCGAAGAGCCGCAGGGTCAGGCCGCGCGGCACGAACGCGCCGAACGACTGCCCGGCCGAGCCGGTGAGCGTGACGTCGATCGTGTCATCGGGCAGGCCCGCGCCGCCGAACCGCTTGGTGACCTCGTGGCCGAGCATCGTGCCGACGGTGCGGTTGACGTTGCGGACCGGCAGCGCGATGCGCACGGGCTCGCTGCGCTCGAGCGCGTCCTCGGCCAGCGCGATGAGCTGGTTGTCGAGCGCCCGGTGCAGACCGTGGTCCTGGTCCTGCGTGTGGAACAGCGCCGAGCCGGGGACGGGCTCCGGCACCGCGAGCACCGGCCCGAGGTCGAGGCCCTCGGCCTTCCAGTGGTCGATCGCCGCGCGGGTGTCCAGCAGCTCGACGTGGCCCACGGCCTCCTCGACGCTGCGGAAGCCGAGCTGCGCGAGCAGCTCACGGACCTCCTGCGCGATGAACTCCATGAACGTGACGACGAACTCGGGCTTGCCGGTGAACCGGGCCCGCAGCTCGGGGTTCTGCGTCGCGACGCCCACGGGGCACGTGTCGAGGTGGCAGACGCGCATCATGATGCAGCCCGAGACGACCAGCGGCGCGGTCGCGAAGCCGAACTCCTCGGCACCGAGCAGCGCGCCGATGACGACGTCGCGGCCGGTCTTGAGCTGGCCGTCCACCTGCACCACGACGCGGTCGCGCAGGTTGTTCAGCACGAGCGTCTGCTGGGTCTCGGCCAGGCCGATCTCCCACGGCGTGCCCGCGTGCTTGAGCGACGTCAGCGGGCTCGCACCCGTGCCGCCGTCGTGGCCCGAGATGAGCACGACGTCCGAGTGCGCCTTCGCGACGCCCGCGGCGATCGTCCCGACCCCGAACTCGCTGACGAGCTTGGTGTGGATCCGGGCCCGCGGGTTGGCGTTCTTGGCGTCGTGGATCAGCTGCGCCAGGTCCTCGATCGAGTAGATGTCGTGGTGCGGCGGCGGCGAGATCAGGCCGACACCGGGCGTCGAGTGCCGGGTCTTCGCGACCCACGGGTACACCTTGTGACCGGGGAGCTGACCACCCTCGCCGGGCTTGGCGCCCTGGGCGAGCTTGATCTGGATGTCGTCCGCGTTCGTCAGGTACTCGCTCGTCACGCCGAACCGGCCGGACGCGATCTGCTTGATCGCCGAGCGGCGCACCGGGTCGTGCAGACGCTCCGGGTCCTCGCCGCCCTCACCGGTGTTCGACTTCGCGCCGATGCTGTTCATCGCGACGGCGAGCGTCTCGTGCGCCTCGGCCGAGATCGAGCCGTACGACATGGCGCCCGTGTTGAACCGCTTGACGATCTCGCTGACGGGCTCGACCTCGTCGAGCGCGACGGGCTCGCGCACGCCGTCCTTGAAGGAGAGCAGACCGCGCAGCGTCATGAGCCGCGACGCCTGGTCGTCGACCCGGCTCGTGTACTGGCGGAAGATGTCCATCTGCCGCGTCCGGGTGGAGTGCTGCAGCCGGAACACCGTCTCGGGGTCGAACAGGTGGTCCTCGCCGTCGCGACGCCACTGGTACTCGCCGCCGACGGCCAGCCGCTGGTGCGCGAGCCGGTTGCCGCTCGCCGGGTACGCGTCGGCGTGCCGGGCCGCGACCTCGGCCGCGATGACGTCGAGACCGATGCCGCCGAGCCGGCTCGTCGTGCCGGTGAAGTACCGGTCGACGAGCGCGTGCGACAGTCCGATCGCCTCGAACACCTGCGCGCCGCGGTACGACGCGATCGTCGAGATGCCCATCTTCGACATGACCTTGAGGACGCCCTTGCCGAGCGCCTTGATGAGGTTCGCGACCGCCTTCTGCGGGCCGACGGCCCCGAGGTAGCCGTTGCGCGCGAGGTCCTCGACCGTCTCCATGGCGAGGTACGGGTTCACCGCGGCCGCGCCGTAGCCGATCAGGAGCGCGACGTGGTGCACCTCGCGGACGTCGCCGGCCTCGACGACGAGCGAGATCTGCGTGCGGGTGTGCCGACGCAGCGTGTGGTGGTGCACCGCGGACAGCAGCAGCAGCGACGGGATCGGCGCGAGGTCGGCGTCCGAGTTCCGGTCCGACAGCACGAGGAAGCTCACGCCGTCCGCGACGGCCGCGTCGACCTCCGCGAAGATCTCCTCGAGGCGCTGCTCGAGCGCCTCGCCGCCGCCCTCGGCGCGGTACAGGCCGCGGATCGTGGTCGCGCGGAAGCCGAGCGCCGGCTCCTTCTGGACGTGCACGATCTTCGCGAGCTGGTCGTTGTCGATGACCGGGAACGGCAGGATCAGCTTGCGGGCGTGCCCCGGGCCGTCCTCGAGCAGGTTCGGCTCCGGGCCGATGGCTCCGCCGATCGCGGTGACGAGCTCCTCGCGGATCGCGTCGAGCGGCGGGTTCGTGACCTGCGCGAACATCTGCGTGAAGTAGTCGAACAGCAGCCGCGGGCGGCTCGACAGCACCGCGACGGGCGTGTCCGAGCCCATGGCACCGAGCGGCTCCGCGCCGTTGGCGGCCATCGGGCTGAGCAGGATCTTCAGCTCCTCCTCGGTGTACCCGAACGCGCGCTGCCGGCGGCGCACCGACGCGGCGGAGTGCGCCACGTGCTCGCGGTCCGGCAGCTGCTCGAGGAACACCGAGTTGTCGCGCACCCACTCCGCGTACGGCCGCTGGGCGGCGAGCTGCGCCTTGATCTCCTGGTCCTCGACGATCCGGCCCTTGCCGGTGTCGACGAGGAACATGCGACCGGGCTCGAGGCGACCCTTCGCGACGACCGTCGCGGGGTCGATGTCGAGCACGCCGGCCTCCGAGGCGCAGACCACGAGGCCGTCCTCGGTGACCCAGAACCGCCCGGGACGCAGGCCGTTGCGGTCCTGCACCGAGCCCACGAGCGTGCCGTCCGTGAACGTCATCGCCGCCGGGCCGTCCCACGGCTCCATCAGCGTCGAGTGGTACTCGTAGAACGAGCGGCGCGCGGGGTCCATCTGGGCGTGGTTCTCCCACGCCTCCGGGATCATCATCATGACCGCGTGCGGCAGCGAGCGGCCCGACAGGTGCAGCAGCTCGAGGACCTCGTCGAAGCTGCCCGAGTCAGAGCCGCCGGGCGTACAGACGGGCAGCAGCGGGGCCAGGTCGCCGAGCGCCTCGCTGGCGAGCGTGCCCTCGCGGGCCGCCATCCAGTTCCGGTTGCCGCGGACCGTGTTGATCTCGCCGTTGTGCGCGACCATCCGGAACGGCTGCGCGAGCGGCCACGACGGGAACGTGTTCGTCGAGAAGCGCGAGTGCACGAGGGCGATCTCGCTCGCGTAGCGCGGGTCCGACAGGTCGGCGAAGAACGGCTCGAGCTGCCCGGTGGTGAGCATGCCCTTGTACGCGATGGTCCGCGACGACAGCGACGCGAAGTACACGCCGAGCTCGCGCTCGGTCCGCTTGCGCAACCGGTACGCCCGCCGGTCGAGCTCGATGCCGGACAGCTCCCGCGAGGGGTCCGCGACGACGAGCTGGCGGAACACTGGCATCGAGGCGCGCGCCGTCGGCCCGACGAGGTCGGCCGTGACCGTGACGTCGCGCCACGCCAGCACGTCGAGCTTCTCCTCGGCCGCGACCGACTCGATCGCCGCGACGACCGTGCGCTGCTCGGTCTCGTCGACCGGCAGGAACGCCATGCCGATCGCGTAGAAGCCCGCCGGGGGCAGGTCCGCGTCGACGACGTCGCGCAGGAACGCGTCCGGGATCTGCGTGAGGATGCCGGCGCCGTCGCCGCTGTCCTCCTCGGCGCCGACCGCACCGCGGTGGTCGAGGTTGAGCAGCGCGGTCAGCCCGGCGTCGACGATGTCGCGACCGGGGGTACCACGGAGCGTGGCGACGAACGCGAAACCGCACGCGTCGTGCTCGGTGGACGGGTCGTAGAGACCCTGCCTCACCGGGGCGGCCGACGCGGGTGCGTCGGGGCTCACGGGCGACGTCGACATCAGCACCGTCCTCACGGGTCCCCGGGGGCGGGGATTAGCACGAACATGGGGAACGCGGGACGTCGTCGGCCCAGACGTGTGGGCGACGATACAACCCGGACTGATCCGTGGCCGCATCGCCGCTCGTGATGAGGCGGCTCGTTCGGTCGCTCGCGGTCAGCGAGCGGGCTCCGACGTGCTCTCCTCGTCGTCCTGCGCGTTAGGGGGTTCTCGCAGGAGGGTCGTGTCGCGCCCAGGATGCCGGCGCCCGACCACCACGAACGCTACCAGCGCGCCGAGGCCCACGATGATCGACGTCCAGACGTTGAGGCGGAGCCCGAGGATGTGGTGCGCCGTGTCGATCCGGAGCAGCTCGATCCAGAGGCGTCCGGTCGTGTAGACGACGACGTAGAGCCAGAAGACGCGGCCGTGCCCGAGGCGGTAGCGCCGGTCCAGCCAGATCAGCAGGGCCGCGCCCGCGAGGTTCCACACGATCTCGTACAGGAACGTCGGGTGGAACAGGGTGCCGGGCTCGTAGCCCGGGGGCAGGTGGGCGTCGTCGATCTGCAGGCCCCACGGCAGGCTCGTCGGGCCGCCGAACAGCTCCTGGTTGAACCAGTTGCCGAGCCGGCCGATCGCCTGCGCGACGAGCAGGCCCGGCGCGAGCGCGTCGGCGAACGGGGCGAGCCGCACACCGTTGCGGCGGCACCCGATCCACGCGCCGACCGCACCGAGCGCGACGGCCCCCCAGATCCCGAGGCCGCCCTCCCAGATCGCGAACGCCCGCAACGGTTCACCGCCCGCACCGAAGTACGCGTCCGGCGACGTGATGACGTGGTAGATCCGGCCGCCGAGGATGCCGAAGGGCACCGCCCAGAACGAGATCTCGAGCACCGTGTCGGCATCGCCGCCACGCTCCACCCACCGTCGCCGGGTCATCCAGAGCGCGACGACGATGCCGAGGAGGATCGCGAACGCGTACGCCCGGACCGGGAAGGGCCCGAGGTGCCAGACGCCCTGGGACGGGCTGGGGATCGAGGTGGCGAGCGCCCTCACCGGGCGACCCCGGCGGACGAGGCCACGCCGGCGGCGAGGTCGGCCGTCAGCCGGGCGAGCGCGTCGAGACCGGCGGCGGGCGTGCCCGCGTCCTGCGCGTCGAGCAGCGTCCGGACGAGCGCCGAACCCACGATGACACCGTCCGCGTACGCGCCGACCTGGGCCGCCTGCTCCGGGCGGGAGACGCCGAGCCCCACGCACACGTGCTCCGCACCCGCGGCCCGGGTGCGCGTCACGAGCTCCTCGGCGCGCGGGCCCACGGTCGCACGCTCGCCCGTGACACCCATCGTCGACGCCGCGTAGACGAAGCCCCGCGAGGCCGCCGCGGTCGACGCGAGGCGCTCCGGGGTCGAGCTCGGCGCGACGAGGAACACCCGGTCGAGACCGTGCGCGTCCGACGCGGCCATCCACTCCGCGGCCTCGTCCGGGATGAGGTCCGGCGTGATGAGCCCCGCGCCGCCCGCGGCGGCCAGGTCGCGCGCGAACGCGTCGACGCCGTAGCGCAGGACGAGGTTCCAGTACGTCATGACGAGGATCGGTGCACCGCGACCGGCGACCTTCTCGACGGCGTCGATCGTGTCCCGCACGCGGGCGCCCCCGACGAGCGCGGCGTCGGCGGCCCGCTGGATCACGGGGCCGTCCATCACCGGGTCGGTGTACGGGACCCCGAGCTCCACGATGTCGACGCCCGCGTCGATCATGGTCCGGACCGCCTCGACCGACCCGCCCACGGTCGGGTACCCGACCGGCAGGTACCCGATGAGCGCGGCGCGCCCCTCGGCCGCCCTCAGCGCGTCCAGCCGCTCGCCGACCTGCGACCGTACGACCACGCTCACAGCTGCTCCCCCTCGTCGGCCAGCACGACCGGCTCGTCCTCGATCAGGCCGAACCACGCGGCGGCGGTCGCCACGTCCTTGTCGCCGCGACCCGACAGGTTCACCAGCAGCACGGGCTCCTGACCGTCCTCGCGCCACGCCGACGCCTCGCGGCCGATCTGGATCGCACCGGCGAGCGCGTGCGCCGACTCGATCGCGGGGATGATCCCCTCGGTGCGGCACAGCAGGCGGAACGCCTCCATCGCCTCGACGTCCGTCACCGGCCGGTAGTCCGCGCGGCCGATGTCGTGCAGCCAGGCGTGCTCGGGCCCGACGCTCGGGTAGTCGAGCCCCGCCGACACCGAGTGGCTCGGCAGCGTCTGCCCGTCCTCGTCCTGGAGCAGGTACGACTTCGCGCCGTGCAGCACGCCCGGCGCACCGCCGCGGAACCGCGCGGAGTGCCGGCCGGACTCGATGCCCTCTCCCCCGGCCTCGAACCCGAACAGGCGGACGTCGGGGTCGTCGAGGAACGCGTTGAAGATGCCCATCGCGTTCGACCCGCCGCCGACGCACGCCGCGACGGCGTCGGGCAGGCGGCCGATCTCCTCGAGGAGCTGCGCGCGGGCCTCCTCGCCGATGACCCGGTGGAAGTCGCGGACCATCTCGGGGAACGGGTGCGGGCCCGTGACGGTGCCGAGCAGGTAGTGCGTCGTCTCGACGTTCGCGACCCAGTCGCGCAGCGCCTCGTTGATCGCGTCCTTGAGGGTGCGGGTGCCGATCGTGACCGGCACGACCGTGGCGCCGAGCAGCTCCATCCGGGCGACGTTCAGCGCCTGACGGCGGGTGTCCTCCTCGCCCATGTACACGGTGCACTCGAGGTCCATGAGCGCCGCGGCGGTGGCCGTCGCGACGCCGTGCTGGCCGGCGCCCGTCTCCGCGATGAGGCGGGTCTTGCCCATGCGCTTCACGAGCAGCGCCTGGCCCAGCACGTTGTTGATCTTGTGCGAGCCGGTGTGGTTGAGGTCCTCACGCTTGAGGAACACCCGCACGCCCTCGCCGACGTGGCGCGCGAACCGCGGCACCTCGGTCAGCGGGCTCGGCCGGCCCGTGTAGGTGCGGTGGAGCCGGGCGAGCTCCTTGCCGAACGCCGGGTCGGTGAGCGCCTTGTGGTACTCGGTGTCGATCTCGTCCAGCGCGGCGATCAGCGCCTCGGGGACGAAACGGCCGCCGAAGTCACCGAAGTACGGGCCGAGGTGGGCCGCGAGCGGACCGCCGCCGGAACGGATGTCCCGGATGCCGGGGACGTCGGGCCGTCCGCTCACCGGCGCACCGCCCGCAGCGACGGGTGCGCACCCGCGGCCACCAGGTCGGCGACCGAGTTGCGAGGAGCGTCGTCCGTGACGAGCGCCTCGCCGACGAGCACCGCGTCGGCACCGGCGCGCGCGTAGTCCACGACGTCGTGCGGGCCGCGCACGCCCGACTCCGCGATCTTCACGATGTGCGACGGGATGGACGGTGCGACCCGCGAGAACGTGGTCCGGTCCACCTCGAGCGACTTGAGGTTCCGCGCGTTGACACCGATCACGCGCGCACCGGCGTCCACCGCCCGTGCGACCTCCTCGGTGTCGTGCACCTCGACGAGCGCCGTCATGCCGAGCGAGTGGACCCGCTCCACGAGCGACTCGAGCACGGTCTGCTCCAGCGCCGCGACGATGAGCAGCACCACGTCGGCGCCGTGCGCGCGCGCCTCCCACACCTGGTACGGCGTGACCACGAAGTCCTTGCGCAGCACGGGGATGTCGACCTTCGCCCGCACGGCGTCGAGGTCCGCGAGCGAGCCCTTGAACCGGCGCTCCTCGGTGAGCACCGAGATGACCGCCGCGCCGCCCTTCTCGTACTCCACGGCGAGCGCGGCCGGGTCCTTGATCGCCGCCAGCGAGCCCTTGCTCGGGCTCGAGCGCTTGACCTCGGCGATCACCGTGACCGCGTCCTCGACGCGCAGGCGCGCCACCGCGTCGAGCGCCGACGGCCGCTTGGCCGCGAGCTCCTTGACGAGCGCCAGCGGCGTCGCCGCCTCTCGGACGGCAAGGTCCTCCCTGACGCCTGCGACGATGTCGTCCAGCACGGTCATCGAAGCCTCACCCCTTCCCCGGTGCGGAGCCGTCCCGCTGCCCTCGGTGGCGACGGAGTCTCCGCAGGCCATCGTAGAGGCGTCCGGGGGTGACCCCGACCACACACCGGTCCGTGGGACCGCGACGGCCGGGACAGACCGGATCCGGACGATCCGGTCGAGCGGTCAGGGCGCCAGCCAGGGGGCCAGCGCGGGCACGTTGCGCAGCACGCCGAACACCAGGACGACCGCCAGGCCGACCCATCCCGCCCGGACGGGGATCGCCCGGGACGGCCGGCCGGTGGCCGCCGCGGTGAACCACCGCAACCACAGCGCCGCGACGAGCGGCACGGCCAGCACCCACAACGGGTTCATGCCCCACGCGCCGGCGAGGTCGCCGTGGGCGAGGTCGTGCGTCGCGCGCAGGCACCCGCACGCGGGGCACGAGAGCCCGGTCAGGGCCTTGAGGGGGCACACCGCATAGCTGCCCGGCACGTGCGGGTCACGCATCGCGAGCAGCACCGTGCCGGCCGCCGTCCCGGCAGCGACGACGAGCGGGCGACGGACCCGTGCGAACGTGTCGGCACGCGACCCCCGAGCCGTTGCCGTCCCGGCGAGGCCCGGTGCGGCACCCGGCTGCCCGGTCGACCCGGCGTCAGTAGCCGGACGTGCCCGCATCGATGCCGGCCACGCCGATGATGATCGCCCAGGCGACGATGCCGAGGACGGACAGGCCCACGCCGATCCAGCCGAGGATCACCCCGGCCGAGCCGAGGCCACCGTTGTTGGCCTGCCCCTCGGCCACGGCGCGCTTCGCGTTGTTGCCGACGATGATGGCCGGGATGCCGGCGAAGAAGCCGCACCCGAGGGCGATGCTGGCGATGCCGAGCACGAGCGCCCACACGCCGAGCGAGTTCTTCGGGTACACGTACCCGTACTGACCGGCTCCGTACGGGGTCGCCGCGGGGTACTGCCCGGCCGGCGGGTACTGCCCGGCCTGCGGGTACTGGCCGGCCGGGTACTGCGGAGCCGGCGGGTACTGCGACGCCTCCGGGCCCTGCCCGTACGTCGGGTACTGAGGCGCCGGCGGGTACTGCGACGCCGACGGGTCCGGAGGCGGCGTCGGTGCACCGTAGGGGGACGCCGGGTCCTGGGGCGTGCCGCCACCGGTCGGGTTCTGCGGGTCCTGGGGGGTCGACATCGGTCCTCCTCGGTGGGTCCCGGCGGGAGCCGGGGGTCGTACGGCGTTCCTCACGCTGCGCTGGAGCCGAGCTGCTCGACGAGCGCCCCGCGCGACCTCTCCGGGAGGTGCGACCTCGGTGGCTCAGTGACCGCCGGAACGAGCCTGGCGGGCGAGCGTCGCCGCACCGCCCTGGCCGTGCCCGAGGACCTGGAGCACCTTGCCGAGGATCAGCGTCACGACGATGACGCCGAGGCCGACCCAGAACAGCCAGACGACGGCGAACGCCATCGCGAGGCCGGCGACGACGGCACCGGCGACGACCCCGTACGTGGTGAACCAGGCGGCGAACGTCTTGCCGTGGTTCGTCGGCGGCGCGCTCGGCGGCAGGTGGATCGTCTCGGTGCGGGTGGGGTGCTGCGCGCGGTGCGCAAGGGACTGGTCAGCCATCAGGTGGTGCCCTTCGTGCGGGATTCGAGCATCACCTTATCGGACCGCGACCTGCGCACGACGTCCTCACGACGGGTCGTCGCCCCGGCTCAGCGCGTCCCACGCCGAACGTTCGTCGTCCGGCCCGTCGACCGCGCGGCCCGCCGCCGCCTCGTGCCGGCGCGAGGCCCCGGCCCACCCGGCCGACGACCGGACGAACCAGAGCGCGCCGAGCACGACGACGGCCCCCGCCACGACCGCGACCCAGGGCCACGCCGTGGTCTGCACGGGCCCGGAGATGTGCCCCACCCCCGTGACCTCCGCGACGACGGGTGCCGCGGCGGCCAGCGGGTCGGCGATCACCGAGCCCGCAGCCACGGCGACGAGCACGCCGCACCCCAGGACGACGACCGCGACGACCCACCGCCCGACGCGGCCGACCAGGGCGACGGCGGCGGCCGCCGCGAGCAGCGCGACAGCCGCGGCGAAGATCCCCGGCGCGACCTGCGAGCCCGAGACGGACACGGGCACGGTGCCCCGCAACGGCGTCGTCCCGGTCGTGGTCAGCCAGGTCGGCAGCGCCGGGACCGCGGAGACGACCGCGAGCAGGACCATCACACCCGCGGCACGCCCACGCGTGCCGCGCCGGGGCGCCGGCGTGGGCGCCCGTCCGCCGGGAGCGGCCGCCGTCATGCCCCCGCCCGGCGCAGCCGGGACGCCGTCTGGACCGCCCGCACCGCGGCGGCAGCCTTGTTCCGCGACTCCTCGTACTCGAGCGCGGGCACCGAGTCGGCGACGATCCCGCCGCCCGCCTGGACGCTCGCGCGGCCGTCACGGATGAGCGCGGTCCGGATCGCGATCGCCATGTCCATGTCGCCCGCGAAGTCGAAGTACCCGACGGTGCCGCCGTAGATGCCGCGCCGGGCGGGCTCGAGCTCGTCGATCAGCGCGATCGCCCGCGGCTTCGGCGCCCCCGACAGCGTGCCGGCAGGGAAGGTCGCGACGAGCGTCTGCAGCGCCGTGGCCCCCGCCCGGAGCCGCCCGACGACCGTCGAGCAGATGTGCATGATGTGCGAGTACCGCTTGACCTCCATGAACTCGACCACCTCGACGCTGGTCGGCTCGCACACCTTGACCAGGTCGTTGCGGGACAGGTCGACGAGCATGATGTGCTCCGCCCGCTCCTTGGGGTCGGCGAGCACCTCGTCCTGCAGGGCGCGGTCCTCCTCGGGCGTCGCGCCGCGCGGTCGCGAGCCGGCGATCGGGAACGTGACGACCCGGCCGTCCGTCACCTTGACGAGCGTCTCCGGGCTCGACCCGACGACCGCGAAGTCCGCGCCGTCCGCGTCCTGCAGCTGCAGGTAGTACATGTACGGGCTCGGGTTGATCGTGCGCAGCACGCGGTACACGTCGAGCGGGGCCGCCGGGCAGTCCAGGTCGAGCCGCTGCGAGAGGACGACCTGGAACACCTCGCCGTCCCGGATCGCCTCCTGGCCGATCCGCACCTGCTGCTCGAACTCCTCGCGCGTGGAGCGGAACGCGAGCTCGGGCTCGTCGGCGTCCACCAGGACCGACACGTCGGGGTCGACCGGGTGCAGCAGGAGGGCCTGCATCGCGTCGAGCCGGGCGACGGCGTCCGCGTGCGCCTCGTCGACGCGCTCGTCGGTGTCGTCGAAGTTGATCGCGTTCGCGACCAGCCACACCGACCCGTCCTGATGGTCGACGACGGCGAGGTCGGTCGCCAGCAGCAGCGTCAGCTCGGGCACCCCGAGCTCCTCCGGCGCCTTGGCGGGGAGCGTCGGCTCCCAGTGGCGCACGATGTCCCAGCCCAGCGCGCCGACGAGCCCGCTGGTGAGCGGCGGCAGACCGGGCACGGCCGGGGTCCGCAGCACGTCGAGCGTCTGCTCCAGGACCTCGAGCGCGTCGCCCTCCGTCGGCACGCCCACCGGCACGTCGCCGACCCAGACGGGCGCGCCGTCGCGGACGGTGAGCGTGGCGCGGGACCGGACGCCGACGAAGGACCAGCGCGACCAGGTGCCGTCGGACTCGGCCGACTCGAGGATGAACGTGCCGGGACGTCCCGCCGCGAGCGACCGGTACAGGCCCACCGGGGTCACGTCGTCGGCGAGGAGCCGCCGGACCACCGGGATGACCCGGCGATCGCGAGCCAGGCCCCGGAACGTGCCGACGGCCGGCCACGTCGCACCCCAGGGGACGTCCGCTGCGACGATGCCGGGGGTGACGCTGGGCGCGGTCATCGGGTTCCTCCCACAGGGGTCTCGGGCCGCTGGCCCACGACGGCGGGCAGGGCCCCGCCCGCCTCGAAGCAGGTGTGCGCACCGGTGTGGCACGCGGCGCCGACCTGGTCGACCTGCACGAGCAGGGCGTCGCCGTCGCAGTCGATGCTCACGGCCTTGACGTACTGCGCGTGGCCGGACGTGTCGCCCTTGCGCCAGTACTCCTGCCGGGACCGGCTCCAGAACGTGACGCGGCCGGTGGTGAGCGTGCGGCGCAGCGCCTCGTCGTCCATCCAGCCGACCATGAGAACCTCGTGCGAGTCGTGCTGCTGCACGACGGCGGCCACGAGGCCGTGCTCGTCGCGACGCAGGCGGTCGGCGACGGCGGGGTCGAGCAGGACGTCGGCGGGGCGGGGACCAGGACCGTTCTCAGGCACGGACCGATCCTGCCACGGCGAGCTCACCGGCCCGCCCGGCGTCCAGGTGTCAGTGCTCCTCACAGGCGCCTCAGCGGCACCTCAGCGCGTCTGGGCCACCCATGCCTCGTGCATCGCGGAGTACGTGCCGCCCTGCGCGACGAGACCGGCGTGGGGTCCCACCTCGACGACGCGCCCGGCCTCCACGACGACCACCAGGTCCGCCGCCTCGGCCGTCGAGAGCCGGTGCGCGATCGTCAGCGTGCTGCGCCCGCGCGCGAGCTTCTCGAGCGCCCGTGCGATGCGGACCTCGGTCGCGGGGTCGACGGCCGACGTGGCCTCGTCGAGCAGGAGCAGGTCCGGCGCCGCGAGGTACGCCCGCGCGAGGGCGACGAGCTGCCGTTCCCCGGCCGACAGCGACTCGCCGCGCTGGCCGACGGGCGCCGACAGGCCACCGGCGAGCTCGTCGACCCACGGCCGCAGGCCCAGCGCGTCGATCGCCTCGGCCACCCGGGCGTCGTCGGGCGACGGCATCGCGCCGTCGGCGTCCCGCAAGCCGTAGGCGACGTTCTCCGCGACCGTGCCGTCGAACAGGAAGCCCTCCTGCGGGACGAGCACGACCCGGCGGCGCAGGTCGGCGAGCGGGACGTCCCGCAGGTCCACGCCGTCCAGCAGCACGCTCCCGCTCGTCGGGTCCATGAGCCGGGCGACCAGGCGCGCGATCGTCGTCTTGCCGGAACCGGTCGCCCCCACGACGGCGACCGACGCGCCGGCCGGGACGGTCACCTCGACGTCGTGCAGCACCGGCGGGCCGTCCGGGTACGCGAACCCGACCCCGCGCAGCTCCACGGTCGCCGCGCCGCGCGGGCTCGGCACCCCGGCCGGTCCCGCGTCGACCACTGACACCGGCGTCTCCAGGATGCCCAGCACGCGGCGCCACCCCGCGGTCGCGTTCTGCAGCTCGTTGAGGATCTCGGTGGCCTGCTGGACGGGGCCGGTGAACATCTGGACCAGGAAGAGGAACGCCAGCAGCCGGCCCGCGGTCAGCTCGCCGGCGATCCCGAGGTACGTGCCGGCGACCACGACGACCGCGAGGACGAGGTTGGCGACCAGCACACCGCTCGAGAAGACCACCGCGACGAGGTTCTGCGCCCTGATCATCGCCCGCCGCGTCGCGACGACGGCCGCGTCCACCCGGCGCTGGGTGCGGGCGGCGACGCCGTACGCCCGGATCGTCTGCGCGCCGACGACGGCCTCGGAGATGGACCCGAGCATGGCGCCGTACTGCTCGCGGACCGCGGTGTACCGGGCGTTGACCCGCTTCTGCAGCGGACGCAGCGCCACCACGAGCGGGACGAAGCCGAGCCAGACGAGCAGCGTGAGCTGCCACGAGTAGACCGACATCAGGACCGTCGCGACGCCGATCTGCAGCACCGAGACGAGCAGCATGATGCCGCCCCACTGCACGAACAACGAGATCGTGTCGACGTCGGACGTGACGCGCGAGACGAGCGAGCCGCGCCGCTCCGTGTTCTGCGTGAGGACCGACAGGTCGTGCACGTGCCGGAACGCGCGCGTGCGCAACGTCCACAGGCCCGCCTCGCTGGACCGGAACAGGCGCACGTTGACGAACGCCGAGCACGCCGCGCCGACCAGCAGACCGAGCGCGGCCACACCCGCGAGCGTCGTGACCCGGGACACGTCGGGGCCACCCGCGGCGAGGATCCCCGTGTCGACGGTCTGCTGCACGGCCACGGGGACGAGGACCTTGCCGAGCGACGCGACGACGGCGAGCAGGAGGGTCACGCCCAGCCCCTGCACGAGCTGCGGGGACACCTGGACGCCCCGCCGGAGCGTCGCGAGGACGCCCAGCCCCGCGGCCGGGGCGAACCGGTGGTCGGCGCTCACGCGTGCTCCTCGACGACCTCGGTCGCGTCCTCGTCGGCCCGTTCCGCGGCCCGCCGGGCCGACTCCTGCTCGTACGCGGTGGCGAGCTCGCGGTACCCCGGGTCGCGTGCGAGGAGCTCGGCATGGGTGCCGCGGTCGACGACCAGGCCGCCGTCGACGTGCACCACCTCGTCGGCGAGCAGCACCGACGACATGCGATAGGCGACGAGCAGGACGGTCGGCGACCCCTGCGCGCCGCGCAGGCCGGTGAGGATCGCCTGCTCGATGCGGGGGTCGACGGCGGACGTGGCGTCGTCGAGCACGAGCACGCGCGGTCGCCGGACCAGAGCACGGGCCAGGGCGAGCCGCTGCCGCTGTCCTCCGGAGAGGTTCGCGCCACGCTCGCCGAGCGCCGCGTCCAGCCCGCCGGGCAGCGCCCGGACCACGTCGTCGACGTGCGCGAGGCGCAGCGCGTCCCACACCTCGTCGTCGGTCGGTGACCCCGGGTCGCCGACGTCGGCGAGGGTGACGTTCCCGCGCACCGTGTCCTCGAAGACGAACGTGCTCTGCGCGACGAACGCGACGTGCCGGGTCAGGTCGGCGGCGGCCAGCTGGCGCAGGTCGATGCCGTCGACCAGCACCGCACCGGTCGTCGGGTCCGCGAGCCGGCTGACGAGCGACACCAGGGTCGTCTTGCCGGCGCCGGTCGACCCGACCACGGCGACGGTCCGGCCGGGCGCGACGGCGAGGTCGACGCCGCGCAGGAGCTCCACCGGGCCGGTGTGCCCCGGCACGGTGAGGTGGACGTCGCGCAGCTCGACCCGGGCGCCCGGACCCCGTGGCTCCCACCTGGTGGTGCCGTCGGGCAGCTCGCCGCGCGCGTCCAGCACGCGTGAGATCCGGTCGTAGCCGACGAGGGCCCGCGGCGCCTCCCCGAGGACCCACCCGAACGCCCGGACCGGGACCGCGAGGAGGGTCAGCAGGTAGGCCGCGGCCACCACGTCGCCCGTCTCGACGCGCCCCTCGGTCACCTGGACCGTGCCGACGACCAGCACGAGCAGCGTCCCGAGGCTCGGCAGCAGGTCGATCACCGGGTCGAAGAGCGCACGGACCGTCCCGACCCGCACGTTCGCGTCACGCAGCTGGGCGGCCCGGTCGGCGAACCGGACCTCCTCGCGGTGCTCGGTGCCGAGGGCCTTGACCAGCAGCGCCGCCTCGAAGCTCTCGTGGGCGACGTCGGCGACCTCGGCCCGCAGCTGCTGCGCCTTCCCGACCGCGGGCGACATGTGCCGCTGGAAGACGACGTTCGCGACGATCGCCAGCGGGAGTACGACGAGAGCCGCCAGCGCGAGCCACACGTCGGTGCGGAACAGCGCCACGGCCGCCACCGCGAGCATCACGACGACCCCGAGCGCGAACGGCAACGGGTTGAAGATCGAGGTCGCCGCCTCGACGTCCGCGCTCGCGTTCGACAGGAGCTGGCCCGTGGGGTGCCGCCGGTGCCACGACATCGGCAGTCGGAGGTACTGGCGGGTGACGGCTTCCCGGTGGTCCGCCTGGATCATCGCGTACCCCTTGCCGGCGAACACCCGCCGGCCCGCGACCGACAGGCTCAGGGTGAGCGCGACGAGGACGAGCGCCAGACCCGCCACCCAGATGTCCCCGCGCGCCTCCGCGTCACCCGCCAGCGCCGGCACCACGACCCGGTCCGTCACCGCCCCGAGCACCCGGCTGACCCCGACGGTGACGGCCCCGAACACCGCGGAGGTGCCGATCGCGAGACCGTACGTGCCGGGGTGCGCACGCATGCCCCGGGCCATGAGGGTGACGGCGCGGCGCACCGCGGAACCGGTGAGAGCCATCGACCGTGACGGCTCGACTCGCGTGCGCACGCCAGACCTTCCGGGGGACGAAGGGGGACGCGACGATCTTCTCATGGAACGTTCCAACCCCCCGCTCCCGGGAGCCGTGCGAGCATGCGGGGATGACCTGGCACCAGCACGAACGCGCCGCGCTCGCGCAGGCCCTCGCGGCCGTCCCGCCCGACGCGCCGACGCTCTGCGAAGGCTGGGAGGCCCGCCACCTCGCCGCGCACGTGGTGCTGCGGGAGAGCTCCCCGCTCGTCGGCGCCGGCATCGTCGTGCCGGCGCTCGCCGACCGCACCGAACGGGCCATCCAGGAGCTCGGCGACTCCGCGGCGACGCCCGGGGCGTACCGCGACCTCGTCGCACGCGTCGCCGCGCCGCCCGCCGCCTGGCACCCCATGTCGTGGGCCGGCGACGCGGCGAACCTCGTCGAGCTCTTCGTGCACACCGAGGACGTCCGGCGGGGAGGCGGGCCCGTCGCGCCCCGGACGCTCGACCCCGAGCTCGCCGAGGCGCTGTGGCGCCAGCTCGTGCGCAACGCGCCCCTGCGGTCGCGCGGCACCGGGGTCGGCCTCGTGCTCGTCCGGCCCGACGGCGTCCGCCGCCGCGTCGCGAAGGCCCGGGGAGACCACGGGACGGTCGTGGTCCGCGGCGAGGTCGGCGAGCTGCTGCTGCACGCGTTCGGTCGCGGACGTGCCGCCGACGTCACGCCCGAGGGCGCACCGCACGACGTGGCCGCGCTGGAGCGTCGGCTGCCGGCCTGAGGCACCCCGGACCGACAAGGCCCACGATCAGCGGACGGTGATCCCCGCGTCGCGCAGCCCGTCCTTCACCTGGCGCACCGTGAGCTGCCCGAAGTGGAACACGCTCGCCGCCAGCACCGCGTCGGCGCCCGCCCGGGCCGCCTCGACGAAGTGCTCGACCGTGCCCGCTCCCCCGCTCGCGATCAGCGGCACGTGCACGACGCCCCGCACGTCGCGGATCATCTCCAGGTCGAACCCGTCCTCGGTGCCGTCCGCGTCCATCGAGTTCAGCAGCACCTCGCCGGCCCCGAGCTCGGCGGCGCGCGCGGCCCAGACGACCGCGTCGATGCCGGTCCCCCGCTTGCCGCCGTGCGTCGTCACCTCGTACCCGGACTCCGTGCGCACGTCCCCCGTGACGCGACGCGCGTCGATCGAGATGACGAGCACCTGGCTGCCGAACCGCTGGGCGATCTCCGAGATCACCTCGGGGCGGGCGATCGCGGCGGTGTTGACGCCGACCTTGTCGGCACCCGCCCGCAGGAGCTTGTCCACGTCGTCGGTCGACCGGACGCCACCACCCACGGTGAGCGGCACGAAGACCTCCTCCGCGGTGCGGCGCACCACGTCGAACGTCGTGTCCCGGCCCGCGAGCGACGCCGACACGTCGAGGAACGTCACCTCGTCGGCGCCCTCCGCGTCGTACCGGCGGGCGAGCTCCACCGGGTCGCCCGCGTCACGCAGGTTCTCGAAGTTGACGCCCTTGACGACACGACCGGCGTCGACGTCGAGACAAGGGATCACGCGCAGGGCCAGCGTCACTTGGTGCCTCCGTCCGGGGTGCCCGTGGCAAGGATGTCGATCACGAAGACGACAGTCTGCCCCGCGAGCTCGGGGCTCTCGGTGACGCCCAGGGCGTACGTCGGCGGCACCACCAGCATCACCTGGCTGCCGACGGGCTGGTCGACCAGGCCCTCCTGCCAGGCCTCCACGTCCTGCAACGAGAAGGACACGGGAAGCCCGTTGTGCCACGTCGAGTCGAACGCCTCGCCGGTGGTCCACGCGAAGCCCGTGTACTGCACGGTGATCACGTCGCCCTCCGCGACCTGGTCCCCCGTGCCCCGGACGAGCGCCTGGACGACGAGGTCGGCCGGTGGGTCCGTGCCCGTCGGCGTGATCGACGGGGCGCCGTTGTCCGCCAGCGTCACGGCCGGGAGATCCTCGCGCGGCGGCACCGGTTCGCCGTCTGCACGCGTCGGGAGCACGTCGAGCACGGTGACCGTCGGATAGTCCAGCGCACCCGAGCCCGACCCGGGGCTCACCTGCAGCAGCCGGGCACCCACCTGCTGACCCTTGAGCGTCTTGTACAGGTCGGTCCCGAGGTCCTCCTCGGTGAGCAGCCGCGGCGTCGGGTTCGACGTGAAGCTCTCGTCGACGAGCGAGGCGTCCGTCGCGTTCTCGAGCCAGAAGTCGATGAGGACCGGCCCGCCCTCCACGAGCTCGGGACCGGTGCCCGGCCACACCGTCTCGCGGTAGGTCTTCGACACCTCGAGCGGCGTCACGTACGTGACGGTCGGGGCCTCGCCGGGCTCACCCGTGACGGTGACGTCCGGGTTCGAGGTCGCGTCGGCGGTGCACCCCGCGAGGGCGACCAGCGCCAGGACCGCGGCGGCAGCCGTGACACGCAGTCGTCGCACGGTGTTCCTTCCTGGTGGGGCGCGCACCCGGGCACGGGCACGACGGTGTCCCGGCCGCGGACGGCCGAGCACCGCCACACTGTACGGCCCGGGACCGTGAGGCCGAGGTCGCGGCTACATCGACTCGATGAGCCTGTCCACGCGCTCGTCGACGCTGCGGAACGGGTCCTTGCACAGCACCGTCCGCTGCGCCTGGTCGTTGAGCTTCAGATGGACCCAGTCGACCGTGTAGTCGCGCCGGGCCTCCTGCGCGGCCCGCACGAAGTCGCCGCGCAGCTTGGCCCGGGTCGTCTGCGGGGGCACCGCCGTCGCCTCGAAGATCTCCAGGTCGGTGCTGACCCGCTCCACGAGACCTTTCGCGGCCAGCAGGTTGTACAGCCCCTCGGTGCGCGAGATGTCGTGGTACGCCAGGTCGAGGCGCTGGACGCGCACGTCCGAGAGCTCCAGGCCGTGCTTGGCGCGGTAGCGCTCGATGAGCTTGTACTTGATGACCCAGTCGAGCTCCCGGTCCACGAGCGACAGGTCCCCGGTGCGCAGCGCGCGCAGGCCCCGCTCCCACAGGTCGAGCACCATCTTCGTCTCGGGCGTCGGGCCCCCGTCCGAGGACACGAAGTCCGTCACCCGCGCCAGGTACTCCTCCTGCAGGTCGACCGCCGTCACCGTCCGGCCGTTCGCGAGCACGACCGGGTGCATCCCCGTCATGTCGTGGCTGATCTCCCGGATGGCCCGGATCGGGTTCTCGAGCGACATCTCCCGGATCGGGATGCCCGCCTCGATCATGCGCAGCAGCAGGTCCGTCGTGCCGACCTTGAGCATCGTCGTCGTCTCGGACATCGAGGAGTCACCCACGATCACGTGCAGCCGCCGGTAGTGCTCGGCGTCCGCGTGCGGCTCGTCCCGCGTGTTGATGATGGGCCGGGACCGCGTCGTCGCGCTGGAGACCGCCTCCCAGATGTGGTCGGCGCGCTGCGACAGGCAGTAGACGGCGCCGCGGGGCGTGCTCAGGACCTTGCCCGCACCGGTGAGGATCTGGCGCGTGATGAGGAACGGGACCAGCACGTCCGACAGCCGCGAGAAGTCGCCCTGCCGGCGCACGAGGTAGTTCTCGTGGCAGCCGTAGGAGTTGCCCGCCGAGTCCGTGTTGTTCTTGAACAGGTGGATCTTGCCGGGCAGCCCCTCGTGCTCGAGGCGCTGCTGGGCGTCCGCGACGAGACCTTCGAGGATCCGCTCGCCCGCCCGGTCGTGCGCGACGAGCTGGCGCACGTCGTCGCACTCGGCCGTCGCGTACTCGGGGTGCGAGCCGACGTCGAGGTACAGCCGCGAGCCGTTGCGCAGGAACACGTTCGACGAACGGCCCCACGCGACGACCTTGCGGAACAGGTAGCGCGCGACCTCGTCGGCCGACAGCCCGCGCCCGTCCTGGGCGGCGCACGTCACGCCGTACTCGGTCTCCAGGCCGAAGATCCGTCGGTCCATGCCTGCTCCCCGCTCCCCTCGTCGTTCCCTGCTCGCCGGCCGGTCAGTCCGTGCCGACGTCGGCGCCCGGCTGGGGCGTCGCCAGCAGGTCCTCGAGCAGCGCACCCGTCAGGCGGCGGAACGCGCGCCGCGGCCGCGTCCTGTCCAGCACCGCGACCTCGAGCTGCTGCGCGGGGATGGCCCGCACCTCGCCGCCGTCCTCCCCCGCCGAGCCGAGCACCCGCACGCCGAGCGCGAGGACCTCGGGGAGCGTCATCCCGGGCGACCAGCCGTCCTCGAGGAGCCCGCCGAGCCGGTCGGCCTGGCCGCCCATGACGACGAACCCGTGCTCGTCCGCCACCGAGCCGTCGTAGGACAACCGGTAGATCTGGTCGCCCGCCGGCGCGCGGCCGACCTCGGCCACGCAGAGCTCGACCTCGAGCGGCTTCGACTCCGTCGTGAACACCGTGCCGAGCGTCTGCGCGTACGCGTTCGCCAGGCCGCGGGCCGTGACGTCCTCACGGTCGTACGAGTAGCCGCGCAGGTCCGCGTACCGCACGCCCGCGACGCGCAGGTTCTCGAACTCGTTGTACTTGCCGACCGCGGCGAACGCGATCCGGTCGTAGATCTCCGAGACCTTGTGCAGCGCCCGGGACGCGTTCTCGGTCGCGAAGGCGATGCCGTCGTCGTACTGCAGGACCACGACGGACCGGCCGCGGGCGATGCCCTTGCGCGCGTAGTCCGCCCGGTCCTTCATCAGCTGCTCGGGCGCGACGTAGAACGGCATGCTCATCGGGCGGCACCTCCCCGCCCGCGGTGGGCCTCTCGACGTTCCTGCTCCACGCGCTCGACGATCTCGCCGAGCTGCTCGTCGCCCGCGCGCAGGTAGCCGGCGGCCGTGACGGTCGCGACGACGGGCCAGATCCGCCGGACCGTGTCCGGGCCGCCCGTCGCCGAGTCGTCGTCCGCTGCGTCCACGAGCGCCTCGACGGCGACCCGCACGGCACCGTCGGCGTCGAGACCGGGACGCCACAGCTTCTTGAGGGAGCCGCGGGCGAACACCGACCCGGAACCCACCGAGTGGTGGTCGTGCTCCTCGTAACGCCCGCCCGTGACGTCGTACGAGAAGATCCGCCCGACGCCGCGGTCCAGGTCGAACCCGCCGAACAGCGGCACGACCGCCAGGCCCTGCATCGCGAGCCCGAGGTTGCCCCGGATCATCGTCGCGAGCCGGTTGGCCTTGCCGTCGAGCGACAGCAGACTGCCCTCGATCTTCTCGTAGTGCTCGAGCTCGAGCTGGAACAGGCGCACCAGCTCGACGGCCAGGCCCGCGGCGCCGGCGATGCCCACGGCCGAGTACTCGTCCGCCGGGAACACCTTCTCGATCTCGCGGCTCGCGATCATCGGGCCCATGGTGGCCCGGCGGTCGCCCGCCATGACGATGCCGCCCTCGAACGCGAGCGCGACGATCGTCGTGCCGTGCGGCGCCGCCACCTCAGAGGTCGGCAGCGGCCTGTGCCCCGGCAGCAGCTGCGGGGCGTACCCCGCGAGGAAGTCCACGAACGACGACGAGCCTGGGGTGGTGAACGCGTGCGGCAGCCGCCCGGAAGTGGTGGCGTCGGGCCCCGGAGTCCATGGCGTCATCGGCGCTCACTGACCGCCCTTCTGGACGAAGCCCCGCACGAACTGCTCCGCGTTCGACTCGAGCACGTCGTCGATCTCGTCGAGCAGCGCGTCGACCTCCGCGTCCCGGGCCTGAGCCGAGGGCGTGGCGGGCGTCGGGGTGTCCGGGCCGTCGACCGGCTCCTCGTCGTCGCGGCGGGGCCGCACCTGTTCCTGACCAGCCATGAAGACCTCCCCGTGCACCGACGATCCTTCTCGACACCACCCTAGGCCCATCCTCCGACGCATCCGGGTCGCGCGCCCGAGTCCCGGACAACCTGGGCAGGTCAGGACACCACGACGGGGCCGCAGGTGCCGGCTCGACCGTCGTCAGGAACCGAGCGCGACGAGGAGCGACGCGGCGTCGGGGCAGCGGTCCAGCAGGTCGCCGACGTGCGCCTGCGTCCCGCGCAGCGGGTCCCGCATGGGGACGCGCTGCAGGGTCGCCGCGCCGGGCACGTCGAACACCACCGAGTCCCAGCTCGCCGCCGAGATCTCACCCCCGTAGCGGGCCACCACCTCACCGCGGAAGAACGCCCGCGTGTCGGCGGGCGGGCGGGCGACGGCATCGTCGACCTGCTCGGGGGTGACGAGCAGGTCCACCGCGCCCGCGGCCACGAGGCGGTGGTACAGGCCGCGCTCCGGTCGGACGTCCGACCACTGCAGGTCCACCGCGGCGAGCCGCGGGTGGTCCCACGCCAGCCTGTCCCGGCGGCGCATGCCCTCGAGGAGCCGCAGCTTGGCGAGCCACTCCACCTGCCGCGCGCACGACGCGGGGTCGGTGCCCAGGGCCGCGAGCAGGGCCTCCCACCGCGCCAGCACGTCGACGGTCTGCGCGTCCCGCTCGCCGCCGACGTGGTCGAGAGCGGTCCGGACCGCGGCGAGGTACTCCCGCTGGATCTCGAGGGCGGTCAGCCGCCGCCCGTCCGCCAGCTCGAGGCGGGCCGTCAGGGTCAGGTCGTGGCTCACGGTGTGCACCGCCGACACGGGGTCGCGCAGCGTCAGGCGGTCCACCATCGCGAGCCCGCCCCCGGCACCACCGTCGGCGACCGCCCGCTCGATGAGCCACAGCACGAGCGACGCCGTGCCCAGACGCAGGTACGTCGCGACCTCCAGCATCGTCGCGTCGCCGATGATGACGTGCAGGCGGCGCCACCGGTCGGGGTCGGCGTGCGGTTCGTCGCGCGTGTTGACGATCGGGCGGCGCAGCGTCGTCTCGAGCCCGATCTCGGCCTCGATGTAGTCGGCCCGCTGGGACAGCTGGAACCCGGGCTGCTCGCCGCGCTGACCGATCCCGACCCGCCCGGCGCCCGTGAACACCTGGCGGGTGACGAGGAACGGGATGAGGCGTGCGGCCAGGTCGCCGAACGGCACGGCCCGCTCCACGAGGTAGTTCTCGTGCGTGCCGTACGTGGCGCCCTTGCCGTCGACGTTGTTCTTGTAGAGCGCCACGTCGGGCAGCGCCGCGGTCGAGGCGAGCGCCCGCACCGAGGCGAGCATGACCAGCTCGCCCGCCCGGTCCCAGCGGACCGCGTCGAGCGGGTTCGTGACCTCCGGCGACGAGTACTCGGGGTGCGCGTGGTCGACGTACAGCCGCGCGCCGTTCGTGAGGATGACGTTCGCGGCGCCGGGGTCCTCGTACTCCTCGGTGGTCGCGCGCGGCAGGGCCTGCGGTCCGTCGGACGACGCCTTCGCGTCCCCGGACGGGGCCGGCGCCGTCGGGTCGTCCGTGAGCAGCGACGGGTGCGCGGACGCCCGCTGCAGGTGGAAGCCGCGCGCGTCGTGCAGCGGGTCCTCGTCGTCGTAGTCCCAGCGCGCCTTCGTGCGAGCGCCCTCGCGGGCGGCGGCGTGCACGGCGACGACGTGGCTCGACAGCAGCATCGGGTTGGCCAAGGGCCGTCCGGGCTGGAGGATCCCGTACTCGGTCTCGATCCCCATCACGCGGCGCACGGTCACGGGTCCACCCTAGGTGGCCGGTGACCGTGCGCCGGGCGCGTGCTCAGAGGTACTGACCCGTGCTCGTGACCGTCTCGATGGTCCGCGAGCCGTCGGTGCCCTTCTTGCCCTGGACGATCGTGCGGATGAACACGATCCGCTCGCCCTTCTTGCCGGAGATCCGGGCCCAGTCGTCGGGGTTGGTCGTGTTCGGCAGGTCCTCGTTCTCGCGGAACTCGTCGACGCACGCGTTGAGCAGGTGGTCGACCCGGATGCCGCGCTGGCCCGTCGAGAGCAGGTCCTTGATCGCCGACTTCTTGGCCCGGTCGACGACGTTCTGGATCATCGCGCCCGAGTTGAAGTCCTTGAAGTAGAGGACCTCCTTGTCGCCGCTCGCGTACGTCACCTCGAGGAAGCGGTTCTCCTCGCTCTCGGTGTACATCCGCTCGACGACCCGCGTGATCATCGCCTCGACGGCCTCAGCCGCGGAGTCGCCGTGCTCGTGGATGTCGTCGGGGTGGATCGGCAGGTCCGGCGTGAGGTACTTGCCGAAGATCTCGCGGGCGCCCTCGGCGTCGGGCCGCTCGATCTTGATCTTCACGTCGAGCCGACCGGGGCGCAGGATCGCGGGGTCGATCATGTCCTCGCGGTTCGACGCACCGATGACGATGACGTTCTCGAGCCGCTCGACGCCGTCGATCTCGCTGAGCAGCTGCGGGACGATCGTCGTCTCGACGTCGCTCGAGACGCCCGTGCCGCGCGTGCGGAACAGCGACTCCATCTCGTCGAAGAACACGACGACCGGGTGCCCCTGCGACGCCTTCTCGCGGGCCCGGGCGAAGATCAGGCGGATGTGCCGCTCGGTCTCGCCGACGTACTTGTTCAGCAGCTCCGGGCCCTTGACGTTGAGGAAGTAGCTGCGCGCCTCCGTGAGGTCGTCGCCGCGCGCCTCCGCCGCCGTGGCGGCGAGCGAGTGGGCGACGGCCTTCGCGATGAGCGTCTTGCCGCACCCCGGCGGGCCGTACAGCAGCACGCCCTTGGGCGGCTTGAGCCCGTGCTCGCGGAACAGCTCGGGGTGCAGGAACGGCAGCTCGACGGCGTCACGGATGGCCTCGATCTGCGGCCCGAGCCCGCCGATGTCCGTGTAGTCGATGTCGGGCACCTCCTCGAGGACGAGCTCCTCGACCTCGGCGCGCGGGATGACCTCGAACACGAACCCGCTGCGCGAGTCGATCGTGAGCGCGTCGCCGATGCGGACCGGGGCGTCGAGCACCTGGCCCGCGAACCGGACGACCCGCTCCTCGTCGCCGCGACCGACCACGAGGGCGCGGCCCTCGCCGAGCATCTCCTTGACGGTGACGATCTCGCCGACCTTCTCGTACCCGCCCGCCTCGACGACCGTGAGCGCCTCGTTGAGCATGACCTCCTGGCCGGGCTTGAGCCGGTGCACGTCGATCGCGGGGCTCGCGCCGACGTGCATCTTGCGGCCGGACGACACCACGTCGACGCTGCCGTCGGTGCGGGCGCCGAGGAACGTCGCGTACGTCCCGGGCGGCTTGGCGAGGTCGTCGACCTGGCGCTTGAGGTCGAGGATCTGCTCTCGTGCGGCCACCAGAGCCTCGCTGAGGCGCTCGTTCTTCGCCGCGAGCACCGCGAGCTCGCGCTGCAGGTCACGTCCAGGGGCGTTCGGGTCGGTCATGTCTCGGCCTCCGTTCCGCGTCGTACCGGGGTGTGTCTCGAACCACGTCTGCCACCACCGTGCACGGCGCTGTGCCTGCTGGTCCGACGACCCTAACCACCAGTGTCAACCGGTCTGCGCGAACAGGTGCGGTGTGTCCGGAACGTCTCGCGGTGCGGACGCGGGTCCGGTGGACGAGACGCCCGAGCGTGACCGCAGCCCTCAGTCGGTGGGCGCCTGCCCCACGTCGCGGCGCGCGCGGCGCAGCTTCTTGTCCGAGACCGCACGCTCCCCCATCGCCTCGGGCGACCAGAGCTCGGGGTCCGCCGCCGGGGCGCCGTCCTCCCCGACGGGGTACGCGCCCTTCGCCGGACGACGGCGGCGCAGCGGCGCCTCGACGCCGTCGGCGAGCCGCCGCGTGGTGAGCAGGAACCCGGTGTGCCCGATCATCCGGTGCTGCGGGCGCACCGCGAGGCCCTCCAGGTGCCAGCCGCGGACCATCGACTCCCACGCCTCCGGCTCCGTGTACCGGCCGTCCGACCGCACGTCCTCGGCGAGCCTGGACAGCTGGGTGGTCGTGGCGACGTACGCGATGAGGACGCCCCCGGGGGCGAGCGCCCGGGCGGCGACGTCGAGGTTCTCCCAGGGTGCGAGCATGTCCAGCACGACCCGGTCGACGGAGCCGGGCTCCGCGACGACCGGCAGCACGTCCGCGAGGTCGCCGACGGACAGCCGCCACGCGGGGTGCGGGCCACCGAAGAAGCCCTCGACGTTGCCGCGCGCGATCGCGGCGAAGTCCTCGCGCCGCTCGATCGAGTGCAGCGAGCCGCCGTCACCGACCGCGCGCAGCAGCGACATCGTCAGCGCGCCCGAGCCGACCCCGGCCTCGATGACGCGCGCACCGGGGTAGATGTCCGCCATCGCGACGATCTGGCCCGCGTCCTTGGGGTAGACGACCGCCGCGCCACGCGGCATCGACAGCACGTAGTCCGCGAGCAGGGGCCGCACCGCGAGGTACTCGATGCCCGCCGTGTTCCGGACGACCGAGCCCTCGGGGGCACCGATCAGCTCGTCGTGCGTGAAGTAGCCGCGGTGGGTGTGGAACGTCCCCCCGGGGGCCAGGGTGATCGTGTGCAGCCTGCCGCGCGGGTCGGTGAGCTGCACGCGGTCACCCGTGCGGAAGGGACCGCGCCGCTGTGCGGCGCCGGCGGGCTGGGAGTCGGTGGTCACGGGCCACCAGTCTAGGAGCCCGACGCACCCCGGCCGGTCGCCTAGGACCGGATCGCGGCGATGACGTCCGTCGCGCGGATGAGGCCGACGACCCGGCCGTCGACGGTCGCCGCGACGACCGGGGCGAGCCGGGTGGCCTGCCCGACCGCCTGGACGAGGGCCGAGCCGGTCAGCGACGCGTCGACGACGGCCCCCACCGGCAGCGGCACGGCGACCGCCGTCACGGGTGTGGTGCCCGCCGCCTCCGCGGGTACGGACGCGGCGGCGGCGCGGTCGACGTAGGCCGCGGGACGGCCGTCGGGCGACAGGACGACGACCTCCTGCGCGCCGGCCGCGGCCGCGGCCGCACCGGCACGTGCCACCGAGTCGGCGTGCCCGACGGTCGCCGCGCGGCGGCCCACGGTGGCGAACGTGACCTGGTCGACCGCGCGCTGCGCCTTGCCCCCGCGCACCGCGCCGGACGCGCCGGACCACAGGAACGCGCCGATGAGCGCCGCCCACAGCACCTCGCCGATGTTCGGCTGGTAGCCCTGCACGAGCGGCAGCAGCAGGGCCCAGGCGAACACGCCGACCGCCACGACACGACCGCACCAGCCGGCGACGACCGTGCCGGTGTGCCGGTCCTTCGTGGCCGCCCAGACGACCGCCTCCAGCACGCGCCCCCCGTCGAGCGGCAGGCCGGGGACGAGGTTGAACAGACCCACGAAGCCGTTCGTGATCGCACCGGAGTACAGCAGCAGGCTCGTGATCCCGGGCTCGCCC
Source organism: Cellulomonas chitinilytica (assembly GCF_016862675.1). Classification (GTDB taxonomy): domain Bacteria; phylum Actinomycetota; class Actinomycetes; order Actinomycetales; family Cellulomonadaceae; genus Cellulomonas; species Cellulomonas chitinilytica. Next base: position 125,030 of record NZ_BONK01000005.1, on the reverse strand, counting down.
GACGAGGTCGCGTCCACCGCGCGCGCCGCGACGAGGAACACCCCGCCGAGGACGAGGTTCGCGAGCGGCCCCACCACGGCGATCAGCGCGCTCGTGGCGGGCGTGGGCGCCGCACCGCCGAACGACGTGTGGCCGCCCCACAGCGTGAGCACGAACTCGTGCGGCTGCTGGCCCCGGGCCCGGGCGACGAGCCCGTGCGCCAGCTCGTGCACGAGCACCGACGCGAAGAGCAGGACCACGAACACCAGGGCGACGACGTACACGCCCGCGCCGACGTCCCCGATCCGGCTCCGCACCGTCGGCGCGAACAGCAGCGTGAGGACGAGCGCGGCGAGCAGCCAGCTCGGCGCCAGGATGATCGGCGCGCCGGCCGCACGGCCGATGACCCAGCCGGAGGTCCGTCGGGCGGGGGGCGGGGTGCTCACGCGATCAGCCTAGGTGGCGCGACGCGCGGGCCCGTGCGGCCTGCATGTCGGTGCCGGCGCCTACCCTCGTCGTGTGAGCTCTCAGGACGTCGACGAGGTGGTGCCGGACCTGGCGACGGCGCAGGACGACTCCGTGGAGGAGCTCGTCGAGGCGCAGGTCGAGGCGACCGCCGCGCGGCCGCCCTCGAAGCCGGGTCTGTCGCCGTCGCGCGCGAACGACTTCCTGCAGTGCCCGCTGATGTTCCGGCTCCGGGTCGTGGACCGCCTGCCCGAGCCGCCCAGCGTCGCGGCCGCGCGTGGCACGCTCGTGCACGCGGTGCTCGAGCACCTCTTCGACCTGCCCGCGGTGGAACGCACGCTCGAGGCCGCCACCGGCCTGCTCCCGCAGCGGTGGGACGAGCTGCGGGAACGCTCGCCCCAGGTGACCGAGATGTTCGCGACGCCCGACGAGCTCACGGACTGGCTCACGAGCGCCGAACGGTTGCTCGCCACCTACTTCACGCTCGAGGACCCGACCCGCCTGCAGCCGCGCGAACGGGAGCTGGCGGTGACGACGGAGCTCGAGGACGGGCCGCAGCTGCGCGGGATCGTCGACCGGGTCGACGTCGCGCCGAACGGGTGGGTGCGGGTCGTCGACTACAAGACCGGGCGGTCGCCCCGCGCGGGGTTCGAGAGCTCCGCGCTGTTCCAGATGCGGTTCTACGCCTACGTGATCTGGCGGACGAGGGGCGTGCTCCCGAAGCTGCTCCAGCTCGAGTACCTGGGCGACGGCGTCGTCCTCAAGCACGAGCCGACCGAGCCGGAGATGGTCACGTTCGAGGCGCGCGTGCGGTCCATCTGGGCCGGCATCCAGGAGACGGCTCGCACCGGCGACTGGCGGCCCCGGCCGTCGAAGCTGTGCGACTGGTGCTCGTTCCGCGCGCTGTGCCCGGCGTTCGGCGGAACGCCGCCGGAGGTGCCGGAGGGCGCCGTGGAGCGCGCGATCGGTGTGACTCCCCTGGCAGTGACGCCGGCCGCCTGACCGGTCAGCCGGCGGGGCGAAGGTCCAGCTCGTCGCCCCCGGCGATCCTCGCGAGGTCGTCGAGCGCGACGTCCTCGAGCGACGCCACCCGGCTCAGGCCGGGCCGTGGGGCGACCGGCTGCATGACCTCGATCGCGACGACCCGTGCACCCGACGCCACCGCCGAGGCGATGCCCGACCGCGAGTCCTCGAACGCGACGCACGCCGTGACGTCCACCCCGAGGCCCTCGGCGGCACGCAGGTACGGCTCCGGGTCCGGCTTCGGTCGTGCGACGTCGTCCCCGGCGACGACGACGTCGAAGAACGGCGCCGCCTGCGCGAACGGCTCCGCGAGCACACGGAACGACGACGTCACGAGGGCCATGGGCACACCCGCGGCCTTGAGGTCCTTCAGGAGGCGCTCCGCACCCGGCTGCCACGGGATGCCGGCGGCGACACCCGCGGCGACGCGGGAGTTGAGGAACGCCGCGATCTCGTCGTCCGGCAGGTCCACCCCGCGCGAGCGCAGGATGCCCGCCGAGACGTCCATCGAGCTGCCGACCATGTTGAGGCCGTCCTCGTGCGTCCACACACCGCCGTGCGCCTCGACGAGCTCGATCTCCGCCGCGATCCAGAACGGCTCGGTGTCGATGAGGGTGCCGTCCATGTCCCAGAGCACGGCGGGCGGCAGGGCGGGCGCGAGGACGTCGTCCGAAGGGGTAGGCATGGCCTCCATGCTAGGCACGCCCCGGCGCGCCCTCGGACCACCCCTTGCGAGGGTGCGCGGGGCAAGCGTCCTACGCTGGGTGGATGAGCGAGCACGGACCCGCAGAGCTCCCCGACGACGAGCCGGTGATGCTCGCCGCCTTCGAGGGCTGGAACGACGCGGGATCAGCCGCGACGCAGGCTCTCGAGCACCTCCACGAGGTGTGGGACGCCGAGCAGGTCGACGAGCTCGACCCGGAGGAGTACCACGACTTCCAGGTGAACCGGCCCGTCATCGGCCCCGGCCCCGACGGCACGCGGGAGATCACGTGGCCGACGACCGCGGTCGCCCTCGCGGACGCGAACCGGACCGGTCGCCGGGTGGTGCTCGTGCACGGGATCGAGCCGTCGATGCGCTGGCGGCGGTACTGCGCCGAGCTGCTCGACATCGCCGCCGGGATGGGCGTCCGTACGGTCGTGACGGTCGGGGCGCTGCTGGCCGACGTGCCGCACACCCGGCCGATCCCGGTGAACTCCACGAGCGAGGACCCGCACCTGCGCGAGCTCATCGGGCTCGACCCGAACACCTACGAGGGCCCGACAGGCATCGTCGGGGTGCTCCAGCACGAGGCGGCCGTCCGCGGGATGCGCGCGATGTCGTTGTGGGCGGCCGTCCCGCACTACGTGGCCCACCCGCCGTCGCCGAAGGCGACCCTCGCGATCCTGCACCGCATCGAGCAGCTCCTCGGCGAGCCCGTGCCGCTGGGCGAGCTGCCCGACGACGCGGTCGCCTGGCAGCACGGCGTCGACGAGCTGGCCGGTGAGGACAACGAGATCGGCGAGTACGTGCGCCAGCTCGAGGAGGCCAAGGACACGGCCGACCTGCCGGAGGCGAGCGGCGAGGCCATCGCGCAGGAGTTCGAGCGGTACCTGCGACGACGGGACAAGGGCACCGGCGGCTGACGGGCCCCTGACCTGCGAGGCCGCGCCTCTGCGGGTTCCACCGAGAGTTTCGGCGTTTCGACCGAAAGTCACCACGCGCACCGCGGGATGGCGCTACGGTCCGGTCCGTGCCGACTCGCCGCGCCTCCTCGTCCCTGCTCGTCACCGCCGCCGTCGCGACGGCGCTCGCGCTCCTCGGCGCCTGCGCGCCCGGCGGGGCCGAGCCGCACGCGAGCGCCTCGCCCACGAGCACGCTGCCCGCGCCCACGACGGACCGCACGCTGCGCACGCTCATCGACGAACCGACCGCGCCCGGCGCGCTGACCGTGCGGGGCGAGCGGCTCGGCGACGGCACCCCGTTCCGGCGCCTCGACGTGACGTACCCGAGCGGCGACCTCACGATCAGCGGGATCCTCGACCTGCCCGCGGGCGACGGGCCGTTCCCGGTCGTCGTCTTCGTGCACGGATACCAGCCGCCCCGGGAGTACGAGCCGAGCACGTCGGCGCTCGGGATGCAGTCCGCGCTCGTTGCCGCCGGGTACGCCGTCCTGGCGACGGACCTGCGCAACTACGGGTCGTCGAGCCCTGACCCCGAGCGGATGCCGGACATGGAGGTCGGGGCGACGCAGGACGTCGTCGCGGCGCTCGGTGCCGTCGCCGCCGGGGGCGTCCCCGAGCTCGACCCGGACCGCGTCGCGCTGGTCGGGCACTCGCAGGGAGGCCGGATCTCCCTCAACACCGCCGTCGTGGCGCCGGAGGCGATGGACGCCGTCGTCGCCATCTCGCCGTCGAGCGCCGTCCCGTGGCAGAACGTCGAGAAGTTCATGCAGGTCGCGCTGGACCCGGCCGGAGAGCTCGGCACCCGCGGCAACCCGCAGGTCCAGCCGCAGTTCTGGACCGACGTGACCACCACGACGTTCGCCGACCGCGCGCACATGCCCGTGCTCGTCCTGCAGGGCGACGCCGACGAGGTCGTCGACCCCGCGTGGGCGAGCACGACCGTCGCGGCGTGGAACGCCGCCGGGGGCGACGCGCGCCTCGTCGTGCTGCCGGGTGCGAACCACGCGCTGGAGCCGACGTTCGACGACGCGATGCGGCAGGTGGTCGAGTTCCTCGACGGGCACCGCTGAGACTGCCGGGTCGCGGCACCTCAGCGACCGCGTCAGATCCGGATGCCCAGCAGCGCGTCGATCGTGCGGGCGACCACACCCGGGGCGCCCTCGACGGGCTGGGCCGTCCCCGCCAGGGACTCCTGCGCCCAGGTGTCGACCGCGGCGAGCGCGGTCGGCGTGTCCAGGTCGTCGGCGACCGCGGCCCGGACTCCCGCCAGCAGCGCGGTCGCGTCGGGTCCGCCGTTGCCGGACACCGCGCTCCGCCAGCGCTCGAGGCGCTCCTGCGCGGCGTGCAGACCGGCGTCGGTCCAGTCCCAGTCGTCGCGGTACCGGTGCGCGAGGATCGCGAGGCGCACGGCCATCGGGTCCACGCCGTCGGCCCGCAGCCGGGACACGAGCACGAGGTTGCCGCGGGACTTGCTCATCTTCTCGCCGTCGAGCCCGACCATCCCGGTGTGCACGTGCACCCGGGCGCCCTCGCCGGAGTCGAGCAGCCGCGCGTGCGACGTGCTCATCTCGTGGTGCGGGAAGAGCAGGTCGGAGCCGCCGCCCTCGACGTCGAACGGCAGCCCGAGACCCTCACGCGCGATGACGGCGCACTCGATGTGCCAGCCCGGTCGGCCGGGACCCAGCTCGCCGCCGTCCCACGCGGGCTCGCCCGGACGCTCGGAGCGCCACAGCAGCGGGTCGAGCGGCGACCGCTTCCCGTCCCGGTCGGGGTCTCCCCCGCGCTCGGCGAACAGCGCCCGCATCGTGTCGTCGTCCAGGCCGGCCACCGCCCCGAAGTCGGCGTCCTTCGCCAGGTCGGCGTACACGTCACCGAGGCCTGACGAGCCCGGCGTCGGGACACGGTAGGCGGCTCCCACGTCCAGCAGCGCGCGGACCGCGTCGACGACGGCGGGGATCGACTCGACGACCCCGAGGTACGTGTCGGGCGGCAGCACGCCCAGCGCCGTCATGTCCTCGGCGAACAGGGCGGTCTGCTCGACCGCGAGGGTCCGCCAGTCGACGCCCGTCGCCGTCGCACGCTCCAGCAGCGGGTCGTCGACGTCCGTGACGTTCGAGGCGTACCGGACCGTGTGGCCCGCGTCGCGCCACGCCCGGCCGAGCACGTCGAACGCGACGTACGTGGCGGCGTGCCCCATGTGGGTCGCGTCGTACGGCGTGATGCCGCAGACGTACAACGTCGCCTCGTGACCGGCGGCGGCGACGACCAGGCGGCCGGTCGAGGAGTCGCGGACCTGGACCGGTGCACCGCGTCCGGGAAGCTGAGGGATCGGCGGGGTCGGCCAGGTGAGCACGGCGGAAGCCTAGCCTCCGGCGCACACGTGACGGCGCGCGGTGTCACGATGCAGCCGTGGAGACGACGACACCGGCCCCGGACGACCGCGCCGAGCGCGTGTGCGAGCAGACCCCCGACGGGTGGCGGCCGCTCGCCGGTGGGCAGGCGCCCGGCGGCGGGGCGCGGTGGGTCGTCGTCCCCGAGCCCGCCCTGCTGGTCGACGCGGCACGGCGGTACGGGCTCGGCGAGGACGTGGTCGCCGCGCTCGAGCACCGCGGACCGAGCGCCCATCCGGTGTCCCCGAGGCACCCGATGCGGGCTCGCGTGGACCGCACGACCGACGGGGAGCTCGTGCTGACGGTCCCGACGCTGTCCTACGTCGAGCAGACGCGCGACGTGCACACCGGTGCGCTCACGTGCGTCGTCGGGCGCGACGTCCTGCTCATGTGCGAGCTGGGCGACGCGGGCGTGGTCGAGCACGCCGAGGAGAAGCTGACGACCGGCGCCGCCGTCCCGGACCACGGCGTCCAGCAGGTGCTCGCGGCCGTGCTCCTCACGCTCGTCGCGACCGCCTCGGACGTCGAGATCGCGCTCGGGGAGGCCACCGCGGACACCGAGCGCGTCGTGTTCTCGACGGACCGGCGCACCCGGTCCGTCGAGCAGATCTACGACCTCAAGCGGGAGATCGCCGAGGCCCGGCACGCCCTCGGCCCGGTCACGACCGTGCTGCCCGACCTGCTGGCCGAGGCCGAGGACGCCGCCGGCGGCGAGCGCGCGCGACCGTGGCTGCGCCGCCTGCAGGTGACGACCGACCGGGTCGACCGTCACCTCGACGCGCACGACCGGCTGCTGGGCGACATGCTCTCGGCGCACCTCTCGCAGGTCTCCGTCCAGCAGAACGAGGACATGCGCAAGATCTCGGCGTGGGCGGCGATGATCGCCGTCCCGACCCTCGTCGCCGGCATCTACGGCATGAACTTCCGGCACATGCCCGAGCTCGGCTGGACGTTCGGCTACCCGCTGTCGCTGCTCGGCATGGCCGTCGCCTGCTGGGTGCTGTTCCGCGTGTTCCGCCGGTCCGGCTGGCTGTAGAGGTCAGGCGTTCGCCGGCGCGGAGCTCGCGTCGAGCACGCCCGTGAGCAGCAGGAGCACGACGAGGACCGCCAGGCCGACGCGGTACCAGACGAACGGTGCGTAGCTGAACGTCGAGACGATCTTCAGGAACACGATGATGACCAGGTACCCGACGAAGAACGCGATCACCGTCGCGAGCAGGGTCGCACCGAACCCGGGCGTGCCGGCGTGCCCGAAGTCGCCCGCGCTCTTGGCCAGCTGGAACAGCCCCGACCCGAACACGGCCGGGATCGCGAGGAGGAACGAGTACCGCGCGGCCGCCTCCCGCGTGTAGCCCATGAGCAGGCCACCGGTGATCGTGCCGCCGGACCGCGACACCCCGGGGATCAGCGCGAGCGACTGCCACAGCCCGAACTTGATCGCGTCCTTCGGGGTCAGGTCGTCCAGCGGGCGGGCGTGCGCGCCGCGGCGGTCCGCCCAGCCGAGGAACAGGCCGAACCCGGCGAGCGTCAACGCGATGAGCCACAGGTTGCGGAACGTCTGCTCGATCGCGTCCTGGAACAGCAGCCCGAGCACGACGATCGGCACCGAGCCGAGCGCGATGAACCAGGCCATGAGGGCGTCGTGGTCCGCCGGACGGTCGTTCGGCAGGCCCGCCCGGGACCGCCAGTCCGGGCCGCGGTCGCCCCGCACCGCGCTCCACCACGCCGAGCAGATCCGGGCGATGTCACGGCGGAAGTACAGGATCACCGCGGACTCGGTGCCGAGCTGGGTGATCGCGGTGAACGCCGCGCCGGGGTCCGACGACCCGATCAGCTCGCCGACGATGCGCAGGTGCGCGCTCGACGACACAGGCAGGAACTCGGTCAGGCCCTGGACCAGACCGAGGAGGATCGCTTCACCAGCACCCATGCTCACGAGCGGCAACCCTAGCCGGGCCACCTGGCCCGGCGGGCCGTCCCCGGAGGTCATGGGCACCGCGGTTACTGTTGCGCCTCATGGAACAGCGCCATCTCGGCCGCACGGGCCTGCGCGTCTCGCGGCTCGGACTCGGCACCATGACGTGGAGCCGCGACACGGACGAGCACGAGGCGGCCGAACAGCTGCGCGACTTCGTCGACGCGGGCGGCACGCTGCTGGACACCTCCGCGTCGTACGCCGACGGTGGTGCCGAGGAGCTCATCGGCACGCTGCTCGGCGACGTGGTCGCCCGTGACGAGGTCGTGCTGTGCACCAAGGCCGGTGTCCGGCGGACAGGCTCGGGCGCCGTCGTCGACGGGTCGCGCGGCGCGTTGCTCACCTCGCTCGACGCGTCGCTGGCCCGGCTCGGCACCGACCACGTCGACCTGTTCCTCGTGCAGTCCCCGGACCCGCGGACCCCGCTCGACGAGACCGTCTCCGCGCTCCGCCTCGCCGTCACGAGCGGCCGCGCCCGGTACGTCGGCCTCGCCAACCACGCCGGGTGGCAGGTCGCCCGCGCCGCGACGCTCCTCGAGGGCGACACGGGGCTCGCCGCCGTGGAAGCCGAGTACTCGCTGCTCCAGCGCGGCGTCGAGCGCGAGGTACTGCCCGCGGCCGCCGCGCTCGGCGTCGGTGCGCTCGCGTGGTCGCCGCTCGGCCGCGGCGTGCTCACCGGCAAGTACCGGCGCACCATCCCCGCCGACTCGCGGGCCGCGTCACCGCACCTCGCGGGGTTCGTCGAGCCGTACCTCGGACGCGACTCCGCGGCGGTCGTCGAAGCCGTCGCCACGGCCGCCGACGGGCTCGAGCGCACACCCCTCGAGGTCGCGCTCGCCTGGCTGCGCGGGCGCCCGGGGGTGAGCTCGGCCGTCGTCGGCGCGCGGACCGCCGCACAGCTGCGCGGGTCGCTCGCCTCCGAGGACCTGGAGCTGCCCGTCGAGCTGCGGCGTGCGCTCGACGAGGTCAGCGCACCCGAGGTCGGCTACCCCGAGAGGTTCTGAGGCCGCCTCAGCGGCTGCCGAGGCCCGTGGGCTCGTCCGCGAGGTCGTCGGCGTCGTAGTCGTCCTCGTCGACCTCGTCGTCGTCGACCTCGTCCTCGTCGTCCTCCTCGTCGTCCTCCTCCGCGAGGTAGAACGGCGTCGCCTCGCCGTGGACCGTGCCCAGCGCGTCGTCGTACACCTCGAACGCGTCCGCCAGGACGTCGTACGCGTCGTCGACGGCCGGGTCGTCGTCGCCGTGCTTGGACACGACGGCGTTGTAGTGGGCCTCGAGGGCTGCGATCAGGCGGTCCAGCGCGGCACGCGGGTCGACGGTCATGCGACGACCGTAGCGCCGCGCGGGGCACAATGGCACCGCGTAAGGTCGGTCGGCACCGGTGGGACGGCGACGCGTGCACGGCACGCGGGACGGGGTGGCGGATGGCAAACGGTCAGACGGGGACGAAGCGCCAGGACTGGGTGTCCCAGGGTGGTCAGTACGAGGTCAGGGTCGTGACGATCCCGCCCTCCACCAGCCGGAACGAGGCCCGGCAGATGCTGACGGAGCAGGCCGAGTACGGGCGCTGGGAGCTGGCCCGGACCCGCCTGTTCGCGGGCGGCGGACGCAAGGTCTGGTTGCGGCGCAAGATCATCCGGGTACGCAGCACGCTCTCGCTCCCCGACGACGACTGAACGAGGTCCGGGCCGGCACCGGCCGGCCCGGACCCGTCAGCAGGAGCGCAGCAGCCGGTCGAGCACCCGGGTGCCGAACCGCAGGGCGTCCGTCGGGACGCGCTCGTCGACGCCGTGGAACATGCCCGCGAAGTCGAGGTCGTCCGGCAGCCGCAGCGGCGCGAACCCGTAGCCGGTGATGCCCAGCCGGGACAGCGACTTGTTGTCGGTGCCGCCGGACAGCGTGTACGGCAGGACCGTCGCCTCGGGGTCCTCCGCGAGCAGCGAGTCGACCATCGCGTCGACCAGGCTCCCCGAGAAGGGCGCCTCGAGCGCGACGTCGTGGTGGATCCGCTCGAGACGCACGTGCTCACCGGCCAGGTGGGCGACCGTCGAGACGAACTCGTCCTCGAGACCGGGCAGGAAGCGGCCGTCCACGGTGGCCTCGGCGCTGCCCGGGATCACGTTCGCCTTGTACCCGGCGGTGAGCTGCGTCGGGTTGGTGGTGTGGCGCAGCGTGGCGCCGACGAACTTCCCGGCCGGACCGAGCGCCGTGACGAGCGCGTCGACCGACGACGGGTCCTCGCCGTCGAACGGGAGCCCGGTGAGGTCGGCGACACCCTGCAGCAACGCGTGCACGGTCGGGGTGAGCTGCACGGGCCACGGGTGCCGGCCGATCCGTGCGACCGCGTCCGCGAGGTGGGTCACGGCGTTGTCGCGGTTCACCTGGCTGCCGTGCCCGGCCCGGCCGTCCGCGACGAGCCGCAGCCACGACAGGCCCTTCTCCGCGGTCTGCAGCAGGTACGCGCGGCGCCCGCCGACGTCGACCGAGAAGCCGCCGACCTCGCTGATCGCCTCCGTCGCGCCCTCGAACAGGTCCGGGCGGTGGTCGACGGCCCAGCGGGCGCCGTACGTGCCGCCCGCCTCCTCGTCGGCGAACATCGCCACGACGACGTCCCGGGCGGGCCGGCGGCCCTCGCGGACCATCTGGCGGACGACCGCCAGGATCATCGCGTCCATGTCCTTCATGTCGACGGCCCCGCGGCCCCACACGAGACCGTCCGTCTCCTCCGCCGCGAACGGGTCGACCGTCCAGTCGTCGGCGCGCGCGGGCACCACGTCGAGGTGACCGTGCAGCACGAGCGCGGGGCGGGACGAGTCCTCGCCCTCCAGGCGCACGACGACGCTCGAACGGCCCGGCTCGCTCTCGAACAGCTCCGGGTCCAGGCCGACCTCCGTGAGCAGCCCCATGACGTGCTCCGCGGCGGCGCGCTCCCCCGGGCCCGAGCCGTCGCCGTAGTTCGACGTGTCGAACCGGATGAGGTCACGACAGATCCCGACGACCTCGTCCTGCGCGGTGGGCTGGCTGGTCAGGGGCGCGGCAGGGCCGGTACGAGGATCGGGCATGCCGACCACCGTACCGGCCCGCGCGGTCACTGCTCCCCGGCTCCCAGCAGTCCGCGGCGCGCGAGCAGCGGCCCGATGTCCGCGTCCCGGCCGCGCAGGTCACGGAACGCCTGCAGCGGGTCCACGGAGCCGCCGCGGGACAGCAGCCGCGCGCGGAACGTGTCGCCGTTCTCGCGGCGCAGGCCGCCGTTCTCGCGGAACCACTCGACCGTGTCGGCGTCGAGGACCTCGGACCAGATGTACGAGTAGTAGCCCGCCGAGTACCCGCCGCCGAACACGTGGTTGAAGTACGTCGTGCGGTACCGCGGAGGCACCGGGGCGAAGTCGACGCCCGCCGCGGCCAGCGCCTGCGCCTCGAACCGCACGACGTCGTCCGGGTCGGTCGGCACCTCGTCGGGCGCGAGGCGGTACCAGGCCTGGTCGAGCAGCGCGGCGGCGAGGTACTCCGTGGTCGCGAACCCCTCGCCGTCCTGGCGGGCCGCGAGCAGCGTGTCCACCCACTCGGACGGCATCGGCTCACCGGTCTCGTGGTGCCGCGCGAACGCCCGCACGATCGACGGGTCCCACGCCCACATCTCGTTGACCTGCGACGGGAACTCGACGAAGTCCCGCGGCACCTCCGTGCCCGACTGCGACGGGTACCGCACCGCCGAGAACAGCCCGTGCAGCGCGTGACCGAACTCGTGGAACGCGGTGATCACCTCGTCCCACGTGAGCAGCGTCGGCTCACCCTCGGGGGGCTTCGGGATGTTGAGGTTGTTGACCACGACGGGCCGCTCGTCGAGCAGCGTCGACTGGTCGACGAGGTTGTTCATCCACGCGCCGCCGCGCTTGCTCTCACGCGTCCAGAAGTCGCCGAGGAACAGGCCCACGCCGCTGCCGTCCGCGTCGAACACCTCGAAGACGCGGACGTCCGGGTGGTAGCCGACCAGGTCGTGCCGCTCCGCGAACGTCAGGCCGTACAGGGCGTTCGCCGCCCGGAACACGCCGTCCGCCAGCACCCGCTCCAGCTCGAGGTACGGGCGCAGCAGCGCGTCGTCCAGCGAACGGCGCTCCTTGCGGACCTGCTCGGCGTAGTACGCCCAGTCCCACGGCTCGAGCACGGCGCCGGGGTGGTCGCGCACGAGGGCCGCCTCCAGATCTGCGGCCTCGGCCTTCGCGTTCGCGACGGCGACCGGCGCGAGCCGCCCGAGGAGGTCCGCGACGGCCTGCGCCGACTTCGCCGTCGCGTCCGCCGCCACGTACGCCGCGTGATGGTCGTAGCCGAGGAGCTGCGCACGCTCGGCGCGCAACCGCACGAGGCGCAGGATCGTCGGGCGCGTGTCGTGCGGCCCCTCGACGCCGCCACGGGTCGCCGAGGCCCGGAAGATCCGTTCGCGCAGCCCTCGGTCGCGCAGCATGGCCAACGGCGCCTGCTGCGTGGGCAGCTGCAGCTCGACGAGCCAGCCGTCGTCGTGGCCGCGCTCCTTCGCCGCCAGGGCGGCCGCCGCACGGGCGTCGTCGGGCATGCCGTCGAGCTCGTCCTCGTCCGTGACCAGGACGGCCGCGGCGTTGGTGGCCGCGAGCAGGTCCCGGCCGAACGTCGTCTCGAGCGACGTGATCTCCGCGTTGAGCGCACGCAGCCGCTCCTGCGCGTCGGCGTCGAGGCGGACGCCCGAGCGGACGAACGCCGTGCGGGTGCGGTGCAGGAGCCAGGCGGTGTCGGGCTCCAGGTCGAGGTCGCCCGCCTCGGCCGCGGCGTGCAGCGCCTCGACGCGGTCGAACAGCCGCACGTCGAGGTAGGTGGCGTCGTGGTGCGCCGCCATGAGCGGCGCGACCTCCCCCTCGACGGCGTCGAGCTCGGGGCTCGAGTCGCTGCTCGCCTGGTTGTAGAACGACGTGGCCGCCCGGTGCAGCAGCCGGCCGGACCGCTCCAGGGCGACCAGCGTGTTCTCGACCGTCGGCGGGGCCGGGTCGGTCGCGACCGACTCGACCTCCGCGCGGTGCGCGGCCATGCCGGCGAGCAGGGCGGGACGGTAGTGCTCCGCGCGGATCCGGGTGTGGTCGGGGAGCGCGTACGGCAGGGGCGAGGGTGCCGCGAAGGGGTTGTCCGCGGCGAGCGTCGTGTCGGTCATGGCGGTCATCATCCCCGAGCGGGCGGGCACCCGCCGGGCACGACGCCCCGGCCGTTCACCCGTCCCGGGCGACGCCTGCCAGGTACCGGTCCTCGGCCGCGTACGGGAAGAAGTCGCCCATGGCCTCCATCCGGGCGAACCCGGGGAACGCGGCGCGCCAGTCCCCCGCCCTGGCCTGCTCGACGAGCCACTCGACCGCCGGCCGGACCGTCTGCGCGTAGACGCCGGGCGCGACGTAGCCGAGCGAGCGCTGCGCCCGTGACATGTCCAGGACCATCGGCCGGGGCACGCACCAGGGCGTGAGGCCGACGTCGTCCACCGGCGGGCCGGGGACCGTGACGGTGCGGGTCCGGACGCCGAGGGCCTCGTCGACGGCGACGCCGATCTCCGCGACCGTCGGCGCCCCGGGGTCGGCGGCGTTGAGGACCCGGTCGCCCGGAGCCCCGGCGGCGAGGCGCACGAGCTCGGCGAGCACCTGCGTCGACGTCGTGTGGAAACGGCTCGCCCCGTCGTAGGCGAGGACCCGCACGTCGCGGCCGTCGAGCACGCGCTTCACGAACGTCCACTCCCGAGGCTGACGGCAGCCGGGGCCGTGGATCGCGCCGGGCCGCAGCACCGTGGCCGGGACGTCACCGGCCGCCCGCCACGCGAGCTCGAGCGCGACCTTGCCCGTCGCGTACGAGCCGCGGCCCGGGGCGACGGTCGGCTGGTCCTCGTCGACGGGCAGGGGGAACGCCCCGAACTCGTCGGTCTCGAACCCGTCGCCGTGCGCGTCGACGTACACGGCGGCGCTCGACACGACGACGGCCGACCCGATCCGGTCGCGGCGCGCCAGGAGCGGCTCGGCGTCGGTGTCGTCGTAGGCGACGACGTCGACCACGACGTCGACGCCGTGACCCAGCGCCCGGTCGAGCACGGCCGGGTCGTGGCGGTCGCCGACCACGAGCTCGGCGCCCCACGCGGCGACCCGCGGACCGTGCGCGGCTGCGTCGCGCGCCAGCACCCGCACGTCCCACCCGTCGGCCACGAGCGCGGGTACGGCCAGCCGCCCGATCTGCCCGCCGCCGCCGATCACCAGAGCCGTCGCCATGACGGCACGGTAGGACGCACGGTCGTGCGCCGCCCCGGGACCGGCCGGGGTTCTGCCGACGGCAGACGGTCAGACCGCGTCCGCGAGGTCCGCGACCGGGTAGCCGTGCGCCTCGCCGACGGCGGTGTTGAACAGCAAGCCCGCATCCGTGGTGAGCCCCGCCGCGAGCGCCGGGTCGGCCGCCACCGCCTGCCGCCACCCGAGGTCCGCGAGCGCCGTGAGGTACGGCAGCGTGACGTTCGTGAGCGCGCGGGTCGACGTCACGGGCACAGCGCCGGGCATGTTCGCGACGCAGTAGAAGACGGCGTCGTGCACCCGGAACGTCGGGTCGTCGTGCGTGGTCGGGCGTGTCGACTCGAAGCAGCCGCCCTGGTCGACGGCGACGTCGACGAGGACGGACCCGGGCCGCATCCGGGCGACGACGGCGTCGGAGACGAGGTGCGGTGCGCGCGCGCCGGGCACGAGGACCGCGCCGATGACGAGGTCGGCGTCGACGACCTCCCGCTCGAGCACCCAGGCGCTCGACGCGAGCGTGCGCACGCGCCCGCCGAACGCGGTGTCGACCTCGCGCAGGCGGGGCATCGACACGTCGAGCATGGTGACGTCGGCACGCATGCCGACCGCGATCTCCGCGGCGTGACGCCCGACGACGCCGGCGCCGAGGACGACGACCTTCGCGGCGTCGACGCCCGGGACGCCCCCGAGGAGCAGACCGGAACCGCCCTCGTTCTTCATCAGGTGGTAGGCCCCGACTTGCGTCGCGAGGCGTCCGGCGACCTCGCTCATGGGCGCGAGGAGAGGGAGGGACCGGTCGGGGAGCTGGACGGTCTCGTAGGCGATGGACGTGGTCCCGCCGTCGAGCAGGGCGTCGGTGGTGGGGCGGTCGGCGGCCAGGTGCAGGTAGGTGAACAGCACGAGGTCCTTGCGGAGGTACCCGAACTCGTCCGGCACGGGCTCCTTGACCTTGCACACCAGGTCGGCGTCGCCCCACACGTGCGCGGCGTCGGGGACGACCCGCGCACCTGCGTGGATGTACTGCTCGTCGGGGATCGCGGAGCCGGCGCCGGCGCCGGTCTCGACGAGCACGTCGTGGCCGTGCCGGACCAGCTCGTGCGCGCCCGCGGGCGTCAGCGCGACGCGGTACTCACGGTTCTTGACCTCGCACGGGATGCCGATGCGCATCGGTGGTCCTTTCCGCTCGTCCTCCCGCCAGTGTCGTCGTCCGGCGGCCTCACGGCAGTACGGGGACGAGATGTCACCCGAGGAGTCGCGCCCACGACGCCGACCGTGCGAGCCCGTCCCGCAGGGCCGCGCCGTCGCCGGACACGGACCACCACCACAGCGCGGACTCGACGCCGCGTGCGACACCCCACCCGGCGACGCGCTGCGGGTCGAGCCCGACGGCGTCGGCGACGAGCGGCACCCGGGTCCGCAGGGTGGCGACGGGGTCCGGACGGGCGAACGGGTCGTCGACCTGCTCGACCAGCGGCCACAGGTCGTAGGCGGGGTCGCCGCGCCTCGGCTTGGGGTCGATCGCGACCCACCGCTCGCCGGACCCGTGCAGCACGTTGCCGGGGTTCAGGTCCCCGTGCACCACGGCCCCCGGCACCTCGCCGGGGAGCCGGACGAGCAGGTCGGCGGCCTCCCGGACGAGACCGGGGTCGACCAGCCGGCCGACCCGCTGCCCGGCGCGGTCCGCCCGCTCCTCCAGGACGGTGGCCCACCGGCTGCAGACGTCGGTCATCGACGGCACGGCGACGAGGGCCGCCCCGGGTGCGTCGAGGAGGTCGCGCAGCACGTGGGCCCCGACGAGCAGCCGGTCCTGCGCGGGGGAGGTCGACGCGCTCAGGGGTGCTCCCGGCGTGACCCGTTCGAGCAGGAGCGCCCAGTCGTCGGGGTCGTCGGCCAGGAGCAGCGGCACGCCGTGACCGTGCCACGCACGCAGCGCGTCGGCCTCGTGCCGCGCCTCGTCGTGCGGGAACGAGACCTTCAGCACCGCGGCGGTGCCGTCCCGCCGTTCCGCGGGCGCCGTCCACGACGCGGAGCCGTCGGCGAACGGCTCACCGAGCCGCAGGTCCCAGCGCCGGGCGGCACGACCGACGAGGTCCGGGAGCCGTGCGATCCAGTCGCGGCCCTCGGCCGTGCGACCGACGCCGTCGTGCAGGATCGTGGGCACGGTCACCTCGGGCACGTGCCGAGGGTAGCGATCGGGGGTTCCGACGACGGCGACGGTGCACCACGACGACACGGCCAGCGGTCTCGCGACCGCCCCGCGGCGGCCCTCCCGGCTGCTGCGGACGCTCGCGGCCGGGGCGGTCCTGGCCGTCGCCGTGCTCGGCGGCCGGTCGTGGGTGTCCGCCGCCCTGCCGTCCTCCGGGCCGCCCGCGGGCCTCGAGGAGGCACGCCTGCCGCTGGGCGCTCCCCCGGCGGAGTCCGTCGACGACACCGGTCCGTACACGTTCTCGGCGATGCAGCCCGACGGGTCCGGGCCGGTCACGTACAGCCCGTGCCGGCCCGTCCACTACGTGGTCCGGCCCGACCACGCACCGGACGGCGCCGACGAGCTGCTCCGGACCGCGATCGACCGGGTCGCGCACGCGACCGGGCTGCGGTTCGTGGGGGACGGCCCGACGGACGAGGCCCCGGACCCCGACCGGGCGGCGTACCAGCCGGACCGCTACGGCAGGCGCTGGGCGCCCGTGCTGATCGCGTGGTCGACCGCGTCGGAGACCCCCGGACTGGCGGGCGACGTCGCCGGGACCGGCGGCTCGGCTGCGCTCACCCGCGACGGGCGCACGACGTACGTGACGGGTGCCGTGACGATCGACGCCGACGAGCTCGACCGCCTGCTCGCGGCCCCGCACGGCAGGGACGTCGCGATCGGCGTGATCACGCACGAGCTCGGGCACCTCGTCGGCCTCGCGCACGTGGACGACCCCACCCAGCTCATGTACCCGCGGACGAACCTGGCGGTGACGTCGTTCGCCGCGGGCGACCGCGCGGGGCTCGCACTGCTGGGCGCCGGATCCTGTGCACGTGATGTGTGACTTCAGGTTCCACCCAGGAATGCCGATTAGTCTCGCGTCATCGCGTGCCACGCACGCGCCTCCCTGAGGAGCACCCCATCGATCGTCCGATCATCTTCGTGCACGGCACGCGCACGTCGTCCGCCATCTGGCAGCAGCAGGTGGACGCCCTGAACGTCTCCGGTCACCCCACGCTCGCGCTCGACCTGCCGGGCCACGGCACGCGGTCGCACGAGCGGTTCAGCCTCGACGGTGCCCTCGCCGCGATCGACGACGCCGTCGCGTCGTTCTCGGTCGCCCCGCTGCTCGTCGGCCTGTCGCTGGGCGGCTACGCGTGCCTCGCGTACGCCGGCAAGCACCAGCACAAGCTCGCCGGCGTGGTCCTCGCGGGCTGCTCCACGGAGATCAAGGGCAAGCCCCTGCACGCGTACCGGCGGGCGTCGACGCTCGTCACGCGGGCGTTCCGCCTCGGTGGCGGGACCTGGCACGTCGTCACCGACATGCTCTCGGCGCTCGCGGGGTACTCGCCGCTGGCCGACCTGCGCCGGACGCACCTGCCGGTGTGGCTCGTCAACGGTCGCCGCGACCCGCTGCGCCTGGACGAGCGCCGCTACCTCACGGCCCGGCCGGGCACCCGGCTGACCGTGGTGCCCGGCGCGGGCCACGACGTGAACTCGCATGCGCCGACGGCGTTCAACCGAGTGCTGTTCGACGCGCTGCACGAGCTGCGGCACCACGGCGCCGCCCCGGTCGCCCCCGTCACCCTCTGAGCTCAGGCACCACCCGAGGCGCTCGTCCCCCCCTGCGGGTCGAGCGCCTCGAGCAGCACCTGCCGCGCGGCCGTGGGGTCCCCTCGTGGCACGCGCAGGTCGAGGACGACCCGTCCCGGCCGGTCGGAGAGCACCACCACCCGGTCCGCGAGCAGCAGCGCCTCGTCCACGTCGTGCGTGACGAGCACGACCGCCCGGCCGGCACCGTCCGGTCGTCCGTGGCCCGCCAGGTCGAGGCCGGCGAGCCACCCGTTCATGCGTCGCCGCGTGATGGCGTCGAGTGCGCCGAACGGCTCGTCGAGCAGCAGCACCGGGCGGCCGGGCAGGCACGTGCGCAGCAGCGCGAGCCGCTGACGCATGCCGCCCGACAGCTCGTGCGGCCACGCCCGCTCGAACCCGGCGAGGCCGAACGCGTCGAACAGGGCGCGGGCCCGGGCGTCCGCCACCGCGCGGTCGACGCCCGCGATCCGGGCCCCCACGAGCGCGTTCGACCACGCCCGTCGCCACGGCAGCAACCCGTCGCGCTGCGGCATCCAGGCCGTGGCCCGGGCGCCGGACGCGTCGACGGGGGTCGTCACCGCCCGCGCGTCGACCGTCGCACCGGCCGGCGTCAGGCCCGCGAGCACGCGCAGCAGCGTCGACTTGCCGCAGCCCGACGGGCCGACGACCGCGACGAACTCCCCGGCCGCGACCCGCAGGTCGACGTCCCGGAGCGCGACGACGTCCGTGCCCCGGCGCCCGACGGCGGGGAACGTGACGGTCAGCCCGACGACCTCCAGCGCCGGTGCCGGCGTCACGTCCCCCGGCGCGACGACCGCCTCAGTCGACGGGGAGGTAGTCATCGGTCCAGGCCGCGGCCGTGTCGAAGTCCGCGTCGGCGAGGTCGTGGTCCTGCAGGAACGCGACGAAGTCGTCCCAGACCTTCGCCTCCTGCACGCCCCAGTGCTCGGGGTCGTCGGTGTACCGCGGCGCGAGCCACTGCGCGCTGAGGGTGAGCAGCTGCTCGTCGACCTCGGGCGCGGCCGCGTGCAGGGCGTCGACGGCGGCCGCGGGGTCGGCGATCGCGTCCTCGTAGCCGTGCGTGAGGGCCCCGAGGAAGTCGCGCACGAGGTCCGGGTCGTCGTCGAGGTGCTGCTGCGACGTCGCGACGAGCGGGGTGTACCAGTCGGGGATGCAGTCCGTGTGGTCGATGAACGGGATCGTCGAGACGTCGAGCCCGTCGATCTCACGCAGCTGGATCGTCTCCCACGCGTCGAACACCCACGCGGTGTCGAACTGGTGCTCCGTGAGGCCGATGCGGAAGTCGTCGCTGGCCAGGGGTGCGAACGTCACCGCGTCCGGGTCGCCGCCGTCGCACGCGACGAGGGTGCGCAGCAGCGCCTCCTCGAGCTCCGAGCCGTACGACCCGTACGCGTGGCCGGCGAGGTCGCGCGGCCTCGTGATGCCCGACGACGTCAGGGAGACCAGGCTGGACGTGTTGTGCTGGATCACCGTGGCGACCGAGACGACGTCCGCGCCCTGCTGTCGTGCCGGCACGAGCCCCTCCGCCACCGAGTAGGCGAAGTCGGCCTTGCCCGCGGCGACGAGCTGCAGACCCGAGGTGTCCCCCGGTTCCAGGATCGTCAGGTCGATCCCTGCGTCGGCGAAGTAGCCGCGTTCCTGCGCGAGGTAGAGGCCTGAGTGGTTCGTGTTCGGCGACCAGTCCAGCACCACGGAGACGGCCCGCAGGGCGGGGCCGGACTGCTGGTCGGAGGCGTCGGCTGTCGAGCACGCCGCGAGCAGGGCGACGCTCGCCGTGGCGGCGAGCAGGCGGGCGCGGGAGACGGGGGTGATCATGCGGGGGTCCTTCCGGGACGAGAGGGGGTCGACGGGCGCTGCCACGGGGTCGCGAGCCGCGCGAGGCCGTCGACGAGCAGGAAGAGCAGGCCGGTGAGCACGGCCACGAGGACGACGGCGACGAGGATCTGGTCCACCGCGTACCCCTTGCGCGACCGCTGGACGAGCACGCCCAGGCCGCTCTGGCCGGCGAGGTACTCGGCGACGACGGCCGCACCGATCGCGTACGTCGCGGCGACACGCAGGCCGCCGAGCGCGCCCGGCACGGACGCCGGGAGCTGGACGAGCCAGAACTGGTGCCGCCGGGTGCCGCCCAGGCCGGCGACCATCTCGGCGTGCTCCGCGTCGACGGCTGCCATCGCGGTCACCGCGGCGACGAGCACCGGGAAGAACGCCGTGAGCGCGACGAGCACCACCTTCGGCAGCAGGCCGAACCCGGCCCACAGGATGAGCAGCGGTGCGAGCACCACGGTCGGCACGGTCTGCGTGAGCGTGACCAGCGGGTACACGGTGTCCTGCACCCACGGGAACGCCGCGATGAGCACGGCGAGCAGGAGCCCGACGACGGCCCCGACGAGCAGCCCCAGGCCGGCCTCGGTCAACGTGGTGACGACGTGGCCGCCCAGCAGGGGCGCGACGTCGACCGCGGTGCGGGCGACCTGCGACGGCGCCGGCAGCACGAAGGCCGGGAGGCCGGACGCACGCACGCCGACCTCCCAGCCGACGAGGAGCACGAGCCCGGCGACCGTCGGAGCGAACAGACGACGCCAGCGACGCACGACGTCAGGCCCGGAACTTGCCCACGAGGTCCTGGATCGTCGGCCCGGCGTCGTCCTTCGCCTGGCCGACCTTGATGACGCTGGACACGGCGGACGCCCCCGCCCGCACGGTCGCCTCGTGCACGGCGCGCAGCAACGGCCACACCTGGTCGGGGGTGCCCTGGACGGTGGTGCCCATGGCGCCGACCTCGTACACGAGGCCGGACTGCTGGATGACGGCGATGGCGGCGTCGACGTAGGCGTAGCGGTCGTCGTCGGTGCCGCTCGGGCGGGGCGAGACCTGGATCTGTGCGAGCACGGTGCTCCTCCGGTGGGTCGGAACCGGGTACGGCGCACCGAGGACCGCCCGCACCGGGCACGACGACGACGGGGACCCGGCGCACGGCCGTGCCGACCGCCCACGCCGCGCTCGATGGCGCATCCCTCCGCTGGCATTACCCAGTTCAGGTTCTCGGGTCGACGTGCGCTGACACCTCGCGGTGTCGCGGCCCGTCCTCTCAGCCCGACTGTCTCGAGCTCCCCGGCGTTGGCAGGACGAACCTACTCGCACCGGACGGTCCGGTCCGCCCGCTTCTCACCCTGTGGTCGTCCGCCGGCCCTACGCTCGCCGCATGACGGTGACGAACATCCTGGCGGCGCTCGGGTCGATCTCCGAGCCGTGGCAGCCGCACCGGCTGACGAGCGTCAACGACCACGACGTGAAGGTGGCCAAGCTCCACGGCGAGTTCGTGTGGCACAGCCACCCGGACAGCGACGAGCTCTTCCTCGTGGTCGCCGGCACGCTCACCCTGCAGCTGCGGGACGGCGACGTGGTGCTCGGGCCACAGGACGTGCACGTGGTCCCGCGCGGCGTCGAGCACTGCCCGCGCGCCGACGACGAGGTGTGGGTCGTCATGGTCGAGTCGAAGGGCACCGTCAACACCGGCGACGCGGGCGGCGAGCGCACCGCGCCGCTGCGCGAGCTCGGCGGGCCCGCGTAGGGGTCCGTCGGCACGACGCACCGGGAGCCGCGTCCGGGACGGGTGCCGGGACCAGGCACAGTAGGCCCGTGGATCCCGAGGAGCTCGCCGACGCGTCGCGCGTGCGTGCCCGGGCGACCGTGCTGCACGCCGACGCGGACTCGTTCTTCGCGGCCGTCGAGCAGCGGGACAAGCCGTCGCTGCGCGGCAAGCCCGTGCTCGTCGGCGGCACCGGCCCGCGCGGAGTCGTGTCCACGGCGTCGTACGAGGCCCGCCGGGCGGGTGCGCGGTCGGCGATGTCGATGAGCCGCGCCCGCCGCCTCGTGCCGGCCGCGGCCGTGCTCTCGCCCCGGTTCGAGGCCTACTCGGCGTACTCGCGGCAGATCATGGCGGAGCTCGCGACCCTGTCGGAGCTCGTCGAGCCGATCAGCATCGACGAGGCGTTCGTCGACCTCGAGGCCGGCCCGCACGCGTCCGACCCGGCCGCCGCCGCGGCGGACGTCCGCGGACGGATCCGCGCGCGGACAGGGCTCGCAGTGTCCATCGGCGTCGGACGGACCAAGCTCGTCGCGAAGCTCGCGTCCGACGCGGCCAAGCCCGACGGCCTGCTCGTCGTCGAACCTGCGGACGAGGACGACTTCCTGCTCCCCCTGCCCGCACGCGCCGTGCCGGGCATCGGCCCCGCGACGCAGGCCGCGCTCGAACGCCTCGACGTGCGCACCGTCGCCGACCTGCGCCGTCAGCCGCTCGACGTCCTCACCATGACCATCGGCGAGTCCGCAGGCACGAACCTGTACCGGCTGGCGCGCGGCGTCGACCTGCGGGCCGTCGGGCCGAGCGGCGAACGCAAGTCCGTCGGCGCGGAGCGCACGTTCGCCGAGGACATCTTCGGCCGCGAGACGATCGCCGCCGCCGTCGACGCCGTGGCGGACGAGGCCCTGCGCCGGCTCACCGCGCACGGCGGCGGGGCCCGGACCGTCGTCGCGAAGGTCCGCTTCGCCGACTTCACCACCGTGACGCGGTCGGTCACGCTCCCGCAGCCGTCCGCCGAGCCCGCCGAGCTGCGTGCCGCCGCGCAGCAGGCAGCCCTCGCCGCGGGCATCAGCGACTCGGTCCGCCTGCTCGGCGTGTCGTTCCACAACCTCACCTCGCACGCCCAGCTCACGCTGCCCTGGGACGACGAGGCACCGGAGCCGCAGGTCGCCCCCG
The DNA here is from genome assembly GCF_016862675.1 of Cellulomonas chitinilytica. Taxonomy (GTDB): domain Bacteria; phylum Actinomycetota; class Actinomycetes; order Actinomycetales; family Cellulomonadaceae; genus Cellulomonas; species Cellulomonas chitinilytica. Next base: position 102,691 of record NZ_BONK01000005.1, on the reverse strand, counting down.
ACGTCGCCGCACCGACCGCCGACCCAGGTCCCGCGCGGCCGCGGCTGCTCGACGAGCAGGTCTCCCGCCCCGGTCTCGACGTCGAGCACGCCGTGCTGGGCCGCGGGTGGGTCGTGCACGTGCGCGGGCGGGAGGCGACGGTCCGCTTCGAGACCGTCGACACACCCCCGGCCCGGTCACGCGTCCTCGACCTGGACAGCGACCCGCTCGTCGTCGTGCACCCGCTCGCGGTGGAGCGGCTGGCCCCCTGAGCGTCGCGGCCCGTCCGCCGCCATGATGTCCCCGGACACGACTCGCGCGGCGGGCAGGGGTGAGCATGACGGACGGACCGCAGCCGGCACCGCCGGACGCCGTGGCGGACGCCCTGACCTCCGCGACCCGCACCACGTACCGGTCGCTGCGGGTCGCGATCGTCGCGATGGCGCTCCTGCTTGCGACGTCCCTCGTCATCGAGATCGGGTGGGGCGACGGCGCACGCTTCGGGTCCGTCAGCGGGTACTTCTACTCACCGGTGCGCAACGTGCTCGTCGGGTCGCTCGTCGCGATCGGGCCCGCCCTGATCGCCATCAAGGGCAGGCCCGGGTGGGAGGACTCGCTCCTCGACCTCGCGGGGATGGTCATCCCGTTCGTCGCGTTCGTGCCCGTGCCCGTCGCCCCGGGGCCCGACGGGTGCCCCGGCCCCGACCGGTGCATCCCGCCCGACCTCGTCCCGGGCGTCGACAACAACGTGACGGCGCTGCTGCTCGTCGGGACCCTCGTGCTCGCGTTCGCCTGGTGGAACCGCGCCGACGTCCCCACGGGGTCGAGGCGGGTGGGCCTCGTCGTCCTGACCGGCGTCTGGGTCGCGTTCGCCGTCTGGTTCGTCGGGTGGCACGACGCGTTCCTCGTCGGCGCGCACTACGCGGCCGCGATCCTGTTCTTCGTGTGCATCGCCGGTGCCGCCGCCTACGCCGCCCGGCAGGTGAACCAGCCCCCGCTCGGCAAGCCCAAGGGCATGTCGCCCGACGCGTACAGCACCGCCTACGGGTGGCTCAGCCTCCTCATGCTCGCGACCGTGGTCGGGGCCGCGATCGCCGCGCTGGTCGGGTGGTGGCGCGGCGCCGAGCAGTGGCCGTACAGCCTGCTCACCGTCGAGGCGGTGCTGCTGGGGCTCTTCGTCGTCTTCTGGATCCTGCAGACCACCGAGAACTGGGACGAGGAGGCCGTCGAGACGGCTGCCCGGAGCTGCCCGCCACCCTCGGGGAACGACGCGAACGCCGGGCAGCCCTGACCGTGCGGGCACGGTCAGGGCTGCCGGGTCAGGACGCTTCGGACAGGTTCGTCACGCCGGCCGTCACGACGCAGGTCGCCGGCGCCGCGCCGGTCAGCGAGATCGAGTACGGGTACGGCTGGCCCGGGACGACCGTGCCGTCGCCGAACGTGAAGCCCGCCGCCACGACCGCGCCGGCCGCGTCGGTGCAGACGGCGTTGAGCCCGGGGTTGGTGAACGACTGGTCGAACGCCGAGTCGAGGGTCCCCGTCACCTTGATCGAGTAGTCGTCGCTCTGCACGGTGACCTGCGCCGGCGTGAGGCGTGACGTGGGGTGCTCGTCCTTGCTGGAGTCGATGATCTCGACCTGGGCCGTCGTGGACGCCACCTGCGCACCGTCGGGCACCGAGAGGTAGGTCACGACCTGCTGCTTGTCGCCCGCGGCGACGATCGGCGCGCTGCTGGAGGTCGTGCCCAGCACGGTGCCAGCGGCGTCGTAGCCCGCGAAGCTCACGCTCGCGAGGACCTTGTCGGTCGTCGGGTTCACGACGGTCGCGTACACCGCGACCATGCCGTACTGGTCCGTCACCGCACCCACGCCCTCGACCGTCACCTTCCCGGCCTCCGGCGTCGGCGCCGCGTCGGCCGGCTGCTCGGAGGCGGCCGTCGACGGGGTCGAGGTCACCTGCTCCTGCGAGGCGTCCGCGCTTCCCGAGCATGCCGAGAGCGCCAGCGCCGCCACGACCCCGCCGAGCGCCACCGTCATCCACTTGCCTGTCATCGTGTCGATCTCCGTTCGTCCTCACATGTGTGCCCCGACACGCTAGGAAGGCGCCGCAGACGCCCGCCGGGACGTACGGCCCGGACGACAGGGCCGTCCGGCGAAGGGCTGGAGCACGTCGTGTGCCCGTCGCGTGCGCATCGGACGAACCACGCGCCGCACGCCCGTTCAGCACACGCACGGCGAGCGGCCTGTGGATGCGTCAGGGCGCCGGGTACGGTCTGATCGACTCGCGGCCGTGGGACGCGGGCGCAGCGACCCTGGAGGACTGATGGCGACGATCGTGTCCACCCTGTTCACCTCGCTCGACGGCGTCGTCGAGATCGACCCGGCGTGGCACTTCCCCTACTTCGACGAGCACATGGGTGCCGCGGTGATGGAGGACTACCGCGGCGTCGACGTGCTCCTGATCGGCCGCGTCACGTACGACAGCTTCGCCGGTGCATGGCCCGAGCGGGAGGCCGCCGGCGGCGAGGACGCGTCGTACGCGGCGCAGCTCGGCGACACCCGCAAGGTCGTCGTCACACGCGGCACGCAGGACCTCGGCTGGCGCAACGCCGAGCCGCTGCGGGGCGACCTCGTCGAGGCCGTCACGGCGCTCGCCGCCGAGCCGGGCGTCGGCAAGATCCTGGTGCCGGGCTCGATCTCCGTCGTGCGCCAGCTCCTGGCCGCCGGGCTGCTCGACGAGCTGCGGCTGCTCGTGCACCCCGTCGCAGCACGCAAGGGCGAGCGCCTGTTCGACGAGGGCGAGCCGATCTACCCGCTGCGCCTGCTGCGCTCGGACATCTTCCCGACCGGCGTCGTCCGCCTCATCTACGGGCCTGGCGAGGTGCCGGGCAGCGGGACGTACGAGACGGCCATCGAGCACATCCCCGGCTCCGACGAGTCCTGACCCGCCGGTCCGTGCCCCTGACCTGGGCCCAGGCGCTGGCCTGGCGCCTGCGACGGCACCTGCTGGACCCGGTCGGCGCCGGGTCCAGCACCGACGTGGTCCGGGCGCTCGGCGCCGTCCCCGCGCACCCCGACGACGCGGCCGAGCTCGCGGTGCGCACCCGGCGCCGGGAGTCCGCGCCCGGGGACGTGGCCCGCGCGCTCGCGGACGGCGCGCTGATCAGGACGTTCGCGTTCCGCGGCGCGACGCACCTGATGACGCCCGAGGACGCCGCCGCGTACCTCGCGCTGCGGGCGCGCGGCCGGATGTGGGAGCTGCCGAGCTGGCAGAGCTTCTACGGTCTCGCCCCCGACGACTGGCCGCCGCTGCGGCAGGTCGTCCGGGACGCGCTCGCCGACGGGCCCCTCACCGTGCCCGAGCTCGGGGCGGCCGTCACGGCGGACACCCGGTACCGGCACCTGGCCGCGACCTTCGCCGACGGCGCGTGGACCCTGCTCAAGGCGTTCGCGTGGCAGGGCGACCTGAGCCTGGGCCCGTCCCGGGACGGGCGTCCGACGTTCCAGCGGCTGGACGGCAACCCGCGATGGACGGGCCTCCTCGACCTCGACACCGCCGGGGCGCGTGCCGTCGAGGCGTACCTGCGCGCCTACGGCCCGACGACGGCGGGCCACGTGCACTACTGGCTGGGCGACGGCCTCGGGGCGGGTCGCCAGAACGTCGTGCGGTGGCTCGGCGGTCTCGGCGACCGTCTCGCGGAGGTGGACGTCGACGGCGAGGCCGCCGTCGTGCTCCGCGAGGACCACGACGAGCTGCTCGCCGCCGAGCCGTCGACGAGCGTGCGGCTGCTGCCCCGCTACGACCAGTGGGTGCTCGGTCCCGGCACCGCCGACGCGCACGTCGTGCCACCCGAGCGACGCGCGCCGGTGAGCCGCGGCGCCGCCGTCGTGGTGGTCGGCGGGGTCGTGCACGGCACGTGGACGCTCGCCGGCGACGAGGTGCAGGTGGGCTGGTTCACGGGCCGGACGGCCGCGCGCTCGGCGCTCGCCGACGAGGTCGGGCGCCTCGCGGCGATCGTCGGCCGGGCGTGGCACCTGGGCGGCGCCTCGGCGTGACCCGGTGCCCTATGCGCCCGCCGCAGGCCGCGGTGCGCGCAGCTCGCCCGAGTGCAGCTCGACGAGCCGGTCCGCGCGCTCGGCCATGAGGGGGTCGTGCGTCGTGACGACCGCCGCCACGCCGTGCCCGTGCACGAGCTCCACGAGCAGGTCCATGACGACCGCCGCCGTGCCGCTGTCGAGCTGGCCGGTGGGCTCGTCGGCCAGCAGCACCGTCGGCCGGTGCACGAGCGCCCGGGCGATCGCGACCCGCTGCTGCTGCCCGCCGGAGAGCTCCGCGGGCCGCTGGTGCGCGTGCCGTTCGAGCCCGACGGCGGCCAGCGCGTCGGCGACGCGCCGGTCCCGCTCCGCCGGGTCGGTCCGCAGCACCCGCAGAGGCACCTCGACGTTCTCCGCGGCCGACAGCACCGGGATGAGCCCGAACGCCTGGAACACGTACGCGATCCGGGTGCGGCGCAGCTCGAGCACCTGGTCCGGACGCAGCGCCGTGAGGTCCACGCCGTCGACCTCCACCTGCCCGGAGTCCGGCCGCTCCAGGCCACCGAGCACGTGCAGGAGCGAGGTCTTGCCCGAGCCGGACCTGCCGCGCACCACCACGAGCTCGCCCGGCTCGGCGTGCACGTCGACCCCGCGCAGCGCGTGGACCAGGGTCGCGCCGGTGCCGTACGAGCGGGTCAGGCCGGTCCCGCGGACGCCCGTCATCGCGCACCTCCGTCGTCGGTGCCCGGGGAGTCGTCGGTCCCCCGGGCTTCGTCGGTGCCCGGCGGGCCGTCGGTGCCCGGCGGGCCATCGGTGCCCGGCGGATCGTCGGTCCCCGGCACGTGGTCGTGGCGCGACACCCGGACGTGGTCGGTCTCCAGGCCGAGGCGGACCCGGTCGCGCAGGTCGAGCCGCTCGACGACCTCGCGCGGCAGCTGCAGCCGCCCCACCTTGTCGAGCACCGCGAACTCCTCGGCGTGCAGCCGCTCGACGCCGTCCTCGCCCCGCTCGGTGCGGCGCAGCACCTCGGTGGACGTGCGGCCGTCGCGGATCTGGACCGTGCGGTGCACGTGCTCCGAGACCGTCGGGTCGTGCGTGACGATGAGCGTCGTCACCCCCAGCGTCGCGTTGACGTGGCGCATCGCCTCGAGCACGTCCTGCGACGTCGACTCGTCGAGCTCACCCGTCGGCTCGTCGGCGAGCAGGACGCGCGGCGAGCCCGCGACGGCGGTCGCGATCGCGACCCGCTGCTGCTGGCCGCCGGACATCTGCGCGGGCAGCCTGTCGCGGCAGTCGGCGACCCCCATCACGTCGAGCAGCTCCAGGGCGCGTGCCGCCCGGCCCCGGGCCCCGGACACCACGAGCGGCACCGCGACGTTCTCGGCCGCCGTAAGGTACGGCAGCAGGTTGCGCGACGTCTGCTGCCAGACGAACCCCACGACGTCCCGCTGGTAGCGACGGCGCTCGGCCCCGCCCATCGTCACGAGGTTGGTCCCGGACACCACGGCCGTGCCCGCCGTCGGCCGGTCGAGCCCCGACAGGATGGTCAGCAGCGTCGACTTGCCCGAGCCGGACGCGCCGACGACCGCGACGAGCTCCCCGGTGTCGACCCGCAGGTTGAGGCCCTGCAGCGCCTGGACCTCGACGCCCTCGGTGACGAACACCCGCACGAGGTCCTCGCAGAGGATCGCAGGCCCGGGTGGTGCTGTCGTGGTCATGCTTCTCCTTCTCGCAGGACGGTGACGGCGTCCGTGCGCCGGGCACCGACGACGGCGACGAGCACGGCACCCGCGACGAGCACCGCGTACGTGACGACGAGCACCCCGAGCGCGAGCGGTCCGAGCGTCGGGGACGGGGTCCGTGCACCCCCGGCCAGGACGGACACGTCGGTCGTGCCCAGCATCACGGGTGCGAGGACCGCGCCGGTGGCGAGCCCCGCCGTCACGGCGACGGACGCCCAGGGCAGCACCTCCCAGCGGACGAGCGACCGGGCGTCGCGTCCTGGGACGCCGAGCGTCGTGAGCAGCGCCAGCAACCGGCCGCGTGCACGTCCGCCGAGCGCGACCCCCAGCCCGAGCGCGAGCGCGCTGAGCACGAGCGCCCCCACCGTCGCGGCGCCGGTCGCGCGCCGGACGCCCCCGACGAGCGCGCCCTGCGTGATCCGCGCGACGACGTCCGCGCGCGTGACGACGCTCGCCTCGGCCCCGGCGGCCGCGCCGACCGCCGTGCCGACCACGGCCGGGTCCGCGCCCGGGTCGAGCCGCACGAGCAGCAGGACGTCGTGCGCGGGAGCTCCCAGGTCCGCCGCGGCGGCGGCGTCGACGACCACGGCCGACTCGCCGTGGGTGAGGCCGGCGGCGCGGTCGCGCGAGGTGAGGAGGTCGACCGGGTGCTCCACGGGCGGCGAGCCGATCCCCAGCGTCAGCGGACCGGTGAGGTCGACGGCGACGTCGCCGACGACGACCGCACCGACGCGTCCGTCCGGGGCGGCCACGTCGTCGCCGAGCGGCAGCCGCCCGACCCCGACGAGCCCGTGCTGGACCTCGCGCAGGTCGGAGCCGTCGACCACGAGGAGCGGCACCCGGTCGCCGTCCCGGTCGTCGCTCAGCACGGCGTCGTCGACCTCGGCGACGACCGCCACGGCCGCGACGCCGGGGACGGCCCGCACCGCGTCCGCGGCCCCCGGGGTGAGGGACGGGGCACCACGCACCGCGACGTCCGCGCCCACCGCGTCCACGCCGCCGCGCCGGGCACCGCCGTCCATCGTCGCGAGGACCACGAGCGACGTCGTCGTCACGGCGACGCCGAGCGCGAGCGCCACGACGGGCACGAGACCGACGGCCGGGGCACGAGAGGCGCCCGCGGCACCGACGAACCCGGGCAGCCCGCGACGACGCGCGAGCCCCCGCGACAGCGCGGCGAGCAGGACCGGCACGACACGCAGCACCACGACGGACACCGCGAGCGCGAGCAGCACGGGCAGCGCCAGGAGCACGGGGTCGGCGCCGGGCGTGTCGTCGGCGAGCCCCCGGTCGCGGACGGTGACGACGGCGACCGCGGCGAGCAGCACCACGCACACCTCGGCGACCCAGCGAGCGGTGCCCCGCCTGCCGCGGGGCGAGCGCGCCCCGCCGGCCAGCGCGGACCTCGTGGCGCGGACACGGGCCGACGACATCCCCAGCAGGCCGGCGGGGACGAGGCCGGCGACGAGCGGGACGACGAGGCCGTCGGCGCTGACCGGCCCGGGGACGAGGGCGACGGCGAGCACCGTGCCGGCGACGGCGGCCGGCACGCCGAGCACGAGTCCCTGGCTCGCGCCGAGGGCGCCGACGAACCCGGCGGACGCCCCACGGGCCCGCAGGAGCACGAGGGCCGGGCGGCGCCGGTCCACGGTGAGCATCACGGCGAGCCACAGCACGCCGAGGGCCGCGCCGGCGGGACCGGCCGCAAGGACCCCGAGCACCGTCGCGACGAGGTCCTGGCGGGGGGCGAGGTTCGCGAGGGCGTGGTCGAGCTCGGTGTCGGTGGCCGTCGCCGTGCGGAACGCCCGCAGGTCCTGCAGGAGGGCGGCCCGGTCGGTGGTGGCGGCGGGCGCGAGGTCGAGGGGGAACCAGGAGGTGAGGTCGAGGGGTCCGCCGACGGCGAGGAGCGGGGCCGCGCCGGGATCGGCGTAGGCGAACACGTCGACGAGCGTGCCGGCGTTCGGGTCCTCGACGATCTGCGGGACGAACGTCGAGTCGAGGTGCGTCCAGGTGGGGTCGGCGGGATCCCGGGCCTCGAACGTCCCGACGAGCACGGCGTCGACACCGGACCCGCCCGCGAGGGTGCGCGTCTCGCCGACGCGCCAGTCGATGCGGTCGGCGGACTCCGCGGAGAGCGCGAGCTCGAGCGGGTGGTCCGGCTCGGTCCCGGTGGGGCGCGGTGCGCCGGCGAGCGACGCGGGGACCGTCACCGGGTCGGGCAGGCGGCCCTCGACGACGCGGACGAGGTCGGGCAGCTGCTCGTCGACGCGGACGTGCGTGTCGAGGTGGGTGATGCCGACCGGCCGGGGGCCGCGGTCCGTCTCCCAGGGGCCGGCGGTGAGGATGACGCGGGCGGGGTCGGCGAGCAGCGGACGCAGTGCCGCCCCGGCCTCGGCCGCGTCGCCCTGCAGGTCGGCGTGCAGCGTCGCGAGGTCGGCGGCCGAGCGCACGGTGCCGGCGGCGGGGTCCACGAGCCAGGACGCGACGCGGGTCGGGTCGACCTGGTCGGCGACGAGGGGGCCGAGGGCGTCCGCCTGGTCGGCGCCGACGACCCGGTCGACGGTGCGCGGCCACGCGGCGAGCGTGCACGCGGCGACGAGGGTGGCGAGCACGACGAGCACGGCGCCGACGGGGTCGGTGCGCAGCTGGCGGCCGGCGAGCCGGGGTGCGGACATCGCTCTCATCGGACGTCCTCCCGCACGGTGCCGGTCGCCGCCTGGCGCAGGACGAGGCGGCCGTCGGCGAGGACGACGAGCAAGCTGCCGACCGCGGCGGCGCCGAGCAGCGCCGCGGCGACCTGGGCAGAGGCGGCCGGCACGACGTCGAGCTCTGCGGGCCCGCGCGCCACCACCTGCACGAGGGCGGGCGCGAGCAGTGCGCCGAGCGCGAGCCCGCCGAGCGAGCCCCCGAGCAGCGCCGTGCCGAGCACCACGCCGGTCTCGGCGCTGCGTCCCCGGGCCTGGCTGCGCGGCCGGACCCCGAGCGCGTGCAGCACGCCGACCTCGGGGTGCCGGGCGCGCGAGAGCGCGAGAGCCGCGGCGGCGACGCCGGGCAGGGCCATCGCGAGCAGGCAGGCGGCCGCGGCGACGAGCGCGGCGGCTGCGGCCGCGGTCGCCCGGTCCGGGGTCGGCTCGGCGGTCACGGCGCGGGCGGTGAGCCCCGCCGCGGTCGCCGCACCGGTGACCTCGTCGGCCACGGCCCCCGGGTCGGCGGCGGCGAACCACGCCTCGGCGGGAGCCGGGACGGCGACGGCGGTCGCGAGCAGGGCGTCGCCCGCCGAGGCGAGGTCGACGAGCGCTGCACGGCCCGGTGCACCCGGCACGACGGGGAGGACCGCCGAGACGACGGCGTCGACCGGGTGCCCGGCGAGCCGCAGCTCGACGGGCGACCCGACCACGAGGCCGTCCTGCGCGGCCCACTCCTGGGAGAGCACGACGGGCGACGGCGCACCTTTCCCGGGGAGCACCCGCACCACGGGGTGCAGGCCGCTCGACGGCGGCAGCGCGACCGTCGGCCCGTCGGCGGCCTCGACGACGGGTTCCGACCCGGGCTGCGCGGCACGCCACGGACCGCCTGCCAGCAGGTCGGTCGTGCCGTCGGGGCCGACCGCCGTCACCGCGGCGACCGTGACGCCGGCGGGTGTGTCGGCCGGCGCCAGCTCGACCGCCGCGAGGGCGACCGCCCTTGCGGGCGCCTGGGCGGTCCAGGCGTCGCCGGCGGGCTCTGCGGAGGTCGACCGCAGCCGGCCGTCGGCGTCGAACCACCAGGCGACGCCGTCGGTCGCCGGGGTGCCGAGGTCGACGTCGAACCGCACCTGCGACGTGCCGTCGGGAAGCCGCCAGGCCGTCGGGCCGGCCAGCGTCGACGCGGCCACGGCGAGGCCGGGGACGCCGTCGTCGCGCACGACGTCGGCGACCCGGCGGGCGGGCATCGCGAGCGCGGTCCCGGTCGCGGACGCCGCGTCCGCGCTCGTCCGCAGCACCGGGGCGGCGGCGGTCGCGCCCGCATCGAGCCCGGGTCCCAGCATCGCGTCGGTCGGCGGCGCCTCGTCGACCTGCAGGGCCGTCAGGTCCGACAGCGTCGCCCGCACGTCCGCCCCGACGGCCGTCGCGGTCGCCGTGCGGGCCTGCCCCTGGCTGGTCCCCGTGTAGACCGCGGCGAGCCCCGCCGTCGCCGTCGCGAGCGTGACGAGGACGACGGGCACGGCGTACAGGGCGGCGCGGCGCGCGAGCTGCCGGGCGGCCAGGGGCACCACGAGGTCGCCGCGGCCGGCGACCGCCCGGGCCACGAGCGCGGTCACGGGCCGCAGCGCGGCGGCGGACAGGAGCGCGACCGCGAGGACACCGAGCGGCACGGCGGCGATCGCGGCAGGTTCGGTACCGGCGACGGCGGGCGCCCCGCCGCTCGGGTCGCCCGGCCCGGTCGCCGTCCGCAGCAGCCGCCACGTGGCGAGGGCCGCGGTGAGGAGGGTCAGGACGAGCGCACCCGTCGCGACCGTGCCGACCGACCGACCGGCCGGGTCGGTCCGCTCACCGGCGCGGACGGCGGCGGCACGCGCGCCGAGGGTGAGCGTGACGGTGCCGACGAGCACCACGGCGACGGCGCCGACCACGACCGGGACGGCCACGTCGACGTCGCGGACGGCGGGGACGACGAGCGCGGCGAGCAGGGCGCCGAGCGCGACGGCGGGCACCGCGACCGCGGCGGCCTCGAGCGCCGACGCGCGCGTGAGCTGCCCCACGGTGGCCCCGCGCGAGCGCAGCACGGTCGTCTCGGTGGCCCGGACGGCCGCGAGGAGCCGCGCGACCTGGGCGAGCGCGACGACCGAGGCCAGTGCGACGAGGGCGAGCGCGGACGACGTCACCGCCGCGACGGCGTCGAGCGTCGTCGCGGTGCCGCGCAGGGTCGCCGGGAGCTCGCCGGTCGTGGCGACGCCGCCCGAGCCGACGGTCCTCTCGACGTCCGCCACGAACGCGTCGAGCCGGTCCGCGAGCCCCGCGAGCCCGGCGGGCTGCACGCGCGCGAGGTCGGGCACGACCGTCCACCGGACCATGTCGATCCCGGGCACGGCGGCCAGGACCTGTTCGCCGACGACGGCGGGTCCGAACGCGCCCGTGGTGCCGTCGACACCGTCGCGGACGAGTCCCTCGCCGGCCCAGCGGACGGCGTCGGGGTCGTCAGGGAGCCACGTGCCGACGACGCGCACGGTCCGCGTCACGCCGCCGTCACCCGTGACGACGAGGCTGTCGCCGACGTCGACGCCGAGCGCGCGGGCAGCGGCGGCGTGCAGCACGGTCTCGTCGGGTTGCTCGTCGGACCCGTCGGTCTGTGCGGTGCCGGGCCACGCACCGTCGACGAGGTGCGCCTCCTGGCGGAGCCCGGCGTCGGCGCCGAGGACGAGGCGCGCGTCGGTCGCAGCCCGGTCGGCGACGCGGACCGGGAGCGACAGGGAGCGCAGCGTCCGGTCGGTGGTCGTCGGGGTCCCGGCGAGCTCGGCGGCGAGCGCACGGTCGGCGGCGGCGGACTGCGCGTCGGGGTCGTCCGCGAGACGTGTGCTGACCTGCAGCGACGCGTCGACCGGGTCGTGCAGGGCGTCCCGTGCGGTGTCCCGGGCGGCGGCGAGGGTCGACGCGACCATGCCGGTGACCGTGGCGGACACGACGGCGACCAGGAGCAGGACGAGGCCGAGCAGGCCGGCGTGCGCGCGCGCTCGGCGCAGCAGCAGGCGGGTGGCGCTCACGGGGTCGTCCTTCCAGGGATCGGCCGCGTGATCTTACGCGTCGACGGGTGAGTGGACGTGGCGCGGGCTCGGGTGCCCGCCTGCCTGCCGGTGTGCACGTACCCAGTCATGCCGTCCAGTCGTACCTCACCGCGACCCCTTGACTCGGCCGGGGCACGTTCGTATCGTCTGGTCACGACGCCGCAAGAACTCGACAGTTGCCACGCACAAAGTGGTGCCACAGCCCGCAACACTCGCACGAGGCGTCGATCCGACCGCTGCCTGCGCACCAGCGGTGCTCCAGTTCCGCCACTGATCGCCGAGCACACGCCGGCGGGGGCGTCGACTCCCCCACCGCCCGCCCGGGACCGTGCGTCCGACGTCGGCCGCCGGCCCCCGCGGGGTGCGCGCGTCCGGCCCCGACCCACCCCGCCCCCGGCGGGAGAACGAGGACGACCCATGAGAAGGCACGTCAGGCACGCCGTCGTGGCCACCGCCGCGCTGGCGCTCGTCGCACCGCTCGGCCTCGCGTTCGTCGCGCAGGGCGCCGCAGCGGCGCCACCGAACCTCGCCGCCGGCAAGCCCGCCACGGCCAGCAGCACCACCGACGTCTACGGCGCCGGCAACGTCACCGACGGCAACCAGTCGACGTACTGGGAGTCCGCCAACAACCAGTTCCCCCAGTGGGTGCAGGTGGACCTCGGCGCCGCCGCCACGGTCACCGACCTCACCCTCAAGCTCCCGACCGGCGCCTGGGGCGCCCGCACCGAGACGATCACCGTGCAGGGCTCGACCGACGGCTCGACCTTCACGACCCTCAAGGCGCAGGCCGGCTACACGTTCGCCCCGGCGTCCGCGAACACGGTGGACGTCGACGTGACGGACACGCCCGTGCGGTTCGTCCGCCTGAGCATCACCGCGAACACGGGCTGGCCGGCCGGACAGCTCTCGGAGCTCGAGGTCCACGGCACCGCCGGCCCGACCCCGACGCCGACCACCCCGACGCCGACCCCGACCCCGACCACGCCGACCGGCCAGAACCTCGCCCTGAGCAGGCCGATCGTCGCCTCGTCGACGGAGTGGACGTACGTCGCCGCCAACGCGGTCGACGGCTCGACCGGCACCTACTGGGAGGGCGCCGGCGGCCAGTACCCGAGCACCCTCACGGTGACCCTCGCGTCCGCCAGCCAGCTCTCCGGCGTCGTCGTCAAGCTCAACCCCGACCCCGCGTGGAGCAACCGGACCCAGACGTTCGAGGTGCAGGGCCGCACCGGCACGGGCGCGTTCACCACGCTCGCCGCGTCGGCAGGCCGGGCGTTCAGCCCGTCCAGCGGCAACACCGTGACCGTCCCCGTGAGCGGCACGGCCACGGACGTGCGGCTCGTGTTCACCGGCAACACCGGTGCCGGCAACGGCCAGGTCGCCGAGCTCCAGGTGCTCGGCACCCCCGCGCCGAACCCGGACCTCACGGTCACCGGGGTCACGTCCTCCCCCGCGAGCCCGACCGAGTCGACCGCCGTCACGCTCAGCGCGACCGTGAAGAACGTCGGGACCCTCGCGTCGACCGCCACGACCGTCACCTTCCAGGTCGACGGGCAGGACGCCGCGACCGCGTCCGTCGGTGCCGTCGCCGCCGGCGCCACCGCCACGGTCACCGCGTCGGTCGGCGCCCGGGCCGCCGGTTCCTACACGGTCGGCGCCACGGCCGACCCCGCGAACACCGTGGTCGAGCAGGACGAGACGAACAACGCGTACAGCAGCCCGACGAAGCTCGTCGTCGCCCCCGTCGCCAGCTCCGACCTCGTTCCCGTGGTGAGCTGGAGCCCCGGCAACCCGGCGTCGGGCGCCGTCGTCACGTTCACCGGCGCGGTCGCGAACAACGGCAACGTCGCGACGTCGTCGGGCGCGCACGGCCTCACGGTGACGATCAAGGACTCGACGACCGGCACGGTCGTCAAGACCCTCACCGGCTCGGTGAGCGGCGCGATCGCCGCGGGCGCGACCAGCGGGACCGTCACGCTCGGCACCTGGACCGCGGGCAACGGCACGTACGACGTGTCCAGCGCCGTCGCCACCGACCCCACCGAGGTGCCCGGCAAGCAGGGCAACAACGTCGTCACCGGCGGCATCTTCGTCGGGCGCGGCGCGCACCTGCCGTTCGACATGTACGAGGCCGAGGACGGCCGCACCGGCGGCGGCGCGACGCTGATCGGCCCGAACCGCACGGTCGGCGACCTCGCCGGCGAGGCGTCGGGCCGCCGCGCGGCGACGCTGTCCGCCACCGGCTCGTACGTCGAGTGGACCACGAAGAACCCGACGAACACGCTGGTCACCCGCTTCTCGATCCCGGACAGCGCGGGCGGCACGGGCCTCAGCGGCAGCATCGACATCGTCGTCAACGGGACGTTCCTCAAGCGCCTCGACCTGACGTCGAAGTTCGCGTGGCTGTACGGCAACGAGACGAACCCCGGCAACCAGCCGGACAGCTCGCCGCGGCACATCTACGACGAGGCGAACACCCTGCTCGGCACCACGGTCCCCGCCGGCGCGACCATCCGGCTGCAGCGCACCGCGAGCAACCCGCAGCCGGTGACGATCGACTTCGTCAACACCGAGCTCGCCACGGCGAACCCGAACCCGAACCCCGCCCAGTACGTGCAGCCCACCGGCTTCACGCACCAGGCCGTCCAGGACGCCCTCGACAAGGCCCGCATGGACACGACGGGCACGATCAAGGGCGTCTACCTGCCCGCCGGCGACTACTCCACGGCGAGCAAGTTCCAGGTGTACGGCAAGGCCGTCGACATCGTCGGCGCCGGCCCGTGGTTCACCCGGTTCTACGCGCCGAGCACGCTGGAGAACACCGACGTCGGGTTCCGGTCCGAGGCGTCGGCCAACGGGTCGAAGTTCCGCGGGTTCGCGTACTTCGGCAACTACACCTCGCGCATCGACGGCCCGGGCAAGGTGCTCGACTTCACGAACGTCGCGAACATGACGGTCGACGACCTGTGGGTCGAGCACATGATCTGCATGTTCTGGGCGTCGAACATGGACTCGTCGTCGATCACCGACTCCCGGATCCGCGACACGTTCGCCGACGGCATCAACATGACGAACGGGTCGGCGAACAACCGGGTCGCGAACATCGAGGCCCGCGGCACCGGTGACGACTCGTTCGCGCTGTTCGCGGCCACCGACGCGGGCGGCACCGGTCAGACGGGCAACGTCTACGAGAACCTGACCTCGCTGGTCACGTGGCGGGCCGCGGGCCTGGCCGTGTACGGCGGGTACGGGAACACGTTCCGCAACGTCTACATCGCGGACACGCTCGTGTACTCCGGCATCACGATCAGCTCGCTCGACTTCGGGTACCCGATGGACGAGTTCGGCTCCGCAGCGCCGACCACGTTCTCGAACATCTCGATCGTGCGCGCCGGCGGCCACTTCTGGGGCAACCAGACGTTCCCCGCGATCTGGGTGTTCTCCGCGTCGAAGAAGTTCCAGGGGATCCGGGTGAGCGACGTCGACATCGTCGACCCGACCTACTCGGGGATCATGTTCCAGACGAACTACGTCGGCGGCCAGCCGCAGAACCCGATCACCGACACGACGTTCACGAACGTGTCGATCAGCGGGGCCCGCAAGAGCGGCGACGCGTGGGACGCGAAGTCCGGGTTCGGCATCTGGGTCAACGAGATGCCCGAGGCCGGTCAGGGACCGGCGGTCGGGTCGGCGACGTTCACCAACCTGCGTCTGAGCAACAACGCGCAGGACATCAAGAACACGACGTCGACGTTCACCATCAACCGCAACTGACCACGCGGTGAGGCGCCCGGGCCGGGACCCCTCCCCCGGCCCGGGCGTCCGGGTCCGCGCAGGTCAGCGCCTGCTGCGAGCCTCGAGGGCGGCGTCGACCTCGGCCATGCGGCCGTCGACGACCTGCCGCAGCGTCGTCTCCGAGAGCGGGGCCTCGGCCGTGAAGTGCAGCGTCGCGCCGGACCAGCGGCCCTCGGTGACGGACCGCTCGAGCGCACGGGCAAGCGGCGGGCTCTGCAGGTGCAGGCTCAGGTGGTCGCGCGTGTGCGAGATGCTCACGAGCGGCTTGCCCCGGTACGTGATGCACGGGACCTGGTACGAGATCACCTGCCCCGCGTCGGGGACCAGGCGGACGAGCACGTCACGCACCTGGGACAGCGCGGCGCCGGCGTCGGGCGGCACCGCCGCGAGGTACTCGTCGACGGTCGCTGAGGGCGCATCACCGCGGGCCATGGGCTCACGCTAGGGCCGGCGGCCGGCGCACGACCAGGGCGGGCCTGACTACACGTCCGCGGCCACCCCCGCCACGGGCTTCGTCCGCGACCGGCCCGACGCGTCCTTGAGCACCACGTACTTCACGTCGACGTGCGGCTCCAGCGCCCCGAACTTGTCGTTGGGCGCGCCGATGACGAGCTGGAACCCGAGCCCGCGCCACGCCCCGACGGCGCGGCCGGTGAACCGGGCGTCCGCCTTGATGAGCGCCTCGTCGAGGAACACGGGTGCGTACCGGGGACGCTCCGCCCCGGCGTCGCCGAGCTGGTACCGCAGGGCCGCGCCGACGATGAACGCGACGAGCTCCTGCGACTCCCCGCCGGACTTCTCGCCGATGTGGTCGTACAGCGCGACGTGCCCGCCGTCGAGATCGACCTTCTCGGCGCTGAGCCGCACGTGGCGGCGCACGTCGACGAGGTCGGCGAAGTCGGGTGCGGTGCGGCGGATGCGGTCGATGACCTTCGCCATGCGGACGTAGCGACGCTCGCGCTCGGCGTCGGTCGCCTCGGTGGACAGCACCTCGCGCAGGTCCCGCAGCTCCTTGCGGAACCGGGCGACCACGGTCGACTGGGTGTCCCGGGCGTCGATCCGCAGGCGGTGGTCGTCGTCCGCGAACGGCAGGTCCGCGAGGATGTCGTTGACCGGGCGGATCCGCTCCTTGATCTCCCGGACGGACCGGCTCAGGGCGTTGTGCAGGTCGGTGAGGTCGTTGCCCGACAGGCGCAGCAGGCTCTTGCGCCACTCGGCCTCGAGCTCGTGCAGGCCGTTCGACTCGAGCGTGCCGAGGATGCGCTCGAAGTCCGCGTACGACGCGTCGGGGTCGGTGCCGAGGTTCGGGTCGGGCCACCGCTCGACGAACGTCTCGAACGTGCGGCGCAGCGCGTCCCGGGCGGCGCCGATCGTCTGCTGCGCCGCCTGCCGGTCGGCCCGGAGCACGTCGTTGGCCCTGGCCAGGACGGCGTCGAACGCCTCCAGCGACTCGACCGCCACGTCGGTCGCCAGCAGGCCGTCGAGGTACGCGCGCTGCTCCGGACCGACGGTGGTGCCGGCGTCCTGCGCGTCGTCGAGCGCCCGCTGGGCGACGTCGACCTCGTCCGTGGTCGACGACCACCGCTCGCCGAGCTGCTCGGCGGTGCCCTTCGTGCGGCCCAGCTCCTCGGTGAGGGTCCGGATCGTCGTCTCGAGCTCGACGGTGCGGCGCTGCAGCCGGGTGACCTCCGGGTTGCCGCCCATGACGTCGTCGATGACCTGGGCCCACCTGGCCCGCTCCGCCTCGACGGAGGCGACGTCGACCTGGTCCCAGGTCAGCTCGACGAGCGTCGCGTACGCACGCAGCCGGGCCTCGTGGCCGTCGAGCCCCTGCTCGGCGTCGACGACCTGCCGCTCGGCGCCTGCGAGGCGCTGCTCGGCCCGCGCGACCTGCGCGTCGAGGTGCGCGAGCCGCCGCGTGTTCGTGAAGCCGAGGACGTTCGCGTGCCCCTGCCCGCCGTGCGCGCCCTGGGTCCCCTCGGACACCTGGCCGGAACGGGTGAGGGCCTTCGGGTGCTGCGACAGCTCGCCGGGCGTGTCGACGCACACGTACGCGAACCGCCGGGCGAGCTCGCTGCGCAGCCAGCCGGTGAACGGCCCGCCGCGGTAGTCCAGGCGGCCCGGCAGCGTGCGTGCGTCCAGCCCGACGTCGTCCCGCATGCCGGTCGGGACGCCCTCGAACCGGATCCGGCGCGCGGTCGGCACGGCGTCGATCGCCTTGCGGAACGCGCCGAGGTGCGCGGCGTCGAGGAGGATGCGCGTCGCGAACCCGCCGAGCGCCAGGTTGAACGCCTCCCGCCACGGCTCGTGCTCGGTGCGGACCTCGACGAGCTCGGCGACGAACGGCAGGTCGTCGGGCGTGAGCCCGGCCGCCTGGGCGAGCGCGGCCCGGGCGGCGTGCAGGTCGCCGGGGATGTTGTCGCGCCGCCGGGTCACGGCCGCGCGCTCGGCACGCAGCTCCGCGAGGTCGGCCGACGCCTCCTTCTTCTCGGACAGCGCGTCGAACAGCGACTGGCGGGCGGTCGCCTTGACCTCGGTGTCCTGCAGGGCGACCCGTGCCCGGGCGGTGAGGTCCGCGAGCTCGGACTCCGACCCGACCGACGAGCCCAACGCCGTGCGCAGGACCTCGTCGAGCCGGGCTCGCGCGCGCGTCACCTCGTCGAGCCGTGCCTCGGTGCCCTTGAGCTCCCGCTGCGCCGTGGCGAGGCGGTCGCCGCCGGACGACCACAGGGTCTCCTTCACGCCGTCGAGCTCCGACTTCGCCGCGGCGATGCGGCCCGTGGTCTCGACGGCCGTGTGCTGCGCCTGCTGGTGGCGTCGCTGCAGGTCCTGCTCGACCGACCGCAGGAGGCCCAGCCGGCGCTCGTGCCGCCACAGGGCGGCGGGCGACGCGGCGTCGTCGAACGTGCCGATCTCCTCGACGACCCGCAGCCGGGCCCCGGCGTCCCCGATGGCGGCCCGGTGCTCCCGGATCGGTTCGAGCGCCTTGACCTGCTGCCGGGCCGTGATCATCTGCTCACGCGTGCCGCTGAGCTTGTCGAACTGCTCGACGACCGCGTCGGCCGTCTCGAACGTGTCCGGCTCCTCGAGCACCATCGCCTTGTACAGGGCGTCGACCGTGGTGATCTGCTGACCCGCCTGGATGCGGCCGAGCAGCGCGACGGCCTTGCTCCCGTCGCCCGACGCGCCGATGCCGAGCGTCGCGTGCAGCCGGGCGGTGAAGTCCCGGTCCGTGTCGAACGCCGTCAGCCCCGTGGCGGTGACCGCGGGGCGGGCGAGCCGCTGCGCGGCGGCCGGCTCCAGCGCGCGCACGTCGAACGCCCCCTCGAACGTCGCCCGCACGGGCACGACGTCGTCGAGGGTGCGCGCCGCCGACGGGACGTACCAGGCCCGCACCGCGGTGAGCTCGGTCCCGGACTGGTCGGCCCACGTCATCGCGATCGCCGACCAGGTGTCCCGGCCGTCCCCGCGCAGGACCCGCTGCCGGGTGCCGTCCTCCGTGCGGGACTCGTCGACCTTGCCGCGGGCGTAGGACAGGATGTTGCGCTGGTCCTTGCCGCGCGGCCGCCCGACGACTCCCCCGTTCGACGCGCCGTTGAACGGGGTCGTGTGCGGCATCAGCAGCGCGATGTACGCGTCCATCAGGGTCGACTTGCCCGAGCCGGAGCCGCCCGACAGCAGCGTCGCCGTCGACGCGAGCCGCACCCGGTGGTGGCCGTCGTAGCCGCCCCAGTTGACGAGCTGGAGGTCGCGCGCGACCCACTGCTGACCCGTCGACGCGGCCGGGATCAGGCCGAAGAGCGTGTCGATCATCGTCATCGTGCGGTCTCCTGCGTCTGCGCTGTCAACGACCCGCTCTGCTCGGCGAACGACCCGCTCTGCTCGGCGAGCCACTCGCGGAGCTCACCGAGCCGCTCGTTGCTCAGGACCACCTCGACGAGGGGCGTCACGCGGTACCGGCCCTCCGACTCCTCGTCGATCAGCCCCTCCTTGGCGAGCCGCGTGACGGCCGCGCGGATCTCCCGCTGGTTCGCCGCGAGGTTCGTGTCGTCCGGGTCGAAGTACGTGAGCGCGGTCCGCTCGAGCTCCTCCACGTCGACCCGCACCGACGCCTCGCCGGCGCCCTGCTCGCGCTGGAACAGGGTGCGCAGGTGCACGAGGACGAGCGTCTCCGCCCGCGAGTACGCCTCGTCGCGCAGCAGCACCGGCACGTCGAGCTCCGCGGAGCGGACCTGCCGCTTGTACGCGACCCCACGGTCGTGGTCGACGACGAGGTGGACGAACAGGTCGTGCAGCCGCGACTCGATGACCTGCTGGTTCTCCAGCAGGGTGCGCCACTGCGCCCGGTTGCGGTCCGCGAGCAGGAACCGCCGCTGCAGGAGCCGGACGAGGACCGTCCGCACGTCGGCGTCGAGCGTGCCGGAGTCGCCCGCGAACAGCTCGGTCGGGTCCTCCTCCATCGGGACCGGGGAGATGAAGCCGCCGTCCTGCTCGTCGGCCACGGTGGTCTCACTCATCGATCTGTTCCTTCGTGGTGGCTCGCGTCGAGGCGGTCGTCAAGGCGGGCGTCAAGGCGGGCGTCGTGGCGGGCGGGCGCGTGGTGACGGCCCCGAACGCGAGCCGGCGGCGTGTCCCGTCCGGCCGCACGGCGTCGACGAACGCGACCTCGCCCGTCTCCGTCATGCCCTGGTGGTCGGCGATCTCGAGCAGCCCGAGCAGGTCGACGGGCCGGCGCAGCGCGTCGGGTGCGGCCCGGAACGCCGCGGCCACGTCGACGTCGCCGGGGCCGAACCCCGCGAGGAGCTCGCCCAGCTCGGCGTAGTGCGGGCCGCCCCACGCGCGCGCCTCGTCGTGCGAGACGTCGGCGTCGGCACCGTCGTCCCAGTCCGGCAGGGGCGCCGGCTGCTGCTGGGGGCGCAGGTCGCCGGTCGTCTGGCGCAGGTGCTCGACCTCCGCGACGGGCAGCCGCCGCAACGGGTCCACGGGCTGCCCGCGGCGGGCGTCCGGCATCCAGGACTGCAGGCCGGTCATGACGTCGCGCAGCAGCTCGTCGACCTGCCGGTCCCGCAGCGGGTCGTGGTTGCGGACCTGCGCCGTGATCACGTACGACGCTTCTCGCTGTGCCGTGAAGACGAGGTCGATGCCCTGCTCGATCCGGTGCGCGATCTCGGCCAGCTCTGTGCGCTGGCCGGGAAGGAGCCGGCTCGTGAAGCGGTGCCGCAGCACCGTGCCGAGCTGGGCCGACAGGTCGTCGAGCCGCTGCGGGTCGCCGATCAGCCGCAGCGCACCCGCGAACGCCCGCCCCTCGGCGGTCGACTCCATGACGTGCTCGCCGCGCTCCAGGTACTCGCGCAGCACGTCGCCCGTGGGGCGCTCGTCCTGGCGCAGGGCCGTGACGACGTCGCGCTGCATCGCCTTGATGGACTCGGCGACGCGCGCGAAGTCGGCGGGCAGCTCGCGCGCGAGGTGCAGGACGTTCTCCGCCTCCTCGAGGAGCTGCTCGTCGTCGACCTCGTCGACCTTGCCCGTCCGCTGGATGCGGTCGAGCTCCTTGCCGAGCCGCTTGATCTCGGTGTCGAGCCGCGCCATCCGCACCAGGGCGTCCGGGTCGGCGTCCTGCGCGAGCCGCTCCACGGCGTCGAGCATCGTCCGCAGCCGCGACTGCGACACCCGCGCCCGCGCCCCGCCCGCCCGGCCTGCGACCTCCAGGGCGCCGACGGCGTGCGCCGACAGGCGGTACACCTCGACGTCGTCGTCCAGCACCTGCCGCACGAGCCAGCCCGCGTCCGCCCACTGGCGGCACAGGTCGCGCGCCGTGCCGACCGGGAGGCTCTCCCCGTAGCCCGCGGCCCGCAGCTGATCGAGCGCGTCCGCGATCTCGGTGTGCGCGTCCGCGACCACGACCGTCGGGCGCTCCGCGGTGAAGACGGCGGACAGCAGGGACACGACGAGCGGGGCGTGCCGCTTGTGGAGCAGGTCCAGCATCGGGTTCTGGAATGCCCGGACGGCGCCCAGGTACGCCGCTTCGGCACGAGTGATCATCGCCGCACAGCGTAGGTGGGCCGGGGCGCTCCTCGTGCCACCGTGGCGCACCGCGCGTCGGCACGGCACGCATCACGGTTCGGTCTCGGACGTCGCCGCAGGTCGAGCGGGGTGGCGTCGCTGCCGATGGGTACGTGACGACCTGGAGGAGACGTGCCCGACGCCGACGCACGGCCGCACCGCGACAGCGCGCTGCGCTGGTTGTCCCACCCGACGACCTGCGTCGCGGTGGCGCTGCTGCTGGTCAACGACCACGTGCTCAAGGCGGCGTTCGGCACGTGGTGGACGGGCAAGCTGTCCGACGTCGCGGGCCTGCTCGTCGCTCCCCCGTTGGTCGCCCTCGGCGCCGCGGTCGTGGTGCGGCGTCCGCCGCGCTGGTCGGCGCACGCACCGCTCGTCGCCGTCGTCCTCGTGGGTCTGCTGTTCACCCTCGTGAAGGGCACCGTCCAGGGTGCGACCCTCGCCTCGGCCGCCTGGTCCGTCGTCGACGGGCCGGCCGTCGTGCTGCGCGACCCGACCGACCTCCTGGCACTGCCCGCCCTCGGCCTGGCCTGGTGGGTCGGAGCACGCGCGCGGGCCGGTGCTGGCCGCGCCCTGCGTCGCCGCCCACCCGCCCGGTGGCTCGTCGTCGTGCCGGTCGCCGTGCTGGCCGTCGCCGCCACGACGTCGACGGTCAGGGACCAGGTCACCTCGGTCGACGTCGTCGACGGCATGCTGGTGGCGACGATGGAGAGCGGCGGTCACCTCGAGTCGTACTTCGAGTCGGCCGACGGCGAGGCCTGGGAACAGGTGGACGACGGGACCGCCCTCCGGTCGCGGCTGGACCTCCTCGACCCGGCCGGGCTCGACGCGTGCGTCCCGGGCGACAAGCGGGTCTGCTACACACCGGTCGGACGACTCCAGGTGGGGCGCAGCACCAACGGCGGCCGGTCGTGGACGGTCGACTGGGCGGTGCCCGACGAGGACCTCGCCGAGCTCGCCGCGCGCTTCGACCCCCCGGTCGGCGAGCTCGCGACGCACCGGGTCGCCGTCCTGCCGACGGCCGACGGGTACCGCGTCTATGCCGCGAACGGCGGCGACGGTCTCGCCGTCCGGCACGAGGACGGCACCTGGGAGCGCCTCGGCTACCCGTTCCTCCGAGACGTCAACCTCGTCCCCCTGCCGAGCGAGCCGACGCGGATGACCTACCCGCTCCCACCGGGGATGCTGGTGGGCTCCGTCGCGGCGGTCGTCGTCGTGCTCGCGGCCGGCCGCCGCCCAGACCGGTACCTGGGGGCCGGGCGGGTCGTCGCGGGCCTGCTCCTGCTCGTCGCGAGCGGCGCGCTGCTCGTCGGGATCCTGGCGCTCGACCGCGGGTGGGCGATGGTGGCCGGGCAGGAGGGCTGGGGCGGCCTCGGCCTCGGCGTGGTGCTCGAGGGCGCGAGCTGGGGGTACCTCACGGCCGTCCCCCTCGCCTGGCTGCTCGCCGGCGCGTTCGGCCTGATCGGCGGCGCCGCAGCCACGCTGCACCGTGGCGCCGCCTTCCTTCCGGCGTG
The DNA here is from genome assembly GCF_016862675.1 of Cellulomonas chitinilytica. GTDB lineage: Bacteria > Actinomycetota > Actinomycetes > Actinomycetales > Cellulomonadaceae > Cellulomonas > Cellulomonas chitinilytica. The sequence goes on along the minus strand of NZ_BONK01000005.1, from coordinate 79,803 downwards.
CGCGGCGGGCTTCACGGTCTGGCTGGCGACGCTCCTGCCCGGAGGACCGTGGGTGGCCCTGCCGCTCGCCGTCGCCGCGACGCTCGGCGGGGCGGCGCTCGCACGGGTCCTCGTGCAGCGCTCCGGTCTGCCGGACGAGCCGCTGCCATGGAGGGCGCTCATGTCGAGGAGGTGAACATCGCCGCCGTCCGTTGTGCCCTGATTGTTGCCCGAGGCACCATCGAGAGCACGGCGGCGACGCCCCCGACGCACGGTGCGCCGTCCCGGGCCCGTCGCGGACAGGGGGACGTCATGAGGATCCGCTCGCGCACGCGCGTCACGACAGGCCCAGGAGCGGCGCTGCTCGGCGCGGTGCTGCTCCTGGGCACCACCGCACCGGCCCAGGCCGCCCACGCCGACGACCCCGGCCTGCAGGACCTCGGCATCGCCGAGTGCGCACAGGACGTCAACGGGCTCGCGGTGATCGTCACCGACACCCACGTGCACCGGCAGGGACGCACGTACCCGCTCCCGGGCGGCCTCGACACGGCGGCGCGCCTCAACGACCACGGCGCCATCGCCGGGACGGACGACGGGGTCGCCGCCCTGTGGGACGGTCGGCGCCTGGTGCGGATCGGGGTCGCCGACCCGGCGGACACCTACTCGTACGCCACGGGCCTGAACGAGCGCGGCGACGTCGTGGGGACGTCGGGGAGCTTCGGCGGGCCGACGCGCGCGTTCGTGTGGCGGGACGACGCGACCCACGTCCTGCCGGGCCTCGGCGGTGACGCGGGCGCGTCCGACGTCAACGAGAACGGCCAGGTGTCCGGGTACGCGTGGGACGGCACCGGGACGCAGCATGCCGTCGTCTGGGGCGCCGACGGCATCCTCACCGCTCTCGGGACGCTCGGCGGCCACAGCCTCGCGACGGCGATCAACAACCGTGGCGACGTGGTCGGCTACGCGTACTCGGCGCCCCGTGGCGGATCGATGCGGGCCGTCCGCTGGTCGACGGGCGGGCCGCCCGAGCCGGTCGACGCGGACGGCGTCGTCCTGGCGGTCGCCGCCGACATCAACGACCGTGGCCGGGTGGTCGGGAACCTGAGCCGTCCGGGTGGTGCGCAGCAGGGCTTCCTGCGCGACGTCGGAGGGTCGGTCCGACCGGTGACGCCGCTCGTCGCGGGCGAGACCACGGTGCTCACCGCGGTCAACGAGCACGGGACGGCCGTCGGCTGCGAGTTCTCGGCCGAGTCGTCGAACGCCGTGGTGCGGTACGGGCCCCACTGATCCGACGCGACGTCCTCGCGCATCGCGCGCATCATCGAGAGGTCGAAAGGAGAGGCCATGAGCGAGGAGCCAGTGCGCGTGCACCCGTCCGAACCCGCCGAGGGCAGCGAGTCGCCCTCGGACACCCCCGACGAGCGCAGGCACTCCGACCAGCCGGCCGAGGGCGAGGACGGTTGACGCGCCACCAGCACAGGCCGACGGCCGTTCCGGGGCGCTCATGACGAGCGCCCCGACCCCGTTCGAGGTCCACGAGTCCGGCGCCTACCTGCACGGCACGAAGGCCGACCTGGCGGTGGGCGACCTGCTCGTGCCCGGCCGCCGCTCGAACTTCGGCAACGACCGGACCGCGGGGCACATCTACGTGACGATGACGCTCGACGCGGCGACCTGGGGTGCCGAGCTGGCCGCCGGAGACGGCCCCGGACGGATCTACGTCGTCGAGCCGACCGGCGACCTCGAGGACGACCCCAACGTGACGGACAAGCGGTTCCCCGGGAACCCGACGCGGTCCTACCGCACCCGGGAGCCCGTGCGGGTCGTCGGGGAGCTGCTCGACTGGGTGGGCCACCCGCCCGAGCAGCTCCGGACCATGAAGGAGCACCTCGCCGAGCTCGACCGACAGGGCCTGGCGGAGATCGACGACTGAGCGGGGAGCCGGTCGGCCGGGATCAGAGGGCGCCGAGCTGACGACGCCCGGCGCGCGCAGCGAAGGCGTCGAGCGCGCCGAGCACCGCGCCGGACTGCCACAGGATCGACCGGCGCCGCCCGCCCACCTCGACGAGCGCCCCGGCCTCGACGAGCCGGCCGATCGCCTTCATGGCGTTCGTGTGCGAGATGCCGAGCTCGTGCTGGACGACGGCCGTGTTGACGACGGGCTGCCGCAGCACGAGGTCCATGAGCGGCCAGACCGACGAGTCCGACCGGGCCGTGAGCGCCGCCGCCCATCCGGCGCGCACGTCGCGCAGGTCCCCGACGAGCCGGCGACCGTTCGCGACGGCGTCGACGGACGCCTGAGCCATCGCGTCGACGATCGGGGCCGGATCCCCCTGCCGGATCGCCGTCAACGCCTCGAAGTAGCCGTGGGTGTCGACGAGCAGGCCGGCCGAGACCGGCACGGTGACCGACCGGGTGAGCGCCCGTCTGCGCAGCAGCGCATGGATGAGCGCGCGCCCGGTGCGGCCGTTGCCGTCGGGGAACGGGTGGATCGTCTCGAACTGGGCGTGCGCGATCGCGGCGTGCTGCAGCGCGGGCACGTCCTCACGGCCCGCGAACGCGACCAGGTCGTCGATCGCGGCCTCGACCCGGTCGGCGTGCGGCGGGACGAACGCCGCCCGGTGCGGCGAGTACCCGCCGCCACCGATCCAGACCTGCTGGGTGCGCCACCGGCCCGCGATCTCGGGTTCGGTCGCGCCCATCAACGTGCGGTGCATCTCGAGGATGGCCGGGGCGTCCAGTGCCTCGGACAGGCGGATCGCCGCCTGCATGGCGTGGACGTTGCCGACGATCTGGGCGGCGTTCCGCTTGGCCTCCTCCCCCAGCTCCGCCAACGCGATCTGCTTCGCGCCGGAGGTGAGGTTCTCGATCTGGGACGACGACGCCGACTCCGAGCGCAGGAGGATCGCCGCGAACGGCGCGACGTCGCCGCCGACCTCCGCGTCGAAGTCACGGATGAGCACGGACGCCTCTTCGGCGGCCGCTGCCGTGGCCCGCGGGAGGCGCACCTCGAGGTCGGCGATCGCGGGCGGGACGGCGGCCCGGTACGGCTGGGCCATGTGCTCGCGGGCGGTGCGCGAGAGCACGTCAGGCGGCAGGGACGACACCCAGGGGCGCTCCTCCCAGGCCACCGCCGGCCAGCTCGACGAGGTGGATGCGCTGGTCACGCGGACCTCCGTGCGTGCGGGCCGGGCGCTCGCACCCCGACAGCGTCGCGCGGCGGCGCGAGGACGTGCTCACACGTGGACACGCCTGGACGCTATCAGTCTTTCAAGCCCTAAAGATGGATAACGATCGGGCCTGTGCACGGATCCGCGGCCCCTCGTCGTCAGAGGGTCACGACCTCGCCCGGCCGTGCGCGACGGCTCGGGCGATCCGCACCGCGTCGATGCGCAGCTCCCGGAACATGCCGCTGATCGGGTTGGTGTACCCGGTGAAGTAGAGGCCCGGGCGGGCCGCCCGGGCACCGTGCACGCGAGGCACGCCACGGTCGTCGAGCACGCCGAGGTGCCCCACGAGCGGCTCGAGCCCGCGACGGTACCCCGTCGCCGCGATGACGACGTCCGGCTCGATGCGCGTACCGTCCGCCAGGACGACCTTGCTCCCCTCGAACGACTCGACGGCTGCGACCGGCTCGATCGCCCCGGCCTGCACACCCGCGATCAGGCCGACGTCCTGCAGCGGCACCGACCCCTCGTGCACCCGCGAGTACAGCCCTGTCGTCGGACGGGGCAGGCCGTGCGCGGACAGGTCCGGCACCTCGACGCGCGCGATCAGCCGGGCCGTCGCGTCCACGAGCGGCACGGGAAGGTGCCGGACGAGGATGCCGGTGCCCTGCGCGGGCCACCCGAGGTTCGAGCGGCGCACGATGTGCGGCGGGGTGCGCACCGCGAGGCGCACGCGGCCGGCACCACCCTCCACGAGGTCCACCGCGATCTCGGCACCGGTGTTGCCGACCCCGACGACCAGCACGTCCCGCCCGCGGTACGGCTGCGCGTTCCGGTACGACGACGCGTGCACTACCTCGCCCGGGAACTCCTCGACGCCGGGCCACGCCGGCGGCACGGGCGTGTGGTTGTACCCGGTCGCGACGACGACGGCGCTCCCCTCGACCGCCTCCCCGCTCGCCGTGCGCAGGCGCCAGCCACCGTCGTCGGTCGGCTCGACCCGCGCGACCTCGACCCCCGTCCGCACCTCCAGCCGGTGGTGCGCCGCGTACCGCTCCAGGTACCGGACCACGTCGTCGCGCGCGACCCATCGCCCGAACTCGCGCGGGATCGGCAGGCCCGGGAGGCTCGACCACCGGCGCGTCGTGTGCAGGTGCAGCCGGTCGTAGTGGCGTCGCCAGGACGCACCGACCGCCGTGGACCGCTCCACGACGAGCACGTCGACACCCTTCGCCCGCAACGCCGCCGCCACGGCGAGCCCGCCCGGACCCGCACCGACCACCAGAACCGGCCCTGCCGCCATCGACTGTCCTCCTCGACGAGTCACGAACGGCTCAGCGTTCCACGCCACCCACCGGGCGGGCGACGACACGCGGCGACCCTCACCCCCGCCGTCGGCCGCCCGGGTGAACGACGACCTGCCGACCCTCGCCTCCTCCGACAGCGACGACGCCCGGACGCGCTCGACCCGTGCCCGCGCGACCGGTCCGACCCTCACCGTGCGACGACCCACGAGAAGCGCCCCGCCTCCTCGGTCGGCAACCGCGGGACCAGGACGGTGGCCACCCCCGCCGGGTCGATCGAGATCAGCCTGTTGCCGCCGCCGTTGTCGACCGCGCAGTCGCCCTGCTCCCCGACGTACACGGTCCCGTCGACGCTCGTGGCGCGGACCGGGCCTGCCAGGTCCGCGGCGCCACCGTCGAGCCCGGTGGTCGCACGTCCCTCGGCGTCGAACCACGACGGCCGGAGCATGCACCCCACCCCCATGTCGCCCGCACCAGGGGTCGTCGGGCGGTCGGCCAGCAGACGGCCGTGCCCTGCCCACGCCAGGCCCGCCGACGGACGCAGCTCGTCCGAGGCGTACTGGTGCGCCGAGACCTGCACGGGTGACGGGCCGGACACGTCGACGACCACCACGGCGTCCGCCGGCTCTGCCGGTCCGACGGCCGAGCAGAGCATGACCAGGCGCCCAGGATCGGCCCAGCCGCCGAACCAGCACGCCGGGTACGTCCCCTGCGTCGTCACGGGCGGCCCGAGCACCTCCGTCGCGAGGTCGAGGACACGCGTGTCGTTCCCGTCGACCGTGACCGCGAGGTAGCGGCCCGACGGGTCGCCGCCGCTGTCCGTCCCCCACCCGAGGGCTGTCGCGTCGGCGACCTTGCGGGCGTCGCCGTCCGCGGCCAGGAGCCACACGCCCTCGTCGTACGCGCCCGCCCACACCTCCGAGCCGTCCGGGGCGATCCCCACGAGCTCGCTCGCCTGCGGCAGGCCGCGGCCCTCGGGCACCACCTCGCCGGACAGCAGGTCCAGCCGGGCGCGCACCGGCGAGTCACCTTCGCCGACGCTGACGACCACCGACGGCGAACCGGCGACCCAGCGCTCGACGGCGAAGGCGATCCCGGGCTCGCCCAGCTGGTCGCCGATCTGCGGGTCGGCGGCGCGGTACACGGCGCCGTCGGGTGCGACGACGAGCAGGTGCACGAGGTCCTTCGCCGCCCCGACGGTCGGCGTGTAGTCGACCACGACCCAGCCGGGGCCCGCGGACGCGAGCACGTCCGCGGTGAGCGGCCGGTACGGGGGCAGACCGGGTTCGACGACCAGGGCAGCCGCCGTCGCGCTCGGCGCCGACACCGACGGGCTCGGCGAGGACGTGACCTCGTGCGACGGCGAAGGCGACGGCGACTCGGCCGGGGCCGGGTGCCGCAACGTCGCCGCGCCGAGCACGACGACCGCGCCCACCGCCGCCACCGCCGCCGCACCGAGCACCACCTGCTGGGCGTGCCGGACCCGACGACGACGGCGCACACCGACCACCGCCCGTGCGAGCGCACCGTCGGTCACGACGTGCGCCAGCACCGCCTCGTCGGCCGCTGCGGCCTCACGCATCAGTTCGTTCAGCTCACGCGCCATGACGCACCTCCCGGACGGGGACGATCTCGAGGTCACGCGGTGTCGTGGTGCCGAGCGCCGCGTCGAGCACGGCGATCCCGTCGGTGGTGTACCGCTTCACCGCGCCGTCGGTCAGACCGAGAGTCACAGCCGTCTCGTGGATGGACAGGTCGTCGAGGTAGCGCAGCGCGACGCACGCACGCACCCGCGGCGGCAGGACACCCAGCGCGCGCACGAGGTCCGCGGACAGCCCCGTCGGCGGCTCCGCGACCGTCTCCGCGCGCAACCCCGCCAGCCGCACCCGCGCCGCACGCTCGCGCGCGGTGCTCCGCACCCGGTCGACGAACCGGCTGGCGATCGCGCGGCGCACGTACGCCTCCGCCTCCGCCACCGACGCGAACCGTGCCCGCCCCGAGAAGGACGCGACGAGCGCCTCCTGGACCAGGTCCTCCGCGTCGTGCCGTGACCCCGTCAGCAGCGTCGCGCGCGAGAGCAGCCGTGGGTAGCGCTCACGCACGAGCTCCTCCAGCACCGGCTCCCACCGACTCACTCGCACACCCCCTCATTCCGATCGACGCCCACTAGAACGTCACGGGTCCGGAAAAGGTTGGGGTCGCGCCCCGGTGTCCCGCGCCGCCCGCCCGGAGGACGCCTGACGAGGCGGCCGGACGCACCGCGCCGGGCGCTCACGCTCGGTCTCGGCTCGAAGCCTGACGGACCTTCGCGAATCAGGTTCACTGGTGCACGAGGCGTGGAGCTCCGCCGCCGGCCGCGGTGAGCTCGCGGAGCGGTGAGAGGTATGACATGACCCGGTCGACACCCGCGCGCACGGCCCACCTCGAGGTCCCCACGCTCGCTCTGATGCTCCTGCACGCACGCACCGTGCTCCAGGCTCCCGTCGGTCTCGACGTGCCGGCGCCGGCGGAACCGCCGTCGGCCCGGGCCGCCGACCCTGATCCGGCCCTGCTCGCGGACTGGGACGAGCTGTGGGCCGAGGCGCTGGCCTTCCGCGTGACGCAGGACGGCGCCGCGGTCCCGCGATGGTTCAGCCTCGAGCACGCGGGGATCGACACGGGCGACGCGGCGCGCTGGGCCCAGGAGCAGCGCGACCATCTGGTGCAGGACGTGATCGACGAGGCCTCCCCGCTGGCCCACAGCCGGGTCGAGACAGCACGCCTGGCCGGGTTCGACCGGGTCGCGGTCCTGCCGCTGGCCGTCGCGTACTGCCGTCGCGTCGACGAGGACACGTTGGCCGTGTCCGCGATCACGTTTCTCGACGACAAGGCCTGGGCGCAGGCGATGGCGAGCGACTGAGACCGGGATTGCCCGCACCACCCGCGCGGTACACCCCGACCATCCGTCATCCGCCCCACGGCCGCTCGATGACAGGGATCGGACTCGATGCATCCACGCTCCAACGACGAAGGCCCCGACCCGCATCTCTGCTGGTCGGGGCCTCGCCGTCGCTGTCTCAACGAGTGTCCGGAGGGGGACTTGAACCCCCACGCCCTTTCGGGCACTAGCACCTCAAGCTAGCGCGTCTGCCATTCCGCCACCCGGACGGGTGGACCGTCGGAAGCCCGTGGGCTCCCTCAGGTGCGGCATGAAAGATAGCACGGTGCGGCGCGCGGGCACGCATCGGCCGAGCGGTGCAGACTGGCGCCTACGGCACCCCGGAGGCCACCGGCTGCCGACACCCCACGGACAGCCGGGAGCCCGATGACCGACCTGAGCAGCATCTCCGGCAGTCGGCAACCGACCGGCCGGAAGGTGGCAGGGGCACGCAGGAACCCGAGCGCGTACGGCGTGGAGCACACCGCGCCGCGCTGGCTGCGGAACATGGCGGGGGTGTCGTGGCGGCTGCTCGTCGTGGTCGCCGCCGTCGGGCTGATCTTCTACGCGACGTCGCGGGTCCAGCTCCTGTTCATCGCGCTGTTCCTCGCGTTCGTGTTCACGGCGGTGCTGCGCCCGTTCGTCGAGGTGCTCTCCCGGTTCATGTGGCGGGGGCTCGCGACGGCGCTGTCGATCCTCGGCGGGATCCTGTTCTTCGTCGGGCTGCTCACGTACGTCGCGTACTCGATCGCGAACCAGTGGCAGGACCTCGCCGACCAGTTCAGCAACGGCATCGGGCAGATCACCGACTTCCTGGAGAACGGGCCGCTGCCGTTCAAGATCACGAACGAGCAGATCGCCGAGTGGTTCACGACGGCGCAGAAGTGGGTGCAGGACCACGCGGGCGACCTCGCCGGTCAGGCGGCCGCGGGGGCCGGGTCGGTGGTCGAGATCTTCACCGCGCTGGCGCTCGCGGTCTTCTGCACGATCTTCTTCCTCGCGCGCGGGCGCGAGATGTGGACGTGGTTCCTCAACCAGCTGCCGGCCCGGGCGCGCGAGACCTGGAAGACCGCCGGCGGCGCCGGCTGGTACACGTTCTCCGGCTACACGCGCGGCACCGTCATCATCGCGGTCACCGACGGCATGCTCGCGTTCATCCTGCTGACGATCCTGCAGGTGCCGCTGTCCGCGCCGCTCGCGGTGCTCGTGATGATCGGTGCGTTCATCCCTCTGGTCGGCGCCCCGGCGGCGATGATCATCGCGATGATCGTCGCGCTCGCCGCGAACGGGCTGCTGTCGGCCGCGCTCGTCGGTGCGGGCATCGCGCTCATCGGCCAGCTCGAAGGGCACGTGCTGCAGCCGTTCGTCATGGGCAAGCAGGTGTCGCTGCACCCTGTGGTCGTGGCGCTCGCCGTGACGTGCGGGACGCTGACCGCCGGGATCCTCGGCGCGATCATCGCGGTGCCGCTGGTCGCCGTGGTGTGGGCGATCTTCTCCCGGCTGCGCACGCTCGAGCCACCGATGGAGGAGGACGAGGCCGACGACGACGTCGGGCCCGTCGACGAGACGGAGCAGATCGAGGACGACGAGTCCGTCAAGGAGCGGTGAGTCACTGGAAGTCGCGCGACGAGCTCCTGACCTTGAGCGACATGGGCACCAGGTGCTCCGCGACGAGGTTGGTGGCGCCGTCCGACCGCTCCAGACGGCCGCGCACGACGAGCGCCTTCGACGTGCGCGCGACCCGCCGGAACCGCTGCCACAGGCCCGCCGAGCAGACGATGTTGAGCAGCCCCGTCTCGTCCTCCAAGGACAGGAACGTCACACCGCCCGCCGTCCCCGGCCGTTGCCGGTGCGTCACGACCCCGGCGACGGCCACCCGGCGACCGACCTCGTGCCGGTACGCCTCCTCGACGCGCAGCACCCCCGCGGCGTCGAGCCCTTCCCGGACGAACTGCGTGGGGTAGGAGTCGACGGACACGCCCGTGGCCCACACGTCGGCCGTCGCGATCTCGACGTCGCTCAGCCCGGGCAGCATCGGCGCCGCCACCCCCACGGAGACGCCGTGCAACGTGTCCGGCCCCTCCTGCGCTAGTGCCCCCGCCGCCCACAGCGCCTCCCGGCGCGTCACACCCAGGCAGTCGAGCGCACCGGCCGTCGCGAGCGCCTCGAGGTGCGCGGTGGTCAGCTGCACCCGACGGACGAGGTCCCGCAGGTCGACGAACGGGCCGCGCGCCGCACGCTCGTCGACGAGCCGCTGCGCGACGTCCTCCCCCACCGACCGCACCGACGCGAGCCCCAGCCGGACCGCGAGCGACCGGTGCACGCCCGACGCTGCCGACGTCCGCACCCCGGCCGCCGGCGCCCGGCCCGTGCCGCTGGGCGCCGGCACCAGCAACGGCTCACCGCCCTCGGGCGTCGGGCCGGTGCGCTCCACGCAGGCCTGCACGTCGGACACCTGCACGTCGGGGCGCAGCACCTCGACACCGTGCCGGCGGGCGTCCGCCGAGAGGCTCTGCGGCGAGTAGAAGCCCATCGGCTGCGCCGCGAGCAGCCCCGCGTAGAACGCGGCCGGGTGGTACACCTTCAGCCACGCGCTGGCGTACACGAGGAACGCGAACGAGTACGCGTGCGACTCCGGGAAGCCGAAGTCGGCGAACGCCTTGAGCTTGTCGAAGATCTGCAGGCCGACCTCGCGGGTGATGTCGTGCTTCGCCATCCCCGACAGCAGCCGCTCCTTGAGCGCCTCCATCCGCTCGGTCGACCGCTTGGAGCCCATCGCCCGGCGCAGCTGGTCGGCCTCCGCCGGCGTGAAGTCGGCGACGTCGATCGCCATCTGCATGAGCTGCTCCTGGAACAGCGGGACACCCTTGGTCTTGGCGAGCGACTTCTCCAGCAGCGGGTGCAGGTAGCTGACGGGCTGCCGGCCGTGCGCGCGCTCGATGTACGGGTGCACCGAGCCGCCCTGGATGGGACCGGGACGGATGAGTGCGACCTCGATGACGATGTCGTAGAACGTGCGCGGCTGCAGGCGCGGCAGGGTGCCCATCTGCGCGCGGGACTCCACCTGGAACACCCCGACGGTGTCGGCGGCGCTCAGCAGGTCGTACACCCTGGGGTCCTCGTCGGGCAGCGCGTGCAGGTCCAGCTTCTCGCCCTCGTGCTGCTCGACGGACGTGAACGCGATCCGCAGCGCGGTCAGCATGCCGAGGCCCAGGAGGTCGAACTTCACCAGTCCGGCGTCGGCGCAGTCCTCCTTGTCCCACTGCAGCACCGTGCGGCCCGGCATCCGCGCCCACTCGACCGGGCACACCTCGATGACCGGGCGGTCGCACATGACCATGCCGCCCGAGTGGATGCCGAGGTGGCGCGGCAGCCGCAGGAACCGGTCGGCCAGGTCGATGACCTGCGCGGGGATCTCGTCGAGGTCGCTCGCCGCGGGGGGCAGGAGCGCGGGGACCACGTCGTGCCCGTCGGCCGTGGCCAGCCCGGGGATCTCCGTGCCCTTCGGTGCGCGCAGCACGGCGGGCGGCTCCCACGTGTTGCCCCACATCGACGCCCGGTTCCGCGTGCGCTCGGCGCGCGGGGTGGTGACGGTCCCCGGCACCGGACCGGCATGACCCACGTGCGGGCGGCTGGGCCGGCCGCCGTAGCCGAGCGTCGGGGTCCACGTCGCCTCGCTCGCCACGGACGACGAGGCAGCGGACGACGAGGCAGCGGACGACGAGGCGGCGGAGGCCGGTGCCGGGACCACCGCGGGTGACGGCCGCAGGCTCCCCCACCGCTCGATCGACGACGCCCACGCGTCCTGCTGCCCGGCGTCGTACCCGAGCGCCCGCGCGGCGTCCCGCACCGCCGACCGGGGCCGGTAGGAGATGACGTTCGCGACCTGGGCGGCGTGCGTCCGGCCGTGCTTCTCGTAGACGTACTGGATGACCTCCTCGCGGCGAGCGGACTCGATGTCGACGTCGATGTCCGGCGGCCCGTCCCGCTCCGGGGCGAGGAACCGTTCGAACAGCAGCCCGTGCTTGACGGCGTCGACCGCGGTGACCCGCAGGGCGTAGCAGACCGCCGAGTTGGCCGCCGACCCGCGGCCCTGCGCGAGGATCCCGTTGTCCCGGCAGAACCTCACCAGGTCGTAGACCACGAGGAAGTACCCGGGGAACCCCAGGTCCTCGATCACGGTGAGCTCGTGGGCGAGCTGCCGGTACGCCCCGGGCACACGCTCGTCCTCCGGCGGCCCGTACAGCTCGAGCGCCCCCTGACGGACGAGCTCGCGCAGCCAGGTGGCCTCGGTGTGCCCGGGGGGCACCGGGTACGGGGGCAGCTCGGGGGCGACCAGCGACAGGTCGAACGCGCACTCGGCCGCCAGGTCCGCGGCCGTGCCCACCGCCGCCGGGTGGCGGCGGTGCAGGGCGAGCATCTCGGCGGCCGACCGCAGGTGGGCGACGGGTCCGCCGGGGAGCCACCCGTCGAGGTCGTCGAGCGACGACCTCGCCCGCACCGCGGCCAGCGCGGCCCCGAGATCGGCGTCCCGAGGGGTCGCGTAGTGCACGTTCCCGGTGGCGACGAGCGGCAGGCCGGCGTCGGCGGCCAACCGGGCGAGCGCGTCCGCCCTCTCGGAGTCGTACGGGTCCCCGGTGGCGGTCACCTCGACCGCCACGTTGCCGCGGCCGAACAGCGCGACGAGCCGGTCGAGCTCGGTGCGCGCGGCGTCGAGACCGCCGGGCGCCACACCGGCGACGCCCGACGGGTCACCGCCCGCGAGCGCCCGACGCACCGCCCCCTTGCGGCAGCCGGTGAGGACGAGCCACTGCCCGTCCGCGTTCGCGGCGAGCTCCTCGAGCCGGTAGTCCGCGGCGCCCTTCTCGCCGGTGCGCAGGTGCGCCTCGGCGATCGACCGGGACAGCGCCCGGTACCCGTCCGGCCCGCGGGCGAGCACCAGCAGGTGGGAGGCGCGCGGGTCGGGGATGCCCGTCGGCGGGTCGAGGACCGGCAGACCCGGGGTCGCCCGCGTGCGCTCGTGCGGGTGGCGCCGGCCGTCCGGCGCGGGCAGGTGGAGCTCCGCACCGAACACGGTCGGCATCCCGACGGCCTTGGCCGCCTGGCTGAACCGGACGACGCCGTAGAGGCCGTCGTGGTCGGTGACCGCGAGCGCCGTCAGGCCCAGGCGTGCGGCCTCGGCGGCGAGCTCCTCCGGCTGGCTGGCGCCGTCGAGGAAGCTGAACGCGGAGTGGGCGTGCAGCTCGGCGTACCGGGGACGGCCGGCGGTGAGAGGCTCGGCCCGGCGGTCAGTCATAGGTCGCCTCGCAGGTCCACCCCTGCGCGCCGCACGCGAGGAGCAGGGCGCGACCGTCGTCGAGGGTCACCTGCACGTGCGCCCGGAGCCCGGCGGGGACCCCTGCTCGAGGTCCCGCCTGTGCCTCTGCGGTCCACCACCGTGCACCCAGGAGCCACGGCCCGGCCCACCCGACGACCGTCCGCGCCTCCCGCTCGCCCTCGGCCGGTGACCAGAGCACCGTCGCCGGCTCCCCCTGCAGCCCGGTGCGCGCGTCGATCCGGACGGGCAGGCCGAGGGCGTCCCGCACCTCGGCCTGCCACGGCGGGCTGAGCACGGTCGCGGGGGCGGGCTCGGGCAGCCGCCCGGGCCAGGGGCGGTCCAGGGGGCGCGGCGGTTCGGTCTGCTCGCCCCACGGGCGCAGGTGCACCTGCTCGCGGACGTCCCGGCCGCCCTGCAGCGTCGCGGTGAGGATGCCGCCGCCCCCGACGATGCCCTGCACGCGGTCGAGGGCGCGGTGCGCGCGCAGGTCGCCGCCCGACGGGCCGCCCCACAGCCGTCCCTGCTCGGCGCCGGCCGCCGCCACGTCGAGCGCGGTGACGACGAGGCGGACGAGGGTGACGGCGTGCGTGTCGTCGTCGGGCCACGGGTCCGGCACCGGGAGGTCGTCGTGCGCCCACGGGTCCTGCGACCGTGGCCGGCGTCGCCGTCGGGTCGCGGAGTCGTCGCGTGCGCGGGCACGGGCGGTCTCGACGGCCGTGGTGGACAGCCAGCTCTCCAGCTGCCAGCGGATGCGGTCGGTGATGCGGGCGGGGGTCAGCCCGCCCCAGCCGCCGAGGTCGGTGCGCCACGTCCGCACCAGGTCGGTGCCCTCGTCGGTGCGGGCGGCGATCTGCAGGCGCCCGCACGTCACGGCCTGCCGCACGAGCAGCTCGTGCAGCTCCTCGGCGAGGCGGCGGCCTGCGAACGTGGCGGTGTCGACGCGGTCCACGGGCGGGTCGAGCTCGGTGCCCACCTCGAGGTCGGGCTCCGGGCGGCGACGGGCGGGCGGGCGTTCGTCGTCCCCGCGCGCGAGGGTCTGCGCCCAGGTGCCGAGCCGGCCGAAGCGGGCGTGCACGTCGGCCGGGGGCAGCGCGGCGAGCTGGCCGAGGGTGCGCAGGCCGAGCCTGTGCAGCAGGTCGACGAGCTCGGCGACGTCGGCGGCGACCTCGTCCGTGACGGCGACGTGCACGAGCTCGGTGACGCCGAGCGGGGCGAGGTACGCGGGCGACGCCCCAGGCGGCACCACGGCACCCGTGCGGGCGGCGAGGACGGCCGCGAGCAGCCCGTCGGCGGTCCCGACCGCGCACTCGTGGCCCGACCCGGCGGCGACGGCGTCGACGAGCCGCTCGGCCAGGCCGTCCTCCGACCCGTGGTACCGGCTGGCGCCACCGGCGGGGAGCAGGAGCAGCCCGGCGCGGACCACCTCGATGCCGGCCACGACCGTCTCGGCGGCGGTGGCGACCGGCTCGAACAGCCGCACGTCCCGTGCGTCGTCCGCCGTGAGCAGGACGAGCTCGGGGCAGCAGCCCTGCGCCTGGCGTCGGCGCATCCCACGCCGGACCCCCTCGGCGCGCGCGAGCGCGGAGACGGCGGTGACCCGCTGGCCGTCGTGCACGGCGGCGGGCAGGTGCGGGGGCACCTCCTCGGCGGTGACCGCGGCGACGACGGGCCAGTCGGGCACCCAGAGCACGGTGGTGCGCGTGCTCATCCGACGAGCCTCAGCCCGGGGGCCGACGTCGCCGGGGCGTCGTCGTCCGCGCGTCCGGCCACGACGAGGTCGTCCGCCGCGCCGAGCGGCAGCGTGAGGTCCGCGGACAGGGGTGTCGCCGAGCTGCCGCGGCCCGACCGTGTGACCCGCAGCTCGTGCGTGCGCAGCCGCCCGTCCCCCGCCCCGGCACCGGTCCAGCGGCCGGCCTCGACCGTGAGGACCGTCGAGGCACCCGGCCAGTCGACGGTCGACAGCAGCACCGCGCCACGGTCCCGGGCTCGCGCGGACAGGCGACGACGGTCCGCGTCGGTCAGCGCCGCCTCGGGCCCGACGACCACCACGTCCATGCCGTCGACCAGCGCGGCGACGACCGTGGGCGCCTCCGCACCGGGGCGCGGCACCACCGCGAGCCGGTCGAGCGCCACCCCGGCCTGCGCCGCCGCGAGCAGGCCGATGGTGGGCTGACCGACGACGGCCGCCCAGGAGCCGCCGGCGCACGCGTGCGCGAGCACGGTCAGGACGAGCGAGGTGGACCCGAGCACCGCGGTCGTGGCGCCCCGGCGCAGGCCGTCGGGCAGCAGCGGGAGCAGCGGCGGCGGCACGGGCATGGGAGGGCGCTCGGTGGTGATGAGGCTGGTGGGCCGGGCGGCCGGTGCCTCGTCCGGGAGCGGCTCCACGAGCGCCAGCGCGGGCGGCTCGTCGTCGTCCGTGGACGCGTCCGCCGTGACCGGGACGACGGGCGGGACGGCGGGCGGGACGACGACCGCAGCGGTGGCGGCACCGGCGGCGCCAGACCGCCCGTCGGTGCCCGTCCGGGTGCTGCGCGCACCGGTGCGCAGCTCGGCCCGGGCCAGCACCGCACGCGCCAGCAGGGCACGGTCCTCCCGGGACAGCGTGCTCGTCGACATGTCGGCCTCCTCCCGGTCCTCACCAGCGACCAACGTCCTGACCTGCAGCTTTACCGAGATCGGACACGATGATCGAACGCTTGTTCGAGTATCTCAGTGAACGCTGACACTCCACGCACTGTCAATCCGGCCGGCCACGCTCACCCGATCAGCGGGCGCGCACCGGGCACCGCCCGTCCGTGACCTGCACTACCGTCGTGCACGCCCGGCAGCGTCGCCGGTGCCCGGCCACCCGAAGGCGGGGTGGCGCACCACGGAGGAAGGACTCGCATGACCGTCGTCGTGGGTCTCTACCGGCTCGCGCTGGCCGCGATCACGCTCGTCGCCCTGTTCTGGAGACCGAGCACCGGGCTGCACCTCACCGTCGAGGACTACGTCTACTTCACCAACCAGTCGAACCTGCTGATGGCGCTGGCGATGCTCTGGGGTGCGGCGACGGCGTTCGCCCGGCGCCCGGACCCACCGACGTGGGTGTTCGGCGCGGTCACGCTGTTCCTGCTGATCACCGGGCTGGTGTCGTACTTCATCCTCGACCCGTCGCCGCCCGGCGAGGAGATCATCGCCCTCGGGCTGACGAAGGCGCAGATCGTGCACCGCCTCACGCCGATCGCCACGACGCTGCACTTCGTGCTGATGGTCCCGCACCGCCGTCTGCGCGTCCGGAACGCCGCCTGGTGGCTGCTGTACCCGGTGGCGTACTGCGCGTTCACGACGGTCCGCGGCGTGGTGAGCCCGGGCAGCGACTACCCGTACGGGTTCGTCGACGTCTCGGAGCTCGGCTACGGCGGCCTGATGCTCAACGTGCTGGTCTACGGCGTCGGGTTCTTCGTCCTCGGGCTGGTCGTCGTGGGTGTCGACCGTCTGCTGCCCGCGCGTGCCGTGCTGGGGCGCCGGGACGACGACGCCGCGGCCCCGCCGGCAGCGTCACCGAGCGACGTCCCGGAGCCCGCGCGATGATGTCGCGATGACCGCCTCCCTGACCCGACCGGTGGCTCCCGACCCCTACTCCCTGCTTCCCGCGGTGCCCGCGTTCGAGCTGCGCAGCGACGACGTCCGGCAGGGCGAACGGGTCCCCGACGTGCACACGAACACCGCGGCGGGCCGCAACGTCTCGCCGCACCTGGCCTGGTCGGGCTTCCCGCCCGAGACACGGTCGTTCCTCGTCACGTGCTTCGACCCCGACGCACCGGGTCCGGCCGGGTGGTGGCACTGGACCCTCGTCGACGTGCCCGCGTCCACGACCGAGCTGCCTCAGGGGATCGGGACGCCCGACGGCGCGCACCTCCCGCGGGGGGCGTTCCAGCTCCGCGGCGACGACGGCGTCGCCGCCTACCGGGGGGCCGCTCCCCCGCCCGGGGACCAGGTGCACCGGTACTTCTTCGTGGTGAGCGCGCTCGACGTCCCCTCGATGGGTCTCGACCGGGACACCCTGCCCGGCAAGGCCAGCACCGCCGCGGTGTTCCACACGCTCGCGCGCGCCGTCCTGGTCGGCACGTACCGGACGTCGTGAACCGCCCGGTCGTCCGCCCGGTCGTCCGCCCGGTCGTCCGCAGGGTCGTCCGCAGGGTCGTCCGCGCGCCCCGTGACGAACGTGACGCCTCGTCCTCCCCGCGGCGCGCACGGCGGTGTGCACAATGACGCCCATGCAGTTCTCCGAAGGGCTCGGCCCGAACCATGAACGGCTCTCCGAGGACGTCGCCGCGCTCGAGGCCCTGGCGGAGTGGCTGGCGCACGTCCAGCTCGACAGCAAGTCGGACCAGGAGCTGCTCGAACGGGGCACGTACGCCCTCGACCGGATCGCGTTCTCGTCGGGTGTCCTCATGCGCCGCCTCGGCGAGCTGACGGGGCGCGACGACGAGCTCGGGCACGACGAGAACCGGGCGGTCGTCGCCCTGGCCCGCGAGCGCGGGCTGCTGGTGGCCCTGCACCGGCTCGTCGACGAGGCGGACGCGCGGACCGGTCACCGGGCCGGGCTGGTCCGGACCGCGGACCTGCGCCTCATCCTGCCCGCCGTCGACGAGGCTCCCCGACCGACGGACACGCCGTGACCGCCGAGCAGGAGCCGACGACGTTCCTCGCCGGCGGCGCGCTGACCTGGGCACCCGCCCTGGACCATCCGGACCTGCTCGCACCGAGCACGCTCGCCCACCTGCGCCGGTGGGCGGACGTCGACCCGGCCGCCGCCGGCGCGGTGCTCGTCACCGAGATCGACCCCGACCTCGCCGACACGGCGGCGCTCACCGAGGCGTACGGGCTGCCGCCCGCGGCGTCCGCGAACTGCGTGCTCGTCGCCGGTCGACGCGAGGGCGACGAGCGCATCGCCGCCGCCGTGGTCCGGGCGACGACCCGGGCGGACGTCAACAACGCGGTCAAGCGGCTGCTCGACGTGCGCAAGGCCTCGTTCCTGCCGATGGACCGCGCGACGGCCGAGTCAGGCATGGAGTACGGCGGCATCACCCCGCTCGGGCTGCCGGGCACGTACCGGGTCCTCGTGGACGCCCGCGTGACGGTCGAGGAGCCCGGTGCGGGCGGCGACGTCGTGATCGGCAGCGGCCTGCGCCGCTCGAAGCTGGCCCTCCCGGGTGCGCTGCTGGGCCGGGCGCCCGGCGTCGAGGTCGTCGACGGGCTCGCGCTGCCCTGACGAGCCGTCGCCGCGTCTCGTCCCTGCCGGACCGCCGTCGGACCGCCTGCCAGACTGGGCGCGTGATGCGATCCGTGCTCCCGGCGGGCATCGAGGTCGAGGAGCACGTGGGCCCCCCGGACGTCGCGCCGCTGTTCCCCGAGGAGGCCGTCGCGGTCGCCGGCGCCGTCCCCGCCCGCCGCGCCGAGTACGCCGCCGTCAGGGCGTGCGCCCGCACCGCGCTCGGCCGTCTCGGCCTGGTTGCGGGCCCGATCCCGTCCGCCCCCGACCGGGCCCCCGTGTGGCCGCCGGGCGTCGTCGGCAGCATGACGCACTGCGACGGGTACAGGGCCGCCGCCGTGGCCCGCTCCGACGAGTGGGTCGCCGTCGGGATCGACGCCGAGGTCCTCGCGCCGTTGCCCGACGGGGTGGGACCGCTCGTGATGAGCGAGACGGAGCGGGAGGCCCTGCGCTCCGTCGACCCCGCACGCTGCCCCGACCGGGTGCTGTTCTCGGCGAAGGAGTCGGTCTACAAGGTCTGGTACCCGCAGGTGCGGACGTGGCTGGGGTTCGAGGACGTCGACGTGCGGCTGGGCGACGGCACGTTCGTCGCCCGTATCGGGCGCGACGGGCTCGGCGTCGACGAGCTGCACGGCCGGTGGGCGGCGCGCGGCGGTCTCGTCGTGACGGCGGTGACGCTCGCCCTGAGGTGAGCTCCGGCACCCGGACACGACCGCACCTGGACGTTCGATGCGCCGGTCCGCGCGCCGTCCGACCTGCCTGTCCCCCGCCACGCCGGGATGCGTGGACACTTGTCGGCGTGGAGGGCGGCCGCCGCTCCCGTCGACCCCTCACCTGACCCGGAGACGCCGTGGACCTGTCCCCCGCCCAGCTCGACCGCGCCGTCGGCGCCGTCCTGGCCTCCGCGGCCGGTGACGCACTGGGCTCCCAGTACGAGTTCGGCCCCGCACTCGCCGACGACCGACGGGTCGAGTTCGGCGTGGGCCACTTCGGGCACGGCGTCGGCGAGTGGACCGACGACACGTCGATGGCGGTCCCGCTGCTGCAGGCCCTGGCCCGGGGCGACGCCCTGAGCGACGCCGCGGTGCTCGGACGCATCGCCGGCGAGTGGCTCGAGTGGTCGCGCACGTCGCTGGACGTCGGCGCGCAGACCTCACGCGTGCTGCACGGGCTGGGCGGTGTCACGACCGAGGACGCCGCCCGCGCGTCGGCACGTGCGGAGCACGAGCGCACGGGACGCAGCGCGGGGAACGGATCGCTCATGCGGACCGGACCCGTGGCGCTCGGCTACCTCGGTGACGGCGACGAGCCGGCCCTCGTGGATGCCGCGACCCGGGTCGCCCAGCTCACCCACTGGGAGGACGACAACGCCGACGCCTGCGCGATCTGGTGCCTGGCGATCCGGCACGCCATCCTGACGGGCGAGCTCGACGTCCGGGGGCAGGTGGCCTGGATCCCCGCCGCGCGGCGGGACCGTTGGGCGTCCCTCGTCGACGAGGCGCTCCGCCCCGAGGCCGACCCGCGAGACCACACCGGTCGCAACGGCTGGATCGTGGCGGCGTTCCAGTCGGCGCTCACGGCGGTCGCCGGCAGCGCCGACGTCGTCGCCGCGCTCGAGCGAGCGGTCCGCGGCGGCGGCGACACCGACACCGTCGCTGCGATCGCGGGCGCACTGGCCGGCGCCGTCCATGGCGGGTCCGGCGTACCGGGACCGTGGCGGGCCCTCCTCCACGGCTGGCCGGGCGTCCGGGCCGACGACCTGGTCCACCTCGCCGAACGCGCCGCGACCCGGCGGCACTCACCCTGCGGTCGGACGGTGACTCAGGCGCAGTAGTCGCAGACGCCCGTCGCCGGAATCGACAGGTGGTGCGTCGGGCAGGTGCGCTCGTCCTGCGTGCGGGTCGAGGCCGGCCCGGTACCCGCTCCCGCGACGTACCCCGTCAACGTCTCGGTGCCGCCGGCGGCGGTCCACAGGTACGTCTTGCCGAAGTAGGCGAGGGCGTTCTGCCCCTCCACGGCGATCGCCACGTACGACCCGGAGTTGGGCATCCAGACCTTGTCGTACGTGAACCCGGCGGCGACCTCACGCATCCGGTCACGATTCTCGAGCGGCGCTCGATAGGCCTCGAGGGCCTCGTCGAGGGTCTCGAACCGCGTCTGCCCTTGCCCCGCGATCTCGGCCGCCGACCACTCGCACAGCGGCCGGCCGTCGTCGACGGCAGCCTCGAGGATCCGGTCCGCCGGCGTGTCGGAGAAGTGCGAGCAGAACCTCAGGTGCCGGCGCGTGCCGTCGGCGGTGTGGAACAGCTCAGGCCGCTCCGAGGCGCCAGGCTTGCTCAGGGCTTGGGTCGAGACCATGTCGCACCTCACTCATGCTCGTTCGTCTGTCATGACACTCGTCGCGCAGACCGCCCGCCTTGAGGGCTGCGCCGTGTGACGTCGGTGGCCGCGCGGCGTCCGTCGGGTCGTTCGCACGTCGCGCCGCCACCACTCACGATCGCCATGCACTGCCGATCCGTTGCATGTGTGCGTCAAAGCCGGTGAGTAGGGTGCCGGGAAGGTTGCCGACACGTGAAGGGATCCTCGGTGCCGCACCGATGGCAACTGGGAGACGTCGACTGGCACTGGAGCCCGGTCACGAATGACGTCTTTCGTGGCGAGTTCCTCGTGGACGACCGCCCGCACAAGAACGGTGCCGACCGGTTCCCCGAGCATGGGGGTGAAGTCATCCACTTCGGCCCAGGTGGCACCCGTCCGACCTGGCCCGACGTCGTCGCCTACCTGAAGGAGCGCGCGTGACCGGGATCGACCTCACGACGTGGGCCCGCGGACCGATGGACGAGCTGTCCGTCGAGGGACGGATCGACCAGGTGGCCCGCGCACAAGCGGTCGCCGTCGTCGCGCACGAGGGCCAGATCGACAAGCTCGGCGTCGCGTACATCGGTCACCCTGCGGCGGTCGCTGCTCGTTTCGACCCGAAGGAGCAGACGCTCGAGCACTGCGCGGCGTGGCTGCACGACGTCATCGAGGACACCTCGGTCGACGCGAACCTGCTCGCGCGAGCGGGCATCCATGACGACGTCATCGAGGTCGTGAAACTCCTGACCCGCGGACCTGACGACGGCGACGACTACTACCGGCGGATCGCGGCACACCCCGCCGCGCGAGCGGTGAAGCTGTCCGACATCCGCCACAACACCGACCCCGACCGCACGCACCTGCTCGACGCCGAGTCCCGCGAGCGGCTCGCCGCGAAGTACCGGCACGCGCTGCACCTGCTCGGGAACTGACCTGAAGTCGGCGTTGATCGCCCGTCGGGTGCCTGCCTGTCGCAGCTGTGAGGCCGATCGGGGGTCGGTGGTGTCGGTCAGGCGCCGATCCGTGTGCCCAGTGCGGTGATGACGGTCGCGAGCATGTCGTGATCGCAGTCGTGAAACAGCTCGGAGAGGTTGACGGGCGGCTCGTACGGCCCGCGCGGGAGAGCGCAGAACGGCGTGTCGATCCGCGTCGTGAGCCGCAGCGTCCCGGCGCCGTGTGGACGGTGGCGCCCCGTGAACGTGACATGCGCGGCTTCGAGCCCGTCGCGGCTGAGGTGGCAGCCCGGCATCTGGGTGCCGTGCCACTCGCGGGGGGTGTAGTGCACCGACCACTCGTGCTCGTCGTCGACGGTCACGGCGAGGATCGTCGCCACGAAGTCGTGGACGAGCCCCAGATCGCCGGGCGCATCGCTTTCCCTGTGGTGCCGTCCGATCGCCTCGCCGAGGACATCGGTCGTGACGTCGGGGAACGACTGGGCGAACACGTCGAACCAGTCGATCGTCTCGACTTCGCCGGCTGACCGGACGGTGATGCCGGTGCTGTGTCGGAAGGTCAGAACGGGCTCGTCGGAGACTGCGAACGTCCCGCCTTCGTCCAGGAGTCGGGCACGCAGGAGCAGGTCGGTGTCGTCAGCGCCCGTCGGGAGCCGGTCCAGGACGAGGTCTGGGTGCGCGGCGGTGAGCTGTGCGGCGATCGCCCAGGTGACAGCCTGCGTGTGCCTGCGGGTGGGTGCGGCGAGATCGACCTCGTCGGTCTCACTGGTCATCGGTGGACCCCCAGATCGCGCGGCTCAGATGGGCGACGGCGACGTGCACGTGCCCTGGTCCTCGTAGGTCGACCTTGCGGGCGCCGGGAAGGAATGCGTGACCTGTGACGGTGGAGACGAGCGCGACCGGTTCCAGGTCGACCGCCAGCTCCCACACGGGTGAGTACCACCGGCCGTGCTCCTGGCATCGAGAGAAGTACAGGTCGATCGCGTCTGCTATCTCGCCGTGGCACTCGAAGCGATCGAGCAGCTCGCTCTCGACGTCGTCCTCGTGGGGGCCGCATCGCACCTGGCGGATCGTCAGCGCTGGGGTGCTGTACGCGTGCGCGCGAAGGAGGGTGGCGAACGTGCCGTGGCAGGCGGGTGCATGACCCATGACCACGCTGGGAACGTCTGCTCCGGTCCACTTCTGCAGCCCGGTTGCTCGTTCGATGCGGTCGACGACGTCGGCCGTGGTGGCCGCGAAGACCTCGTCCCAGTAGAGGTGGTCGACGTGGCCGTCGGACGTGTTGAACTGGATCCAGGCGACGTGGTCGAACTGGATCCGCAGCTGCTCGCTGGCGTCGTGGACGATGAGCAGCTGAGCGCCTTCCTCGTCGACGACACTGTTGACGAGCAGGTCCGGGTGCCGTCTGGTCAGTGCCGCCGCGATCGCCCAGCTACGAGCAGCCGTGTGCCGATCGGCAAACCGGTACTCCTCGAGGTCGACGTCTTCAGCAACGGGCACAGCCACTCCTGACGGGGAAGGTTCTCCAGGTTGTGTCGGAAGGTTCGGCGGCGTCCTTGAACCTGCACCTCCCGGAGGCCGAGTCGGACGTGAAGTACGCAGCATCACCCCGCTCGGGCTGCCGGGGACGTACGACCACGGGGTCTCGCCGTCACGGCGGTCACGCTCGCCCGCGGCGCGCGCTCCTAGGATCGGCACGTGACGTCGCCGGTGGTCGTGCGGGCGCCCGCCCTGGCGGACGTCCCCGCGCTGGCACGCGTGCACGTCGAGTCGTGGCGCGAGACGTACCGGGGCCTGATGCGGGACGAGGTGCTCGACGACCCCGGCTTCCTCGCCCGCCGTGAGCGGTTCTGGACGAGGCTCCTGACCGAGGACCGGTATCGCGAGAGCACCGCCGCGCTCGCCGAACGGGGCGACGAGGTCGTCGGTCTGGCGCTGGCCGGTCCTCCCCTCGACGACGACGCCACGTGGGACCGGCAGCTGTACGCGCTCTACACGCGCGTGACGGCCCACGGCTCGGGTGCGGGTGCCGCCCTGCTGACGGCCGTGCTGGACCCCGGGGTGTCGGCCGCACTGTGGGTCGCCGACCCGAACCCGCGTGCCCAGGCGTTCTACCGGAAGCACGGCTTCGTCGCGGACGGGACGAGCCAGGTCGACGAGGGTGTGCGTGAGGTGCGGATGGTCCGCAGACCGCCGGCGCGCTAGGTGGGTCGCGGCGACCGGTGCTGCGGTCAGGCGGGCACCCGCGTCGCCCAGAACGCCACCGCCGCGGCGGCCGCGACGTTGAGCGAGTCGACCCCACCGGCCATGGGGATGCGCACCACGAGGTCGGACTCGGCGACGGTGTGCGGCTTGAGCCCGTGCCCCTCGGCCCCGAGCACCATCGCGAGCCGTTCGGGCGGGTCGGCGACGAGGGCGTCGAGCGTGATCGAGTCGTCCGACAGCGCGAGGGCGGCCGTGACGAACCCGGCGTCGCGCAGGAGCGCGATGCCGTCGGGCCACGGGTCGATGCGGGTCCACGGCACCTGGAACACGGTGCCCATCGACACGCGGACGGACCGTCGGTACAGCGGGTCGGCGCAGCGGGGTGTGACGAGGACCGCGTCGACGCCGAGCGCGGCCGCCGAGCGGAAGGCGGCCCCGACGTTGGTGTGGTCGACCACGTCCTCGAGCACGGCCACCCGACGCGCACCGGCTCCCCCACGGGCTGCCTGCAGGACGGTCTCGACCGGGGCCAGCGCCGGCCGGTGCATCGCCGCGAGCGCGCCCCGGTGCACGTGGAACCCGGTGATCGCCTCGAGGACGGGTTCGTCGGCGACGTACACGGGCACGGTGAGGTCGTCGGGCGGCAGGGACGCCAGCATCCGTTCGAGGTCGGGCACCCACCGTGGCGCGAGCAGCACCGACCGGGGCCGGTGCCCGGCGGCGAGCGCCCGACCGAGCACGGTCGAGCTCTCCGCGATGTACAGGCCCTTCGCGGGTTCGTGCTTGGACCGCAGGGCGACGTCGGTCAGCGAGACGTAGTCGGCGAGCCGCTCGTCGGACGGGTCGGTGACGGGCTGCAGGTCGGGGCGTGGCACGCGCCCATCCTCCCAGCCGGGCTCACCCCTCGTGCGCGGCCGGCGACACCACGCCGGCCGCCGGTGGGTCGCGCAGGAGCGTCGACTCGCGTCCGGGGTGCAAGCGTCCGGTCACGACGAACGCCACGAGGGCGCCGGTCAGCACCACGATCGAGGTCCAGACGTTGAGGCGCAGCCCGAGCACGTGGTGCGCCGGGTCGATGCGGAGCAGCTCGATCCAGAGGCGGCCGCTGGTGTAGACCATGACGGCGAGCCAGAACGCCCGGCCGTGACCGAGCCGGAACCGCCCGTCGGCCCAGACCACGAGGGCGGCACCCCCGAGCGTCCACACCATCTCGTAGAGGAACGTGGGGTGGAACAGCGTCCCGGACGCGACCCCGGCGGGTAGGTGCGCGTCGTCGATCCGCAGCCCCCACGGCAGGGTGGTGGGTGCGCCGTAGACCTCCTGGTTGAACCAGTTGCCGAGGCGTCCGATCGCCTGCGCGACGAGCCAGGCCGGGGCGGCGGCGTCGGCGAACGGCGGGAGCCGCACGCCGGCCCTGCGCGCACCGATCCAGGCGCCGACCGCGCCGAGCGAGATCGCGCCCCAGACCCCGAGCCCGCCCTCCCAGACGGCGAGCGCCCGCCACGGGTGCCCGCCGGGGCCGAAGTACTCGTCGGGCGACGTGACCAGGTGGTACAGCCGGGCTCCGACGATGCCGAACGGCACCGCCCAGAACACGATGTCGAGCACGGTGTCCGGGTCGCCGCCGCGGCTCGCCCAGCGCCGCCGGGCGATCCAGACGGCGACGACGATGCCGAGGAGGATCGAGAGGGCGTACCCGCGGACCGGCAGGGGTCCGAGGTGCCAGACGCCCTGCGACGGGCTCGGGATCGCGGCGATGACCACGACCCGTCAGGCTAGCCGGGCGGCCACCGTCCCGGCACCGGGGGTCGTCAACGCGAACGTCGCCGACCGGCCGTCGGCGGTCACCGCGTAGTCCCCGAGGAACCCGGACACCGGCACGTGGCCGTCGGCGTCCGTCACGAGCGTGGTCGGGGCGAGCCACCACTCCTCGCGCACGAGCCGGCGCAGCGCGTGGTAGGCGGGCTTGGGCGTCCCGTCGGGCCGGACGAGGCCCGCCGGGGCGTTGAGCCACGCACCGGTGTCGGGCAGCCCCCAGTAGGTGGACCCGTGCACGGACGGGTGCGACATGAGGGTGCGGTAGTGCCGCACGATCTCGTCGGCCTGCCGCTCCTCCCCCTCGGGCGTCGACGGCCAGGAGTCGACCTGGTGGTCGTTGAGGTCCTCGATCTCCGGCGGCATGAGCTCGCCCGAGAGCAGCGTCGACTCCGTGAAGTGGATCGGCAGGCCGAACCGGGAGAACCGCTCGAGGATCCGCAGGGTCTTCTCCTCGCCCCAGTAGCCCTGGTGCATGTGGCTCTGCAGGCCGAGCACGTCGACCTGGATGCCGGCCTCGAGCACGGCCTCGACGAGGCACTCGTACGCGGTCGACATGTCGAAGTCGTTGAGCAGCAGGGTGGCGCCGGGGTTCGTCTCGCGGGCCGACTCGAACGCGAGCCGGATCACCTCGACGCGTCCCCGGTCCCAGGCGAGCCGCGTCAGCCCGTTGTCCTCCTTGTCGAAGACGGGCATGATCACGACCTCGTTGATGGCGTCCCACGTGTCGATGAGGCCGGCGAAGTCCCGGACGTCACGGTGGATCCGGTCGCGCTGCACCTTCTCGATCTCGTCCAGGGAGAGCTCGAGGAGCCACTGCGGCTGGACGGTGTGCCACACGAGGGGGTGGCCCTTGACCCGCACGCCCCGGTCGGCGAACCACTGCGCGGTCGCCTTGATGCGTGCCGTGTCGGGCCGGCCGCGGACGGGCTCGAACCGCCCCCAGTAGAACGGCAGCGTCGCGGCGTCGAACAGGCCGAGCCAGAGGTCGGCGAGCGACTCGGTGGCCGGGTCCGACGAGCCGTTCGCGAGGTCGATCAGCTCGAACCCGGTGCACCCGAACAGGAACGCGTGACGACGCTGCTCGACGACGACGGGCGTGTCCGCGAGCGGCCGCCCGTCCGGTCCGAGCACGGTGAGGGTGACGTCCGCGACGCGGTGCCGCAGGGTCGGGTCGGCCGCGCCGCTCGGGGCGTGGTCCAGGTGGTGGTGCATGCCGTCTCCTTGTCGATGCGTCGTCGTCGACGCACACCCTGCCAGACGTCGATATCGTTATCGAACGCGGTCCGGCACCGGTGTGACGTCGGCCTCGGCCGCCCGGTCCGCACGTTGGAGCCGGCCACCCGCAGCGGCGGCGAGCGCCCCGAGCACGGCGATCACCGGGACGACGAGGAACGCCTGGTGCGCACCGACCGCGTCGGCGAGCGCCCCCAGCGCGAACGGCGCGACACCGACCGCGACGCTCCCGGCGAACGTCGCCCGTCCTTGCGCCCGGTCGCCGGAGCCCGGGGCGGTGGCGAGCAGGAGCGAGATCGACAGCGGGTACTGCGCGCCGTACCCGAGGCCCGCGACGACGAGCCCCGCGATCGCGACACCGGGCGAGGTCGCGGTCCACAGCACCGCCCAGCCGAGGATCGAGACCAGGAACGAGCCGGCGAGCAGCAGGGCGGGCGACACGCGCAGCGACACCGGTCCGACGACGAACCGGATCACCGCCATGCCGAGCACGAGCCCGGCCGTCGTGGCCGCCGCGATCCCCGCGCCGGCCCCCGTCTGCTCGCGGACGAGGTCGGTGGACCAGTACGTCGTGGCGAACTCGAGGGCGACACCCGCGACGAGGGCCGCGAGGAAGCACCACGCCGGGACACGTGCCCGGCGACGCGGCGGCGGCACGGGCGCGGCGACCGGGAGGTCCACGACGAGGGCGACGACCTCGTCGGCCTCCGGGCCCCGCGCACGCGGCGGCGTCATGGCACCGCCGACGGGCAGCCGCGCGTACAGCAGCGCGCTCGCCACCGCGAGCACCGCGGTCACGGCGACCGCGGGCCGCCACCCCCAACCCAGCGCGACGGCAGCGCCCACCGCGAGCGGGCCGACGAGCCCGACGCTCGCGCCCACACCGTTCGCCTCCGTCACGGCTGCCGACGCGGCAGGTCCGTGGTGCGCGACGAGGCCGGGCTGGGCCGCCGCGATGGCGACGTTCCCGCCGAGGGACAGGAACAGCATCGCGGTCAGGCTCCACGCGAGGCCCGCGGCCCCGAGCATCGCGACGACGCTCACCGCGATGAGCAGGCACGACGACACGAGGGCTGCCCGTCGCCCGCGGCTGCGCACGAGCCACGGCGCGACGAACGCGGCGACGATCCCGCCGAGCGCCATCGCCGTCCCGTGCAGCCCCGCCTGGGCGCTGCTGATCCCGAGGTCGTCGGCGAGCAGCGGCACGCTCGGGTTGAAGCTGTAGAGCAGCCAGCCCCACACGATGAAGCTGCCGTACAGGGTGACCGTCAGCCGGTCACGGCGCAGGCGCGGGGTGGGTGGAGCCATGCGCGCAGACTACGTGCCGGCCGGCGCCGCCCCGGCAGCCCGAGGTCCCGGGTGAGTCGGGGCGGCGCCGGCCGGTCCGGCGCCTCAGTCCACCGGCGAGACCGCCGCCGCGAACTGGCTCGCGTACAGCCGCGCGTACGCGCCGTCGGCCGCCAGCAGCACCTCGTGGGAGCCCTGCTCGACGATCGCGCCGTGCTCCATCACGAGGATCACGTCGGCGTCCCGGATGGTCGACAGGCGGTGCGCGATGACGAACGACGTCCGGCCCGCCCGCAGCGCGTTCATGGCCTGCTGGACGAGCACCTCGGTGCGGGTGTCCACGGACGACGTCGCCTCGTCGAGGATGAGGATCGCCGGGTCCGCGAGGAACGCCCGCGCGATGGTGAGCAGCTGCTTCTCCCCCGCCGAGACGTTCGCGCCCTCGTCGTCGATGACCGTGTCGTACCCGTCGGGCAGGGTCCGCACGAACCGGTCGACGTGGGTCGCCTCGGCGGCCGCGACGATCTCCTCCTGCGTGGCGGAGTCGACGCCGTACGCGATGTTCTCCGCGATCGTGCCGCCGAACAGCCACGTGTCCTGCAGCACCATGCCCATCTGGGAGCGCAGCGCGTCGCGGGTCATCTCCCGGGTGTCGGTGCCGTCGAGCGTGATCCGCCCCGCGTCGACCTCGTAGAACCGCATGAGCAGGTTCACGAGCGTCGTCTTGCCGGCGCCGGTCGGCCCGACGATGGCGATCGTCTGACCGGGCTCGGCGTCGAGCGAGAGGTCCTCGATGAGCGGCACGTCGGGCGAGTAGCTGAACGCCACGTGCTCGAACGCGACACGTCCGCGCACCTCGTCGGGGTGTGCCGCGTCGACAGGGTCGGGGTCCTGCTCTGGGGCGTCGAGGAGCTCGAACACGCGCTCCGCCGACGCGATGCCCGACTGCAGCAGGTTGGCCATGGACGCGATCTGGTTGATCGGCTGGCTGAACTGGCGCGAGTACTGGATGAACGCCTGCACGTCGCCCAGCGACATCGTCCCGGACGCGACCCGCAGGCCGCCGACGACGGCGACGATCAGGTAGTTGACGTTCGAGACGAACCCGAGCGCCGGCTGGATCGTGCCGGAGATGAACTGCGCCTTGAAGCTCGCGTCGTACAGCTTCTCGTTGCGGTCGGTGAAGGTCTGCGCGGCCTCCTGCTGCCGGCCGAACACGGTGACCAGCGAGTGCCCCGTGTACATCTCCTCGATGTGCGCGTTGAGCTGGCCGGTCACCGCCCACTGCTGGATGAACTGCGGGCGGGACCGCTTCGCGATGACCGCCGCGATCCAGACCGACAGCGGCACCGTCACGAGGGCGATCACGGCGAGCAGCGGCGAGATCCAGAACATCATCCCGAGCACGCCGACCACGGTCAGCACGGACGTGATGAGCTGCGACAGCGTCTGCTGCAGCGACTGCGACACGTTGTCGATGTCGTTGGTCACGCGGCTGAGCAGCTCGCCGCGGGGCTGGCCGTCGACGTACTTCAGCGGCAGCCGCGACAGCTTCGACTCGACCTGCTCGCGCAGCCGGTAGACGGTCCGCTGCACGACGCCGGCGGTGATCCGGCCCTGTAGCCACCCGAACACGAACGAGCCGAGGTAGATGACCACGACGACGAGCAGGATGCGGCGCAGCTGGTCGAAGTCGATGCCCTGGCCGGGGACGACGTTCATCCCCGCGAGCATGTCGGCGAACTGGTCCTGACCGTCGGCGCGCAGCCCGGCGATCGCCTGGTCCTTCGTGATCCCTGCCGGCAGCTGCTTGCCGACGATGCCGTCGAAGATGACGTTCGTCGCGTTGCCGAGCAGCTTGGGTCCGATGACGGCGAGCACGACCGACGCGACGCCGAACACGAGGACCGCGACGAGGGCCCAGCGCTCGGGCCGCAGGTGCCGCAGGAACCGGGCACCCGAGCCGCGGAAGTCCATCGACTTCTCACCGGGCATGCCCGCTCCGGCCATCCAGGCGCCGGGCCCGCGGGGTCGGCCGCCGGGGGCGCCGGGCCGCGGGACTCCCGCGCCGCCGGGTGCTGCTCCGCCGGGTGCAGCGGCGGGTCCGCCCGCCGGGGCCGCGGGTCGCTGCGCGCTCATGCCGCCTCCTCCACGCTCACCTGCGAGTAGACGATCTCGCGGTAGGTCTCCGACTCCTCGAGCAGCTCGTGGTGCGTCCCGACGCCGACGACGCGGCCCTCGTCGAGCACGACGATGCGGTCCGCGTGGCGGATCGTCGCGACCCGTTGCGCGACGACGAGCACCGTCGCGTCCCGGGTCTCCGGCACGAGCGCCCGCCGCAGCGCGGCGTCGGTGGCGTAGTCGAGCGCGGAGAACGAGTCGTCGAACAGGTACACGTGCGGCCGTCTGATGAGCGCCCGCGCGATCGCGAGCCGTTGCCGCTGACCGCCCGACACGTTGGTGCCGCCCTGCGTGATCGGCGCGTCGAGGCCCTCGGCGAGCTCCTCGACGAACGTCCGCGCCTGCGCGACCTCGAGCGCGTGCCACAGCTCGTCGTCGCTCGCGCCCGGCCGCCCGTACTCGAGGTTCGACCGGATGGTGCCGGCGAACAGGTAGGGCTTCTGCGGCACGAGACCGATCTGCGACCACAGCACCTCGGGGTCGAGGTCGCGGACGTCCACGCCGTCGAGCAGCACCTGGCCGCCGGTGACGTCGTAGAGCCGCGGCACGAGGTTGAGCAGGGTGGACTTGCCGGACCCGGTGGAGCCGATGATCGCGGTCGTCCTGCCCGGCTCCGCGACGAGGTCGATGCCGTGCAGCACCGCCTCCTCCGCCCCCGGGTACCCGAACTCGACGCCGCGCAGTTCCAAGTGGCCGGGCAGCTCACCGCGCAGCGGCGACGGCTGCAGCGGCGGCAGGACGGTCGTGGTGGTGGTGACGACCTCGCCGATGCGGTCCGCGGACACGACGGCCCGCGGGACCATGACGAACATCATCGTGCTCATCATCACGCCCATGAGGATGTAGGCGATGTAGCTGAGGAACGCCGTGAGCGCGCCGATCTGCATGTCGCCCGCGTCGACCCGGTGCCCGCCGAACCACAGCACGGCGGTGCTCGTGAGGTTGAGGACGAGCATGACGGCCGGGAACATCAGCGCCATGAGCTGACCGGTCCGCAGCGACGCCTCGAACAGCTGCCCGTTGGCGTCGGCGAACCGCCGGGACTCGCGCTGCTCCCGGACGAACGCCCGCACGACCCGGACGCCGGCGATCTGCTCGCGCAGCACCCGGTTGATCGCGTCGATGCGCTTCTGCATGGACCGGAAGTACGGCACCATCCGCGAGACGACGAACCCGATGACGAGGCCGAGCACGGGCACGGACACGAGCAGGACGGACGACAGCACGACGTCCTCCCGCAGGGCCATGACGACGCCGCCGACGAGCAGGATCGGCGCCTGGATCATGAGCGTGAACGTCAGCATCGTGACCATCTGCACCTGCTGGACGTCGTTCGTCGTGCGCGTGATGAGCGTCGGCGCGCCGAACCGGCCGACCTCCTGCGCCGAGAACGTCTGCACGGTGCCGAACAGGCGACCCCGCACGTCCCGGCCGAACGCCATCGAGGCGCGGGCACCGTAGTAGACGGCGATGATCGCGGCGACGACCTGCACGAGGCTGACCCCGAGCATCACGCCGCCGATGCGCAGGATCGTCTCGGTGTCGCCCTTCGCGACGCCGTCGTCGATGATCCGGGCGTTGAGGCTGGGCAGGAACAGGGTCGCGGTCACCTGGACGACCTGCAGCACGACGACGGCGGTGACCGCGCCGCGGTACGGCCGCAGGTGCTCTCGGAGCAGTCGCAGGAGCATCAGGAGGTCCTCTCGGGGGCGAGGTGACGAGGGTCGGGGCTGGTGGTGTCGGCGAGGACGCCGTGCAGGAGGAGGTCGACGAGCTCCTCGGGATCACGGTGGGGCCGGGGGCGCCCCCGGACGGCGGGTGCGCTGCGCTGCATCGCGGAGCCCACGAGGACCACGTCGAACATGTCGGCCACACGCAGGAGCGGCAACCGGAACGACGCGGCGTCGGGGGCCAGGAGGTCGACGACCGCGGCCGTGACGGCGGCGGTCCCTGCCTCCTGGTTGTAGGCCCACTCGCGCCGGCCGCGCTCGGCCTCGGCCTCGGCCCGCTCGGGCAGCGCGCGGCTGACCTCGTGCAGCAGGCCCATCCAGCGCATCATCTCGTCGACGCGCGAGAAGCCGATCGTGGCGAGCCGGACGAGGCGCTCCCGCAGCGGGAGCGAGCCGTCGATCGCCTCGATGTCGGGCACCGCCGCCGCGGGGTCGAGCGCGGCGAACACGGCCGCACGCATGAGGGTGGCCTTGTCGTCGAAGACGCGGAACAGCGTCCCCTCGGCGACCCCGGCGGCCTCGGCGAGCTCGCGGGTGGTCGCGGAGATGCCGCGCTCGAGGATCACGGGGGCGACGGCTCGCAGGATCGCCCGGCGGCGCTCGTCGGGCGGCAGCGGTGCGGCTCGTCCCGGCCGCGGCGGGTCGTGCACGGCGGGGTTCATGCGGCGAACTTAACTGAGTGAGCACTCACTCCGCGAGCCGAAAACACGACACCCCCGTTCGCTCTGGGTGAACGGGGGTGTCGTGGCGACTCAGGGCTGCGGGCGGTCCTCCGGAGGCGGAGCCTGCGGCGGGGCCGGGGGCGCCGGCGGGGTCGCGGTCGACGGCGGGTACTGCGCGGGCGGCACCGGCGGTGGGACGGGTCGCGACGGGACCGCCGGCGACCCGGGCCGCTGACCCAGCTCGACCGACGGGTCGAACGGCACGCCGCTCAGCGTGCCCGCGCTCGTCGCGTCCGCGGTCGCCGCAGCCGACTCCCGGCGGGCCTCCGCGAGCGCCTCGGCCGGGTCGGTCAGCGCGACCGGCGGCAGCTCGTCACCGAGCGGCGACGAACCCGGCGCCCGCGCCGGCTCCCCGCCCTCCGGGACGAACCCGCCACCGAACCCCTTCGCGAGCTGACCGAGCGCACCCGACAGCTCCGACGGCAGGAACCACATCTTGTTCGACGGGCTCGCCGCGATCTTCGGCAGCGTCTGCAGGTACTGGTACGCGAGCAGCTTCGGGTCGGCGTCCCCGCGGTGCACGGCGTCGAAGACCTGCAGGATGGCGCGCGCCTCGCCCTCGGCCGTGAGGATCGTCGCCTGCGCCGAACCCTCGGCCCGCAGGATCGCCGCCTGCTTCTCGCCCTCGGCCGTGAGGATCTGCGACTGCTTCACACCCTCGGCCGTGAGGATCGCGGCGCGACGGTCGCGCTCGGCACGCATCTGCTGCTCCATCGAGCCCTTGATGCTGTCCGGCGGGTCGATCGACTTGAGCTCGACCCGGTTGACGCGCACGCCCCACCGGCCCGTCGCCTCGTCGAGCACGCCGCGCAGCTGGCCGTTGATCTGGTCACGGCTCGTCAGCGTCTGCTCGAGGTCCATCGACCCGACGACGTTGCGCAGCGTCGTCACCGTGAGCTGCTCGATGCCCTGGATGTAGTTGGCGATCTCGTACACCGCGTACCGCGGCTCGGTCACCTGGAAGTAGATGACCGTGTCGATGCTCACCACGAGGTTGTCGGACGTGATCACCGGCTGCGGCGGGAACGACACCACCTGCTCGCGCAGGTCCACGCCCGCGCGGACCCGGTCGACGAACGGGATGAGCAGGTGCAGGCCGGCGTCCAGCGTGCGCGAGTACCGGCCGAGCCGCTCGACGATGATCGCGGCGGCCTGCGGCACGATGCGCACCGACCGCACCAGGGCGACGACGACGAACAGCAGAACGAGCCCGAGCACGAGGTACAGCGCGATCTGGCCCGCGTTGGTCGTGTCGTCCATGGATCCTCCTGGGGGTCACGCACCGGCGAGCTCGCCGGCACGGCGGAACGGGACCGGCAGGGCCGGGTCAGGCACGCGGGGCGGTGCCGCCCACGCCGGGGACGGCGCCGGGCCCGGTGACCGTCTGCGTCACGACGGCGGTCGCACCGTCGATCCGGGCGACCTTGACCGGGGTGCCGGGCGGGATCGCGGAGCCGGCGTCCGCGCGCGCGCTCCACACCTCCCCGTTGAGCTTCACGCGGCCGCTGTCGACCGTCACGGTCGACACGACGACCGCGTCACGACCGACGAGCGCGGCCGAGTTGGTCTCGACGAGCGGGCTGCGCTGGCGCAGGTGCCGCAGCAGCCACGGACGCAGCGCACCGAGCAGCAGGGCCGACGTCGCCGCAGCGACGAGGATCTGCACCGGGACCGAGGCACCGAGGGCGTACGCCAGCGCACCCGCGAGCGCACCGCCCGCGAACATGACGAACACGAGGCCGAGCGTCAGCATCTCCATGATGCCGAACAGCAACGCCGCCCCGACCCACCACAGCCACTCCATCAGTGCGACCTCCTGGCCCGGCGAGGCCCGCCGAGGACCTCGCTGTACACACCGATCCTAGACGTCGACTTTGCCTACGTCTGAGGTTCCGCGGACCGGGATCGGCGTCAGCGCGCCGCGGCGGCGCGGGCCGACCAACGGCCCTCGCGGTGGTCGACGACGAGGTCGACGCCGAACGCGCCCGAGAGGTTCTCGGCCGTGAGCACCTCGTGCGTCGGACCCGCGGCGAACACGGTGCCGTCACGCAGGAGCAGCACGTGCGTGAAGCCGGGCGGGATCTCCTCGACGTGGTGGGTCACGAGGACCAGGACGGGCGAGCGCTTGTCCGCGGCCAGCTCGGACAGCGCGGCCACGAGCTCCTCGCGACCGCCGAGGTCCAGCCCGGCGGCGGGCTCGTCGAGTAGCAGCAGCTCGGGGTCCGTCATGAGCGACCGCGCGATCTGCACGCGCTTGCGCTCCCCCTCGCTGAGCGTGCCGAAGTACCGGTCGGACAGGTGCTGCACGCCGAACGCGCGCAGCAGGTCGGCGGCCCGGGCCTCGTCGAGCTGCTCGTACGACTCGCGCCACCGTCCGGTGACGCCGTACGCGGCCGTCAGCACCACGTCGCGCACGGTCTCCCCCGCCGGGATCCGGTCCGCGAGCGCCGCGCTCGACAGGCCGATCCGGGGCCGCAGCTCGAACACGTCGACCCGGCCGAGCCGCTCGCCCAGGAGCTCGGCCGTCCCGCTGGTGGGGTGCATGCGCCCCGACGCGACCTGCAGCATCGTCGTCTTGCCGGCGCCGTTGCGGCCGAGCACGACCCAACGTTCGCCCTCCCGCACCGTCCAGGTCACGCGGTCGAGGATCGTCGTCGTCCCCCGCCGGATCGTCACGGCCTGCAGGTCGAGCACGTCGGTCATGGGCATGACCCTAACCGCCGCCCGGCGCGCCGACGGTCCCTCGACGAGCGACGACGCGTGGTCTGGGTCACGTCGGTCCTCACCCGCGGTGCGCCGCCTACGGTGGTCCGGTGGACCGCACCCTCGAGCTGCCCCGATCCGTGCTGCTGGCGCTGTGGCTGTCCGTGCCGGACACCGACCGCGCGGCCCTGCTGCGCGCCGTCCAGGCCGACGACGAGCCGCACACGGTCGACGGCGGTGAGGACGACGAACCGGGCCCCCTGACGAGGCTGCTCGACGCCTGCGGCGACCTCCCCCGGGACGTCGCCGCGGCGGTCCCCGCCACGGGGGACCCCGCGGCCGTCCCGGCGGCGGTGAGCCGGGCCGCCCTGGACGCCGGCGAGTGCGTCCTCGTGCGGACGCCCGCCGTGTGCCTCGCGGCGATCCCTGCGGTCGAACGGTTCGGGTCGTCGTACGAGCCCGGGCACCTCGTCACGTGGCGGCTCCACGAGGTCGACGACTGGCGGACAGGCGTCCTCGGCACGACGGGCTCGCTCGCGGACGCCGAGCGCGAGCTGCGGCAGGGCCTCATCGACGCCACCGAGGCGCTCGTGCGGCTCGACGTCGCCCGCTGGCGACTCGAGGCGGCCGAGCAGATCGCGGGCCTGCGGGACGCGCAGGTGCCCGGCTGGCGGCTGCCCGAGGGCCTCGACGGCCGGCGCGTGCGGGTGCTCGCGAGCGCGGCGCGGCTGCGCGACATCGTGGCGCTCGCCGCGCGCGACGACGGCGGCGCGGTCAACCTGTGGCAGGCGGACCAGCGCTCGACCGCCCTGCGCGAGGTGGACCGCGTGGCCCGCCGGGCGATGGGGGCCGCCGCGACGTCGATCGCCCCCTGAGCGTCGCGCCCGCGCCCAGCCGTCAGGCGAGCACGTGGCGGTAGACCTCCACGGTGCGTTCGGCGATGGCCTCCCACGAGAAGTGGTCCTCCACCCGACGACGCGCGGCCTGCCCCCACAGGGCCGCCCGCTCGGGGTCGGTCACGAGCTCCGTGAGCGCGGCGGCGAGGTCGGCGACGAACCGCTCCGGGTCGACCGGGGTGCCCGTGCCGTCCCGCAGCTGGTCGATGGGGACGAGGGTCCCCGTGACGCCGTCATCGATCACCTCCGGGATGCCACCCGTCGCGGTCCCGACCACCGGGAGCCCGACGGCCATCGCCTCGAGGTTGACGATGCCGAGCGGCTCGTAGATGGACGGGCAGGCGAACAGGGTGCCGGCGTCGAGCACCGCGACGAGCTGGTCGCGCGGGAGCATCTGCTCGATCCACACGACGCCCGAGCGCCGCTGCTGCAGCTGCTCGACGAGCCCCGACACCTCCGCGGCGATCTGCGGCGTGTCGGGCGCGCCCGCGCACAGCACGACCTGGACGTCGGCAGGCAGCCGCTCGGCGGCCCGCAGGAAGTACGGCAGGCCCTTCTGCCGGGTGATCCGGCCGACGAACACCACGGACGGACGGTCGGGGTCGATGCCGAGCCGTCGCACCGTCGCGTCGGCGGCGGCGCGCGCGGCATCGTCGGTCGGGCGCTTCCAGCCGTCGAGGTCGATGCCGTTGTGCACCACGTGGACCTTGGCGGGGTCGATCGCGGGGTAGGACCGCAGGATGTCGTCCCGCATCCCGCCGCTGACCGCGATGACACCGGCCGCGGCCTCGTACGAGGTCTTCTCGGCCCAGCTCGACAGCGCGTACCCGCCGCCCAGCTGCTCGGCCTTCCAGGGCCGCAGCGGCTCCAGGCTGTGGGCCGTGACCACGTGCGGGAGCCCGTGCAGCAGGCCTGCGAGATGACCGGCGAGGTTCGCGTACCAGGTGTGCGAGTGGACGAGGTCGGACGCGACACCGTCGTCCCCGGTCCGGCCGACCGCGTCGACCATCTCGAGGTCCACGCCGAGCGTCTGCAGGGCGGGGTTCGCCGCCGCGAGCTCGCCGGGCACCGAGTACCCCTGCACGCCCGGTTCGTCACGGGGACCCTCGAAGCAGTGCACCCGCACGTCGATGGTGCGACGAAGCACCTGGGACAACCCCGCCACGTGCACGCCCGCGCCTCCGTAGACGTGCGGCGGGTACTCGCGGGTGAGCAGGTCGACGCGCACGCGCACCTCCCGGTCGTGGCCGGTCCGGACGGACGCAGCACCTTCCGACACGCTAGCGCGTGAGACGGGTCACGCCTCGCCGTGACCGTCGAGGGGGCCTAGGGTCGTCACCATGGCAGCGCCCCGTGTCCTCGCAATCGTCCTCGCAGGTGGCGAGGGCAAACGAC
This sequence comes from Cellulomonas chitinilytica, assembly GCF_016862675.1. Taxonomy (GTDB): domain Bacteria; phylum Actinomycetota; class Actinomycetes; order Actinomycetales; family Cellulomonadaceae; genus Cellulomonas; species Cellulomonas chitinilytica. The sequence continues at coordinate 42,381 of NZ_BONK01000005.1, read as the reverse complement.
TCATGCCGCTCACGGCGCATCGGGCCAAGCCGGCGGTGCCGTTCGGGGGCATCTACCGCCTGATCGACTTCGCGCTCTCGAACGTCATCAACTCCCGGTACCTGCACGTCATCGTGCTCACGCAGTACAAGTCGCACAGCCTCGACCGGCACGTCTCGAAGACGTGGCGGATGTCGCCGCTGCTCGGCAACTACGTCGCAGCCGTGCCCGCGCAGCAGCGCGTCGGCAAGCACTGGTACCTCGGCAGCGCCGACGCCATCTACCAGTGTCTCAACATCATCGAGGACGAGCGCCCCGACATCGTCGTCGTGGTCGGCGCGGACCACGTCTACCGTATGGACTTCTCCCAGATGGTCGACGCGCACATCGCGTCCGGCGCCGAGTTCACGGTCGCGGCCATCCGGCAGCCGATCGAGGAGGCCGACCAGTTCGGCGTCATCGAGACCGACCCGACGGACGCCACCCGGATCACGGCGTTCCGCGAGAAGCCGACCGACCCCGTGGGCCTGGCCGACTCCCCCGGCGAGATCCTCGCCTCGATGGGCAACTACGTGGCCGACGCGGACGCGCTGGTCAAGGCCGTCACGGCCGACGCGGAGAACCCCGACTCCCGCCACGACATGGGTGGAGACATCGCCCCCTACTTCGTCGAGCGCGGCACGGCGGGCGTGTACGACTTCCTGCGCAACGACGTGGCCGGCTCGACGCCCCGCGACCGCGACTACTGGCGGGACGTCGGCACCATCGACGCGTACTACGAGGCGAACATCGACCTCATCTCGATCGAGCCGGTGTTCAACCTCTACAACCACGAGTGGCCGCTCTACACCGGGTACGTCGGCCTGCCGCCGGCCAAGTTCGTGCACGCCGGTGCCGGCCGGCTCGGGCACGCCGCCGACTCGATCGTGTCCCCAGGCGTCCTCGTGTCCGGGGCCACCGTGTCCGGCTCGGTGCTCTCGCCGCACATCAAGGCGCACTCGTGGGCGCAGATCACGGACTCCGTGATCATGGACGACGTCGAGATCAACCGGTACGCGCAGATCCACCGGGCCATCCTCGACAAGAACGTGATCGTCCCGGAGCGCGCCCGGATCGGCCTGGACCGCGAGCACGACCTCGCACGCGGGTTCACGGTGACCGAGTCCGGCATCACCGTCGTCCCCAAGGGCACGATCATCACCGACTGAGCCCCACCCCGAGACCGCCCGGCGTGCACCACGGCGCCGGGCGGTTCGCGTGGTGGGCCACGCAGCGCGCCCGGCGACGCCCGCACTACCCTGCGAGCCGTGACCACCGACCCGCAGTCCCGCCACCTCGTCGTCATGGACGTCGACTCGACGTTCATCACGGGCGAGGTGGTCGAGATGCTGGCCGCACGGGCCGGTTCGGAGGAGCTCGTCACCGAGATCACCGAGCAGGCCATGCGCGGCGAGATCGACTTCGCGGAGTCGCTGCACCAGCGCGTCGCGACCCTCGCCGGCCTGCCCGAGCAGGTGCTCGCCGACGTGCTCGACGAGGTCGTGCTGACCCCCGGTGCCGTCGAGCTCGTCGCGGAGCTGGACCGGCGCGGGTGGCCGGTCGGCCTGGTGTCGGGCGGGTTCATCGAGATCGTCGAGCCGCTCGCAGCCCGCGTCGGCATCCGTCTGGTCCGGGCCAACCGGCTCGAGGTCGTCGACGGCCTGCTCACGGGCCGGGTGCAGGGCGCCGTCGTCGACCGGGCGGCCAAGGCGGTCGCGCTGCGCGACTACGCCGCCGCGACCGGGATCCCGCTCGAACGGACCGTCGCGATCGGCGACGGGGCGAACGACCTCGACATGCTCGCCCTCGCCGCCGTCGGCGTCGCGTTCAACGCCAAGCCGCTCGTGTGCGACGCGGCGGACGCCGTGGTCCGCGACCGCCTCGACGCGGTGCTCGACCTGCCGGTGTTCGCACGCGACTGAGCCGCTGCCGGCGAGCGCACGAGCGCTCGCCACGAGCGGCTCAGCGGATGGTCACTCCGCCAGCGTGAGGCGCAGCAGCGCCGCGGACCCAGGCCCCAGCTCGGACCACGCGCCGTCGGTCTCCAGCCAGCTCCACGACGCGGTCGGCACGCCGACCCGGACGCGCGCGAGCGTCGTGGCGTCCGACTCCGGGCTCGCGAGCGTCGCAGCGGTCTGCGACATCGTCGGCTCGTGCCCGACGACGAGCAGGGTCCGCACGTCCGCGGGAACCGCCTGGACGAGCTCCAGGAGCGACCGGACGCCCGCGTCGTAGACCTCGTCGAGGAGCTCGACCTGCGGGTCGGCGTCCAGCGTCGTCCGCGCCAGCTCCCACGTCTGCCGGGTGCGCAGGGCCGACGAGCACAGCACGAGGTCCGGCACGAGGCCGGCAGCGGTCATCGCCGCACCCACGCGCGGAGACTGCCGCCGGCCCACGAGCGAGAGCGGCCGCTGGTGGTCGCTGATGCGCTCCGGGTGCTCCGACTTGGCGTGGCGGAGCAGCAGGAGCCGACGCGGGTCCTGCGGCGAGTCGGTGGTCACCGGCTCAGCGTCCCATCACAGACCCATGGCGTGCACGCCGCCGTCGACGTGCACGATCTCGGCGGTGGTGGCCGGGAACCAGTCGGACAGCAGGGCCGCCACCGCACGGGCCGTCGGCTCGGGGTCGGTGACGTCCCAGCCGAGCGGTGCGCGCTCGGGCCAGCCGCCCTCCATCGTCTCGAAGCCGGGGATCGACTTGGCGGCGGTGGTGCGGATTGGACCGGCCGAGACGAGGTTCACGCGCACGCCCGACGGGCCGAGGTCGCGGGCCAGGTAGCGCGCGGTCGACTCGAACGCCGCCTTCGCGACGCCCATCCAGTCGTAGACCGGCCACGCGAACGACGCGTCGAACGTCAGGCCGACGATCGAGGCGCCCCGGTTCAGCAGCGGCTGCGCAGCCACGGCGAGCGACTTGAGCGAGTACGCCGAGACGTGCAGCGCGGTCGCGACGTCCTCCCACTCGCCGGCGAGGAAGTTGCCGCCCATGACGGACTGCGGAGCGAAGCCGATCGAGTGCACGACGCCGTCGAGGGAGTCGAGGCCCGCCTCGCGGACCCGGTCGGCCAGCGCGGCGAGGTCGTCGGCGTCGGTGACGTCGAGCTGGACGACCTCGGCGGGCGCGGGCAGCCGGCGGGCGATGGCCTGCGTGAGGCGGAACTGGCGGCCGAACGAGGTCAGCACGACCTGGGCGCCCTCCTGCTGGGCGAGGCGCGCGACGTGGAACGCGATCGAGCCGTCGGTGAGGACGCCGGTGACGAGGAGCTTCTTGCCGTCGAGCAGACCCATGGTGCGATTCCGTTTCTCGTGGTGCGTCTCGTGGTGCGAGGAGAAGGTCAGTGGCCCATGCCGAGTCCGCCGTCGACCGGGACGACAGCCCCGGAGACGTAGCGCGCGGCGTCGGAGGCGAGGAACTCGACGGCGGCCGCGACCTCGTCGGGCTCGGCGAAGCGGCCGAGCGGGATCGCGTCGACGTACGCCTGGCGCTGCGCCTCGGGCAGCGCGCGGGTCATGTCGGTGTCGATGAAGCCGGGGGCGACGACGTTCGCGGTGATGCCACGGCCGCCGAGCTCACGGGTGATCGAGCGGGCCATCCCGACGAGGGCCGCCTTCGACGCGGCGTAGTTCACCTGGCCGGGCGACCCGTACAGCCCGACGACCGAGCTGATGAAGACGATCCGGCCGCGACGCAGCCGGATCATGCCCTTGCTCGCCCGCCGGACGACCCGGAAGGACCCGGTGAGGTTGACGTCGAGCACCTCGGCGAAGTCCTCGTCGGTCATCCGCATGAGCAGCTGGTCACGCGTGATGCCGGCGTTCGCGACGACGACCTCGACCGGGCCGTGCGCGGCCTCGATCTCGGTGAACGCGGCGTCCACGGACGCGGTGTCGCGCACGTCGCCCTTCACGCCGAGCACGCCGTCGGGCAGGTCGCCCGATCGGTAGATGGTGGCGACCTTGTCGCCCGCCGCCACGAACCGCTCGGCGATCGCGCGGCCGATGCCGCGGTTCGCCCCCGTGACGAGCACGCTGCGGGGGGTCGATGCGGGAGCGTTCACGTTGTCGGAAGTCTCAGGCACGGGACACGACGCTATCCGACTCCGCCCGCTCACCGGCGCACGTGCTCGGCACAGGTTCGTCCGTGAGCCTTGTCGGTTCCGGACAACGCATGCCCGGGGCGAGGGGTGCACGGCGCCGGACTAGGATCAGGTGGTGAGCAAGAGCGAGCGCCCGGGCACCCCCGACGGGGTACCCCGGATCACCTCGGCCCCCGAGCCGCTGGCCGTGGACGTCGCACGTCGTCAGAAGCGCTACCTCATCCAGATGGGCATCCGCATCGTCTGCTTCGCGGCTGCCGTCCTGACGTGGGGGCACCTGCCGATCGCGTTCTCGCTCGTCTTCATCGTCGGCGCGGTCGTCCTGCCGTACGTCGCGGTCATCTTCGCCAACGCGGGCCGTGAGCGTCGCGACACGGACGTGACGTTCGAGACGCAGCGCGAGATCGGCCCCGGCGGCGGGACGCCCGGCCAGCTCGGAGGCCGCCCGTGAGCCTGCTCGGACCGGTGCCCGATCCCGTCGACGAGCTCGTCTGCTCCGCGCGCGGCTGCTCCCGGGAGGCCGCATGGGGCCTGCTGTGGAACAACCCGAAGCTGCACACGCCCGACCGGCGCAAGGTGTGGCTCGCGTGCGACGACCACCGCGAGCACCTGAGCCAGTTCCTCGACGTGCGGGGCTTCCTGCGCGACGTCGTGCCCGTGTCCGACCTGGAGAGGGTCGCCGCGCCATGAGTCCCGCCGTCCGCCGGGCGGCCGGTCTGCTGCTCGTCGCCGTCGTGCTCGCCGTCGTGTGCTCGCTGCTCGGACGTTGGCAGTGGAACCGGCACGTGTGGCGCGACGGGCAGATCGCGATCGTCGAGGCGAACTACTCGGCCACCCCGGTCCCGCTCGACACCGTGCTGACCGGAGCGGGCGCGGCCGTCGCGGACGACGAGGAGTGGCACCAGGTCACGGCGACCGGGCACTACGACGACGCCGCCACGGTGCTGCTGCGCAACCGGCCCGTCGACGGCAACGCCGCCTACCACGTGCTCGTCCCGTTCGTCGTCGAGGACGCGTCGGCCGGCACCGCCGACGCGCCGACGCAGGCGGGCACCGTGCTCGTCGTCGACCGCGGGTGGGTGCCGCTGGGGGCGAACGGGAGCGACGACGTCGCGGCGCCGCCTCCCCCGTCCGGCACCGTCACGCTCACGGCTCGGCTGCGGCACGACGAGAGGCCGTCCACCCGCACGGCGCCCACCGGGCAGGTGCACGCGATCTCGGCCGAGCAGGTGCTGGCCGCGGGCGGCCTCGGCGGCTCGCCGACGTACGCGACCTACGGGCAGATGGTCGACGAGGACCCGGCGGCGACCGTCGCGCTGGGGGCCCTGGAGCGGCCCGACACCGACCCCGGATCGCACCTGTCGTACGCGTTCCAGTGGTGGACGTTCGCACTGGGCGGGCTGGTCGCGTTCTCCGTCGCCGCCCGGCGCGAGCTGCGCGCCGACGATGCACCGGCCGTCCCGGCCGCATCGACGCCAGGTGCTGCCGGCGCGCCGCCGGCACCCGCCCGCCCCGGTCCGCGCGTCGACCGGCCGCATCGCCGCGGCGGGCGCGACGAGGACGACGAGGACGCGCTCATCGACGCCCAGCTCTCGGCCGAGCACCCCCGCTGACCGACCGTCACCCCTGACGGATCGCCTCGCCCGCGATCTCGACGCGCACCCGCTTGCCGACGAGCCACCCGCCGTTGTCGAGGTTGACGTTCCAGACCAGGCCGAAGTCCTCGCGGTTCACCTCGGTCGTCGCCGAGAACCCGAAGATCTCCCGTCCGTAGGGGTCGCGGCGCGCCCCGCCGAAGTGCATCTCGAGCGCGACCTCGTGGGTGACGTCACGGACGGTCAGGTCGCCGATGATCGTGAACCGGCCGCCGACGCCGACGGTCCGCTCGACGAGCCCCGCGGACACGTGCGACCGCTCGGGCAGGTGGTTGCGCAGCCGCGCCCAGTGCGCGATCGCGTCGTCGACGACGAGCCGCTCGACGCGGCGACTGCGGAACTCGATCGCCGGGTACCGCTCGACGTCGAGGAAGTCCGGGCTCTTGAGGTGCGTGTCCCGCTCCTCGTTGTGGGTGGTGAGCGACTCCGCCCCGATGAGCGCCGTCACGCCGGACTCGAGCGGGTCCTCGCCGACGACGATCGTCGCCGCCGCGGCCTCGAACTCCCCGCGGACCTGGCTCACCATCATGTGCGAGGCCACGAAGCCGATGCGCTTGTGCGCGGTGTCGAGCTCGTACTCCCCTGCCACGGGCAGGTCGAGCCCCTTCCAGCGGCGCGTCGCCGCCTGCATGTTCTCCGACTCCATCGTCGTGCCCCCTCGTCGTCACCTGTCGGTCGTCGCCGCACCGGGGCAGGTGGTGGCGAGACCGGACGACGGCGCACCCCGGGAGGGGCAGCTGGCGAGCGGCCGACGAGGTCTCGGCGAACCGATGCGTCGTGCGGACATCGTGACGGAGTGGGTGAAAATTGCACCACCGTGCCCGGATCGTGGACGTTCGTCCGGATCCGTCGCACGCCTCAGGTCACGCCAGGGCGATGAGGTCCAGGTACGCCGGACCCCACAGGTCCTCGTCGCCGTCGGGCAGCAGCAGCACCCGCTCGGGGTCGAGCGCGGACACGGCGCCCTCGTCGTGCGAGACGAGCACGACGGCCCCCTGGTACCCGCGCAGCGCGGCGAGGATCTCCTCGCGCGAGGCCGGGTCCAGGTTGTTCGTCGGCTCGTCGAGCAGCAGCACGTTGGCGCTCGACACGACGAGGGCCGCGAGCGCCAGCCGGGTCTTCTCCCCACCGGACAGGACCCGGGCGGGCTTGTCGGCGTCGTCGCCCGAGAACAGGAACGACCCGAGCACCGAGCGGACCTGCGTGTCGGTGAGGTCGGGCGCCGACGAGCGGAGGTTCTCGACGACCGTCCGGTCCAGGTCGAGCGTCTCGTGCTCCTGCGCGTAGTAGCCGAGCTTGAGGCCGTGACCGGGCTTCACCTCGCCCGTGTCCGACTTCTCGATGCCGCCGAGGATCCGCAGCAGCGTCGTCTTCCCGGCGCCGTTGAGGCCCAGGACGACGACCTTGCTCCCCCGGTCGATCGCGAGGTCGACGTCGGTGAAGACCTCCTGCGAGCCGTACGACTTCGACAGGCCCTCGGCGGTGAGCGGGGTGCGTCCGCACGGCGCCGGGTCCGGAAACCTCAGGCGGGCGACCTTGTCCGACGCGCGGACCTCCTCGAGGCCCGACAGCAGCCGCTCGGCGCGGCGGGCCATGTTCTGCGCGGCGACCGCCTTCGTGGCCTTCGCGCGCATCTTGTCGGCCTGCGCGATGAGCACGGACGCCTTCTTCTCGGCGTTGGCCCGCTCGCGGCGCCGGCGCTTCTCGTCCGTCTCACGCTGCAGCAGGTAGGCGTCCCAGCCGAGCGAGTACTGGTCGAGCTGCGAACGGTTCGCGTCGAGGTGGAACACCTTGTTCACCGTCGCGCGCAGCAGGTCGGCGTCGTGCGAGATGACGATGAAGCCGCCCGAGTACGCCTTGAGGTAGTCGCGCAGCCACGCGATCGAGTCGGCGTCCAGGTGGTTCGTCGGCTCGTCGAGCAGCAGGGTGTCGACCCCCGAGAACAGGATGCGCGCGAGCTCGACGCGGCGGCGCTGACCGCCCGAGAGCGTGCCGATCGTCTGGCTCAGCACGCGGTCGTCGAGCCCGAGGTTCGACGTGATGCGGTGCGCCTCGCTCTCGGCGGCGTAGCCCCCGGCCGCGTTGAACCGGGCGTCGAGGCGGCTGTAGCGCTCCATGGCGGCCTCGCGCGTCTCGTCGTCCGCGCTCGCCATCGCCCCCTCGGTCTCCCGCATCGCGCGGACGACCTCGTCGAGGCCGCGAGCCGACAGCACACGGTCCAGCGCGAGCTGCTCGAGGTCGCCGCTGCTCGGGTCCTGCGGCAGGTACCCGACCTCGCTCGACCGCGCGATCTGGCCGCCCGTCGGCTGCGTCTGGCCCGCGAGAGTCTTGGTCAGCGTGGTCTTGCCGGCACCGTTGCGGCCGACGAGACCGATGCGGTCCCCGGCGGCGATACGGAAGGTCGACGGTTCCAGCAGCACGCGGGCGCCGATGCGCAGCTCGACGGCCTGGGCGGTGATCACGTGGTGGGTTTCCTCCGAGAAAGGCGTCCGGGTCTTGGCCGCGGGCGCAAACGACCGCAATTCTACGACCCGCTAGCGTCGTCAACGGTCGCAGGGTCCGCCGTCGCACCCTCCACCAGCGGGACCACCCGCAGCCCGACACGATCCCGAGGGGGACCCATGTCCAGCGCACCTGAGCACGAGATCATCGCCCTGACGACGCCCGACGACGCGCCCGACGCCGCGATCGCCACCGCACCGGCCCCGGTCGCGCGGCGCTCGGTCGCCACCGACGTCGCGCTGATCGCGACCTTCGCCGCGTTCATCGCCGTCTGCGCGATCGTGCCCGCCATCCCCACGGGCACGCCCGTGCCCATCACGCTGCAGACGTTCGGCGTGGTCCTCGCCGGTCTGGTGCTCGGCTGGAAGCGCGGCGCCCTGGCCGTGCTCCTCTACCTCGCGGTCGGCCTCGCGGGCCTGCCGGTGTTCGCCGAGGGCACCGGTGGCGTCGCCGTCCTGTCCAAGCCGTCCGTCGGCTACCTGCTCGCGTTCCCGTTCGCGGCGGCGCTCGCCGGGTACCTCGCCGGGTACGCGCTGCGGCTGCCGACCGCCTGGCGGTACGTCGGCCTGTTCCTGTCGGGCCTGGTCGCGAGCATCCTCACGATCCACGTCGGCGGCATCGTCGGCCTGCACCTCACGCTCGGCCTGTCGTACTCGGAGGCCTTCGTCTTCGACCTCAAGTACTGGCCCGGGGACATCGCGAAGAACCTGCTCGCCGCCGGTGTGGCCCTGGCCGTCTTCCGGGCGTACCCCGACCTGCTGCGCACGCGCCGCTGACGCCCGTGCCCGTCCTCGCCCTCGACGACGTCGTCGTCACCGCCTACAGCCCCGACCCGGGGGGCGGTGCCGACCGTGTCGTCACGCTCCTCGGGCCGGTGACGCTGCGGGTCGAGGAGCGGCGGGTCGCCGTCGTCGGGGCGAACGGCTCGGGGAAGTCCACGCTCGCGCGGCTGCTCAACGGGCTCGTGCTGCCGTCGGCCGGCCGGGTCACGGTCGACGGCCTCGACACGGCGCGGGACGGTGCCGCGGTGCGGCGGCGGGTCGGGTTCATGTTCACCGACCCCGACGCGCAGCTCGTGATGCCGACGCCGGTCGAGGACGTCGCGCTGTCGCTGCGCCGGCTGCCGATCTCGGCGTCCGAGCGCGACGCGGCAGCGCGCGCGGCCCTGGCGCGGTTCGGGCTGGCCGACCGGGCCGAGGTGCCTGTGCACGCCCTCTCCGGGGGCCAGCGGCAGCTCCTCGCCCTGGCGTCGGTGCTCGCGACCGAGCCCGACGTGCTCGTGTGCGACGAGCCGACGACGCTGCTGGACCTGCGTTGGCGCAGCGTCGTCGACGACCTGCTGGCCGGCCTCGACCAGCAGGTCGTCGTCGTCACGCACGACCTCGACGCCGCCCTGCGCGCCGACCGCGTGCTGGTCGTCGACTCGGGCCGGATCGTGTTCGACGGGGACCCCGCCGCGGGCGTCGGGCACTACCGCGACCTCATGACGGGACCCGGTCACCGGGTCGGGGACGTCCGATGAGCCGCGCACCGGCCGGCAAGCCGCTGCGGGCGCCGTGGGCCGGGCCGCTCGGGCTCTACCACCCGGACACCAGCCCGCTGCACCGGGCGCCCGCGGGCGTGAAGCTCGCGGGCCTGGCCGTCGCGGGCGTCGTGATCGCCGTCGTGCACGGGCCGGTGTCGGGGCTGGTGGCGCTCGGCGTCGCCGTCGTCCTCCAGGTCGTCTCCCGCGTGCCGTGGCACCGGGCGGCCAGCGGCGTGCGGCCGGTGCTGCTCACCGCCCTCGTCGTGGGCGGGTACCAGTGGTGGGCGCGGGGTGGGGCCACGGCCGTCGAGGTCGTCGCCGACCTGCTCGCGCTCGTCATGCTCGCCGCCGTCGTCACCGCGACGACCCGGGCCGACCGGCTGCTCGACGTCCTCGCGCGGCTCGTGCGGCCGTTGCGGCACGTCGGGCTCCCACCCGAGACGTTCGCCCTGGCGGTGGCCCTGCTCCTGCGCACCATCCCCGTCCTCGCCCAGACCACCCACGAGTCCTGGGACGCCGCCCGCGCCCGTGGGCTCGACCGGGACCCCCGGGCCCTGCTCGTCCCCGCGGCCGTCCGGATGGTCGGCCACGCGCGGTCCACCGGGGACGCGCTGGCCGCGCGGGGCATCGGCGAGGACTGACCCTCCGGACGGACGTCCAGCGCCCGGCGGGCGGATCATCGCCCTCACGGTTAGGTTTCCCGGATGACGTTCCAGGAGGGTGGCAGCTTCGAGGGCGGGCGGGTCCGCACGGGCCGCGGCGGGAAGATCGCGGCCGGCGGTGGCGGCCTCGCCGCGCTGGTCGTCGCGCTCATCTACGTGTTCAGCAACGGGCAGGTGGACCTGTCCGGGGTGGCGGGCGGCGGCTCCGGGGCGGACACGACCGAGGGCACCATCGGCGACTGCACCGCCGAGCAGGCGAACACCGACCCGTCCTGCCGTCTGTCCGCCACCATCCAGTCGCTCGACGCCTACTGGGGGCCCACGGTGACCGCCGCCGGCGTGACGTTCGCGCAGCCCGAGGTCTACTCCTTCGAGGGCGCTGCCGACACCGCGTGCGGCAGCGCCTCGTCGAGCACCGGCCCGTTCTACTGCCCGCCCGACGCGACGATCTACCTCGACCTCGGCTTCTTCGACGAGCTGCAGAGCCGGTTCGGCGCCGAGGGCGGGCCGCTCGCCGAGGAGTACGTCGAGGCGCACGAGTACGGGCACCACGTCCAGCAGCTCACGGGCGTCATGGACCAGGCGCAGCGCGGTGGCACGGGCGCCGACTCCGACTCCGTCCGCGTCGAGCTCCAGGCGGACTGCTACGCGGGCATGTGGGCCGGCCGGGCCGCCACCACCGTCGACCCGGACACCGGCGTCCCGTTCCTCGACCCCATCACCGCCGACACCCTCGAGCAGGCCCTCTCCGCGGCGCAGGCCGTGGGCGACGACCACATCCAGGCGCAGTCCGGCGGCGGCATCAACCCCGACACGTGGACGCACGGGTCCAGCGAGCAGCGGGCCCGATGGTTCACCACCGGCTACGAGCAAGGGACGTTCGACGCGTGCGACACGTTCTCGACGGACACGCTGTGAGGCCAATTCACTGGCGCCCGGCGCCGCTGATGGGCACGGTCCACGCATGACCCCGATCCGAGACCCTGGCCCTTCCGCGCAGCACCCTGCCCTCGGCCGCCCGGTCGTGGCGATCGACGTCGAACGGGCCGACGACGTCGACGCCGTCCGCGACGTCGTGGCACGCGCGTTCGGGCCGGACGCCGACGAGGTCGTCGAGATGCTCGACGGTCTGCGCGCCACCGCGGAGGCCTGGATCCCCGGCCTGTCGTTCGTGGCACGTCTCGACGACCAGCCCGTCGGGCACGTGCTGCTGACCCGCTGCTGGATCGAGACGTCCCGCCGACGCGTCGACGCCCTCATGCTGACGCCGCTGTCCGTCGTCCCCGAGCACCAGGGCCAGGGCATCGGCACCGCGCTCGTCGCGCACGCCCTCGCCGTGGCGACCGCGGGCGGCTGGCCGCTCGTGGTCCTCGAAGGCTCCCCGCACTTCTACGGGCGCCGAGGCTTCGCGGCGGCCGAGCCGCTCGGATTCCCGTCGCCGTCCCCGGAGCACATCCCGGCCGGCGCCTACCAGGTCGCCCTGCTGCCGGACCACGAGCCGTGGATGACGGGCACCCTCGTCAGCTCGCCGCCGGTGGCCGCGCTGAACGACCTGCCGCGGTTCTGACCGAGGGCCGCCACGCCGAGTCCTGGCTCTCCCGCCCCGCGACCGCTCAGGTCATGACCTCGCCGGCCATCTCTGCGACGAAGAGGTGGTGCGAGTAGATCCCGGGCGAGACGGAGCGCCACGTGCTCCGGGCCGCCGTCGCGTCGCGCAGGTTCAGCAGGTCGTTCCACTCGACGAACGCATAGGGCGAGGTCGTCTCCGAGCCGGCCAACGCGCCGACGTCCGGGACTCGTCGCTCCCCGACGCGGAGCGCGGCGAGCTGCGCCGCGTGCGACCGGATGAACGCGCGGATGTCCGTCTTCCCCGGTGGCGCGGGCGTGACGGCGGTGAACGCCCCTCGCGGTGGCAGACCCGCCGCCGTGGCGAGAGCGACGATCGCGGGCGGCATCGGGGTCACCCGACCGAGCGCGGCGGCATCCTGGATCAGCCGGGCGTACCCGATGGCCCGGGCTCCTCCCGGGTCGATCGAGTGGGTGCGGACGCCGGGCCCGAACGTCCCGAACTGGCCGGTGGTGACGATCTCGGCGGTCACGCGCGACAGCGGGATGCGCGCCGCCGCGAACGCGGCGAGGAGCTGTCGTGCCTGGTCGTTGCCGTCGAGCACGGTGATGTGCTGGATCAGGGAGGTGACGAGCAGGCGCCGGCGCAGCGTCCTGGCGAGCCCCTGGTTGCCCCGGCTGTGCGCCGAGATCGTGAGGGAGGCGATCGACGCGGGACGCCCCGCAGCCTCGAGCGCGAGCCGGATCTGCTGGTCGCTGATCGTGAACGCCTGGCCTTCCTGGCCCTGGACCGCGATGAGGATGCGGTCGCCCGCTTCCGACGCCCCGCGCAGCCCGTGGTGCTCGACGTGCGACGTCCCTCCGACGACACCCCCCGCGGAGAAGAAGACGTGGACGTCGTTCGTCGTCGTCGCGACCGCCGCCGACGGGACGAAGACCATGAAGTCCTGGAACTGGAACGTCCGGTCGGCGAGCCTGTCGCCACCTGTGGCATCCGCCTCGTCCGCCCTGATGAGCGGCTCCCACCGTGGAGCGCCGTGGCCCGCGACCATGCGCATCTTCAGCGCGCCGATGCCGGCGAACGTCTGCGGCAGCACGCCCGCGTCGAGCGTGCCTCCCCCGGCGACGACCGCTCGCTCCGTCGCCGAGGCCGACCCCGCCAGCAGACCCGCCCTGTCGAGCAGGTCCTGGACGATCGTGACGTCCGCCGGCTGGTTGGGCTGGCCCGTGCCGACCCCGGCGCCGAGCGGCGCCCCGAACTGCGCCCGCGCGACCTCCGGGACGAGCACGGGTGCCTGCGTACGGGTGAGCGCGGCCGACACGGTCGCGCGGACCGCGGGATCGGTGACCGGCGCCCCAGGGGGGAGGGCGGACACGACGGGGTACACCGTCCGGTAGTCGTCGTCGTTGATGCCCCAGAGCACGTGCATCCGGTCGAGCGCGAGCCGCACCGCCTCGCGCGGGTTGGCCGCCGGGGCGTCGCCCACCGAGCCGCCGGCCGTCATGTCGACCTGCAGCCTCTGGACCGTCGGGCCGGCCCCGCCGAGAAGTGATGTTGCGGCGGCGTTCCCCGCGGTGCGCTGGATCCGTCGCAGCCCACCGGCGTCGAGGTGGTCGATCCCGAGGACGCGCCCGCTCGTCGCCGACGGACGGGCCGCCACGCTCGGCGATCGCCCCGGCGGACGATCGGCGACCGGGACGCGAGGCACGGGGCCTTCGCTCGTCACGGCAACACGACACCACGACGAGACGGTCCGGCCCAGCATCTTCGGGCACCCACGCGTGCACCCGCCGACGGACCGACCTCTCCGGCCCAGTGCGGTCGCACGGCGAAGGCGACTCCCCTGCTCGACGAACCGCATGACTGACCTGCGAACAGCGCGTTTCCGCAGGTCAAGGGGTTCAGGTTGTTCTGGATGTCCGGCTTGGGAACCCGCGACTTTCTGATCTCTCTCCAGAGGGGACCCTGACCCGCGGAAACGCACCCGGACAGGGCGGCTTGCCGAGGGGTGTTTGCGGGTGAAGGAATCGCTGGATCGGGCCGCTTCGGGCGGAATCGCAGGTAGGTTCGTCCGACAGATGTCGGAAAGTGGTGCCCGACGACGCCCCCCGTCACATCCGGGACGCGATCGGAGCACTCGTGCCACGCTGCCGAGCATGAGCAGTCACGCCGGAGCAACCTTGCAAGAGAACGTGACCGCATGGGCCACGCTGGCCGCCGTCGTGGTGGCGCTCGTGCTCGGAGCGCTCGCGGAGGTACGGAACACCCGAGATCGTCGTCGACAGCGTGACCGTGACGCCGCAACCGAGCTCAGAGCGACTCGGGCGCAGGCGCAGAGGGTCGCCGCCTGGATGGACGCGGGGTCGATCAGCCCCGGTGGGCGACCCGGCCGATTGGGGGCAACGGCCATTGCGAGGAACGCGAGCGAAGAACCTGTGTGGAACGTGACCTTGTACGCACCATGGGAACGGGCGTTCTCTGACACGAACACAAGTGGTGATCCCAAGCGGTCGCGCACGTGGGTCTTGCCCCCGGGCCGCGACTACGAAGCACCGCTCGCGTTCACGCTGGTGAACTCTGAGGGCTCGATCCCCGTCCAGATCACCTTTCGAGACAACGCTGGGGCGTGGTGGGAACGAGACACAAAGGGCATCCTCACGAAGCTCGACGGACCGCCCACGGATCTCCAGGGCACGGCCAGCTAGCCCGAAGCCTCGGTGCAGCGATAGGGACTACCTCTTCGCGCGAGCGCGCATCGGTTCGGCGAACGCGCGACCTCAACCTTGTCGCCTGTCCGACTGATCCGTCCCACGCTCGACGCTGCGCGTGGACGAGCACGGCGAAGGGCGACCCGTCTCCGTTTTGTCGAGTTCGGCGAACGGATCCGGGCGTCCGACGAGGGCCCCGCGTGTCTGCCGGCAGAGCCGAATCACACCCGCCGTGAGCACGTGCGGCCCGCAGCGGCTTGGACAGGTCGGGGCGGCCTGACTGCGCGGAACGCTCTCCCCGGCACCCAGTATCGCAACGGGAGGATCACCGTCCCACACTCGGGAGGGGCGAGCGGCCGAGATCAGCCGAAGTCCCACGCTGGTCACGCGCGTGGGTCTAGCGTCCGATCCGTGATGGACTCGACGGCGGCCCGACTAGCTCTCCCGCAAGGCATGCACCGAATGTGGCGTGCGACGACCGGGCTCGCGGCACTGACACTCGGCACGTTCGGCGTTCTCGCAGTGTTCCGAACCGAGAACGGCGCGGGTGCGACCACGCTGCTCGTTGTCGCGGCGCTCTTCGGCCTCGTCACTGTGCTCGGGTTTGTGCCTCGACTCAAGTTCGGCGACGCAGAGGTCGACCCCGGCTTTGCCGCCGTGATCGGCGCCATCGGCGCCCTGCAGGACCTCATCGCGAAGCTCGAAAGCAAAGCGCCCGATGTTGACCCTGTCGAGGTTGCGCGCGACGAGGTCGAGGAGCGGATCGAGCAGTTGAATACATCGATCACGCACTCGGGTACCTACTGGGTGGGGACACGGACGCGCGCTGGGAAACCTCTGCCCGTGTTCAACATGGTCGGGCTGGGATTCTGGAAGCTCATCCCGGACGGGGATGGGTTTCTGATCGTCGACACCAAGACCGGCGAGACGGTGCACCGTATCGACTCCTCTCTGCGGGAAGTGCCGGAGTAAGCCCACGCTCACGTCGCCCGCGCCCTGTCCGCTGGTTCCCACGCGAGCAAGTAACGCTTAGGTCTGACCGTCGTCTGCCGCACGCACAACCACTGCGCAGCCGACGGCGGCGCGGGTGCTCGCGACACCACGGCTACGGGCACCGTGAAGGCCGTCCCGTCGTAGGTCTCGCCGGTCACGGTGGCGAACCTCAGCGGTGACAACGGGCGTCATGCCGACGGGCTCGGAGCTGGTCCGGAGGTAGTGCACGCAGTGCATGGCGCGGACGGTACGGCGCGGCTCCGACACGCCGCTCGGGCGGGCGCCATATGGTCGCTGCGTGGACGGGCTCACGTACATCACCCCAGATGGTGCGGGCGTGATCGCAACGGTGATCCCCGTGCTGCTCGTCGTTACGTTCATCGATCGAGAGTTCATTCGCCGTCAGGTACGGGGAAACCGACACCTCTCGATGCGCCTGCGCCTCGACGAGCGACCGTGGCTGCGGGTCTTCCTACCGCCAGCACCTGTCGCGATTGCGATCATCACCGCACTCGTCCTGGCCGCAATCCTCGTGGCCTGCTGGGGGGTCGCGTCTGGCGAAGGCGTGCACGGTGCAGCCGCGCTTCTGGTGTGGTTTGTGCTGTTCTACGAGGCACTCACCGTGATCGTGGCCGCAATGGCCCAAGCCCGTCAGCGCCAGAGGGACGAGCACTGACGGGCACCCCCAATTGGGGTCTCCAGCCAACTAAGACCGGCACCATCATCAGGACTTCCTTGATCGACGAACTGAGGGACCTCGACGCTTGGCGTGCTGCGCTGGTCGACGAGGGATAGGCGCAGCGTCTCCCACAGATGAGCCGCGCGCCATCTTCGCTCCGCGAGAGAAACAACTACGTCCGAACTGTCCGGAAGGCTTCCCAACGAATCGCAACGATCAAACATGCAGGTCAGGACAGCCGAAGACCCCGATCAGCACGCTGACCAGGGTCTCCGGATTGGCCTTGCTCAGATGTTGAAGCCGAGCGCCCGCATCTGCTCGCGGCCGTCGGTGGTGATCTTCTCCGGGCCCCACGGCGGCATCCACACCCAGTTGATGCGGAACCCGTCGACGATCCCGTCGAGGGCCTGCGCCGACTGGTCCTCGATGACGTCGGTCAGCGGGCAGGCCGCCGACGTGAGCGTCATGTCGATGACGGCGGTGTTGGTCTGGTCGATGACGACCCCGTAGACGAGGCCGAGGTCGACGACGTTGATGCCGAGCTCGGGGTCGATGACGTCGCGCAGCGCCTCCTCGACGTCGGCGACGGTCGTGGGGCTGGTCTCGGTGCTCATGAGTCCTCCGGGGTGCGCGTCGCACCGGTCTTGATCAGGGCGTCGGTCAGGGCGACCCAGCCGAGCAGGGCGCACTTGACGCGCGCCGAGTACTTGCCGACGCCGGTGAAGGCGGCGGCGTCGCCGAGCTTCTCCTCGGCGTCGTCGTCGAGGCCGGCGCCGCGCGACTGCATGAGCGCGCGGAACGTGTCGGCGAGGTCGTCGACGGCGTTCAGGTCGTGGTCGACCACGAGGTCGTGCAGGACCGAGACCGAAGCCTGGGAGATCGAGCACCCCTGGCCCTCCCAGCGCACGTCACGGACCACTCCCGCGTCGTCGAGGTCCACCTGCAGGGTCACCTCGTCGCCGCAGGTGGGGTTCACCTGGTGCGACTCCCCCGTGCGCAGGTCGGCAGCGGCGACCCCGAGGCCCCGACCGTGCGGGAACTTCGCGTGGTCGAGGATGACCTGCTGGTACAGCTGCTCCATCGAGCCCGTGCTCATGCGCCACTCCCGTCCGTCAGTCCGAAGAACGCCCGGACCCCCGCGAGTGCTTCCCGGAACACGGCGATCTCCTCGTCGGTCGTGTACACGGCCGCGGTCGCCCGGGCCGTCGCCGCGACACCGAACCGGCGGTGCAGCGGCTGTGCGCAGTGGTGGCCGACGCGCACGGCGACGCCCGCGTCGTCGAGGACCTGCCCGACGTCGTGCGCGTGCACGCCGTCGACGACGAACGCGACGGTCGCGAGCCGGTCGGCCGTGTCGGTCGGGCCGATCACCCGGACGCCCGGCACCGAGGCGACCGCGTCGAGCAGCAGGCCCGTGAGGTGGGCCTCGTGCGCAGCGACGGCGTCCATCCCGAGCTCGGCGAGGTACGACGCGGCGGCCCCCATGCCGACGGCCTGCGACACCATCTGCGTGCCGGCCTCGAACCGCTGCGGCGGCGGGGCGTACGTGGTCGTCTCCATGGTGACGACCTCGACCATCGAGCCGCCGGTGGTCACGGGCGGCATCGCCTCGAGCAGCTCGCGCCGCCCGTACAGCGCGCCGACGCCCGTCGGACCGAGCATCTTGTGGCCGGAGAACGCGGCGAAGTCGACGCCGAGCGCGTGCAGGTCGACGGGCAGGTGCGGGACCGACTGGCAGGCGTCGAGCACCGTGAGCGCGCCGACCTCCCGCGCACGCGCGACGAACCGCGCGACGGGCGTGATGGCTCCCGTGACGTTCGACGCGTGCGTGAACGCCAGCACCTTGGTGCGGTCGGTGACGACCGTGTCGAGCTCGTCGGCCCGGATGCGGCCGTCGTCGTCCAGCCCGAGCCAGCGCAGCGTCGCGCCCGTGCGGGCGGCGAGCTCCTGCCACGGCACGAGGTTCGCGTGGTGCTCGGCCTCGGTCACGACGATCTCGTCGCCCGCCCGCAGCGCGAAGCGCTCGGCAGCAGACCCGCCGCGTCCCAGCGACGCGTTCGACATCGCGTACGCGACGAGGTTGATCCCCGCCGTCGCGTTCGACGTCCAGACGAGCTCGCCGGGCGACACACCGACGAACGACGCGACCCTGTCGCGGGCGTCCTCGAACGCCTCGGTGGCCTCCTCGGCGAGCTGGTGCGCGCCGCGGTGCACCGCTGCGTTGCGCTGGACGTAGAAGTCCTGCTCGGCGTCGAGGACGACCTCGGGCTTCTGCGACGTCGCGCCCGAGTCGAGGTAGACGAGGGGCCGGCCACCCCGCAGCGTGCGGGACAGCAGCGGGAAGTCGGCGCGGACGGCGGCGAGCTCGACGTCGTCGAGCAGCCCTGCAGTGCGCGCCGCGTCACGCGTCTCGTCGAGCGTGCTGGTCACGGGTCCGCCCTCCTGGTGGTGCCGGTGGTGCCGCCGGCACCGCCCCGGGAGGGGGCGGCACCGGCAGTGGTGCTGTCGCGGACCGTCAGACGGCGCTGGACAGGAAGCGGTCGTAGCCCTCGTTCTCGAGGCGGTCGGCCAGCTCGGGCCCGCCCTCCTCGGCGACCTTGCCGTCGACGAAGACGTGCACGAAGTCGGGCTTGATGTAGCGCAGGATGCGCGTGTAGTGCGTGATGAGCAGCACGCCCACCTCGGGGTTCTGCCGGACGCGGTTGACGCCCTCGGACACGACGCGCAGCGCGTCGACGTCGAGGCCGGAGTCCGTCTCGTCGAGGATGGCGAACTTCGGCTTGAGGAGCTCCATCTGGAGGATCTCGTGGCGCTTCTTCTCGCCGCCGGAGAAGCCCTCGTTGACGGAGCGCTCGGCGAACGTCGGGTCCATGCGCAGGTCGTCCATCGCGGTGCGGACGTCCTTGACCCAGGTGCGCAGCGGCGGCGCCTGGCCGTCGATCGCCGTCTTGGCGGTGCGCAGGAAGTTCGACACCGACACGCCCGGGACCTCGACCGGGTACTGCATGGCGAGGAACAGGCCGGCGCGGGCACGCTCGTCGACCGACAGCGCGAGGACGTCCTCGCCGTCGAGCGTCACGGTGCCCGAGGTGATCTGGTACTTCGGGTGGCCCGCGAGCGAGTACGCGAGCGTCGACTTGCCGGACCCGTTCGGGCCCATGATGGCGTGCGTCTCGCCGCTGCTCACGGTGAGGTCGACACCGCGCAGGATGGGCTTGGCGCCCTCCTTGGTCTCGACGCTGACGTGCAGGTCGCGGATCTCCAGGGTGGCCATGCGGGGGTGCTCCTAGCTCAGAGAGGGGCGTCGACGTCGACCAGCACGCGCTGGCCGTCGACGGTCAAGGGGTAGACGGGGACGGGGCGGACGGCGGGAGGCCCGGTCGGCTTGCCGGTGCGCAGGTCGAACCGCGACCCGTGCAGCCAGCACTCGATCGTGCAGTCCTCGACCTCGCCGTCGGACAGCGAGACCGCACCGTGCGAGCAGATGTCGCTGATCGCGTGCAGCTCACCGGCCTCGTCGCGGACGATCGCGACCTCGACGGTGCCGGACTCCGCCTCGAGCTCGACGCGGAACGTGCCGGCGACCGGCACGTCCTCGTCGTAGCAGGCGAGCTGTGCGGTCATGCCTGCTCCGTACCGGCACCGCCTGCGGCACCGGCAGAGACGGCGTCGAGCGCGCTCATGGACGCCTCGAGCTCCTTCTCGATCGCGGCGAGCAGGCGCTCCTCGACGTCCGGCACCCCGATCTCGTGGATCAGCTCGGCGAAGAAGCCACGCACGACGAGCCGACGGGCGTCCGTCTCCGGGATGCCGCGGGCGCGCAGGTAGAACAGCTGCTCGTCGTCGAAGCGACCGGTCGCGCTCGCGTGACCCGCGCCCTCGATGACGCCGGTCTCGATCTCGAGGTTCGGCACCGAGTCGGCCCGCGCACCGTCCGTGAGGACGAGGTTGCGGTTGAGCTCGTACGTGTCGGTGCCCTCGGCCGCCGCACGGATGAGCACGTCGCCGACCCACACGGTGTGCGCGCCCTCGCCCTGCAGCGCGCCCTTGTACGTGACGCGCGAGATGCAGTTCGGCACCGCGTGGTCGACGAACAGGCGCTGCTCCTGGTGCTGGCCGGCGTCCGCGAAGTAGAGCCCGAGCATCTTCACCGAGGCGCCCTCGCCGACGAACTCGGCGTCGGGCGTCACGCGCACGACGTCGCCGCCGAGCGTGACGACGATGTGCTTGACGGTCGCGTCGCGGTCGATGCGCAGGCGGTGCGACGACGTGTGCACCGACCCCTGCGCCCAGTCCTGGACGGACACGACGGTGAGGTGCGCACCCGCGTCCGCAACGATCTCGACGGTCTCGGTCAGCGACGCGTGCCCGACGTGGTCGATGAGCACGACACCCTGCGACAGGGCCTCGGCGTGCACGAGCAGGTGCGACGCGGACGGGTCGAGCGGAGCGTCGTGCGTGCCCGCCCCCTCGACGCCCTCGACGCGGATCGACGTCACGCTCGACGCGACGGCCTCGCGCGGGATCGTCACGACCGTCGCCCGCGGGAACGACGCCCACGCGGTCGCGGCGGTCCGGTCGCCCGGCTTGCCGGCGCGGCCGAGGCGGGCGTCGTCACGCTCGACGATCTCGACCTTGACCTCGGGCGCCTCGACGACCGTCGTCAGGACACCGTGACCCGCCAGCACACCGGCGGTGTCCGCGGCGAACAGCGGCGCGATCCGGTCGACCGGCGAGAACCGCCACTCCTCCTCGCGCCCGGTGGGCACGGGGAAGTCGGCGACGTCGAAGGACGTCGGTCGCGACGCGCGCGACGACTCGGGGGTGCCGCCGACGCCGTGCGTGTGGGCGCCGTCGGCGGTGGCGCGGGAGTGATCTGTCGAGAGACCCGCGTCGTTCGTGGTGGTCGTCATCAGCCGACGGCCCCTTCCATCTGCAGCTCGATGAGGCGGTTCAGCTCGAGGGCGTACTCCATGGGCAGCTCACGGGCGATGGGCTCGACGAACCCGCGCACGATCATGGCCATGGCCTCGGTCTCGGGCATGCCTCGGGACATCAGGTAGAACAGCTGGTCCTCGCTCACGCGGGACACCGTGGCCTCGTGGCCCATCGACACGTCGTCCTCGCGGACGTCGACGTACGGGTAGGTATCCGAGCGGGAGATCTGGTCGACGAGCAGCGCGTCGCACAGGACGTTGCTCGCGGAGTGCGAGGCGCCCTCGAGGATCTGGACGAGCCCGCGGTACGACGTGCGGCCACCGCCGCGCGCGACGGACTTCGACACGATCGACGACGACGTGTGCGGCGCGGCGTGCACCATCTTCGAGCCGGCGTCCTGGTGCTGGCCCTCGCCGGCGAACGCGATGGACAGCGTCTCGCCGCGCGCGTGCTCGCCCATGAGGTAGATCGCCGGGTACTTCATGGTGACCTTGGAGCCGATGTTGCCGTCGACCCACTCCATCGTCGCGCCCTCGGCGGCGGTCGCCCGCTTCGTCACGAGGTTGTAGACGTTGTTCGACCAGTTCTGGATGGTCGTGTACCGGACGCGGGCGTTCTTCTTGACGATGATCTCGACGACCGCGGAGTGCAGGGAGTCGGACGAGTACACCGGCGCGGTGCAGCCCTCGACGTAGTGCACGTACGAGCCCTCGTCGGCGATGATCAGCGTCCGCTCGAACTGGCCCATGTTCTCGGTGTTGATCCGGAAGTAGGCCTGCAGCGGGATCTCGACGTGCACGCCCGGCGGGACGTAGACGAACGAGCCGCCCGACCACACGGCCGTGTTCAGCGACGCGAACTTGTTGTCGCCCGGGGGGATCACGGAGCCGAAGTACTGCTCGAAGATCTCCGGGTGCTCGCGCAGGCCCGTGTCGGTGTCGAGGAAGATGACGCCCTGCTCCTCGAGCGACTCCTGGATCTGGTGGTAGACGACCTCGGACTCGTACTGCGCGGCGACGCCCGCGACGAGGCGCTGCTTCTCCGCCTCCGGGATGCCCAGCCGGTCGTACGTGTTCTTGATGTCGTCGGGCAGGTCCTCCCAGCTGGACGCCTGCTTCTCCGTCGAGCGCACGAAGTACTTGATGTTGTCGAAGTCGATGCCCGACAGGTCCGCGCCCCACCAGGGCATCGGCTTCTTGTCGAACAGGCGCAGCGACTTCAGCCGCGTCTTGAGCATCCACTCGGGCTCGTTCTTGAGCGCGGAGATCTCCCGGACGACGGCCTCGGACAGACCGCGCTTCGCGGTCGCCCCGGCGACGTCCGGGTCGTGCCAGCCGAAGCTGTAGTTGCCGATCGAGGCGATGGCCTCGTCCTGGGTGAGCTGCGGCTGGGCCGCGTTCTCGGTGGGTGCGCTCATGCTGTCGGTCCTTCCATGGCGAGCACGGGGGCTGGGAGGTTCGTGGGGGGAAGCGTCGTCGGGATGTTCGTGGTGCAGACGTGACCGCCGCCCGCGAGGGTGGCGAGGCGCTGCACGTGGACGCCGAGCAGGCGCGAGAACGCCCGGGCCTCGGCCTCGCAGAGCTGGGGGAACTCGTGCGCGACGTCCTGCACGGGGCAGTGTCCCTGGCACAGCTGCACGGCGAGGCCGCTCGGCGCCGGGCGGGCGCTCGCGGCGTACCCCTCGTCGGTGAGCGCGTCGGCGAGCACCCGGGCCCGCGCGTCGACGCCGTCGGTGCCCGACATGCTCGCGGCCAGCCGGGTCTCGAGGTCCCGGACGCGCTGCTCGGCGAAGGACTCGACGGCGTCGCGGCCGGCCGTCTCCGCGAGGAAGCGCAGCGCCTGGGTCGCGAGCTCGGAGTACCGGTGGGACAGGGCGGCCTGGCCACGGCCCGTGACGACGTACCGACGGGCCGGTCGACCGCGGCGTGCCGGTGCGGTGCCCGTGGTCTCGTGGACGGCGATCTGGTCGGTGTGCTCGAGGATCGCGAGGTGACGACGGATCCCCGCCGGGGTCAGGTCGAGCTGCGCGGCGAGCTCCGCGGCGGACACGGGCCCTCTGCTGGCCACGAGCTGGAGGACGTGCTGACGGGTCCCGGCGTCGGTCTCGGGGACGTCGACCGCAGGTGGCAGGGCGGACGCCGGGGTCGGTGCCGTCGTGGGCAGCGTCGCGCTCATGACACCTCCGGTTCGTCGTCCCGTGCGCCACCGACGACGTCTCGTCGGGCAGCGGCGCGCTCCGGCCCTGAGAAGGGCCTCGATATCGGCAACATCCTTGTTGCCGAAATCCATCCCCGCAAGCAAGGTCCCCCTCACCACGCCGTGCATGACGACCGTCACACCGTGCCCGCGCGGCCGGGGCCGACGTCGACGCGGCCCTAGACTTCCCTTCCGTGCCCGACTCCCCCGCGCTCGAGATCACCGGGCTCGTCAAGCGGTACGGCGACCGCGCCGTCGTCGACGGCCTCGACCTCGTCGCCCGTGCCGGCCAGGTGACCGCGGTGCTCGGCCCGAACGGCGCGGGCAAGACGACGACCGTCGAGTGCTGCGAGGGTCTCCGCACGCCCGACGAGGGCAGCGTCCGCGTCCTCGGCCTCGACCCGGCGACCTCCGCGCGCGACCTGCGGCCGCGGGTCGGCGTGATGCTCCAGGACGGCGGGCTGCCCACCGGCGTGCGGGCGCTGGACATGCTCGCCCACGTCGCCCGCATGTACGCCTCCCCGCGCGACCTCGGCGAGCTCACCGAGCGGCTCGGCCTCGGGTCGTTCGGACGCACGACCGTCCGGCGGCTCTCCGGGGGCCAGCGTCAGCGTCTCGCGCTCGCGGCCGCGGTCGTCGGGCGCCCCGAGATCGTGTTCCTGGACGAGCCGAGCGCGGGGATGGACCCCCAGTCGCGCCGGGCCGTCTGGGACCTCGTGCGCGAGCTGCGCGACGAGGGCGTCGCCGTGCTCCTCACCACGCACCTCATGGACGAGGCCGAGGACCTCGCGGACCACGTCGTCGTGGTCGACCACGGCCGCGTCGTCGCCCAGGGGTCGGTCGGTGCGCTCCTCGCGGCGGCCGACGACCGCACGCTGCAGCTGCAGGCCTCCCCCGGTCTCGACACCGCCGCGCTGGCCCGGGCGCTGGGCGACGGGCTGACCGTCGACGAGCACGTCGCGGGCACCTACGCGGTCACCGGCACGGTCACGCCGCGCACGCTCGCCGCCCTCACCGGGTGGCTCGCGGAGCACGACGAGCTGGCCACGCGGATCACGGTCGGCCGCCGCACGCTCGAGGACGTCTTCCTCGACCTGACGGGACGGGACCTGCGATGACCGCCACGACGACCCACCCGGGCGCCGCTCCCACCTGGCGGCGCGTGCTCGCCCAGACGTCGTTTGAGACGCGCGCCATCCTGCGCAACGGCGAGCAGCTGCTGGTCACGATCATCGTGCCGGTGCTCGTGCTCGTCGGCCTGACCCGGGGCACGTTCGTCGACCTCGACACAGCCGGCGAGTCCCGCATCGACTTCCTGACCCCGGGCATCCTCGCCCTCGCCGTCATGACCTCGTCGTTCACGTCGCAGGCCATCGCCTCGTCGTTCGACCGGCGCAACGGCGTGCTGCGGCTGCTGTCCACCACACCGTTGGGTCGCGGCGGGCTGCTCGCCGGCAAGGTCCTCGGTGTCCTCGGGGTCGAGGTCGTGCAGATCGTCGTCATCGGGCTGACCGCGGTGCTGCTCGGCTGGCGGCCCGACCCGGCCGGCCTCGGCCTCGCGCTCGTCGCCGTCGTGCTCGGCACCGGTGCCTTCACGTCGCTCGCGCTCCTCGTCGCGGGCACGCTGCGCGCCGAGGCGGTGCTCGCCGTCGCGAACCTCGCGCTCATCGTGCTCGCCGTGGCGGGCGGCGTGATCATCCCGGCGTCGCGCCTGCCCGGACCGCTCGAGCACGTCGCGCTCCTGCTGCCGTCCGGCGCGCTCGGCGAGGCGATGCGCGAGACGCTCCTGCACGGGGTCCTGCCGCCCTGGTCGGTCGTCGTCCTGGTCGCCTGGACGGCCGCCCTCGGCTGGGGTGCCGGGCGCCTCTTCCGCTGGCACTGAGCGGGCGACGCGGGTGTGACGAGCCTCGCCGTCGACGCGGCGTGGACGTCCGACGGCCGACCGTAGGCTGGTCACCGTGACCTCGCCGACCACGCTCGACCCCGCACCGTCGCTGCTCGACCGGTGGCGGCCGCGCTGGGTGTGGCCGGCCGTCCTCGCCAACCTCGTCGGGCAGATCGTCATCGTCGGCACCGGCGGCGCGGTCCGCCTCACCGGCTCCGGCCTCGGCTGCTCGACGTGGCCGCAGTGCGAGCCCGGCGAGTTCACTCCCCGGTTCCACGACGCGACGTCGATCCACCCGTTCATCGAGTTCGGCAACCGGACCGTCAGCGGCCTCCTCGTGGCCGTCGGCGTCGTCGTCGCCCTGCTGGTCTTCACCGACCGTTCGCGCGTGCGGTCGTACCGCTGGCTCGGCCTGGCCCCGCTGGTCGGGGTGCTCGTGCAGGCGGTCGTCGGCGGCATCACCGTGCTGGTCGACCTGCACCCGGCGATCGTCGCGAGCCACCTGCTCATCTCGATGGCCCTCGTGGCGGTGTCGATGTGGCTGGTGGTGCGGACCCGGGAGGGCGACGCACCGCCCGTCTCGCTCGTCGACGGGACGACGCGTGGCCTGATGTGGGTGCTCGCCGCGCTCACGGTCGTCGTCCTGGGGCTGGGGGTCGTGACCACCGGAGCCGGCCCGCACTCGGGGGACGACGAGATCGGCTACCGGTTCGCCCTCGACCCGTACACGGTCGCGCGCGTGCACTCCGCGGCGGTCTGGGCGTTCGTCGTGGTCCTCGTCGCCGTGCTCGTCCGGGTCCTGCGGGCCGGCGTCCCGGGCCGGGCGCGGACCACCGGCTGGGTGCTGCTCGGCGTGACGCTCGGCCAGGGTCTCGTCGGGTACGTCCAGCTGTTCACGGGTCTGCCGATCGCGCTCGTCAACCTGCACCTCGTGGGGGCGGCGCTCCTGACCGCAGGTGTGGTGTCGTTCGCCGGATCCCTCCGCGTCCGTGGAGATGTGTCGGAGGTCACACCTACGCTCGCGGTATGACTCCTGCGATCGTCGCGCAAGGCCTCGTCAAGAAGTACAAGGACGTCACCGCCCTCGACGGCGTGGACCTCACGGTTCCTACCGGCACCGTCCTCGGGCTCCTGGGACCCAACGGTGCGGGCAAGACGACCATCGTCCGGATCCTCACCACCCTGCTCCAGCCCGACGCCGGCTCCGCGGAGGTCGCCGGCATCGACGTGCTCGCCGCCCCCCGCGCCGTGCGCCGCAAGATCGGCCTCTCCGGTCAGTACGCGGCCGTCGACGAGTACCTGACGGGCTACGAGAACCTCGAGATGATCGGCCGCCTCTACCACCTCGGTCGCAGACGGTCGAGCGAGCGGGCGCGCGAGCTGCTCGCGTCGTTCCGGCTCGAGGACGCCGCCGACAGGCCGTCGAAGACGTACTCCGGCGGCATGCGACGCCGGCTCGACCTCGCCGGCGCCCTCGTCGCCGACCCACCCGTGATCTTCCTCGACGAGCCCACGACGGGCCTCGACCCACGCGGGCGCACGGAGATGTGGGACGTCATCCAGACCCTGGTCGCCGGGGGCACGACCCTGCTGCTCACCACGCAGTACCTCGAGGAGGCCGACCTGCTCGCCGACGACATCGTCGTCATCGACCACGGGCGGATCATCGCGCACGGCACCTCCGACCAGCTCAAGCAGCAGGTCGGCGGCGAACGTCTCGAGCTCACCGTGCGCGACGCCTCCCGGCTCGACGAGGCGCGGACCCTCCTGGAGCCGCTGGCCGTCGGCCCCGCCACGGTCGAGGCCAACCGCCGAGCGCTCCTGTTCCCCGTGCAGGGGGGCGCCCAGACCCTCACGGAGGCGCTGCGGGTGCTGGACGGCGCGGGCCTGATGCTCGACGACGTCGGGCTACGACGGCCGACGCTGGACGACGTCTTCCTCTCCCTCACGGGCCACGTGTCCGAGGACGAGCCCGTCAGCGAGAAGGCGGGTGTGTGATGTCCGCGACCGTGTTCACCGACGCGTACGTCGTCGCCAAGCGCAACATCATCAAGATCAAGAGGGTCCCCGACCTCCTGGTCTTCACCACGCTGTCGCCGATCATGTTCGTGCTGCTGTTCGCGTACGTGTTCGGCGGCGCGATCAACGTCCCCGGCGGCGCGGACCCCGACGCCTACCGCGAGTTCCTCATGGCGGGGATCTTCGCCCAGACCGTCATCTTCGGCGCCACGATCACCGGCGCCGGCCTCGCGGACGACGTCAAGAAGGGCATCATCGACCGCTTCCGGTCCCTGCCCATGGCCCCGTCCGCGGTCCTCACCGGTCGGACGCTCTCGGACGTCGTGAACAACGTCATCGTCCTCGTCGTCATGGCGCTCACCGGCCTGCTCGTCGGGTGGGGCATCCACAGCTCCCCCGCCGAGGCCGCGCTCGGGTTCCTGCTGCTGCTGGTGTTCGCGTACGCGATCTCGTGGGTCATGGCCTGGCTCGGGATGCTCGTGCCGAGCGTCGAGGTGTTCAACAACGCCACGTTCATCGTGATCTTCCCGCTGACGTTCGTCGCGAACACGTTCGTGCCGCTCGAGACGCTGCCCGCGCCGCTGCAGACGTTCGCCGAGTGGAACCCGGTGTCGGCGGTGACGCAGGCGTCACGCGAGCTCTTCGGCAACATCCCGGCAGGCGTCCCGACCCCGGACGCCTGGCCGCTGCAGCACGCCGAGGTCTACACGCTCATCTGGACGGGCGTGTTCCTGCTCATCTTCGTGCCGCTGGCCAACATGCAGTACCGCAGGTCGACGAGCCGCTGACAGCGCGACGCCCGGTCCCTGCACGGGCCCGGGCGTCGCGAGGCCGCCAGGCGGGCGGTCAGGTGTGCTCAGGGCCGGTCACCCCGGCGGAGCCGGGACGACCTCCTCCAGCGTCGACCACTGCCGCGCTCGGGCCGCGGCGGCGGCCAGGACCCCGGTGATCGCCGTGGGACTGTGCAGCCGCCCCGCCAGGACCGCGTCCACGGCCTCGTCGAGCGGCAGCCAGGCGAGGGCCATGTCCGCCTCCTCGTCGACCCGCGTGTACCGGTCGGCGTCGGGGACGGCCGAGAGGTCACGCGCGAGGAAGACGACGATCCGCTCGTCGGAACCGCCGGGCGACGTGAAGAAGTCCACGAGCGTCCACCACGAGCCGGCGACCAGGTCGGCCTCCTCGGCGAGCTCACGCGCGGCGGCGACGACGAGCTCCTCGCCCTCCACGTCGAGCAGCCCCGCGGGCAGCTCCCACAGCTCGTGGCGGACGGGGTGCCGGTACTGCGACACGAGCAGCACCCGGTCGGCCTCGTCGAGCGCGACGACCGCGACGGCCCCCGGGTGGTCGACGTACTCACGGACCACCTGCGAGTCACCGAGGTCGACGACGTCCGTCGCCAGGTCCCACACCTTCCCGTGGTGCAGGACCTCGTGCGACACGACCGGACGTGGCGCCGCCGAGTCGGCGACGACGTGCTCGGCCATCAGACCTCGTCGGTGCGCTGCGCGAGCGCGGCGCCGATCAGGCCCGAGAACAGCGGGTGCGCACGCGTCGGGCGCGACTTGAACTCGGGGTGCGCCTGCGTCGCGACGAAGTACGGGTGCACGTCGCGCGGCAGCTCGACGAACTCCACGAG
This sequence comes from Cellulomonas chitinilytica, assembly GCF_016862675.1. Taxonomy (GTDB): domain Bacteria; phylum Actinomycetota; class Actinomycetes; order Actinomycetales; family Cellulomonadaceae; genus Cellulomonas; species Cellulomonas chitinilytica. Next base: position 13,302 of record NZ_BONK01000005.1, on the reverse strand, counting down.
CGACGTGTCCGGCGAGACGCCGGAGATGACCAGGCCGGCCGCCTCGAGCTTGTCCCGGTAGGAGTTGTTCACCTCGTACCGGTGGCGGTGCCGCTCGGTGACCGTCTCCGAGCCGTACGCCTCGGCGACCACCGAGCCGGGCGTCAGCTTGGCCTCGTAGGAGCCGAGCCGCATCGTCCCGCCGAGGTCGCCCGCACCGCCCACGATCGCCAGCTGCTCGGCCATCGTCGCGATCACCGGGTGCGCGGGGTCGTCGTCGAACTCGGACGACGACGCCCCTTCGAGGCCGAGGATCGTCCGCGAGTACTCGATGACCATGCACTGCAGACCGAGGCAGATGCCGAGCGTCGGCACCTTGTTCTCGCGCGCCCAACGCAGGGCGCCGAGCTTGCCCTCGATGCCCCGCACCCCGAAGCCGCCGGGCACGAGGACCGCGTCCACGCCCTCGAGCGCGAGGCGAGCCCCCTCGGCCGTCTGGCAGTCGTCGGACGTGACCCAGCGGATGACGACCCTCGTGTCGTGGTGGAAGCCGCCCGCACGGAGCGCCTCCGTGACCGACAGGTACGCGTCCGGCAGGTCGATGTACTTGCCGACGAGCGCCACCTCGACCTGGTGCGCCGGCTGGTGCACCCGGTGCAGGAGCTCGTCCCAGCCGGACCAGTCGACGTCCCGGAACGGCAGGCCGAGGCGCTGCACGACGTACGCGTCGAGCCCCTCGGAGTGCAGCACGCGCGGGATGTCGTAGATGCTCGGGGCGTCCTTCGCGGTGACGACGCCCTCGACGTCGACGTCGCAGAACAGCGCGATCTTCCGCTTGGTACCCTCCGGGACGTCCCGGTCCGCGCGGAGCACGATCGCGTCGGGCTGGATGCCGATGCTGCGCAGCGCGGCGACGGAGTGCTGCGTGGGCTTCGTCTTGAGCTCGCCGGACGGGCCGATGTACGGCAGGAGCGAGACGTGCAGGAAGAACACGTTGTTCCGGCCGAGGTCGTGGCGGACCTGGCGGGCCGCCTCGAGGAACGGCTGCGACTCGATGTCGCCGACCGTGCCGCCGATCTCCGTGATGATGACGTCGACGTCGTCGCTCGCCTGCGACCGCATCCGCGACTTGATCTCGTCCGTGATGTGCGGGATCACCTGGACGGTGTCGCCGAGGTACTCGCCTCGCCGCTCCTTCGCGATGACCTGGGAGTACACCTGCCCGGTCGTCACGTTGGCCGAGCCGACCAGGTCGACGTCGAGGAAGCGCTCGTAGTGGCCGACGTCGAGGTCGGTCTCCGCGCCGTCCTCGGTGACGAACACCTCACCGTGCTGGAACGGGTTCATCGTGCCCGGGTCCACGTTGAGGTACGGGTCGAGCTTCTGCATCGTGACCTTGAGGCCACGGGAGCGAAGGAGTCGACCGAGGCTGCTCGCCGTCAGTCCCTTGCCGAGTGAGGAGGCGACGCCTCCGGTGACGAAGATGTGCCGGGTCGAGGAGTCCGACCGCCCGGAGAGTCGATGCGCGCGCTCTGTCACGGGATTCCAGCCTACCCTGCTCCGGCCGTGCGCCCGAGAGGTCGGCACGGTGAGTCCCGACACGTCGGCGTCGCCCGCGGGTGCCGGCGCGGCTCAGTCCGTGGGGTCGGGGACCGTCGCCGCAGGCTCCGACGACGGGGCCGGCTGCCGCTCGACCCGCAAGAAGCCCGTCACCGTGCCACGGTCGAGCAGGCCGATCCCCGCGGCGACCACCACGACCGAGACCAGGGCTCCTCCGACCGCCGCGGCGATCGCCGACCCGACGTCTCCTCCGACGAACGAGCCGATGGTGTCGACGACCCAGCGCCCCAGCGCGGCCCCCGCCGCACCGCCCGCGACGACCACCACGACGGTGCGCGCCAGGCCCCGCAGTGCCTCAGGCCCGGCCGCACGGTGCAGCCCGGCGAGCGCACCGATGCCGCCGACGAGCATCCCCGTCGAGCTCGCGAGCGCGAGGGCGACGAGCGTCCCCGTCGAGTCGTGGCCGTCGGGCACCAGCAGCGCGGCGAGCACGACGGACGCGACCGCCGCCGTCCCCCAGCCCGCCACGTTCGCGGTGATGGCGAGCCGGCCGCGCTCGAGCGCGTACAACGCGCGCGACGCGTGGAACATCACGGCGAACCCGAGGAGACCGGGCAGGAGCAGCGTGATCGCCGGCGTCATCGCAGCAGCGGTCTCGGGGTCGTCCCCGAACGTGCCGAACACGTCGGCGATCGCGGGAGCCGCAGCGGCCACGGCGGCTGCGCCGACGCCGGCCGACACGACGACGGCTCGGGTCGTCACGGAGGCCATGGTGGCGAACTCGACGTGCCGCCCGGCCGCCGCTCGCGCGGCCAGCCGCGGGAACGTCGACGTCGCGAGCGGCACGACGAGCACGGCGTACGGCAGGAGGTACACCTGCTGCGACCACAGGTACAGGCTGAACGTGCCGTCGTCACCCTTCCACGGCGACACGAGGAGCACGACGAGCGTCGCGAGCTGCTGCGCGACGACCGACCCCACACCGGCGAACGCCAGTGCGCGCAGCCGTCGGCCGATGCCCGGCGCGAACCGGAGCGTCGGCCGAAGGCGGACCCCGAGCCGGTGTACCGGCACGAACATCGGCAGGCACATCGCGGCCACCCCGAGCGTGGTCCCCCACGCGAGCAGCGACAGCGGCCCGGACCCGACGGCCGCCGGGTCGTCCCGCTCACCGGCCGCGAGGGCCCCGTAGACCGCGTACGTCGCGATCACCACGACCGACGACAGCACCGGGGCGAACGCGGGCCAGAAGAACCGCTTGTGCGCCTGCAGGACGGCGTACAGCAGCACCGCGACCCCGTACAGCGGGATCTGGATCGCGAAGACCAGGATGAAGAACCGGAGCAGGTCCCGGTAGGCGGCGTCCAGGTCGCCCGGCCAGACGTCGGCGATGAACCCGCTCGCCGCCGCCAGGACGGCGCCGAGCGGCACCAGCACGAGGAGCGTCCACCCGAGCGCCGCCGAGGCGATGCCGTCGACGTCCTTGCGCAGCCCCCGGGAGACCGGGAGCGCGAGCAGCGGCACGAGCGCACCCGCGAGCGCACCGCCGGCCGCCGCCTCGAACAGGATGTTCGGCATCATGTTCGCCGTGTTGTAGGCGCCGCCGATGCTGCCCCCGCCGTGGAACGCGTGCGCCTGCACCAGGTACCTCGCGAACCCGAGGAGCCGGCTCAGCACCGTGATCGCCGCGATCATCGCGGCGGCACCGCCGAGGCCGCCGACGAGGCGGCGGACCGCTGGGCTCACGCCGCGCCGGTCGACGATGCGCCCGCCGCCGAACCACCAGCCGCCGAACCACCGGCCGCCGAGCCGCCGGTGGACGAGCCGCCGGTGGACGAGCCGCCCGGGCCGGGCGCCTCGTGCGCGGGCCGCCGGCCGAGGGCGTCGAGCTCCCGCAGCACCGGAGTGCGCTCGATCACCCGCGTGAAGCTGACCTTCTCGCTCGCGATCGTGAGGCCAGCGACGACACCCAGCGCCACGAGCCGGACCCGCCGCGGCGCGCTCAGCACGAGCGCCGCCCCGAGGGTCGCGCCGAGCGCGTTCGCGCCGCCGTCCCCGAGCATGTCCGTCTCGTGCAGGTCCTGGTCGAACGCGGCCCCGGCGGCACCGAGCACCGACGACGCCCCGCCGGCTCCCGCACCGTTGCCGAGCGCGAGCGGTGCCGCGACGAGCGTCGCCGCCTTGAGCGCACGGCCAGGTCGGAGGTCGAGCAGGTTCAGGAGGTTCGCGCTCGCCGCGATGAGCGCGCCGGAGGTCACGACGTCGAGCAGGTGGCCCGCGAGCGGTGTGCGCCGGCCGGCGTCGTCCCTGCCCGGCAGCGCCAGCGCCGCCGCCACCAGTGCGCCCGCGCCGATGCCGAGCACCTTGAGGCCGCCGGTCGTCACCTCGCCCCGGGCCATCGCACCGAGGTGCCCCCGGAGCCCCTTGCGCTTGGCCTCCGTGTCCTCCGCGAGGTCGTCGACGATCCCGAACGCCGCACCCGCGGCGGTCGCGACCCCGACGGCCGCCGCCGCGCGGCCCGACGGAGCACCCACGACCGACCCGACGAGCAGGCCCGCCGCGACCGCGGGTCCCTCGAGCATGCTCACGGGCTCGCCACGGTGGTTCGTCCGCGTCCAGCGCGCCGGGCCGCCCGGTGCCTGCGCGTCGAGCGCGCCGCGCACGACCGCGGTCGTGACGCTGCCCGCGACCGCGGCAGCGACCTTGCGGAACGGGTGCATGCTCATCCCTGGGTCTCGCCCGTCGGCGGCACGAGCGCGCTCTGCGGGGTGCGGTCGACGGGAGTGAGCGTCACGGGCTCGGGCATCACCGTCAGCCCGTCGCCGAAGCCGTAGTGCCCGTTCACCCCGCCGATGCGGGCGGCGAGCGCGAGCGGCACCGACACCTGCCCCGGGACCTCCTCGGACTCCGACACCGTGGTCAGCGTCGAGGCGAGCTCGTCGTCGGCGAGGACCGCCTCGGTGAGGCTGCCCTCGTCGAGCGCCCCGTCCGCGAGCACCGCCCCCTCGGTCAGCTTCTGGGCGGCGGTGAGCACGCCGAGCTGCGCGTCCACGAGGTCCTTCTGGTCGGCCGCCGTCGTGGGCGACGCGTCGTCCGAGCCCTGCTGCTCGGCGGGAGCGAGCACCACGACGGCGTCGGCCGGCGTCTCGACCGGGTCCTGCAGCGTCACGAGAGGCGAGTCGCCGCCGCTGAGCACCTCGAGCACGCTCGACGCGTCCAGCGTGAGCGTGTCCGGCGACGCCGGGTCGGCGCCGGTGAGGCCCTCGATGAGGGCGTACGTCAGGTCCGTCTGCGCGCCCTCGTCCTCGCCGGGCACCGGGTCGAGCAGCGTGAGGATGTTGCCGACGAGCGCCTGGCGGTAGCTCGCGACGTCGGGGTCCGTCCACGACTCGGTGAGGGTCACGTGCGCGGTGACGCTGGCGCCCGCCTGGGCGAGCCGGTCGTCGACGGCCTTGCGGCGGTCGTCGTCCACCGGGCCGAGCGCGATGACGGCGACGCGGCGGTCCGTGAGCGCCCCGGCGAGCAGCTGCGGCGCGGCCGCGTCCACGTACGCGGTCGTGTCGGCGAGGTCTCCGGCGGACTCGTCGAGCTGGGTCCGCAGCGTGTCCTTCTCGGCACGCAGCTGCTCGACCTGACCGGTGAGGGTGTCCCCGATCGTCTCCTTGAGCGGACCGGCGCCGAGCGCGATGCCGACGGCGAGCGCCAGGAACACGGAGATGAGCGAGACGATGTGGTACCTGAAGTCGATCACGGTGCGAGGTCTCCGTCGGGGGTTGCGCCGCGCGGCGGCGCCAGGAACGAGGGCGTGGGTCGGGGGCAGGCGTGCGGGCTCACGGCGCGGCCCCGAACAGCTCGCGCACCCAGGACGTCATGTCGTCGACGCGTGCGCCCACGAGCCCGAGCAGCGTCTGGCCGGCGGCGGTCGACGCGAGCGCGACACCGAGCGCGAGGAGCCCGGCGAGCACCAGCAGGACGAGCTGCAGGTTCGAGATCCGGTGCTTGTACAGGCGTGAGACGCCCTTGGCGTCGATCAGCTTGCCACCCACCCGGAGGCGGGTGAGGAACGTGCTCGCCATGCCGGAACGGCCCTTGTCGAGGAACTCGACGAGCGTCGCGTGCGTGCCGACCGCGACGATGAGCTCCGCGCCCTTGTCGTCGGCCAGGAGCATCGCGACGTCCTCGCTGGTGCCCGTCGCGGGGAACACGACGTGCTTGACGCCGAGCTGCTCCACACGGGCGAGCCCGGGCGCGCGACCGTCGCGGTAGGCGTGCACGACGACCTCCGCGCCGCACATGAGCGACCGGTCGGACACCGAGTCCATGTCGCCGACGATCATGTCGGGCTTCCAGCCCGCGTCGAGGATCGCGTCCGCGCCGCCGTCGACCCCGATGAGCACCGGCCGGTACTCGCGGATGTACGGGCGCAGCGTGACGAGGTCCTCCTTGTAGTGGTAGCCGCGGACGACGATGAGAACCTGCCGGCCCTCGATCGGCGTCGAGATGTCGGGCACCCCGACGCCGTCCAGCAGCAGCTCCCGCTCACGGCGCAGGTAGTCCATCGTGTTCGCGGCGAACGACTCGAGCTGCACGGACAGGCCCGCCCGGGCCTCCTCCATCGTCGCGGCGACCGTCGCGGGAGTCTGCTCGACCCCCTCGGACACGAGGGTCTCGCCGTCGTAGACGGACGCCCCGACGACGCGCAGCCGGTGCCCCTCGGTGATCGCCATGACGTCCGGCCCGAGGTCGTCGACCAGCGGGATGCCCGCCGCGACGAGGATCTCGGGGCCCAGGTTCGGGTAGCGACCGGACGTGGACCGTGCCGCGTTGAGCACCGCCGCGGGCTGGCAGGCGACCAGCGCCTCCGCCGACACGCGGTCGAGGTCCAGGTGGTCGATCACCGCGACGTCACCGGCGCGGAGCCGCTTCGTCAGTGCCTTGGTCCGGGGGTCGACGCGGGCGGGTCCGGCGACGACTCCGGATTCGGGCAGGGGCGTGCGTCTACGCAGGGAAGCTCTCATCGCCGCTCATCGTCCCACGGACGAGAGCTCGAGCAGTTCCGCGGCGTGCGTGCGCGCCGCCTGCGAGTCGTCCTGCCCGGACAGCATCCGGGCCAGCTCCCGCACGCGGTCCTCGCCCTCGACCGGACGGACGTCCGACTCCGTGACGACGTCGACGCCGTCCGACGTGGACTTCGTCACGACGAGATGCCGGTCGCCGAACGCCGCGACCTGCGCGAGGTGCGTCACCACGAGGACCTGGCTGCCCCGGGCGAGCTCGGCGAGCCGCCGGCCGATCTCGATCGCCGCCCTGCCACCGACGCCGGCGTCGACCTCGTCGAACACGAACGTGCCCGGGCGAGCCTCGTCGTCGTGCGGCGCCGTCGCGAGCGCGACCTCGAGCGCCAGCATCACGCGCGACAGCTCGCCGCCTGAAGCACCCTTCCCCAGCGGCCGGGCCGGCGCGCCGGCGTGCGGCACGAGCAGCATCTCGACCCGGTCTGCGCCGTGCGGGCCGGGCGCGTCCGCGGGCTCCACCACGACCTGGAGCTGCGCACCGGCCATCGCCAGCCCGGTGAGCTCCTGCGAGACGACGTCTGCGAGACGCTGCGCGGCCTCCGCGCGCCCGAGGGTGAGCGTGCGCGCCAGCTCGGCGATCGACGCGTCGAGCCCGTCCCGCGTCGCACGAAGCTCCTCGATGCGCTGGTCGCCGCCCTCGAGCTCCAGCAGGCGCAGACCCGACGCGGCGGCCCACTCGAGGACCTGTGCGACGTCCGCGCCGTAGCTGCGCGTCAGCGTGCCGAGCTCGGCGCGTCGCTGGTGCACGACCTCGAGCCGCCGCGGGTCCGCCTGCAGGTCCTCGAGGTAGGCGCCGAGCTCGGTCGACGCGTCGGCGAGCAGGTACCCGGCCTCGGCGACGCGTGTCGCGAGGGCCGCGAGCGTCGGGTCGTGCGTGCCCGCCTGGTCGAGCAGACGGCGGGCGTGCTCCACGACGGCGGCCGCGGACACCGCGTCCGTCCCGCCGTCCTCGTCGCCCGTCAGGGCCGCGTGCGCACCCGACGCCGCGGCGCGCAGGTCCTCGGCGTGCGCGAGCCGCTCCGCCTCCTCGGCGAGCGCGACGTCCTCCCCCGGCTGCGGGTCCACCCGCTCCACCTCGCCGAGCCCGAGCCGCAGCAGCTCGGCCTCACGCGAGCGGTCCTGTGCGCGCTCGACGAGCTCGGTCAGCTCGGTGTCGACCCGCGCGCGCTCCGCCCAGGCGGTGCGGTACCGGCCGAGCGTCTCCCGGTGCTGCGGACCGACGAACGCGTCGAGCGCCTCCCTCTGGTGCGCAGGCGAACGCAGCCGCGCCTGGTCGGCCTGGCCGTGCACGGTCACGAGCGCCTGCGCGAGCTCACCGAGCACCGCCTGCGGCACCGAGCGTCCACCGACGAACGCGCGCGACCGGCCGCTGCCGCCGTCACCGCCCGCACCGACCGTCCTGACCAGCAGGAGGCTGCCGTCGTCGTCGAGCTCGGCCCCCGCCTCCTCCGCCCGGACCAGCGCAGGGGCGTCCGCCGGCAGCACGACACGCCCCTCGACCGCCGCCGCCTGCGCCTGGGTGCGAACGGTCGCCGGGTCCGCCTTGCCGCCGAGCAGCAGCGACAGGGCCGTCAGCACCATCGTCTTGCCGGCGCCCGTCTCTCCCGTCAGCACGGTCAGCCCCGGTCCGAGCTGGACGTGTGCGCGGCCGATGACGCCGAGGTTCTGGATCCGGATCTCCTCGATCACCGTGCGTCCTCCGTCGCAGATCCGCCGTTCCGTCGGGGGCGTCCGCGCCACCCCTCCACCGGCAGGCCGAACTTGTGCACCAGGCGGGTCGTGAACGGCGCAGGAGTGAGCCGTGCGAGTCGCACCGGCACGTCGCTGCGCGTCACCTCGACCCGGGCCCCACGGGGGACCTCCAGCCGGCGCCGACCGTCGCAGGTGACGATCCCGGCGGCCGGTGACCGGTCGAGAACCTCGAGCGCCAGCCGGCTGCGAGGCCCGACCACGAGCGGGCGCGCGAACAGTGCGTGCGCCGACAGCGGCACGAGGATCATCCCGTCGACGTCGGGCCACACCACGGGCCCGCCCGCCGAGAACGCGTGCGCCGTCGAGCCGGTGGCCGTCGCCGCGACGACGCCGTCGCACCCGAACGACGACAGCGGGTGGCCGTCGACCTCGAGCATCACCTCGAGCATGCGCGACCGGTCGACCTTCTCCAGCGCCGCCTCGTTCAGCGCCCACCCCGTGCTCACCTCGCCCTCGGGCGTCAGGACACGCACGTCGAGGGTGCCGCGCTCCTCGACCGTGTAGTCCCCGGAGGTGAGCCGTCGCACGGCGTCGCCGATGTCGTCCCGCTCGGCCTCGGCGAGGAAGCCCACGTGCCCGAGGTTGACGCCGAGCAGCGGCACCGACGTGCCGCGGGTCAGCTCGGCGGCGCGCAGGATCGTCCCGTCGCCACCGAGCACGATCCCGAGCTCGAACGCCGGCATGTCCTCACGTGTCGCGTCCTCCGGGGCGAGGAACGGCTCGACGCCTGCCGCCTCCAGCTCCTCCACCGCCTCCTTCGTGGCCGCGACCGCCTCCTCGCGGCCACGGTGCGTCACGACCAGCGCTCGCCGCGTCACGCGTCACCGCCCTGGCGCTCCGGGTCGGACGCGCCCACGTCGTGGCCCGTGGCCCCCGCCACGACGGGGACCGCGACGTGCGCGCCGTCCACGACCACCGAGGTCACCGCCGCCTCGACCGCCGTGAGCCACGCGTCCCCCGACCGGTCCGACCCGGCCGGAGCGTCCTCGCCACGCGCACCGGGTTCGCGCCGGTCGTCGCCCCGCAGCCACAGGAAGTACTCGACGTTCCCGCTCGGTCCGGGCAGCACGCTCGGCAGCACCGCCCGGACGTCCATGCCCAGCCCCCGCGCCGCACGCGCGACGTGGACGACCGCACCCGCGCGCAAGGCAGGATCCCGCACGACACCCCCCGACCCCAGGCGCTCCCGACCCACCTCGAACTGCGGCTTGACCATCACCAGCAGGTCCGCGCCGGGCGCGGCCACGTCCACCAGGGCGGGCAGGACGAGCGTCAGGGAGATGAACGACAGGTCTGCGACGACGAGACCAGGTGCCGGGTCCACGGCTCCTCGGACCAGGTCGCGCACGTTGACACCTTCACGCGACTCGACACGGGCGTCGGCCGCGAGCTCGGGCAGCAGCTGACCGTGACCGACGTCGACCGCGACGACCCGGCCCGCGCCACGACGCAGCAGCACGTCCGTGAAGCCGCCGGTGCTCGCTCCGGCGTCGAGGCAGACGCGCCCCCGCACGCCCGGTCCCGCGTCACCGAGCGCGTCGAGCGCCCCCGCGAGCTTGTGCCCTGCGCGGGAGGCGAACCCGGGATCGCTCGCGTCGACCGCCACGAGGAGCTCGTGCTCGGCCGACACCTGCACCGCGCTGCGTCGTGCGGGACTGCCGTCGACCGACACCCGACCCGCCGCGATGAGCTCGCCGGCCTGACGACGCGACCGGGCGAGGCCCCGGTGCACCAGCTCGCTGTCCAGCCGTGTGGTCACGCGCCCGCGCCCTCCGCGTCGGCGAGCCGGTCCTGCAGGGCGCCGTGCACGGCGTCGAAGGCGGCGACGTGCTCCCTGAGGGGTGCGTCGTCGAGCCCGTCCAGGCGGGTGAGTGCCTCGTCGACGTGCGCGTCACCCGTCGGCCCGGCCGACGGCGCACCCGCCGTGCCGTCCGTGGACGCGTCACGACGGACCGAGGCCGGCGTGGGCCGGGCGGCCACGTCGTCTGGACCCGCGTCGGTGTCCGTGCCGGACGTCGTGCTCACGGTGGCTCCTCGTCTCTCGTCGTCCCCGGTGCGGGCCGTCGCGCGCGACGCTCCCGAGGAGCGCCGGGCGACCGGACCGTTCCGCAGGAGCATCGTCACCGCGACCGCCGGGACGCGCCCACGCTACCCGGCGTCGCCCACGGTGCGACGGTCGCCGTCCACAAGCCCACCGGCGAGTCGCGCGGGGTGCGGACGCGGCCGGGCCGCGACCGTCAGCCTCCGGCCCCGAGCACGTCCAGCTCCGGCACGCTGCCCGGGTCGAGCACCCCGCCCTCGTCGACGAACGCCCACGCGGCGGCGCACGCTGCCCGCACCAGGTCGAGGCGGTCCTCCAGGTCGTCGCCCGCACGACCCAGCTCGAGACGGCCGCCGGTGACCCGCGCGGCTGCGTCACGCACCGACCACCATCCCTCGGCCGCCTGCGCCGGCTCGGGGTGAGAGACGAGCAGGGACCGCAGGTCCGCGCCGATGAAGTGCGGACGCTCGCCCGGCACGGCGAGCACGTCGTCGCGCGCCGAGCTGACGCCCGTGAGGACGTGCAGGCCGAGGTAGCCGCCCGACCTGGCCCCCGCCAGGTCAGTGTCCAGACGGTCACCGATGACGAGCGCCTCACGCGCACCCGCGCGCTCGACAGCCATGTGGTACATCGTCGGCGTGGGCTTGCCGGCGCTGTCCGGGACGACGCCCGTCGCGGCCCGCACCGCCCCGACGAGCGACCCGTTGCCCGGCGCGAAGCCCCGCGCGGTCGGCAGGCTCAGGTCGAGGTTCGACGCGACGTGCCACGCGCCGCGCTGGACGGCGTAGGCGGCCTCGGCCAGCTGCACCCACCCGAGGTCCGGCGCGAACCCCTGAGCCACCGCCTCCGGCTCGTCGTCGGCGGAGTCCACGACCGTGAACCCGGCCTGCTGCACGGCAGTCACGAGACCGGCGCCCCCGACGACCAGCACCTTCGCCCCACGCGCGAGCCGCGTACGGAGCAGCTGAGCAGCGGCCTGCGCGGCGGTCATGACCTCGTTCGGCCTCGTCGGGATGCCCAGCTCGGTGAGCTGGTCGGCGACCGACTCCGGCTCGCGCGACGCGTTGTTCGTCACGAACACCAGACGCATGCCACGGTCCCGAGCCGTCGTGAGCCCGTCCGCCGCCCCGTCGATCGGCTCGTGACCGCGGTACGCGACACCGTCCAGGTCGACGAGCGCCAGGTCGAAGCGGTCCGCGAGCGGGGTCGTCGACCCCGCCAGCCCGGCCGTCACGCCTCGCCCTCCTGCGGGCGCCCGGCGTGCCCCTCGACGTCCTCGGGGTCGACGTCCACGGCCCCCGCCCCGGCCGACGCCTCGGGGGTGTCGATCTCGGTCTCCTCGGACGCACCGGCGCCCGGACCGTCGACGCCAGAGTCGACGTCCGTGACGGCGTCGTCCTGGGCGTCGACGGTCTCCGCCTCGTCGCCCTCCTCGTCCTCGTCCGACTCGTCCTCGTCCGACTCGTCCTCGTCCGCCTCGTCGAGGTCGAAGACGACGACCTCGTCCTCCTCCTCGACGTCGCCGGCCGCGGTCGCGAGCTCGACCGGGCTGTAGCCCGCGAGCTCGGCGGCGGCGTCGTCCGCACGGCCGGACGCCTCGAGCGCCGCAGCCCGTGCCTGGGCCACCCGGACGGCGAGCACCCCGCGCGACGCACGCACCGCGGGCGTCGACAGCGCCGCGACTGCAGCCTCCGCCTGACCGAGATCGAGACGAGCCCCGCTGACGACCATCGCGAGCTCGATCTGCGCCTCGGCGTCGAGCGTGGCCGCCTCGGGCTCCTGCGCGAGCGCGAGGGCGCGCTCAGGACGCCCCAGACCCCTCTCGCAGTCCGCCATGACCGGCAGGTGCTCCGACGAGCCGTTGAGCCGGCGCACCGTCCGCAGCTCCCGCAGCGCCTCGGCGTACCGACCGGTCCGATAAGCCGCGAGACCCGCCGCCTCGCGCACCACGTCGACACGGCCGGCTCGACGCACCGCAGCCTGCGCGTGCTCGTACGCGAGCTCCGGATCCCGGTCGAGCAGCCGCCCGACCATCACCAGGTGTCGCCCGACACCGTCGGCGTTGTCCTTGCTGAGTGTGCGCAGACGCCCTCGGACCGCCCGATCCAGGTCGCCGAACACGACGTCCTCGGGAATCTCGGGGCCGGCCACACGCTGGTCCTGGGGCGGTCGCGTCGCGCGCGCCTCCTGGGGCCCCCGCGCGTCGTCACGCGACGCGCGTCCTCCGGCGTACGACGCCCGTCCTGGGGCACCGGTCGCCGACGCGCCGCCCGTACCACCGCGTGCACCACCACGCGCGTGCGGCCGATGCTGGTCGGCATCCCGGCGGACGAACGGCGGCCGGTCGGTCGGGCGACGGCCCGCAGCTCGACCGTCGGAGCCGTCGCGGCCCTGGTCCCGGCGCCCGAGATCAGCGCCGTCCTCCCGGCGCGTCCATCCCGTCCGCGGGCCGCGATCCTCACGGTGCGGCTGGGTCGGACGGCCCCCACGGTCGTCGCGCGGGCGGTAGGAGGTCGCCTCTCCGCCACTCTCACGACGCGGCGCGGTCGACCCGCCGGCACGCTCGGGGCGCCCGGACGACGGACGTCCGGACCGGTCGTCGCGCGGGCGGTAGCCGGCACCACCGGACTCGGGCCGACCAGCCGACGACGGGCCGTGCCCGCGGTCGTCCCGACGCGGGTAGGACGCCCGCTCGGACCGCTCCTCGCGCGGGCGGTAGCCCGCTCCGTCAGCACGGTCGTCCCGGCGCGCGTACGGCGCACCGGCCTGGTCCCGAGAGTCTCGTCCCGCAGAGCCACCCCGGGCACCATCGCCGTACGCAGGGCGAGCCCCGGCGTCTCCGTACGACGGACGAGCGCCCTGGTCACGGCGCCCGTACGGCGGCCGCGCACCCTC
>NZ_BONK01000004.1 GCF_016862675.1 Cellulomonas chitinilytica | reverse complement strand
TCCCTCGCGTTCCAGCTCTTCTCCGACCCGCACACCCACCAGGGCACGGCACCCGCCGGGGCCACCGACACCCTGCAGGTCGAGCGCGGCACCGCCGTCTTCGACCTCGTCGTCACGACCTGGGACGACGAGGACACCGTCGCCGGGCGCGTCGAGTTCAACACCGACCTGTTCGACCCCGCGACGATCGACCGGCTCATCGCCCACCTGTCGACCCTGCTCACCGCGGCGACCAGCCACCCCGACCGCCCGCTGAGCACGCTCGACCTGCTCACCGACGACGAACGGGCGGCGCTGGCCGCCTGGAACCGCACGGCCGCACCGGTGCCCGACGGACCCGTCGAGGCGCTCGTCACGAGCCACGCCGCGGCGACCCCGGACGCGACCGCGCTGGTCACCGACCAGGAGACGTGGACGTACGCGCGCACCGAGGCCGCCGCGAACCGGCTCGCCCACCACCTGCGGGGCCTCGGCGTCGGCCCGGGCACCCTCGTCGCGGTGTGCGCCGAACGCACCGCGCACCTGCCCGTCGCGCTGCTCGCGACGCTCAAGGCCGGCGGCGCGTACCTGCCCCTCGACCCGACCTACCCGCCCGACCGGCTGCGCGACATCCTCACCGACGCCCGCCCGGCCCTCCTGCTCACCGAGACGCACCTGCACCGCAGCCTCCCGACCGCCGGCACGCCGACGCTCGACCTCGACACGCTCGACGTCACCGCCGACCCCGACACCCCGCCACCGCCCACCGCGACCGACGACGACCTCGCCTACGTCATCTACACCTCCGGCTCGACCGGCCGGCCCAAGGGCGTCGAGGTCCCCCGCCGCGGCCTCGCGAACCTCGTCGCCGAGCAGCGCAGGCTGATCGGCGCCGGCCCCGGCGACCGGGTGCTGCAGTTCGCGTCGCTGAGCTTCGACGCGGCGACGTTCGAGACCGTGATGGGCCTGTGCACCGGCGCGGCGCTGTGCCTGGGGCCGCGCGAGGCCCTCGACCCTGGCCCGGCGCTCACCCGGTTCCTGCAGCGGCACGACGTCAGCGTCGTCACGCTCACCCCGTCGGTGCTGGCGACGCTCGACCCCGACGACCTGCCCGCGCTGCGCGTCGTCACCGTCGCGGGTGAGGCGTGCCCGGCGCACCTCGTGGACCGGTGGGCGACGGGCGGGCGGGCGATGCTCAACCTGTACGGCCCGACGGAGACGACGATCTGGGCGACCGCCGCCGTGTGCTCGCCGAGCGAGGGGCGGCCGCCGATCGGGCGGCCCATCGCGAACGTCCGCTGCCACGTGCTCGACGCCGCGCGGCAGCAGGTCCCCGTCGGCGTCGTCGGCGAGCTCTGGCTGGGCGGTCCCGGCCTGGCCCGGGGGTACGTCGGGCGGCCGGACCTGACCGCCGAACGGTTCGTCGAGGGGCTCGACGTCGACGGCGGGCAGCGGCTGTACCGCACCGGTGACCTGGTGCGCCGCCGTTCCGACGGGGCGCTCGACTTCGTCGGGCGCGTCGACACGCAGGTGAAGGTCCGCGGGGTGCGCATCGAGCTCGGCGAGATCGAGGCGGTGCTCGCCGAGCACCCGGGCGTGCAGGACGCCGTCGTCGTCGACCAGGCGGACGACCGGGGGCGGACCCGGCTCGTCGCGTACGTCGTGCCCGAGCCGGAACGCTCGTCCGACCAGGCCGCGGCGCAGGTCGAGCACTGGCGCACCCTGTACGACACGGCCTACGCGCGCGGCGCCCAGGAGCCGGACGACGAGTGGTTCGACATCGCCGGGTGGGACAGCACGTACACGGGCGCGCCGCTGCCCGCCGACGAGATGCGGGCCTGGGCCGACACCACCGCCGAGCGGATCCTCGAGCTGCGCCCGCGACGGGTCCTGGAGATCGGCGCCGGGTCCGGCCTCCTGGTGTCCCGGGTCGCTCCGCACTGCGAGCGGTACGTCGCGACGGACCTCTCGTCGGCCGCGGTGGACCTCCTCGACGCCCGGCTCGCCCGGCACGGCCTGGGTTCCGTCGAGACCCGCGTGTCCGCGGCCCACGACCCCGGGCCGTACGAGCCGGCGACGTTCGACGTCGTGGTGCTGAACTCCGTCGTGCAGTACTTCCCCGACGCGCAGTACCTGGTCGACGTGCTGCTTCTCGCCGCCGGGGCGCTGTGCGAGGACGGGTCCGTCTTCGTGGGCGACGTGCGCAGCCTGCCCGCCCTGGACGCCCTCGCGACGTCCGTGGAGCTGACGCGGGCGGCCGGCGCGCTCCCGCTGTCGAGCCTGCGCGACCGGGTGCGCCGCCGCCGCGAGTCCGAGCAGGAGCTCGTCGTGCATCCCGCGCTGTTCCGCCTGCTCGTGGACCGGACGGACGGCCTGCGGTCCGTCAGCGTCCGGCCCAAGCGCGGCACGTACGACAACGAGCTGTCGCGGTTCCGGTACGACGTCGTGCTCAGCCGCCGCGCCGCGCCGTCGGACGGCCTCCCGACGAGGCCCGGACGCGCGTTGTCCGACGTGCGGGACGCGACCGGTCCGGCCCTCGTCACGGGCCTGCCCCACGTCCGGCTCGACGGTGCCCACTCCCGCGTCGCGGACCAGCCCGGGGACGCGACCGTCGCCGACCTCCTCGCCGCCGAGCCGCCCGCACCGGACGGCGTCGAGCCCGAGGACGTGTGGCGGCTCGGCGCCGACGTGCAGCTCGACGTCACCGGCCTCGCCCTCGACGTCGCCGTCGGCGCGGACCCGCCGCCCACCTGGCCGCTCGCGGGCCGCGTGGACGACGCCCTCACCTGGCAGGAGCTCGTCAACGACCCGCTGCGCGGCAGCCTGCGCCAGCGGCTCGTGCCCGACCTGCGCACCCGGCTCGAGGCACGGCTGCCCGAGTCGATGCTGCCGGGCGCGATCCTGCTGCTCGACGCCGTGCCGCGGCGGCCGAGCGGCAAGGTCGACCGCCGGGCGCTGCCCCGCCCCGACTCCGGCCGGCCCGACGTCGGCACCGCCTACCTCGCCCCGTCGACGACGCTGGAGGTCGCCGTCGCCGACATCTGGTCGCAGGTGCTCGGGGTGGACGGCATCGGGCTCGCCGACGACTTCTTCCAGGTCGGCGGCCACTCGCTGCTCGCCACGCAGGTCGTCGCCCGGGTCCGCAGCCAGTTCGACGTCGAGCTCCCCGTGCAGACCCTGTTCGAGGCACGCACGCTCGGCGCCTTCGCGGCCGAGGTCGAGGGGGCGCTGCGCGCCGAGATCACCGGGCTCTCGGACGACGAGGTGCTGCGGCTCGCCGCGGACGAGCGGGACGCGTCATGACGGGCTCGTCGGCGGCCGAGCGGATCTCGGCGGAACGGCAGGCGCTCCTGGCCCGCCGGATCAACGGCGCCGCCCGGTCCCAGCACGTCGCGATCCCGCGACGCGCGCCGGGCGCCGACGTGCCGCTGTCCTCGCAGCAGCAGCGGCTGTGGTTCCTCGACCAGCTCGTGCCGCACAGCGCGTTCGCGAACATCGACGTCGCGCTGCGCCTCGAGTTCGCGGTCGACGCGGCGGTGCTGCAGCGGGCGCTCGACGAGGTGGTGCGGCGGCACGAGTCGCTGCGGACCACGATCCGGCCGGTCGACGGGTCGGCCGTGCAGGTCGTCGCCGAGCACCTGCACGTCCCGCTCGTCGTCGTGCCCCTCACGGGGACGACCGCCGAGGTGCAGGCCGCCGTGACGCGGACCGTGACCGAGGAGGCCCGGCGGCCGTTCGACCTGGCCACCGGCCCGCTCGTGCGGGCGACCCTGCTGCGCGAGCAGGCCGCCCGCAGCGTCCTCGTCGTGACCGTCCACCACATCGTGGCCGACGGCTGGTCGATGCGGACGTTCTTCTCCGAGCTCGCGGCGCTCTACACGGCGTTCGGCGCCGGGCGGCCGTCGCCGCTGCCGGAGCTCACGCTGCAGTACCCCGACTACGCCGTCTGGCAGCGCGCGCAGCTCGACGGGGCGTCGTTCGACCGCGCCCTGGCCGCGTGGCAGCGCCGGCTGGAAGGGGCCCCCGTCCTCGAGGCGCCCACGGACCGGCCGCGGCCCGCGATGCAGACGTTCACCGGCGCGACGCTCACGTTCACCCTGCCCGCGGCACCGCTGGACCGGCTGCGCGACCTCGCCGGGAACGCCGGCGCGACGCCGTTCATGGGGCTGCTCGCCGTGTTCGGCGCGCTGCTGGCGCGGTGGACCGGGCAGGACGACCTCGTCGTCGGCTCGTACGTCGCCGGACGCACCCGGGTCGAGCTCGAGCCGCTCATCGGGTTCTTCGTCAACACGCTGCCGCTGCGGGTGCGGCTCGACGGCGACCCGACGTTCCGGGAGGCGCTGCTCGCCGTCCGGGAGGTCACGCTCGACGCCCTCGACCACCAGGAGGTGCCGTTCGAGAAGCTCGTCGAGGTCCTCGCCCCGCCGCGCGACCTGTCCCGCAACCCGCTGTGCCAGGTGGCGTTCCAGCTGGTCACGGCGCCGGCGGGGACGCGGACGGGACCGACCCCGAGCACCGTCGAGGCGGAGCGCGGCACGGCGAGCTTCGACATGGTGTGGTCGGCGACGCTGGACGAGCCCGGGGGCGAGGTCGGCGCGCACGGCACGCTGGAGTACGACACGGCCCTGTTCGACCGGGCGACGGTCGAGCGGCTGGTCGAGCGGTTCACCGTGCTCCTGGACCGCGGGACCGCCGCGCCCGACGTGGCGCTGTCGCGCCTCGACCTCACGACGGAGGCCGAGCGTGCGCTCGTCGACGGCTGGAACGCGACGGCGGCCGACGTCCCCGAGGACGGCCTCGCGACGCTCTTCACGCGCCAGGTCGCGTCGACGCCGTCCGCGACCGCCGTCGTCGCCGCCGACGGGACCCGGTGGACGTACACCGACCTCGACCGCCGGGCCCGGGTCGTCGCCGCACGGCTCGCGGCCGCAGGTGTCGGACCGGGCACCGTCGTCGGGGTGCTGCTCGACCGCTCGCCCGAGCTCGTCGCGACGGCCGTCGCCCTGCAGCTCCTCGGTGCGACGTACCTGCCGCTCGACCCCGCGTACCCCGCCGACCGGCGCGCGCTCATGACGCAGACCGCCGGCGCGACCCTCGTCGTCGGCGGGCCGGACGCGCCGGTGGACGTGCTGTCCGCCGACGCGGACACCCCGCCGTGGGACGGGACGCCCGCCGAGGGCGTCGACCCCGCGTACGTGCTGTTCACGTCCGGGTCGACGGGCCGCCCGAAGGGCGTCGCGGGCACCCACCGGCAGGTGCTCAACCGGTTGCACTGGATGTGGCGCACCTACCCGTTCGGGCCGGAGGAGGTCGCGGCGCTGCGGACCCCGACCGGCTTCGTCGACTCCCTGTGGGAGATCTGGGGCGCGCTGCTGCAGGGCGTCCCGACCGTCGTCGTCGCGCCCGACGTGAAGGCCGACACGGACCGCCTCGTCGACGTGCTCGAACGGCACCGCGTCACGCGGCTGTGGCTCGTCCCGTCGTTCCTGCGCACGCTCCTGACGACCCACCCCGACCTGGCCCGGCGGTTGCCCGACCTGCGGATGTGGGTCGCCAGCGGCGAGCCGCTCGCCGCCGAGCTCGCCGACCGGTTCCACGCCGCGATGCCCGGCGCCGAGCTGCACAACTGCTACGGCACGTCCGAGGTGTGGGACGCGACGTGGCACGTGTGCCGCCCGGCCGAGCCCGTCGTCCCGCTCGGCCGGCCGATCGCGAACGTGCGCTGCCACGTGCTCGACCCGCACGGGGTGCCGACCGGTGTGGGGATGCCGGGCGAGCTGTGCGTCGCCGGCGCCGGGCTCACCGCCGGGTACCTGGGGGACGCCTCGCTGACCGAGGGCCGCTTCGTCACGCACGCGGGCGAGCAGGTCTACCGGACGGGCGACCGCGCCCGCTGGCTGCCGACCGGCGAGCTCGAGTTCCTCGGGCGGCTCGACGACCAGATCAAGGTGCGCGGCGTCCGGCTGGAGCCGGGCGACGTCGAGGCGGCCCTCGCCGAGCTGCCGGGAGTCGTGGACGTCGCCGTCGCTGCGCCGGGCGGGGACGGCGGTCTGACCGCCTACCTCGTCACCGGCGACGGCCCGCGTCCCACGCTGCTCGACGTGCGGCGGCACCTCGCCCAGCGCGTCCCCGAACCGGCGATACCGACCCGCCTGACCTTCCTGCCGGCGCTGCCGCACACGTCCAGCGGCAAGCTCGACCGCCGCGCCCTGCCCGCCCCCGAGGCCGTCGGCACGGGCGGCTCGCAGCCCCGCACCCCCGTCGAGCGGCTCGTGCTCGCCGTGTGGGTCGACGTCCTCGACACCCCCGGCGCAGGCGTCGACGACAACTTCTTCGAGCTCGGCGGCCACTCGCTGCTCGCGACGCAGATCGTGTCCCGGCTGCGCCAGCTCCTCGACGTCGACCTGCCCCTGCAACGGTTCTTCGAGGCGCCGACGGCCGCGAGCCTCGCCGCCGTGATCGTCGAGGAGGGCGACCCGGTGCGCGTCGAGCGGGTCGCGGAGCTCGCCGTGGGGCTGCTGAGCATGACGGACGACGAGGTCGCCGCGGCCCTCGAGGAGGACGCGTCGTGACCGTCGTGGCGGAACCGGCGTGGTCGCGCCTCACGTTCCCGACGAGCCTCGCCTTCGACGACGAGGGCGTCGCGTACGTCGCCGAGTCGGGGCTGCCGTTCGGCGGCGCCGCGCCCGGCGGGCGCGTGTGGGCGGGCAGGCTCGACGACGAGCGGCGGCGGCTCGTCGTCGACGGCCTTCCGGCCCCTGTCAACGGGCTGACGTACGACCAGGGAACGGTCCTCGTGTCGGTCCCCGGCGCCGTCCTGCGGCTGACCCCCGACGGGGCGCTGTCCACGGTGGTCGACGGGCTGCCGACCGGCGGGAACTACCACACGAACATGGTCGCGGTCGGTCCGGACGGCTGGCTGTACCTCGGCCAGGGGGCCATGACGAACACCGCCGTGGTCGGGCTCGACGGCATCGACCTGGGGTGGCTCCGCAACCACGACCACCCCGCCGACGTGCCCGGCCTCGACGTGGTGCTCGGCGACGTCGCCGTCGAGACCGCCGACCCGCTCGGCTCCCCCGGGGCGACCGCGACGACCGGGGCGTTCGCGCCGTTCGGCACCCGGCTGCCGCCCGGGTCTCTGCTGGCCGGCCAGGTGCCGTGCACCGCAGCCGTCCTGCGCTGCCGCCGCGACGGCACCGGCCTCGAGCTCGTCGCGTGGGGCACCCGCAACCCGTACGGGCTCGCGTTCCTGCCCGACGGCCGCCTCCTCGCCGTCGACCAGGGCGCCGACGACCGCGGCAGCCGTCCGGTCGGCGACGCCCCCGACGTGCTGTTCGAGATCCGCCCGGGCGCCTGGTACGGCTGGCCCGACTACGTCGACGGCGTGCCCGTCACGGACCCGTCGCTCACGCCTGTCCGCGGCGAGAAGCCGACGTTCGTGCTCGCCGACCACACCACCCTGCCGCCGCCCGAACGCGGCCTCGTCCGGTTCCCCCCGCACACCGCCGCGACCAAGCTCGCCGTCGGCCCCGCCGGCGACCCCCGGTGGCGGGACACCGTGCTGGTCACCCTGTTCGGCGACGAGCGGCCCCTCACCGCGCCGGAGGGACCGCGGGTCGGCCGTTCCGTGACGAGCGTCGACACCCGCACCTGGACCATGACCCCGCTCGTCACCGGCCCGCTGCTGCGGCCGATCGACGTGGCGTTCTCCCCGGTCGACGGCACCCCGTACGTCGTCGACTTCGGACGGTTCGAGATGGGCCCGGCGGGCGGCGTGGAGGCCGTCGCGTCGAGCGGTGGCGTGTGGCGACTGGTGCCCGACGCCTGAGGATCGAGGAGAGGGATGACGATGAGCGCCCCGACTGACCAGGACCTGACCCCTGTGCTGCTCCCCGGTGCGAGCGGCTGGGACCCCGACGGGTCGCTCACCGTGACCGTCCGCGAGGACGCCGCGGCCGCCCTCGGCCGGGTCGGACCGGCCGTCGAGGTCGCGGGGCTCGTGCGGTTCGTCCCCGTGGTGCTGAAGGTGCCCGTGGACGACGACGACGTGCGCGGCATCGACCCCGGCTCCGTGCGGGTGCTGCACCGGCTCCCCGGCGGCGGGTCCGCCGTGGTCGACGCGTCGGGGGCCGTCCCCGGGCTCGGGCACGTGTGGGCGATCGTCACCGCGCCGGGCGTCTACGAGGCGTTCGGGCTGCCGCTCGACCCGGTCGCCGAGCAGCTCGTCGAGGACGCCGCCGCGGGCGGGCGGGCCGTCGACACCGTGCCGCCCGGGACCGTGCCGGCGTTCCGGGAGGCCGTGGCCGCGGACCTCGCGGCGACGGACCCCGACCGGTTCGCTCAGATGGAGCGCGGCGACGGGTTCGGGGTCGTCGCGCTGCCGCTGCCCGGCGACATCGACGACGACGAGCTCCTGCGCACCGTCCGCGACCTCGAGCGCGACCGCACCCCCGAGCAGCAGCTCCTCGTCAGCCACGCCGAGACTCGCACGCGCGTCACCCGCGCGCTGCCCGGCGTGCCCGCGAGCGCGAACTGGTGGATGTACCACCGCGACCCCGAGCACACCGGGGTCGTCACGGACAGCCACCTCGACGTGACGACGGTCGGGGGCCTGCGCCCCCGGTACCGGCTCCCGCTCGACGGGCCCGTCGTGTCCGTGCCCGCGGTCGTCGACAACGTCGTGTACGTCGGCGTCGGGAACAGCCGCCGGGCGGTCGCCGGGCGCGGCGGCACGCTCTACGCGATCGACCTGATCACCGGGGCGCTGCGGTCCAGCTTCACGTTCAGCACCCCGCCGCTGGGCGGCTCCCGTCAGGGCCTGGCGGGCATCGCCTGCACCCCGGCGGTCGTCGACGGGCGTGTGTACTTCTCCGGGCAGGACGGCAAGCTGTACTGCCTCGACCAGCAGACCCTCTCGCCGGTCTGGGTCACCGACATGCGGCACGCCGACCCCGCGCACCGCCAGCCCGTCACCCACCAGGTGAACGCCGAGGGCTGGTGCTCGCCGCTCGTCGTCAACGGCCGCGTGTACGTGGGCTGGGGCGAGAGCGAGAGCAACGCGTTCGGGTTCTTCTACTGCCTCGACGCGGCGTCCGGCGACGTCGTCTGGCTGTTCTGCACCACCCTGTTCCCCGGCGTCACCGACAACGTGCCGAACGTGATCCCCCGCACCGCCGTCGGGATGAGCCCGCTGCCCCCGGGGTTCGCCGCCGCGGACGACCCTCCCGTGCGCGGCGGGTCGCCGTGGTCGAGCGTCGCGTACGACGCGGCGAGCGACCGGGTCGTCGTCGGGACCGGCAACGTGCTCCCGCAGCACCCGCTGCCGCAGCCGAAGTACTCGCTCGGCGTCCTGTCGCTCGACGCCACCACGGGCGGCTCCCCCAGGTTCTTCCAGCCCGCCAACGCGGACAACTACCGGCCCGACGACAGCGACGTCGACATGGCCGCCAGCCCGCTGGTCTACACCGTCGGCGGCCGCCGGGTCGTGGCCCTCGGCTGCAAGAACGGCTCGTTCTTCGTGCTCGACGCCGCGTCCCTGGAGGTGCTCGCCCGGCGGCAGCTGCTGCCCCGCGCGGGCGGGAACGGCGGGTTCCCCGGCGACCGCGGGCGACGCCTGCGGTTCGTCGACCCGCGCGAGGTCGAGCACGGCCAGATCTCCACCGAGAACTTCTACGGGACGTTCAGCTGCCCGGTCGTGCACGCCGGGCTGAGGCGGATCTTCGTAGGCCTCGGCGGGTTCGAGTTCGGCGGCGCCCACCCCGGGATCGACTCGCCGACCACCCCGTTCCTGCGGGCGATGGACTGGGCGGACCTCACCGACGCCTGGGCCACCCGCGTCGGCCCCGACCGGGTCAGCCGCTACGTCACGGCCACCCCGCCGCTCTACACGACACCCGGTGAGGCAGGCTTCAGCTCACCGGTGCTCGTCAACGACCTCGTGCTCATGACGACGTCCCGGCCCGCCCTGTACGGGTTCGACGCCGGCACCGGCCTGGCCGTCTACCAGGCGCCCGGCTTCGGCCCGCAGCGACCGAACAGCTTCACGCTCGGGCCGGCCGTGTACGGGGACTGGGTGGTCGCCGGGAGCGCGAACCTCGGCCTGCTGGCGTTCTCGCTGTGACCGTCCGCCACTACCTCCTGCTCACCGTCGGGCTGCTGGTGCTGCTCACCGGGACGTTCGTCGCCGTCGAGGCCGCCGGGTTCGAGCTGCTCACCGACCCGACGCCCGCCATGGGCCGGATGCCGCTGGCGGCGGCCGCCGCGATCGGCGTCACGCTGCTCGTCGTCGACGTCGTGCTCCCCGTGCCGTCGAGCGTCGTCATGGTGCTGCACGGCGCCCTGTTCGGCGCTCTGGCGGGTGCGGCGCTGTCGTTGGCCGGGGCGGTCGGGGCCACGGTCGTCGGCTACCTCCTCGGGCGGGGCGGCGCCCCGCTCGTCGCCCGCGTCGCCCCGCCCGCCGAGCAGGACCGTGCCGCGGCGCTGCTCGGCCGGTGGGGTCCGCTCGCGATCGTCGTGACGCGGCCGCTCCCGCTGCTCGCCGAGACCACCGCGATCGTCGCCGGGACCACCCGGGCCCTGACCGTGACGCGGGTCGCCCTCTGGGCCGCCGTCGGGGCGCTGGCCCCTGCCGTGGCGTACGCGGTCGCCGGGGCGTCGGCCGCCGGGGGCGCCGACCTGCCGCTGGTGTTCGCCGCGGTGCTGGCCCTGGCGGGGGTGACGTGGCTGGTGGGCCGCCGCCCGCGGTCCCCCCACCCCACCACCCCCGCTCCCCCCACCTCCCACTCCCCGCAGCCGAGAACGTGACTTCGGGGTGAGAACGTCTAGTTCAGAGTGCCGTTCTCACCCCGAAGTCACGTTCTCGCCGGGCGACCAGCTCGGGGCGGGAGGGCGGCGCGGCTGGTCAGCGCGGTGCCGACCCTTGTCGGCCCGGTGGGGCGGCCACTACATTGCGGCGCGGCGCGGCAGCCGACATCGATGCGTGAGCTCACGCACCGTCTGCCTCGGAACGAGGTGGCGCATGCCCCGGAGACGGTGGCCCGACGCACTCCTGCTGCTCACGGCGACCGGCCTCGTGGCGGTGCTGTCGGCGTGCAGCCCGACCAGCACGCCCGACGCCGTCCCGACCTCCGGGCTCTCGCCGCTGGAGCAGTCCGCGGCCTCGGCGCGGGAGGCCGGGGTCGACGAGGCCCAGCTCGCGATCCTCGAGTCCGGCTCGGTCGGGTTCGAGGACTACGAGCTCGCGATGAACCGCGCGTACGAGTGCATGCGCGCCGCGGGCGTCGACGTCGACGTGCGGGGGGTCAAGCCGTACCACGGCGTCACCATCCTCGACGTCACGATCGAGGGCGGCGGCCACGCCGACGCGCTCGCTGAAGACTGCTACGAGCGGCACGCCCGGTACGTCGACGCGTACTGGCAGGTCTCGTCGCCCGACGCGGTGGCCTACGCGGAGCGGCGTGCGGTCGCGCTGAAGCCCGCCCTGCAGCAGTGCCTGACCGACCAGGACGTCGACTGGCCGCAGGACGCCTCGTTCGAGGAGCTCGGGAACCTCGCGTTCGGCCCCGGGACCGACCCGGAGCAGAGCTGCTTCGAGCAGATCGGGTACTCGCAGTGGGAGGGATGACCCGAGGACGGGTGACGGTGGCGCTCGCCGCGCTGCTCGCCGCCGGACTCTCCGGGTGCACGGGGGGCGACAGCCTGACGCTCGCCGACCTCGGCGCGCAGGACCTCGCCGGGCTGAACGGCCCGACGGTGGCCGACACCTGCGACAAGCTCCCGGAGGTGCGGGGCTCGCAGGGCCGCGGCTGTGGGAGGGGGCCCTCGACGGGCACGGTCAACGTGCCTCTGGCCCCCGGCGACTACGCCGTCGTGCTGCTGTGCGAGGCCCCCGGCACCTACCGGATCGAGGCGTCGACCCCGAAGGGCGCTTTCGACCCCGTCGAGGTCTCGTGCTCGGACGACGACGACCCCGCGGTCAGTGCACGGATCACCGTCCCGGAGCCCGGGCTGACGCAGTGGCACGACAGCTTCGACGGCGAGGGGCAGTCGGTCGTGCAGCTCGTGCGGGTCCCCGAGGAGGACTGACGAGCGACCGGTTGTGCGGGGGCGCGGCGCCCGGAACGATCGCGGGGTGACCCGGCTCATCGACGTCGACGAGCGCCGCGCCCGGCTCGCCCGGCGGCACGCGGTGACCCCGGCGTCCCGGGTGACCACGGTGGAGGACGCCGCCGAGAGCATGGTCGTGCTGCACGGCACCGACCCCGCCGGGCTGTTCCTGTCGGCGTGGGCGCGGGTCGACGGGTTCCACGTGAAGGACCTGGAGCGGGCGCTGTACGAGGAGCGGTCGCTCGTGAAGCACCTGGCGATGCGCCGGACCCTCTTCGCCGTGCCGCGGGACCTGCTGCCGGTGGTGCAGGCGGCGGCGAGCGACCGCGTGGCGGACGCGGAGCGGCGGCGGCTCGCCAAGGAGGTCACGGCGGCCGGGTTCGTCGACGACGGCGAGCGGTGGCTGGCCGACGCGACGGCCGCGGCCGTCGCGGAGCTGGCCGCGTCGGGCGCGATGACCTCGACCGAGCTGCGCACCCGGGTGCCGGTGCTCGACGGCTCGATCGAGTACGGGACCGGCAAGTCGTGGGCCGGGAGGTTCGCGGTCGTCGGGCGGGTGCTGACCTGCCTGTCCGCCGCCGGGACAGTGGTCCGGGCGGACAACCAGGGGTCGTGGGGGACGTCCCGGCCGACCTGGGCACTGATGGAGGACTGGCTCGGCGCGGCCGTCGAGCCGGTGCCGGCGGCTGAAGCCCGGGCCGCGCTCGTCGCACGGTGGCTGCGGACGTTCGGCCCCGGCACCGAGGTCGACCTCAAGTGGTGGCTCGGCTCGACCCTCACCGCCGTCCGGGCGGCCCTGCGCGACGTCGGCGCGGTGGAGGTCGACCTCGACGGCCGCACCGGTCACGTGCTGCCCGACGACGTCGACCCCGTCGACCCGGTGGACCCGTGGGTGGCGCTGCTTCCCGCTCTCGACCCGACGACGATGGGCTGGTTCGAGCGGGACTGGTACCTCGGCCCGCACAAGCCGCAGATGTTCGACTCGACCGGGAACGGTGGTGCGGCGATCTGGGTCGACGGGCGGATCGTCGGCGGCTGGACCGTGACCCCGGCCGGGGACGTCCGGCTGGTGCTCCTCGAGGACGTCGGGCACGACGCGCGGGTCGCGATCGACGCCGAGGCGGACCGGCTCACCGCCTGGCTCGGCGGCACCACGGTCGGGGTCCGGTTCCCCGCACCCCTCGTCCGCGAACCGCGGCGCTGACCCCTACCGCTCCCGCCGGACGACCGTCAGCGGGAGCGACGCCGGAGCCCCCGCCGGGACGACGGGTCGGCGCGGCGCGACGGCCGCGAGCCGCCGGTACGGCTCGCCGAGGGCCGGGCGTGGGTCGGCGTCGCCGGCGTTCGGCCACAGGGAGCACGCCCGCTCGGCCTGCGCGGTGATGGTGAGCGACGGGTTCACGCCGAGGTTCGCGGACACCGTCGACCCGTCCATCACGTGCAGCCCGGGGTACCCGAACACCCGGTGGTACGCGTCCACGACACCGTCGCGCGGCGTCGCGCCGATGACGCAGCCGCCGATGAAGTGCGCGGTCATGGGGATGTCGACGACCTCGCCGACGCTGCTCATCGGGAACCCGCCGACGTGCCGAGCCATCGCGCGGTACGCGTCGTTCGCCTGCGGGATCCACGTGGGGTTCGGCTCGCCGTCCCCGGGGGTGGACGTGAGCCGCCACCGCCCGCGCCAGGTCCGCCGCGGCGCGACGGTGATCGACGCGTCGCCGGTCTGCATGACGAGCCCGATGACCGTCCGCTCGGACCAGGACCGCATGCCGACGAGGTTCGACGCGACCTGCCCCGGGTGCCGGACGACCTGCCCGAGCCACCGCAGCGGCCGCGGCACCCGCCCGCCGCCGTCGGTGAGGACGGTGCCGAGCAGCCCCATGAGGTTCGAGCCGCGGCCGTACCGCACGGGTTCCAGGTGGGTGCGCTCGTCGAGCCACACGGACGACGTGATCGCGACACCGCTGTTCAGGTCCGTGCCGCGCCGGGCGCCGCGCAGCCGCCGGACCGCCCCGCCGAGCGCCTCGGAGTTCGTCCTGGTCAGCCGGCCGAGCCGCGGCGACAGCTGTGGCAGGGTGCCGGACGCCCGCATCCGGTGGAGCAGCGCCTGCGTCCCCCACGCCCCGGCCGCGACGACGACCTGGTCCGCGACGAACGTCCGCCGCGCGCGCCCGCCGGTGCGCCGCACGTCGACGTCGTACCGCCCGTCGTCGCGCGGCCGGACGGCGTCCGCCGTGGTGTCCGGGACGATCCGCGCGCCCGCCCGCTCGGCGAGCCACAGGTAGTTCGTCTCGAGCGTGTTCTTCGCACCGTGCCGGCACCCCGTCATGCACTCGCCGCACTGCAGGCACCCGCGCCGCTCGGGACCGACGCCCCCGAAGAACGGGTCCGGGACTGCCGCCCCGGGCTCTCCGAACACGACCCCCACAGGTGCCCGCCGGTAGCTGCCCTCGACGCCGAGATCGCGCGCCGCCGCCTTGACGACCTCGTCGGCCGGGCTGTCCGTCGGGTTCTCGACGACGCCGAGCATGCGGCGCGCCTGGTCGTAGTGCGGTGCGAGCTCGTCGCGCCAGTCGGTGAGGCCGGCCCACTGCGGGTCGGCGTAGAACACGTCGGACTGCGGCTCGTACAGGGTGTTCGCGTACACGAGCGACCCGCCGCCGACCCCGGCACCCGCGAGCACGACGACGTCGGGGAGCAGGTGGATGCGCTGGATGCCGTGGCAGCCGAGCCGCGGCGCCCACAGGAACCGGCGGACGTCCCACGACGTGCGGGGCAGCGTCTCGGGCGTGAAGCGCCGGCCGGCCTCGAGGACGGTGACCCGATACCCCTTCTCGGACAGCCGCAGCGCCGCGACGGACCCGCCGAAGCCCGAGCCGACGACGACCACGTGCGGGCGCCCGTCCTCCGCCATCGTGCCCCTCCGGCCTCGTCGCCGCCGCGGGCCGACGGACCCGCGCCCGTGATCCTAGGCCGCGGGGGTACTGGCAGGGCCTCCCTCGTCCTGTCGCCCGGCCGTAGCGTCGGGATCAGGAGGCCGTCGAGCCTCACCCACCCCCGCAGGAGGAACGACCATGCACGCACGCACGCTCGGCCAAGGACTGCAGGTCTCCGCGATCGGCCTCGGCGCCATGGGCATGTCCCAGAGCTACGGCCCCAACCCCGGTTCCCGCGACGACATGATCGCCGTGCTCCGCGGCGCCGTGGAGCGCGGGGTGACGTTCGTCGACACCGCCGAGGTGTACGGCCCGTACACCAACGAGGAGCTCGTCGGCGAGGCGCTCGCACCGCTGCGCGACCAGGTCGTGATCGCGACGAAGTTCGGCTGGAACATCGTCGACGGGCGCATGCAGGGCACCGACTCTCGGCCCGAGCAGATCCGCCGTGTCGCCGACGCCTCCCTGCAGCGGCTGCGCACCGACGTGATCGACCTCTTCTACCAGCACCGCGTCGACCCGGACGTGCCCATCGAGGACGTCGCCGGTGCCGTCGGCGAGCTCGTCGCCGCGGGGAAGGTGCGCCACTTCGGGCTGTCCGAGGCGGGCGCCGCGACGATCCGGCGCGCGCACGCCGTGCACCCCGTGACCGCCGTGCAGTCCGAGTACTCGCTGTGGACGCGCGACCCCGAGCCGGAGGTCCTGCCCGTGTGCGGGGAGCTGGGCATCGGGTTCGTGCCGTTCAGCCCGCTCGGCAAGGGGTTCCTCACGGGGACCGTCTCGGCGTCGACGGAGTTCACCGCGGGCGACATCCGCGGCACGATCCCCCGGTTCACCGCGGAGAACCGGGACGCGAACCAGGCCCTGGTCGACCACGCCCGTGCGCTGGCCGACGCCAAGGGCGCGACGCCCGGGCAGGTCGCGCTCGCCTGGCTGCTCGCCCGGCAGCCGTGGATCGTGCCGATCCCGGGGACGCGGCGGATCGAGCGGGTCGAGGAGAACGCCGCCGCAGCGGAGCTGCCGCTGTCCGCCGACGAGGTCGCGCACCTCGACCGGCTCGCGGCCGACGTGGGCGTCGCCGGCAACCGGTACAACGACGCCGGGATGTCGATGGTCGGCCGCTGACCGCACGCTCCTGATGCGGCGATGCTATGATGCGGCGATGCGCACGACCGCGGACCTGGACGACGACGTCGCCGCGGCCGCGCGCGCCCTCGCCCAGCACGACCACATCTCGGTCGGACGGGCGATCAACGTCCTCGCCCGTCGAGGGATGACCCCCGGCACGCCCGCCGTCGCCCCGTCGGGGTTCCCGACGTTCTCGCCGGTCGCCGGCCACGTCATCACCGACGAGCTCGTCGCCGAGAACCGTGACGACGACTGACCCGCTCTGGCTGCTGGACGTCAACGTCCTCATGGCCCTCGCGCACCCCAGCCACGTCCACCACGGGGCCGCTCACGCGTGGTTCGCGACCGTGACGGCGTTCGCCACCACCGCACTCACCGAGACCGGCCTGCTCCGCCTGAGCATGAACCCGGCAGTCACCGGGCAGCAGATCAGCCCGAGCGCCGCTCTCGGCCTGCTCTCAGCGATCCGCGCGCTGCCCGCGCACCGGTCGGTGTCGGACGGCGCCAGCCTCGCGGCGCCCGCGATCATCAGCACGCCGGCCGGGTACAAGCAGGTCACCGACCTGCACCTCGTCAACCTCGCCGCCACCTCGGACGCCGTCCTCGTGACGTTCGACAGCCGTCTCGCGAACGCCCTGCACCCCGATGACCGTCGGCACGTGCACGTGCTGTCGCCCGTGGCGCCCTAGTCCCGCTCGACCCGTCGAGGGATCGGCCCTAATAGCCCGAAGGGTGGGTCGAGAGCCAGTCCCTGTGCCGGACACGCAGCTCGTCGCGGAGCTCGACGGTCGCGGGGTAGACGTCGGCTCCGCCGTCGTAGGGGTGGTACAGCCACCGCATGCTCGGGTCTCCGATCAGGACTTCCGCTGCGATGTCGTCCGCGACGAGCCGCAACAGACGCTCGATGCGCCGGTCACCCCGGTCGAGGAAGTCGAAGAAGAGATGCATCCAGCTGCCCACGTCGTCCTCGTCGGGCTCGCTCGTCAGCACACTCATCCAGTACCGCGAGTCCGGCAACGTCGCGGTGATCGGCGCTCCCCGCGGAGCGGGAGTCGGGGTGCTCGACCACGAGCAGGTCACGACAAGCACCTCACGTTCCGGCGCGTCTTCGTAGGAAGCGAGCTCGTCGAGAACCACATGGTGCCGGTGCAGGAGCTCCTCGTACTCACCCTCGTCGTCGGAGTACCGCTTCGAGCCGGGCAGACTGTGGAACCGGACCCAGCGGTCGCTGCGCGGGGGCAGGCCGTGGGCGATCGGTGCCACGCCGGGCCATCGGGCGTCCCACAGCGTGGCGAGCGCACGCGCGTCGAGGGACTCGGCTGGCGGGGCCTCAAGCAGATCGGCCTCGATCGTGCGTCGAGGCCACACTGTCGGGCCCAGGCGGTCGAGCACATCGACGAGGACCGGGCGCGCGAGGTGCCCGTCGTAGGGCCACGGCCCCCGCACCCAGCTCGGTGAGAGGAGGTCCACGTAGCCGATCTCGCCGTCCTTGTCGCAGAACCAGATCCGGATCGCGGGGAGAGCCTGCGCGACGACTCGTCGCGTCATGTCGGCGGTCGCGAGACCTTCGAGGAGAGCGGCGACGCTGCTCGGGTCATCGATGACCGCGAGCGCCGGCGGCTCATCGAGTGGTGCCGGATAGGTGTCATGAGCAGCGCCGAGGTGGACCTCGATGCGGAGAGTCTCTGCCGCGAGCTCCGAGAGCACAGACGCGAACCTGGCGGCCAGCTCGGCATCGGTCAGCTCGTCGGCGGTGGGCACGATGCAGATCATGTCCGCGCGCACCCGCTTCGGCGAGCGGATACGAGCCGGTGCGCCCGAACGGAGCAGTTGTTCCGCAGCAGGCGCTACGCGCCGAGGTAGCGCAGGACCGCGAGGACGCGGCGGTGGTCCGCCGAGTCGGCCTCGAGGCCGAGCTTCGTGAAGATCTGGGCCACGTTCTTCTCCACGGCCCCGTAGGAGAGGAACAGCCGGTCAGCGATCGCGCCGTTGGAGCGGCCCTCGGCCATGAGCTCGAGGACCTCGCGCTCGCGCGGGGTCAGGCGGCCGAGGCCGGGGTCGGCGGTGGCGGAGGTCGAGCCCATGAGCTGGGTCACCACCTCGGGGTCGAGCACGGTCTGCCCGGAGGCGACCCGCCGGACGGCGTCGAGGAAGTCCCGCACCTCGGCGACCCGGTCCTTGAGCAGGTACCCGACGCCGCCGGCCCCGCCCGCGAGAAGCTGCGTGGCGTACCGGGTCTCGACGTACTGCGAGAACACCAGCACGGGGAGCGTCGGGTGTGCGGCGCGGAGCGCGGTCGCCGCACGCATGCCCTCGTCCGTGAACGTCGGTGGCATCCGGATGTCGGCGATCACGACGTCGGGCAGGCCGCCTGCTCCTCGCTGCGTGACCTCCCGGACGAGCGCGTCGCCGTCGCCGACCGCGACGACGTCGTGCCCACGGCGGGCGAGGAGCGCGACGAGACCGTCGCGGAGGATCACCGAGTCCTCGGCAAGCACGATGCGCAGCGGTGTCGCGTCCGCGCCGGGGTCGGACGGCGTCACGGGCGGGTGGAGGTCGGCAGCGTCACGTCGACGACCGTAGGCCCACCGGCCGGGCTGGTCAGCGTGAAGTCGCCGTCGACCGTCGCGATGCGCTCGGTCAACCCTGCGAGGCCGGTGCGCAGCCCGTCCTGACCTCCGTGCACGACGACGGCGCCGCCGCGGCCGTCGTCGTGCACCCGTAGGTGCAGGGAGTCGGCGTCCGGCCGCTCGACCGTCAGGACGGCGCGGGTCGCTCCCGCGTGCTTGGCCGCGTTGGTCAGCAGCTCGGCGGCGGTGAAGTACGCGATGGAGCGGACCGCCGGGGAGATCCCGCCGTCGGACTCCAGCGCCGGGTCGACCTGGACGGTGACGGGCAGCGGCACGCGCGCCGCGAACGTCTCGAGGGCGACGGCGAGGCCGTCGTCGAGGGCCGGCGGGTGGATGCCGCGCGCGATCTCCCGGAGCTCGGTGAGCGCCTCCTTCGTGGAGGTGTGCGCGACGTCGACCAGGTCGGCGGCGAGGGTCGGGTCCCCACCGGTGGCGAGGATGTCCTGTGCCTCGCCGAGCTGCATCGCGACGGCGACGAGGCGGGCCTGGGTGCCGTCGTGCAGGTCGCGCTCGATGCGGCGCAGGCGGGCGTCGGCGTCCTCGACGGCGGCGGCACGCGAGGCGCGCAGCTGGGCGACCCGGACGGCACCCGACGTCGGGCCGAGCAGCCCGCGCGACAGCATCCGGGCCAGGCTCGCGAGGCCGTGGTTGATCAGCGGCCAGATCGCGAGGAACACGACGCCGCCGAGCGCGACGAGCGCGACGCGTGACGGCCGGTCCGCGAACCAGTACCAGTCGCCGTTCGCGATCGAGAAGCCGCGGTGCACGGTGCCGTCGTCCATCGTCTGCTCCGGCAGCCACCGCCACCACATCCAGTACGTCACGCCGCCCAGACCGATCGCGAGGAACACCGTCGAGACGACGAACGTGACGATCGACAGCGGGAACGCCACGAGCATGAACAGCAGCGCACGCCAGCCGGTGCTGTCGAACAGCATGGCGCCGAGCGACCGCCAGAACCCGCGCGGGCGCACGAACGCCGGCGGTGCGGCGACGTGCTCGTCGAGCAGGCCGTCCGCCAGCCCCCGCCACGCCGCACCCCAGCCCCGTGCACCCAGCACCAGGCCGCCGACGAGGAACAGGCCGACGACGGTGACGAGCAGCCCCGCGGCCAGCGACGGGACGAGCAGCACGTACGCGAGGCCGAACGACCCCAGGAACAGCGCCGCCCAGTGGTAGACGTACTCGCGCCAGGTCCGGCCGGAGAAGATCGTGTTGCTCATGGGGACAAGCCTCGCGGTCCGGCGGCCCGACGAGCACGGGGCGCACCGCCGGAC
This sequence comes from Cellulomonas chitinilytica, assembly GCF_016862675.1. Classification (GTDB taxonomy): domain Bacteria; phylum Actinomycetota; class Actinomycetes; order Actinomycetales; family Cellulomonadaceae; genus Cellulomonas; species Cellulomonas chitinilytica. Next base: position 364,780 of record NZ_BONK01000004.1, on the reverse strand, counting down.
GGACGGGGGTTGTCCCCCGTCCTTCAGGCGACCGTCTCCGGGATGGTCCCCGAGACGACGAGGTCGGCCCGCGTGATCGTCGCCTCGATGACGACCGCGTTGCGCCCGTCGACCTCGGTGGCCCACGCGGTGGCGGCCTCGACGGTCCTGCCGTGCCGGGTGTGCCGGTCGACGAGCCGGCGCTCGCGCTCGTCGCCCGCGGCGTCGCAGTACCAGGCCTCGTCGAGGACGTCGCGGACCTGCGCCCACGGCCCGTCGTCGACGAGGAGGTAGTTCCCTTCGGCGACGACGATCCCGTGGTAGGGCTCGATCGCGATCTCGCCGGCGACGGGCTCGTCGACCTCGCGCCGGAAGCTCGGCGCGTACACGGTGTGGCCCTGCTCGTCGTGCACGCGGCGCAGCAGGGCGAGGAACCCCCAGCCGTCGAACGTGTCGAGGGCGCCCTTGCGGTCGTGCCGACCGAGCGCGTCGAGCGTGGCGTTGGCGAGGTGGAACCCGTCCATCGGCAGGTGCACGGCCTGCGGGCCGAGGGCGTCGACGAGCCGCAGCGCGAGCGTCGTCTTGCCCGCGCCGGGGCTGCCGGTGATCCCGACGACGACGCGGCGCCCGGCTGCCCGCTCGACGAGCGTGTGGACCCGGGAGACGAGCGTGCCGAGGTCGGCGTGCGGCTCAGGCGCCACGGTTCGCCTCGAGCAGGGTGAGCAGGTACTGCCGGGCGTGCGCGGCGAGGGCCGGGCCGTCGTCCCACAGGTTGCGCCAGATGGCGAGGTCGTTCGACAGCGTCGGGGAGACGACGGCCGACGAGAACGACTCGAACGTGATGGGGCCGCGGTAGTCGATCGTCGCGAGCGCGTGGAAGAACGACGTGAAGTCGAGGTGGCCGCTGCCGAGGTAGCCGCGGTGGTTCTCGCCGATGTGGACGTACCCGAGCCGGTCGCCGACGAGCAGCACGGGCCGCACGAAGTCGTCCTCCTCGATGTTCATGTGGTACGTGTCGAGGTGGATCAGCACGTTGTCGGACCCGATGTCGTCGGCGAGACGCAGTGCGTCGGCGGCGGTGTTGATGACGTTCGTCTCGTACCGGTTGCAGATCTCCAGGCCGAGCGTCATGCCCTGGTCGGCGGCCTCCTTGGCGAGGTCCTGGAGGGTCGAGACGACGTTGGCGCGGCCCGCGGCCGACAGCGGGGCGCCGTACTTGCCGAGCGCGCTGTAGAGGGCGCCGGTGAAGTGCGTGCCGCCGAGGTCGTGCGTGATCTGCAGCGACTCGTGCAGCAGCGCGGCACCCTTCGCGACGACCGCGGGGTCGTCGGACGAGACGTCGGCGGCGAACGCGAGGCCGCGCGAGCAGACGATGCCGAGACCCGCGGCGTCGAGCTCGGCCCGGGCGGCGGCGACGTCGAGCGCCGGTGAGTCGTGCAGCGACAGCTCGAGAATGTCGAAGCCGGCCTCCTTGGTCTGCCGGATGGTCTGGGTCATCTCGTCGGGCGAGGTGCCGCCGGCGAAGACGAGGGCGTGCACACCGAGCTTGTTGGTCATGGGTTCTCTCCTGGGGATCAGTGGTGGACGGGGGCGCGCCGGGCCTCGTCGAGCTGGGCGCGCAGGAAGGTGAGGGACTCGGCGGCGACGACGTCGGGGTCGTCCCACTGGCTGCGCCACAGGGCGATGTCGACCGCGGAGCGCGGGCCGACGACGTCGCGGGAGAACGACTCGACGGTGATCGGGCCGCGGAACCCGGCCCAGAGCAGCGCCCGCAGGAAGGCCTGCCAGTCGGTCGAGCCGGTGCCCAGCGCGCCGCGGTGGTTCTCGCTCGCGTGGACGTACCCGAGCAGCTCCCCGGCGTCGAGGACACCCGCGGTGAGGTCCCGTTCCTCGAGGGCCGCGTGGAACGTGTCGAGGTGCACGACGACGTTCTCCTCGCCGACGTCCTCGACGAACGCGCGCGCCTGCGCAGCGGTGTTGAGCAGGTTGGACTCGTAGCGGTTGACGTACTCGACGCCGACGACGACGCCGTGCCTCGACGCCTCCTGCGCGACGACCCGCAGCGTCCGCACGGCACGGTCCCTGCCCTCGGTGGTGGGTGCCGCCAGGTAGCGGCGCATCGCCGAGTGGGTCACGCCGCCGACGTACCCGGCGCCGATCGCGCCGGCGAACCGGACCGCGGCGAGCAGCCGGTGCAGCCCGCGTCCGACGACCGCCGGGTCGGGGGACGTGATGTCGTCCGCCTCCCCGAGGGCCAGCGACACGGCGGGGGTGATGCCGTGCCTGTGCAGCGCGGACGCGGTGTCCGCGGGGTCGAGCACCGCGAGGTCGATCGCCGGGATCTCGATGAGGTCGTACCCGGCCCGTGCGGCGGCGGCAATGGTCGCGTCGGCCGCCGCGGGGGTCCAGTCGAACCCCCAGCAGCCGGCGTGGACGCCGATCGGGTTCGTCATCAGACGGCCTGGGCGCCCGTGATGAGCGCGACGAGCTCGTCGCCCGTCGTCTCGGACGTGCGCCGCTGCGCCACGGCGAGCCCGCCGCGCATGACCCAGACGTGCTGGGCGAGGCGCAGGACCTGGTCGAAGTTGTGGCTGATGAGCAGCACCGCGACGCCCGAGTCCTGCAGCCGGCGGATGACGGCCTCGACGCGGGCGGTCTCCTGCACGCCGAGGGCGGCGGTCGGCTCGTCCATGATGACGATGGAGCTGCCCCAGCCGGCGGCCCGGGCGATCGCGACCGCCTGACGCTGCCCGCCGGACAGGCGCCGCACGCGGCTCGTCACGGGCGGCACGTTGACCGCGAGGCCGGACAGCAGGGTCGACGCCTTGTCGCGCATCGCCTTGCGGTCGAGCATCTGGAACGGCCCCACACCCTTGGTGATCTCGCGGCCGACGAAGAAGTTCTGCCAGACCGTGAGGTCCTCGACGAGCGCGAGGTTCTGCTGGACCGTCTCGATGCCGTGGTGCTTCGCGGCGAGGGGCGAGTCGATCTGCACGACCGCGCCGTCGAGCGTGATGGTGCCGGAGTCGGGCTTGTGGATGCCGGACAGGCACCGCACGAGCGTCGACTTGCCGGCGCCGTTGTCGCCGATGAGGGCGGTGACCTCGCCGCGCCGCATCGTGATGGAGGCGCCCTTGAGGGCGTGCACCCCGCCGAAGGACTTGGTGATGTTCTCGGCGGTGAGGACGGTGTCGATGGCTGTGTCTGTGGTGGTCATCGCTTCTGGAACCTCGTCAGAAGGGCCGCGAGGACGACGACGAGTCCCACGGCGAGCGGCTGGTAGAACTGCGAGACGGCGAGCAGCGTGAGCCCGTTCGACAGGGCGGTGAGCAGCAGCGCACCGAGGATCGGGCCGACGATCTTGGCGCGGCCGCCGGTGAGGCTGACCCCGCCGAGGACCACGGCGGCGATCGAGTTGAGCAGGTAGTTCGTGTTGATCGCGGGCTCGGCGGCGCCGATCCGTGCGACCAGGAGCAGGGACGCGAGCCCGGCGAGCGCGGCGGCCCACACGTAGACGGCGATGCGGACCCGGGGGGCCTTGACGCCGTTCGCGACGGCGGCCTCCTCGCTGCCGCCCACGGCCTGCACGTGCAGGCCGTACCGGGTGCGGAACATGACGAACCAGGCGACGGCCCCGACGATCGCGGCGAGGACGAACGGGTACGGGACGAACCCGAGCTTCCCGGTCGTCAGGCGCAGCAGCTCGGTGCTCGTGACGGCGATGGGCTTGCCGTCGGTGAGGATCAGCGCCGCGCCGGTCGCGACGCCGAGCGTGCCCAGCGTGGCGATGAAGTCGGTGACCTTGCCCTTGGCGATGAGCAGGCCGTTGATGACGCCGATCACGGTCGAGGCGAGGATCGCGATGATCGCCGACGGCCAGAACGGCAGGCCCGCCTGGTAGGCCAGGCCGAGCCCGACGGCGCCGATCGTCATGGTCGCGGAGATCGACAGGTCGATGCCGCCGGTGGTGATGACGAACGACTGCGCGACGGCCAGGACCACGAGGATCGCGGCGGCCACGAGCATCGCGGTGATGTTGCCGACGGTGAGGAACGTCGGGCTCAGGACGCTGAAGACGACCACGAGGACGATCAGGCCGACGGGGGCGGCGTTCTCGGCCCAGAAGCTGAGGTGCTTGGCCTCCGAGAGCGAGGCGGCGACCTTGCGGGGGACGGGGGGCGCAGCGACTGGCTGCGCGGTCATGGTGTTCACGGGGTCTCTCCGGGGTCAGCCGAGCAGGGCGGTGAGCGGGTTCTCGAACTCCTCGAAGGGCTGCGGGAAGGAGTCGAGCGCGTTCTGGGCGTTGTCGGTGGTCACCAGGGCGGTCGGCGACTCGATGTTCGCGGGGAGGTCCTTGCCGGCCTCGGCGACCTGGCAGGCCTGCAGGCCGAGCGACCCGATCGCGTACGGGTACTGGGCGACGGTCGCGGACAGGCCGCCGTCGAGCACGGACTGCAGCGCGTCCTGGTTGCCGTCGACGCTGACCACCACGATCTGGCCGGTCTTGCTCGCGTTCTCGACGGCCTTGACGATGCCCAGGCCCATGTCGTCGTTCGCGGCGAAGAAGGCCTTGATGTCGGGGTTCGCGGCGATGATGTCGGTGGCCTTGGTGAGCGCGACGTCACGCTTCCAGTCGGCGGCCTCCTCCTGGACGACGTTGACCTTGTCGCCGACGGCGGCCTTGAAGCCGTCGATGCGTGCCGCGCTGGTCACGTCGCCGGCGATGCCGCCGATGATCGCGACGTCGGCGCCGGCGTCGACCTTGCTGGTGACGAAGTCGCCGGCCTTGCCGCCGGCAGCCTTGTTGTCGGTGCCGATGTACGTGGCGGGCTCGACGTTCGCGGCCTTCGCGGCGTCGGCGTCGAGCGGGTTGTCGATGTTGACGATGGGCGTGCCCGCGGCGGCGATCGGCGCGAGGGCCTGGATGAGGTTGGTGCCGGAGATCGGGTTGACGACGTAGCAGCCGAACCCCTGGCCGGCGAGCGCCGAGAGCTTGTCGGCCTGGCCGGTCGTGTCGCCGATGTCGGCGGCGGCCTGGATGGACACGTCGACGCCGGCGGTGCTCGCCGTGTCCTTGATGCCCTGCTCCATGGCCTGGAAGAACGGGTTGTCGAGGCCCTTGATGACGGCGGCGACCTTGGTGCCGGCGCCGCCGGCGGCGTTGCTCTGCCCGCCGGTGGAGCTGTCACCCGAGGTGCCGCCGCTGCAGGCGGCGAGTGCGAGGGCCGTCGCGGTCGTGGCTGCCGCCGCGACGAGCAGTGTCCTGAGCTTGGAGTCGTGGGACATGTCGTTCCTTCGGTCAGAGGCACCACCACGTGCCTGTGTTGTCGAAACTAGATCCACTTTTGTGTGTCGTCAACCCAAAAGTCCCTATCAAAAGTGACGGTTCTACATGTAACCTGGGCAACCACACGCGAAGGAGACGGCATTGGCGCAGGCAGCAGGGCACACAGGGGACCTCCTCGACCTCTTCCGGTCGGAGGGTGCACTCAGCCGGATCGACGTCATCGAGCGCACCGGGCTGTCCCGGTCGACCGTCAACCAGCGGCTCGCGGCCCTCGAGCGCGCCGACCTCATCCGTGAGGCCGGCGGTGCCGAGTCCAGCGGCGGCCGCCCGTCCACGCTGTTCGACTTCAACGCCGGACGCGCCAAGGTGCTCACCGCCGACATCGGCGCGATGGGCTTCACGCTCGCCGTCTGCGACCTCGCCGGACGGCCGCTCGACCACCTGTCCCGCGACGTCGAGGTCTGGTCAGGACCCGAGACCGTCCTCGGCATGGTCCAGGAGGGGTTCGACTCGCTCGCGCGGCCCGACGAGGTGTGGGCCGTCGCCGTCGGCGTCCCCGGACCCGTCGAGTTCGACGCCCACCGGGTCGTCAACCCGCCGATCATGACCGGCTGGGACGGCTACGACATCGCCGCCGCGTTCAGCAGCCGCTACCGCGGGCCCGTCGTCGTCGAGAACGACGTCAACGCCCGTGCCGTCGCCGAGTCCCGGCTCACCGGCCAGCCCAACCTCGTCGCCCTCAAGCTCGGCACCGGGATCGGCGCCGGGCTCGTGCTCAACGGCCAGATCATCCGGGGCGACAAGGGTGCCGCCGGCGACATCGGCCACACCCGCGCCGGCCACACCGACCCCGAGCCGCGCACGTGCCGGTGCGGCAACCTCGACTGCCTCGAGACGTACGCCGCGGGCTGGGCGCTCGTGAAGCAGCTCTCCGACCTCGGCCGGGACGTCCGCCGCACGTCGGACGTCGCCGCGCTCGTCGCACAGGGCGACATGGAGGCCGTCCGCCTGGTCCGCGCCGCCGGTCGCTCCATCGGCGAGGCCGTCGCCGGCCTCGTCAGCATCCTCAACCCCCGGCTCGTCGCCCTGTCCGGCCAGCTCGCCGAGTGCGGCGAGGTGCTGATGTCCGGCATCCGCGAGCGCGTCTACCAGCAGACCCTCCCCCTGGCCACGCGCGACCTGCAGATCTTCCGCTCCGAGCTCGGCGAGCTCGCCGGCGTGACCGGGCTCGCGCTGATCGCCATCGACACCGTGCTGGCCCCCGGGCCGCTCACCGAGCTGCTCGGGGCGAACGCCGGAACCTGACGGTCGTGGTCGACGGCACTAGTGCTGCGGCGGCCCCCAGGAGGTCACCGTGGGAGGGGCCGCCTGCGCCGGGGGCGGGTATGCGCCCGCCACGGGAGCCGCCGTCCCGGGGTAGTACGAGAACACCGGGCCGACGACCGCCTCGGCGCTCCGGCGCGAACGCAGGACGACCAGCAGGACGACCCCGAGGACGACCAGCAGACCGAGGCCGCCGCCGCCGAACAGCATCCACGGAGCCAGCGCCCAGCCTGCCTTGTCCTTGCCGACGGCGTGCATCACGACCGGCGTCGACAGGTCCGTCGGAGCCCAGGTGACGCTGTGCGTCTCGGAGTCGATCTCACCGTTCGCCTCGACGACCTCGCCGGGGAACGTGAACGTGAACTTCACCGTCCCACCGGTGAGCGCCGGGGCGCCCGCGTCGTCCGTCTCGTCACCGGAGGTCATGTCGAGGGTGCCGTCGACGACGTACGTGTCGCCGACGTGCTCGATCGTCAGCTCGTCCGCGTCGTCGCTCTGCTCCTTGCTGAACGTGCTGATCGGCGTGTTCTCGAACGTGAACTTCTTCCCGACGAGGTCGCCGTCCGTGAACGGCTCGACGGTCCCCTCGCCGCTCAGGGTGTCGTCGGGGATGACGTCGTCGATCGTGCCGCCCGTCAGGCCCAGCACGCTCTTGTCGATCGCGATGATCGCCGTCCCGTCGACCGTGTCGTCGTCCTGGATCGTCACGGCCATCTCGATGCGGTAGCAGCCGCTCAGGGCGAGCAGGGCGACGACCGCGGTCGTGGCGCCCACCAGGAGGCGGCGCGTCGGGGCGGAGGCTCTCAGCATGTGCACAGCATCGGCACAGTTCCCGGGCGGCTGGAGCGACGACGCCACGACGTCGGGCCACGTCGCCCGGTTGCAGCAGCGCGCCGTCCGATTCCGCCCGGAGCCCGGCGGCGATGCATGATGCAGCCCGTGACCGTCCCGGTGCCCCGCGCGTGAGCGTGTCCCTCTGGCTCGCCCTGGTGGGCGCGTGCGTCGTCATCTCCTGCACGCCCGGCGCGGGCGCGGTCAACACGATGTCGAACTCGCTCGGCTCGGGGTGGGCGCGGTCGATCTGGGGGATCCTCGGGCAGCAGCTCGCGCTCGTGGTGCACATCGCGATCGTCGCCGCCGGCGTGGGGGCCCTGGTCAGCCGCTCGCAGGTCGCGTTCGACGCGATCCGCTACGTCGGCGCCGGCTACCTCGTCTACCTCGGCATCCGTCAGTTCCGGGCGAGCACCGCCGTCGGCGCCGTCGCCCAGGAGGTCCGCGAGCCCGCGTGGTCGATGCTCCGCCGCGGGCTGCTCGTGAACCTCACCAACCCGAAGGCGATCGTCTTCTTCCTCGCGTTCCTGCCGCAGTTCGTGCGGCTCGACCGGCCGTTGGTGCCGCAGTACGCCGTCGTCGGGGCCACCGTCGTCGTGGTCGACGTCCTCGTGATGTGGTTCCTGTTCGCGAGCGCCGCGCGCGGGCTCGTCCGGCTCACCTCGACCGAGTCGGGACGACGGACGCTCAACCGGGTGTTCGGGTGCCTGTTCGTCGGCGTCGGCATCCTGCTCGTGACCGTGCACTGACCAGGCCCTGGGTCGGGTCAGCCGCCCGGCGGCTGCGCCAGCCGGGCGGCGACGACGCAGTCGTCACCCTGCTCGCCCGTCCGCCCGGTCACCGGGATGCCGTCCTCCGTCGGGACGACGAACGTCGGGGTCCCGGGGGCACGTTCCGGATCAGATGAGGTGTCGATCCGGCGTCGTCGTGCGGACGCTCGACCGGGTGCTCGGATGCCTGTTCGTCGGCGTGGGCGTCCTGCTCGCCGCCGTGCACTGACACGCGCTCACCCCGCCAAGGCCCTCACCCGACCGAGCACGGCCCTGCCGACCGCGACCGGCGTGTCCGCAGGCTCCCCCAGATTTTCGACGGCTTCGGCGATCGCCAGGAGCGTCTGACGGACGACGACCGCCGCAACGTCCGCCCCGAGCCCCCACTCGCACGCCTCGGCGACCAGGTGCTCCGTCGTGATGTACGGCAGGTACACCTGCTCGTTCACGGCATGCCCGGCGTGCCGGTACGTGGGGGCCACCAGGAACACGGGTGCGACGTCGTACAGCGGCGACATCGAGACCGTCGCGGCCCGGCTGATCTGGATGCTGTAGTTCTTCGAGTGCGCGTCCCCGTTGCCGATGGCGGCGTTGAACGTCACCTGCGCGAGCAGCTCGGTCAGGAGCTGCTGCGGGTCGGCCGCTTCGGCGGCCGCGCGCGTCGCCAGGGCTGCCAGTCGTCGTTCGCCGACGGAGGACTCGTGCTTGTCCCGGGACGCGAGCGCGAGGGACTGCGTGAAGTCCTCCTGGTGGATGCGGCGGCCCCCGTGCCGGTCGAATCGTTCGACCACGAGCGCCTGCCGGTCACCGAACCACTCCAGCTCCGAGCGTGCGGCCCGTAGTCCCGCGGCGGCAGCCACCTGCAGGGCCCAGTGCTCGTACCGGATGATGTCCGGGATCGGTGCCTGCGGGGACTGCGGCTGAGGCTTGACCAGGTGGCTCGACATCGCACCGTCGGCCGGCCACGCCCATCCGTCGGCCGTCCGGGTGAGCAGCACCTTGTCCTGCACACCACCGAGCGACGCGGAGACTGCGAGCCCGTCCGGGACGTGATGCGTCGGCAGGTCCCTGACGAGCACGTCGACCTCGTCGCTGGTCAGTGGCGTGACCCTGCCGGCACCGGCAGGCGCCTCGTCCGTCGTGAACTGGATCGCGCCTGCGCACTCACGTCCGATGCGGGACAGCAGCGCGAACGTGTCACCGGGGCGGATGTCGTTCTCGCGTTCGAGAACGGCGCGCACCCCGCCCTCGGGCAGGAGGTTGTCGCAGAACCGTTCCAGAGCATCCCCCTGGACGCGCCTCTCCGTGAGCGGCAGCGACAGCGACAGCGGGCGCGCACCGACACCCCACCGGTCGAGCGCGGCGTCGGTGAACCTCAGGCGAAGCCGGCTGGTGCGCAGCTGCTCGAGCTGGGCGAGGTGCTCGCCATGCAGCCACACGGAGAGCGTGCTCATCGCGGCGGCTCGACGGTCACGGTGGAGCCGCGAGGGACCAGCACGATCTCGTAGCCGTAGCCGTCCATGTAGTCCATGAGCGTGTCGAGCTGAGGCGTGGTGCCACGTTCGATCCGGGACAGGTGCGGACGGGACGAGTGGAACTTGGCTGCGGCGTCGTCCTGCGTGTCGTGCGCGTTGCGACGGATCGACTGCAGCGCGCTGCCCAACGCCAACTTGGTCCGGGCCCGATACCACCGCATCCGTGGAGATTCATCTGCACCGATCATGGCAATGAATCCTAGTGGATTCGTTCGCACTCAGCGTGGAAATGCATCCGTCCAGATGCACGGCCGTCGGAGCCCGCCGACGACCACCATCACCCGGTGGAAACCGGCCCCATGACGCACGACCCCTCGGCACACTTGCCTTCCCGTCTCTGGAGGGCCGTCATGACACGAGCACGCGGCACGGTCGCCTCCGCTCTCGCGGTCGCCGTCGCGTTGACCCTCGGGGCCTGCGCCGACCGCAGCCGGGACGGCTTCGCGATCGTCAACAAAAGCGATACGGCCGTCACGGTGACGTTCGTGGACGGCCTCACGGAGGTGACCGTCGAGCCCGGTCACCGCGAGGTCGTGCGAATGCCCGAGTGCCTGGGCACGGCGGTGCACGTCACTGCCGAGGGCCACCCCGACGTGGACATCGACGGATCGGCGTGCGTCGGTTCGATCCTCTACATCGAGAAGGATCACAGCGCCGGGATCGAGTCGATGTACGCCTGACCCGCACCGGCTCCTGCTCCTGCTCCTGCTCCGAGGAGCACGGATCCCGGGCTCAGTTCGGCTCGGCGCGCCCTTCGCGCCAGTACCCCATGAACGCGACGGCCTTCCGGTCCACGCCGCACTCGCTGACGAGGTGGCGCCGCAGCGTCTTGATGACGGCGGCCTCCCCCGCGAGCCACGCGTACATGGCGGCCTCGGACCGCAGCGGCGCGCCGGACGCGTCGACCGGCACCTCCCACAGCAGCCCGGCGTCGATGTCGACGTCCTCCAGGTCGACGTCCGGCGCGGGCGCCTGGCCGGGCAGCATCCGGGCGGCGGCGGCCTGCACGGCGGGGACGAGGAGCGACCCGTGGGCGCGGCCGTCGCGGCCGTACCAGCGGACGGTGACCCCGGCGGGCGCGACGAGGTCGAGCCGGTCGTCCGAGCTGGGCATCTCGATGAGGGCCTCGCCGCGGGCGTCGGCGGGGAGCCGCTCGAGGATGCCGGCGATGGCGGGCAGCGCGGTCTCGTCGCCGGCGATGAGCAGGCGGTCGGTGCGGGCGGGCGGGACGAAGTCGACGCCGCCGTGCGGGCCGACCGCGTCGGCGTTGGGGCCGAGGATGACGAGCTCGTCGCCGGGCGCCGCCGACATCGCCCACCGGGAGGCGGGGCCGAGGTCGCCGTGCAGGACGACGTCCACGTCGACCTCCCGGCGCGATGGGCGCACGCCGCGGGCCGTGTACGTGCGGATCGGGTGGCGCCGCTCGTCGGGCAGGCCACGCCAGCGGCCGTACCAGTCGTCGCTCGCGGACAGGTCGAGCAGCCCCTCGTAGCCGCAGTCGAGCGGCAGGAAGAACTTGATGCGCTGGTCGAAGCCGTTGTCGGCGAACCGGTCGAGGTCGTCGCCCGTGAAGGTCAGGCGGAGCACGCTGGGGCAGAGCTGCTGCACGCCGGCGACCTGCACGGAGAACATGCGGAACGGCAGGGCCGAAGCCTCTGCGTCTGCCTGCAGGCCCGTCTGCTCGGTCGTCCCTACGGTCGTCGTCACGCCCGCCAGCATAGAGGAAGGTGAGGCTTGCCTCACCAGGGTGTTCGTCACACTCCCGCGTGCCCGATGATGGGCGCGCACGCTCCACCCCGGCGACGACGCGAGGCGACGATGACGCAGCAGGGCACCCCGGTCCCGCACGACAAGGCCGACCAGCTCGAGCAGATCCAGGACGGCCTGATCGACGGCGAGACCGTCTACGCGGTCTACGACTGCACGGGCGCGGGCACGGGTTTCGTCGGCGTGACGAACCTGCGCGTGATCCTGCAGGACAACTCGTTCACGGGCGGGAAGTCCGCGGTGACGTCGCTGCCGATCCGCTCGGTCTCGTCGATCTCGTTCGTCTCGGACAAGTCGCTGTTCGGCCGCCACGTCGCGTCCGCCACGCTCGCCATCACCGCCGGCTCGGTGGTCCACGAGGCGACGTTCCGCGGGGACGCGAAGGCGAAGCACGTCCACGACACGATCCTGTGGCTGCTCACCCGGTCCTGAGCCTCAGAGCGACCGGCGGGTCCGCCACAGCAGGTAGACGAAGTAGGGCGCGCCGATCACCGAGGTGACCAGCCCGGCGGGGATCTGCACGGGTGCGAGCAGGGTCCGGCCGACGGTGTCGGCGACGCTCAGCAGCACCGCGCCGAGCAGCGCCGCGACCGGGACGACGCGCGCGTGCGACGACCCGACGAGCGACCGGGCCAGGTGCGGCGCGACGAGGCCGACGAACCCGACCACGCCCACCGCCGAGACGGACACCGCCGTCAGGAGCGCGGTCACGCCGAGCAGCAGGAACCGGGTGCGCTCCAGCCGGACGCCGAGCACGCGGGGCAGGTCGTCGTCGAGCGCGAGCACGTCGAGGTCCCGCCGGTGCCGCACGAGGAACGGCACGAGCACGACGAGTGCGACCGCGACGGGCCACACCTGCGCGGCGGTCCGCCCGTACGTGGACCCGGACAGCCAGGTGAGCGCCATCGTGGTGTTCCACGGGCTCGTGACGACGACGATCAGCGTGATGAGCGACGTGGCCGCCGCCGACACCCCGATCCCGACGAGCACGAGCCGGTCGGAGCTCAGCCCCCGGCGCGACGACAGCCCGTAGACCAGCCCGAACGTCAGCACGGCCCCGACGCACGCGGCGGCGGACACGACCCAGATCGACGCACCGGGCAGGACGACGATCGCGAGGACCGCCGCGACCCCGGCGCCGCCGGTGATGCCGAGCAGCCCGGGCTCGGCGAGCGGGTTGCGGGCGACGCCCTGCACACCCGTCCCGGCCAGGCCGAGCGCGGCACCCGCCAGGACGGCCGCCATCACCCGAGGCATCCGCTGGTCGAGCACGAAGCTGACCTGCCGCCCGCTCGTCCCTGCGAACCAGTTCGCCACGTCGCCGAGCAGCAGCAGCCGGTCGCCGAGCAGCACCGCCGCGACCAGCGCTCCGACGAGGGCGACGACGAGGACGGCGAGCACCACCGCCACCCGGCGCCGCGACGCCGGTCGGGCACCGACGGCGGCGACCTGCGCCGACCCGCTGTCCCGCAGGCGCCGCGCGAGCCACACCATCAGCACGGCACCGAGCAGCGTCGTCACGACACCCGTCGGGATGCCCGCCCCGGTGCGTCCCGGGACCAGCAGCCGTAGCAGCACGTCGGCGGCCAGCACCACCGCGCAGCCCGCGAGCGCCGCGAGCGGCAGCAGCGCACGGTGCTGGTGCAGCCCGCGGACCCGCCCGGCGACGAGCCGCGCGATCACCGGGGCCGACAGCCCGACGAACCCGACCGGCCCGGCGACGGTCACGGCGACCGCGGCGAGCAGCACCGCGAGCAGCACGCCGACCACGCGGGTGCGGCGCACGTCGAGGCCGAGCACGGAGGCGGTGTCGTCGCCCAGGGCCAGCACGTCGAGCCGACGTGCCCACAGCACGCAGACGACGGCGGCGACCACGACGACGGGCGCCGCCTGCGTCACCTTCGTCGTGCCGGACTGCACGATCGACCCCTCGCCCCAGGCGAACATCCCCTGGGTCTCCTGCGCGAACAGGATCATCAGCAGCATCGTCACGGACGACAGCGCGAGCATCGTCGCGGACCCCGCGAGCACCAGCCGGGTCGGGCCGGCGGCACCGGCCCGGGCGATGAGCAGCACCAGCCCCGCGGCGAGCAGGCCGCCGGTGAACGCGAGCACCCCGGACGCCGCGAACGGCAGCGAGAACCCGACGACGGCCGCGAGCACCACCGACAGGTACGCGCCCGCGTTGACGGCCAGCGTGTCCGGGGAGGCCAGCGGGTTGCGCGCGACGGACTGCAGCACCGCCCCGGACACCCCGAGCGCGGTGCCGACGAGCAGCCCGGCGAGCACCCGCGGTGCGCGGGACGCGACGAGCACCGCGAGGGTCTCGTCGTCCCCGCCGCCCGTGAGCAGGCCGAGCAGGTCACCGAGGCCGACGTGCGACGTGCCGAGCGTGAGGTCCCAGGCGCCGAGCAGCACCACGAGGGCCACGCCGACGACGAACACGAGGGTGACGGCCGCGATGCGCGGACGCCCCTGCGCGGGGCCCGTCACCGAAGAGGCAGCGGGCCCCGCCACAGACCCTGCAGAGGGGTCGAGCTGGAGCGTCACTTCGTGACTGCGTCGACCGTCGAGTCGATCCACGCGGCGGCCGACTGCGGGCCGCCGAACGGCCAGATGCCGTCGGGCTGGCGGACCACGTTCCCATTGACGACGAACGGGAGCTGCTGCCAGATCGCGTTGTCCTTGAGGACGTCACGGAACGCGTCGCCCCCGTCGGTGTCGCTGGCGCCGTAGATGAACGTGGTGTCCCCGAGGCCCGTGAGGCCCTCGACGTCGGTGCTGGCCAGGCCGTAGTCCGGGTCGGCCCCGCCGCCGGTCCACGCGTTCTTCAGGCCGATGAGCGACGCGACGCCGCCGAGGAACGAGCCCTCCGTGTAGATCCGGATCGACACCGTGCCGTCCGACTCCCACCCGTCGGCCATCGTGTACAGCGCGCCGGTCTTCCCGGCGTCCTCGAGCTTCGCCTTGCCGTCGGCGACGGCCCGGTCGAAATCGTCGATCGCGGCGTCGGCGGCATCGGCGTTGCCCGTCGCGTCACCCAGCACCTCGAGGGTGTGCTTCATGTAGCCGATCGGGTCCTCGCCGTCCGAGCCGCGCAGCGCGATGACCGGCACCTGCTCCTCGATCTGCGCGATGACCTCCTCCGGGAGGTCCGTCGTGGTGACGACGAGGTCGGGGTCGAGGGCCGCGATCGCGTCGAGGCTCGGCTCGCCGCGCTGGCCGACGTCGGGCGTCGACGGGTCGAGCGGCACCACGGTGTCCCACGTGTTGTAGCCCTTGACGTCGGCCTCGCCGACCGGGGTCACGCCGAGCGTGAGCAGGTTCTCGGTGAGGCCCCACTCGAGCGAGACGACCCTCGTCGCGGGGTGGTCGAGGGTGACCTCGCCGCGCTCGTCGGTGACCGTGACGGGGCCGCCGGCGGCGGTCGCACCGGTCGTCGGGTCGGACGCGGCGGCGTCCTCGGTCGTGCCGCACGCGGAGAGCAGCAGGGCGGTCGCGAGAGCGCCGGTGACGGCGGCGACGGGCAGGGAGCGCATGGGTTTCCTCGGGTCTGGGCGGTCGTGTCGGGCGGTCTTCCCGGGCGGGGGCGGTCCGGGCCGGACCGGCGAGCGGCTCGCCGGACCGGGTGCTGCGGGGGAGGTCAGACGACGGCGAGGTCGCGGGGGTTCCGGGTGGCCGGACGGTGGGTGTGCCTGCCGACGGGCCGGGTGCGCACCCGGCCGGTCTCGTCGTCGACGGTCACGTCGATCCGGATCCCGTAGGTGCCGGTGAGCGCGTCGGCGGTGAGCACCTCGTGCGGCAGACCGGCGCCGACGACCTCGCCGCGGCGCAGCAGCACCACGTGGTCGGCGACGGCGGCGGCCTGGTCCAGGTCGTGCAGCACCACGCCGACGGCCACGCCGTGCTCGTCGGCGAGGTCGCGCACCAGGTCGAGGATCTCCACCTGGTAGCGCAGGTCGAGGTGGTTGGTGGGCTCGTCGAGCAGCAGCACGCCGGTGTCCTGGGCCAGGCAGGTGGCGAGCCAGACGCGCTGGAGCTCACCGCCGGACAGCTCGTCGACGCCCCGCTCGGCCATGGGCTCGACACCGGTGACCGTCATGGCCCACGCGATCGCCCGGGGGCCGTCGGGGTCGGACTGCCGCCAGCGGCCGCGGTGCGGGTGGCGGCCGTAGCCGACGACGTCACGCACGCTCATGCCCGACGGCGTCGGTCGCGACTGCGAGAGCAGCGTGACCCGGCGGGCGAAGTCCTTGGCGGACAGGGCGAGCGCGTCGGGCACGTCGGCGAGGGCGACCGTGCCGTCGTCGGGCTTGTGCAGCCGCGCCAGCGCACGCAGGAGCGTGGACTTGCCGGAACCGTTGGGGCCGACGAGCGCGGTCACCTGGCCGGGCAGCAGGCGCAGGCCCGCCCGCTGCACGGCGACGGTCCCGTGGTACGCGAGGCGCAGGTCGTCACCGCGCAGCGCGGGCTCGTCGGCAGGTGTCGTCGTGGGCACGGCCCGACATTAGCCTGACCTAAGTAAGGATTGCCAAACCTTCGTTCACCCTGCGGACGGTCAGACCGTCGACCCGAACGCCAAGCCCAGCACGTACGTCGCCCCCGCCGCCCCGTACCCGATGGCGAGCTGCCGCAGCGCCCGCTTCGCCGGCGACGCCCCCGACAGCACCCCGACCGTCGCCCCCGTCCCGAGCAGCGCGACCCCCACGAGCACCGCCGCCCACACCACGGCCGTCAGACCCTCGGCACCCAGCAGGTACGGCAGCACCGGGATCAGCGCGCCCGACGCGAAGAAGCAGAAGCTCGCCCCCGCGGCGCCCCACGCGGTGCCGATCGCCTCGTGCTCGTCGACCTCCTCGACCCCCTCCGGCGGCGGCAGGGTGAGCGCCGACGTGCCTGGGGAACCCAGCACCGCGTCGGCCCGCGCCTGCGCGTCCTCCGGCGCCATGCCCCGCGCCCGGTAGACGAGCGCCAGCTCGTTCGCGTCGACGTCCAGGTGCACCAGCGCGGCCCGCGCCTGGTCGCTCGGGCGCGACGCCTCGAGGAGCTCGCGCTGCGACCGCACCGACACGTACTCGCCCGCCCCCATCGACAGCGCCCCCGCGAGGAGCCCCGCCAGGCCGGTGAGCAGCACCGCCTGGTTCGACGCCCCGCTCGCGCCGATGCCGAGCACCAGCGCGAGGTTGCTCACCAGGCCGTCGTTCGCCCCGAACACCGCCGCCCGGAACGTGCCCGAGATCCGGTTGCGGCCACGCAGCGCCAGCCCGCGGACGACCTCCTCGTGGATCCGCTCGTCGGCCGCCATCGTCGGCGTCGCGTCGGCGTCGTCCGCGTACTCCGACCGGGCCTCCGCCCGCTGCGCGAGCGCCAGCACGAACACCGAGCCGAACCGCCGGGCCAGGAACCCGAGCACCCGTGTGCGGACGTCGCCACGCAGCGGCCTGCCCACCTCGTCGCCCAGCAGGTCCAGCCAGTGCTGCTCGTGACGGCCCTCCGCGTCCGCGAGCGCGAGCAGGATCGCGCGCTCCTCGCCGGACCTCCGGGAGGCCAGGTCGCGGTAGACGGCGGCCTCGGCCCGCTCGTCGGCCAGGTACTGCCGCCACCGGCGGATCTGGCTCTTCGTGGGGCTGTGACCTGCGGAGATGTCACCGGACGGGAGAGGGGCTGACGACGGCACCCGTCCATGGTCGCAGCCGATCGGGCCGGTCCCGGCCCTCAGAGCCGTGTTCGAGTTGCCGAATCATCGGATGTGAACGACCGTGGCGAGAACCGTCGGGAACCCGTCGGCGGCGCCCCCCACCCCCGCACCACCGTCGGGAGACCTGCCATGCGAGCCGAGACGCCCGTCGCCGCCGAGCTGTCGGCGGTCGCGCCGGCGCGACGCTGGGCGCGGGAGCGGCTCACCGAGGCCGGCGTGGAGCAGGACCGCCTCGACATGCTCGTGCTGCTGGTCAGCGAGCTGGTGACGAACGCGGTCGCGCACGCCGACCCGCCCGTCGTGCTGCGCGTCGACGTGGACCACGAGCGCACGCGCGTCGAGGTCACCGACGGCGCCCGCGAGGTGCCCGTGCTCAAGCACCCGCCGCCGACGGCTCTCGGCGGGCGCGGCGTCATGTTCGTCGACCGGCTCGCGAGCGCCTGGGGCACGACGCCCGAGGAGGGCGCAGCGGTGAAGGCCGTGTGGTTCGAGCTCCGCCACGACGACGTCCCCGCCGACCTGGCCCGCTTCGCCCGCTGACGCGCGCCCCCGGCCGGTCGTCCCGCCTGGTCCTCCCTGTCAGTCGTCCCAGGGC
Organism: Cellulomonas chitinilytica; assembly: GCF_016862675.1. GTDB lineage: Bacteria > Actinomycetota > Actinomycetes > Actinomycetales > Cellulomonadaceae > Cellulomonas > Cellulomonas chitinilytica. The sequence continues at coordinate 346,995 of NZ_BONK01000004.1, read as the reverse complement.
GGGGTGTCGTCGAGCTTCGCGTAGTACTTCGCCAGGTGGCTCTTCACGCGGTCGCGGTCCTTGTCCGGGAGGTCGACACCGCCCCGGGAGCCCTGCATCACGGCCGCCGCCGCGAACACGCCGCGCGGGACGGCCTTCAGCCGACCGTCGACGACGTCCGCGATCAGCAGCTTGTACGCCGTGAAGTTCTCCTTCGCGTCGGCGTCGTACCAGACGTGCGCGTCGCGGTACTTCTCGTTCGGCCCGTCCTGCGCGTCGGCCCACGCACGGACGCGCTTCTCGGCGGCGTCGCCGTCCCACTCGCGGTCCCGGTCGGCGAGCGGGAGGTCCTGGAACGCGGTCACGGCCATGGGTGTCTCCTCTCGGTCGTCCTCGTCCGTCCGACGCTGCCACCCGCCCCGGCCGTCGGCATCCCCACCCCCGAGCCGGCCGCGCGGTGCTCAGGCCGGCGGGCGCCAGCCGACGACGTCGCGGAGCCGGCGCTCCATCAGCGGCCCGGCGAACCGTCCGGCCAGCCGCACGCCGAGTCCCCGCAGCGCCACCGCGACGGGCGACGTCCACGCCGACGGGGCCCCGACCTGCGCGGACAGCCGCGCGATCCGGGTCGTCCTCGGCAGGCGGGCCGCGGTGTACGCGGCGAGCCCGCCGGTCACGTCGGACGACCCGGCGTCCCCGACGCACGCGGCCAGTACCACCGCGTCCTCGAGCGCCTGGCACCCGCCCTGGCCGAGGTTCGGCGGCATCGCGTGGGCGGCGTCGCCGAGGATCGCGACCCGGCCGACGTCGAACCGTGGCAGCGGCGTCGCGAGCCAGCGCAGGTCGTGGTGCAGCACCGCGGACGGCTGCAGGGTGGCGAGCAGGTCGGGGATGGGCGCGTGCCAGTCCGCGAAGCGCCGGCGCAGCTCGTCGGGGTCGTCGTCGAACCGGGTCCCCTCGGGCAGCACCGCGGTGAGGTAGCAGTACACGCGCCCGTCGGCGAGCGGCGTCAGCCCGACGATGGACCCGCGCCCCCACGTCTCGGCGGGCGCGACGCCGCCGGGCGGGGCGGGGGCGACGAACCGCCACGCGCTCACGCCGGTGTACGCCGGCGCCGGGTGGCCGGGGAACAGGGCCCGGCGGACGGCGGAGTCGATCCCGTCGGCGGCGACGACCAGGTCGGCGGCGAGCTCCCCGTCGCGCGCGGTCGTCACGAGCGCCCGCGGGCCGTCCGCCGCACCCGGCGCGACCGACGTGACGTCGACCCCCAGCCGCAGCGCCCCCGCCGGCAGGGCGCTCGCGAGCAGGTCGACGAGCTGGGCGCGGTGCAGCACGACGGCGGTGTCCCCCAGGCGTTCCCCGGCGGCGGTCGCGTCGGCCCGCACGACCCAGCGCCCGTCGGGCCGTCGCAGACCCACCTCGCCGCTGAGCCGGGCCCGCCCCCGCACGCCGTCGCCGACCCCGAGGGCGTCGAGCGCACGCAGGGCGTTCGGCGCGAGCGCGATGCCCGCACCGACCGGTTCGAGGGCGGGCGCCCGTTCGGCGACCGTCACCGACCAGCCACGACGCACGAGCGCCACCGCGGCCGCGAGGCCACCGATCCCGGCACCGACCACCACGGCGGACGTCATGTCGAGCAGTCTGCCTCGTCGCCGACGTCAGGCGTCCGCCCAGGCCTCCCGGGCCGTCCGGACGGGGGCGCCCGTGCGGGACGCCTCCTCGATGGCGAGCCCCAGCAGGTGGTCCTGGCAGCCGTCGGCCAGCGGGTACGGCGCAGGGCCGTCGCCGCGCACCCACGCCCCGGTCGCGGCGAGCAGCGAGGCGACCGCGAGGTCGTCGTCGGCGAGGCGTGCACCGTCGAACGCGTTCCGGTAGAGGACCCGGCCGTCGAGGCTGACGTGCTCGAGGTCGAACCCGTCGAGATTCTGCTCGATCCCCGACACGCGTCGCTCGAACCTCGACGTCAGGACGGTCCGCTCGTCGACCCAGCGCGTCACGGCGTCGTCGACGATCTCCCCGTGCGAGCCGCGGACCACGATCCGGTTGGTGCGCAGCGGGTTGTGCCACTGGTTCTCGGTGAAGTCGTAGAACGCGCTCCGGCCCGCGCCGAAGTCGAGCGTCGCGAGGATGTGCCACCGGTCCTGGGGCTCCGTCTCGCCGGTCCAGCGGTCGCGGCCGCGGGGGTCGAGGAGGGGGGCCGTGGTCGTCGTCGCGCGGACGGTGACCTCGTCGCGGCCGGTGCGCAGCAGGCGCCGGATCAGGCCGACCGCGTGGTACAGATGCGTAGACGAGATCTGTACATGTGTGGGTGTGCCGATGACGCCGGCGTCGACCGCGGCGATCCGGGCGGCGTGCGCCGGCATCGACGGGCTGTGCTCGGCGACCTGCACGAGGCCCGACGTGCCGACCTGCGCCCACAGCTCGCGCAGCCCGTCGGCGTCGGGCGCGGGCGGGGTCTCGGCGAGGACGGGGATGCCGAGCGCGACGAGCTCCGTGGTGACCTCGGGCGTCACCGGCCACGGCACCGAGACGACGACGAGCTCGGGCCGGTCCGTCGTCGGGCCGGTGGCCGTGACGAGCTCCTCGACGGTCCGTACCGTCGGCACTCCCCACGCGGCCTCGACCTCGGCGCCCCGCTCGGCGGTCCGGGTCACCACGCCGACGCAACGGAACCGGTCGGGCAGGAGCCGGGCCACCCGGACGAAGAACTCCGCCCGCCAGCCGCTGCCGACGACACCGAACCGGATGGGCTGCTGCTCGGCCATGAACCGTCCTCGCCGTCGGGGATCGAACCGGTCCGAGCCTAACCGCGCCCGCCACGCCACCAGCCACCGCCCGGCCCCTCGCCTCCGACGGCTCGCCCTCCCCGACCATCGGCTCCGGCACCGCGAGACCAACCTGAGCGTCGCCGACCTCCACGCTGGTGTCGCACCCGCCGGGCCCGGGAGGGAAGGTAAGGAGCGGGCGGCTGAAGGTCAGGGCCGGGCCGCGAGGGGGCGGATGGTCGTGGACCGGAGTCGGTCGGACGTCGTCGTGGGCGCCGTGGAGCGGACGCGGTCGGACGTCGTCGCGGGAGTGCTGCGGCTCGCCCTGGCGGGGTCGGCGCTGGCCGGGACGCAGGACATCTGGTGGCACGGCCGGCTCGGCGGGCTCGTCTACTTCACCAACCAGAGCGGCCTGCTCCTGGCGGTGGTGATGGTGTGGGCCGGTGTCGCGACCCTGCGGGGGACCCCGCAGCCACCCGGCTGGCTCAAAGGCGGCGTCACGCTGTTCCTGCTGGTCACGGCGCTCGTCGCGTACTTCGTGCTGCCCCCCGGACCCGGCGCGGCCGGAGGGTTCCGCGTCACGTCGGGGTTCGCCGAGCACCGGCTCGACCCGGTGCTGGCGTTCGTCGACTTCGTCCTGGTGGACGCCCACCGGCGGCTGCGGCCCCGGCACGCCGCCGCCTGGCTCGGCTACCTCGTCGCGTACTCCGCGGCCGTCACGGCCCGCGGGCTGCTCCGGCCGACCCTCGGGTTCCCGTACGCGTTCCTCGACGTCCGGGAGGTCGGCGGGGGCGGGTGGGCCCGGACGGTCGCGCTGCTCGGCGGCGCGTCCTGGCTGCTCGGGCTCCTGCTGGTCGGGATCGACCGGGTGCTCCCCGCCGCCGCGCTCGTCGGGACCGCGGGCCGGGCACCGGGACCGGCACCCGGGCCGGCACGCGGGTCGGGTCCCGGGCCGGCACCGTGAGGACGATCACCCACGAACCGCCACACAGGGACCTCACAGCCTGGAAGGCTTCGTGCCAGTTCCTACCGTGCCCACCCGGACTGCGCAGCCGGTCGCAGCCCCGCCCACAGGAGTCCCCATGCCGTCGTACCGTCGCCTTCTCGCCCTGCCCGTCGCGGCCTGTCTCGCGTGGACCCTGACCGCCTGCGGCGGGGGTGCCGGCGGTGCCGCCGAGGGCGCCTCGCCGGACCCCGTCGAGACGGCGTCCGCGACCGCCACCCCCGAGGCCCCCGAGCTCACCCTCGCGAACTTCGTCGACACGCTGACCGCCGCCCAGAACGGCACGGGCAGCTACGACTTCTCCCTGGCGATCACGGCCGAGGGCCAGGAGATCGTCGCGACCGGCTCGGCGAACGTCGCCGACGGCGCCCAGGACGTCGCGATGACCATGTCGTACCCGGGCGCCGGCGACTTCGACATCCGCATCGTCGGCGGCGTCATGTACATGAGCATGGGCGACCTGACGGGCGGCAAGTTCCTGCAGATCGACCCGAACGACGCGACGAACCCGCTGTCGGCCGGCCTCGGCGACATCACCGGCGACATCGACCCGGCCAAGACCATGGCGGCCCAGAAGGTGGCCATCACGGAGGTCACGAAGACGGGCGAGCCCGAGCAGCTCGACGGCGTGGAGGTCCAGCAGTACGTGGTCGTGGTCGACCCGTCGAAGCTCGACGCCGAGCAGCGCAAGCCGTTCGACGAGGCCGCCGCGGCGGGCGTCCCGCTCCCGGCGACGCTGACCTACACGTACTGGGTCGACTCCGCGAACCTCATCCACAAGGTCGCCTTCGACATCGGCGCGAAGACGGAGATGACCTTCTCGAACTGGGGCGCCGGCGCCCCGGTCGTCGCCCCGACGGCCGACCAGATCACGACGGAGAACCCGTTCGGAGCCTGACGCTCCCGCACCGCACCGCGCGCGCCGTCACCCGAGGGTGGCGGCGCGCGCGCGCGTTCAGGGGAACCTTCACCGCCGCGCAATCTCCCCGACACACTCCTGCCGTACGTTCCGGCGAATCGGGCACACGTGAGCCCCGCCGGAGCGGAAGGGAGCGGTGCCGATGTTCGAGCACGTCGACCCGTTCATCGGCACGGAGGCGACGTCCCTCCCGCAGCAGCAGGGGCTCGCGTCGACGTGGTGGTGGCCGAAGCCGCAGGTCGGCAACACGCACCCGGGAGCCCAGTACCCGCTGGGCATGGTCAGCGCGTGCGCGTACAGCGGCGCGTACCCCACCGGGTACGGCCGGTACGAGCTGGGCACCGAGGGGCTGCCCGTCGAGATGTACGACAGCGCGGTGGCCAGCGGGTTCACGCACTTCCAGCAGTCGGGCACGGGCGCGATCCGCAAGTACTACAACTACGTGCGCGTGACGCCGATGCTGCAGCCGCTCGACGACCTGGGCCGCCTGTTCGGCATCGAGCAAGAGGAGGCCGAGCCCGGCTGGTACGAGGCGACGCTCGACAGCGGGATCCGGTGCGAGCTGACGGTCGGCCCGAAGAGCGCGGTCCACCGGTACACGTTCCCCGCCCACCGGGACGCCCGGCTGGTCATCGACCTGTCGCAGGGCGGCCTGACGATCCCGCACGGACGCACGGTCCCGCTGCGCGCCCACCTGGAGACGGTCGCGCCGGGCGTCGCGCAGGGCGAGATCGTCGTCGAGGGTGCCCCGCTCGCGGTGCACGTGGAGTGCGACGCCCGGCACTGGCGGCAGATGCTCTGGTACGACCGGCGGCTCATGCCGGGCGGCACCCGGCTCGACTTCGACCGGATCCGCCCGACCACGCTGCGGCCGTTCGGGCTGATGTGGGCGGGCCCGTCGGAGCCCGGTGAGGTCGTCGAGCTGCGCATCGGGTTCTCCCTGCGCGGCGTCGAGCAGGCGCGCGCCAACCTGTACCAGGACTGCGGCGAGGGCCCGACGAGCTTCGCGACCCGACGGGCGCGGACCGCCGCCGTCTGGCGCGAGCAGCTCGACAAGGTCCAGGTGGACACCGCGTCGGCCGACAAGCGGACCGTGCTCTCGACGGCCGTCTACCACTCGCTCGTCAAGCCCTGCCTGGCGCCCGACGAGAGCCCGTTCTGGCCGACGGACACCCCGTTCGCGTTCGACATCGCGACGATGTGGGACATCTACCGCACCCAGCTCCCCCTGCTCACGGCCCTGATGCCCGAGCGCGCGGTGGAGCTCGCGACGGCGTTGCTGCACATCAGCGAGGAGGAGGGCAACCTCCCCATCGGCTACCGGATGGCCCGCGGCGCCGACCAGTTCTCCCGGCAGGGCAGCGCCCTCGCGCACACGTTCCTCGCCGACCTGTGCCGGCTCGGGCTGCCCGGCATGGACTGGGACTGGGCCCTCGTGCACATGCACAACGACCTGCGGCGCACGTACGGCGAGGACTTCCTGCTGCGCGGGCTGGCCCACCCGATCAGCCACACGCTCGACCTCGCGTTCGGGTACTGGTGCACGTCGGTGGTCGCGGCGGCCGTCGGCGACCGGACGCTCGTCGAGCAGTTCGAGCCGCTCGCGGCGCAGTGGCGGCACGCGTTCGACCCGGTCTCCGGTCTCCTCAAGGACTCGACGTTCTACGAGGGCGGCGTGTGGAACTACTCCTTCCGGCTGCTGCACGACATGGCCGGGCGGATCGCTCTGGCCGGCGGGGACGCCGCGTTCACGGCGCTGCTCGACCGGTTCTTCGGGTACGGCGCCGACGCCGTCAAGCAGCCCGGGGTGCGGCCGCCGGTCGACGAGATGGCAGCCGGGTACGCGCTGAACCGCTTCGAGGGCCTCAACAACGAACCCGACATGGAGGCGCCGTGGGCCTACATGTACGCCGGTCGCCCCGACCGGACGGCCGAGGTGGTGCACGACGTCGTCCAGCAGCAGTTCGGCACGGGCCGCGGCGGCCTGCCCGGGAACGACGACTCCGGCGGGCTGAGCTCCTGGTACGTCTGGGCGTCGCTCGGGCTGTTCCCCGTCGCCGGGCAAGGGCTGTACCTGCTGAACGCACCCGCCTGGCGGGAGGCGCAGCTCGACGTGGGCGGGCGGCCCCTGACGATCGAGACGGCCGGGTTCGTCGAGCCGGAGCCCGGCGGCCCGGCGCAGCACGTGCAGGAGGTGTTCCTCGACGGCACCCGGCTGGACCGCACGTGGCTGACGAGCGCCGAGGTGCACCGCGGCGGGCGGCTGCTCGTCGAGCTCGGCCCGGGGCCCGCCGCCTGGGGAGAACGCCCGCCGTCGACGACCACCCCGGGTGCCTCGTGGTGACCCGGCGGCTCGTCATCGTGGTCCGCGCCGACCCGGTGATCTGCGGCCACTCGGGCGAGGCGCGCAACCTCGCCGAGGCGGCGCTGCACCGCGGGTTCGACGAGGTCCGGATCGTCACGTGGCCGATCGACCGGCTGCAGCAGACCGGGCTGCCGCTCAAGCCGCTGGACCGGGTGCTGCCGTACTCGCCGGGGATCCACGTGGAACGTCCGGAGCCCGTCGGCGACTACAAGGTGCCCGACGGGCGCTGGCTGGCCGGGCTCACCGGCCGGCTCGTCGAGCTGTTCACCGACGGCGTGCCGACGGTCGCGATGTCGCTGTACCTGTCGCCGCACGCCACGGCGGTCGCGGACGCGGTGCACGTCGCCCGGCGCACGGGCCTGCCCGTGAACGTCGTGACCGTCGCGGAGGCCGTCGGGTCCGACGTCACGAACGTCGTGCGGGCCTGCGTCGAGGCCGACCGGTTCGGCGCCGCCGCGCACGTGCTCGCCGGGTACCTCGACCACGACGTGTGCCTCGCGGTGTCCCGGTACACGCAGGACCTGGTGATCGCCGAGGCCGAGGAGGTGGACCACCGGCACGGCACCGCCTTCGCCGCGCGCCTTCGCGAGCGCGTGCAGGTCTCCTACCCCGCCATCGACGTCGGCCTCTACCTCGACCGCTCGGACGACGACGTGCTCGGCGCCCGCGGCCTGACCCGCGACGGCTACGTGCTGTTCCTGTCCCGGCTCGCGCACGCCAAGGGGGTCGACGACCTCATCTCGGGGTTCGCCCGGTCCGCGGCCTGCGCCGACCTCCCGCTGGTGATCGCCGGCAACGGGCCCGACGCGTCCCGGCTGCGGGAACTCGCGGCCGCGTCTCCCGCGGCGGACCGGATCCGCTTCCTCGACGATGTTTCCGACGACGAGAAGCCGCACCTCATGGCGGGCTGCGCCGCGTTCGTGCTGCCCAGCAAGCCGCGACCCGAGTTCGTCGAGACGTTCGGGATCGCGCTCGCCGAGAAGATGCTCGCGGGCGGCGGGCCCGTCATCACCACCGACACCGGCGGGATCCTCGAGGCCGTCGGCGACACCGCGCTCATCGTCCCGGTCGACGCCCCCGACGCCATCGCCGCGGCCCTCGACCGGGCGCTCGGCATGTCCCCGTCCGAGCGGGCCGACTGGGAGGCGCGGGGCCGGGAGTTCGCTCTGAAGTTCGACCGGGCCGTGGTGCTCGACGGGATCCTCGCGCAGGTCGACGCGGTGCGGGCGTCGGGCGCGGCCCTGACCTCGATCGGGTGACGACCGTCCGCGGCCCCCGCGCAGGTCGGGTGACCGGTGTGACGGAGGTCTCCGGCTCGTCGGAGTGAACCCGAGCGTTCGTCGCCCGGCGGACTGTCCTCACCTGGGCCTACCCTCGGCCCATGCTCCTGCTCGACGACGGCGTCCTGGTGCTCAGCCCGAGCGACCTGTCGCACGCCGCGGCGTGCGAGCTGGCCGTGGTCCGGGCGCTCGACGGCCGGCTCGGCTGGGGCCCGGCCGTCGTCCCGGCCGCGGACGCGATGCTGGAGCGGGTCGCGTCGCTCGGCGGGGAGCATGAGCGGACGGTCCTGCGGAGCTACCTCGACGGGTTCGGGCCGTGGGACGAGGCGAGCGGGCGCGGTGTCGTCACGATCCGCCGGGCGCACGGGGACCGCGAGTCGCTGACCGCGGTGCACGACCGGACGCTCGACGCGCTGCGCGCCGGGGCGGACGTCGTGTACCAGGCGGGGTTCTTCGACGGCCGGTTCAGCGGCTACGCGGACTTCCTGGTCCGCGACGACGACGGCCGCTACGCGGTGCACGACACGAAGCTGGCCCGGACGGTGAAGGTCACGGCGTTGCTGCAGCTCGCGGCGTACGCGGACCAGCTGCGTGCGGCGGGCATCGAGACGGCCGACGAGGTGCATCTGGTGCTGGGCGACCGCACGACGTCGCGGCACCGGCTCGCGGACCTGCTGCCGGTGTACCGGGACCGTCGACGCCGGCTGGAGCGGCTGCTCGACGCGCACCGGGCGCGAGGCGTCGCGGCGGCGTGGGGTGACGAGCGGTACCGGGCGTGCGGCCGGTGCGACGTGTGCACGCCGGAGGTCGAGCGGCACCGCGACCTGCTGCTCGTCGCGGGCCTGCGCTCCACCCAGCGGGTCCGGCTGCATGCCGCGGGCGTGACGACGATCGACGCGCTCGCCGGCAGCACGGGGGCGGTCGACGGCATCGGTGCCGGGACGCTCGCGGGGCTGCGAGCGCAGGCGGCCTTGCAGGTCCGGCAGGGTGAGCCGCACGACGAGCCGCTGGTGTTCGACCTCGTCGACCCGGGCGCCGTCGCGGACCTGCCCGCCCCGGACGACGGCGACGTGTTCTTCGACTTCGAGGGCGACCCGCTCTGGACGGACGACACGACCCCGCCGGGCGAGCCTGCGCAGTGGGGCCTGGAGTACCTGTTCGGGGTCGTGGAGGACGATGCGGCCGAGCCGGTGTTCCGGCCGTTCTGGGCGCACGACCGGGCGCAGGAGAAGCAGGCGCTCGTCGACTTCCTCGCGTACGTGGCGGAGCGCCGCCGCAAGCACCCGGCGATGCACGTCTACCACTACGCCCCCTACGAGAAGTCGGCGCTGCTGCGGCTGGCCGCGCGGCACGGGGTCGGCGAGGAGGCCGTCGACCAGCTGCTGCGCGAGGGTGTGCTCGTCGACCTGTACGCCACGGTCCGGCGTGGGCTGCGGGTGGGGAGCAGCTCGTACTCGTTGAAGAAGCTCGAACCGCTGTACATGGGCGACGAGGGCCGGGACGGCGAGGTGACGACGGCGGGCGACTCGATCGTCGAGTACGCGGAGGCGTGCGCCCTGCGGGAGCGCGGCGACGAGCGGGCGTGGCAGGAGCGGCTCGACGCCATCGCGGACTACAACCGGTACGACTGCGTGTCGACGCTGCGGCTGCGGGACTGGTTGGTGGCGCGCGGCGCCGAGCGGGGCGCCGTCCCCCTCGCCGCGCGGGCGGCCGAGCCGACCGACGAGTCCGACGAGTCCGACGAGCTCGTCGAACGCCTGACGAAGGCCGCTGCCGCGACGGACGGGGCCGACGCCACCGCCCTCGACCTCCTCGCCGCGGCGCTCGGCTACCACCGCCGCGAGGACAAGCCGTTCTGGTGGGCCCACTTCGACCGCCTCCAGTCGGACCCGGCGGACTGGATGGACGCCCGCTCGACGCTGCTCGCAGACGAACCGCCGACGGTCGTGCGGGACTGGTACGTGCCGCCGCGGGGGAAGGCGAACCGCCGGGAGCTGCGGTTCGTCGGGCACCTCGAACCGGGCAGCGACCTGCGCGAGGGCGAGAAGGCGTACGCGTTGTACGAGCCGGCACCGCCGTTCGCGAAGACGTCGGCGGGCGGCCACCGCGGCTGGACGTCGAAGGTCGACGTGCTCGGGACGCGGACCGAGCCGGACCCTCGCTCACCGTCGGGCACCCGGGACGTCGTGCTCGTCACGGAGGGCATCGGGACGGCGGACACCCCGACGGACGCTCTCCCGATGGCGCTGGGCCCGGCCGAGCCGCCGCCGACGACCGGCATCGCCGCGGCGATCCGGCGCGTCGCCGAGCAGGTCGCGGACAGCGCGCCGGTGTTCCCGGCCCACCCGGCGGTCGACATCCTGCGGCGGGTGCCGCCGCGCACCCGCAGCGGGCTTCCGCTCCCCCGCCCCGACAGCCCGGACGAGGCAGCCAGCACGATCGGGACGATCGGCACCCCGGAGGCGATCACGTCCGCCGTCCTCGACCTCGACCGGTCGTACGTCGCCGTCCAGGGCCCGCCCGGCACCGGCAAGACGTACACCGGTGGGCACGTCATCGCCGCGCTGGCGGCGCAGGGGTGGAAGGTCGGCGTCGTCGCGCAGTCGCACGCCGTCGTGGAGAACATGCTGCGGTCCGTCGCGGGCGCCGGCCTGGACCCGGCCCGCATCGCCAAGAAGTTCAAGGACCACCCGCCGGCGGACCCGGTGTGGCAGCCGCTCAAGGAGGACCGCGAGTTCGGGGCGTTCTACGACCGGCAGGCCGGCGGCTTCGTCGTCGGCGGCACCACCTGGGACTTCACGAACGCGAAGCGTGTCCCGCCGGGCAGCCTCGACCTCGTGGTCGTCGACGAGGCCGGCCAGTTCTCGCTCGCGAACACCGTCGCCGTGTCCGTCGCGGGCCGCAACCTCCTGCTGCTGGGCGACCCTCAGCAGCTCCCGCAGGTCAGCAAGGGCAGCCACCCCGTCCCGGTGGACCGGTCGGCGCTGGGGTGGCTGGCGCACGGCCACGACACGCTGCCCGACGAGCTCGGCTACTTCCTCGACCGCACGTGGCGCATGCACCCGGCGCTGACGTCGGCGGTGTCGCGGCTGTCGTACGAGGACCGGCTGACGTCCGTCGAGCTCACCTCGCGGCGGTCGCTCGAGGGCGTCGCGCCGGGCGTGCGGACGGTCCTCGTCGACCACGCGGGCCATGCCGTCTCCGCGCCCGTGGAGGCGGCGGTCGTCGTCGGGACGGTCCGGGACCTGGTGGGACGCCGCTGGCACGACCCGCACACGGGCACCGACCGGCTGCTGACGCCGCAGGACGTGCTCGTCGTCGCCCCGTACAACGCGCAGGTGTGGGTGGTGCGCCGCACGCTCGACAAGGCGGGCCTCGCCGGGGTCCGGGTCGGCACGGTCGACAAGTTCCAGGGCCAGGAGGCCCCGGTGGTGATCGTGACGATGACCGCGTCGTCCGCGGAGGACGTACCGCGCGGCATGGAGTTCCTGCTCAACCGGAACCGGGTCAACGTCGCGATCTCCCGGGCCCAGTGGTGCGCGGTCGTCGTCCGCTCCCACACGCTGACCGACTACCTGCCGACCGGCCCGGCCCAGCTCGCGGAGCTCGGTGCGTTCCTGGGCCTGACCACTCCCGAGTGACGCTTGTTGAACTTCCAGACGATGACTACAGTCCACAATAGTATTGTTACCAATAGTCATCGGAGCTGAAGTGTTTGTCGGTCGACAGCGGGAGCTGGGCCAGCTGAGCGCGCAGCTCGACGTCGTGCGCGCCGGCCGACGAGCCGACCGCGGCGTCGCCGTCATGCTGCGGGGTCGCCGACGGATCGGGAAGTCCCGCCTCGTGGGCGAGTTCACACGACATTGCGGTGCGCCGGTCGTCTACTTCCAGGCCGCCCGCCAGGCTCCGCTCGCCGACGAGCTCGCCACGCTCGCGGACTCCGTCGCGACGTCAGACCTTCCCGACGCGACGGTCGCCGCCGACGCCGCACCACGCACCCTCACAGCGGCGCTCACGCTGCTCGCCGCAGCACTGCCCGACGACGAGCCGTCAGTGGTCGTCATCGACGAGCTGCCGTGGCTGCTCGAGCAGGTGGACGGCGGTGCGGGCGAGCTGCAGCGCGTGTGGGACACCCGCCTGTCGAAGAAGCCCGTCCTGCTCCTTCTCCTCGGGTCGGACCTCGCGATGATGGAGCACCTGACAGGCCCTGAGCAGCCGTTCCACGGACGCGCGACCGAGATGGTCATCGACCCGCTCACGCCGGCTGACGTGGCGCGCATGTGCGCCGCCGACCCGTTCGACGCCTTCGACGCTTACCTCGTCACCGGGGGGCTTCCGCTGGTCGCGCAGGAGTGGGAGGCCGGGTGGTCTGTGCGCGACTTCCTCGACCACTCCTTCGGGACATCCACCAGCGCCCTCGTCGTCTCCGGCGGTCGCGTGCTCGACTCCGAGTTCCCGGAGACCAGCCTCGCTCGCCGGGTCCTGGCGTCGATCGGCGGCCGGGGCGAGCGCACCTTCAGTGCCATCCAGTCCGACGGCGGGAGCGACGTCCTCCACCCCGGCACCCTCACCGCCACGCTGCGGATGCTTCGGGACAAACGGGTGGTGGCAGCCGACGAGCCGCTCTCCGCACGGTCGGCCCCGAAGAACGTCCGCTACCGGATCGCCGACCCGGCGCTGCGCTTCTGGCTCGCCTTCGTCGAACCCGCACTCGCCGAGGTCGACCGTGGCCGGCCCGACCTCGCGCTGGCGCGAGTGGACCGCGGGTTCGCTGCGTGGCGAGGCAGGGCCGTCGAACCCGTCGTCCGCGACGCCCTCTCCCGCCTGCTGCCCGATGCCACCTGGCCTCATGTCGACCAGGTCGGTGGATGGTGGCCGCGTACGAACATCCCGGAGATCGACCTCGTCGGCACGACGTGGAACCGCGACGTCCAGCTCGTCGGCACGATCAAGTGGCGCCAGAACCCGCTGAAGGCCGACGACGTGGCCGCACTCAGCACGGACGCGACGTCGGTACCCGGTGTGGGCGCCGGCACGCCCCTCGTCGGGGTGTGCCCAGGTGGCGCGGACACCGAGGGCTTCGCGACGGTGTGGGGCGCCGCCGACCTCCTCGACGCCTGGGGCTGACGTCCGATGCCCGGGTCTCGCCGGGCGAACGGCGGCGCGAACCGGTAGACACGAGGCTCCCGCCCCGGCCACGAGGAGCGCCCCGTGAGGATCACCGACACCGGCGACCTGTGGTGGAAGAACGCCGTCATCTACTGCCTGGACGTCGAGACGTACATGGACTGGGACGACGACGGCGTCGGCGACCTGCCGGGCCTGATCCAGCGGCTCGACCACCTGGCCGACCTCGGCGTCACGTGCCTGTGGCTCATGCCGTTCTACCCGACGGGCGACGTGGACGACGGCTACGACATCGTCGACTTCTCCGCCGTCGACCCGCGCCTGGGCACCCCGGGCGACCTCGTCGAGCTGATCCGGACGGCCCGCGACCGCGGCATCCGGGTCATCGCGGACCTCGTCGTCAACCACACCTCGGAGAACCACCCGTGGTTCAAGGAGGCCCGCAAGAGCACGGACAACCGGTACCGCGACTTCTACGTGTGGCGGTCGGACAAGCCGCCGTCGACGAAGAACGAGGCCGTCTTCCCCGACAAGGAGGAGGGCATCTGGACGAAGGACGACCGCACCGGTGAGTGGTACCGGCACCACTTCTACCGCCAGCAACCCGACCTCAACACGGCGAACCCGCAGGTCAGGGACGCGATCGCGAAGAACATCGGCTACTGGGCGGAGCTCGGCCTGTCGGGGTTCCGGGTCGACGCGGTGCCGTTCTTCCTCGCGGACACGGCGAACACCCCGTACGACGACGTCGCCCACCCGCACGACTACCTGAAGTCGTTGCGGGCCTTCCTCACCCGTCGGGCCGGCGACGCGATCCTCATGGGCGAGGTGAACCTCCCGTACGAGCAGCAGGCGCTGTTCTTCGGCGACGGTGACGGCGACGGGACGTCGGACGGCGACGAGCTCAACCTGCAGTTCGACTTCATCGGCATGCAGAACCTGTACCTCGCGATGGCCCGGCAGGACGCGACGCCCCTCGCCGACGCCCTGACCGCGCGGCCCGTCATCCCGCGCGACGCGCAGTGGGCGACGTTCGTGCGCAACCACGACGAGCTCACGCTCGACAAGCTCTCGGACGACGAGCGCGCCGAGGTGTTCGCCGCCTTCGGCCCCGACCCCGACATGCAGCTCTACGGCCGCGGTCTGCGCCGCCGGCTCCCGACGATGCTCGGCGGCGACCCCCGCCGCATCCGGATGGTCTACTCGCTCCTGTTCTCCCTGCCCGGCACGCCGGTCCTGTACTACGGCGAGGAGATCGGCATGGGCGAGAACCTGTCCGCCGAGGACCGGCTGGCGGTCCGCACGCCGATGCAGTGGTCGTCGGGTGCGAACGGCGGCTGGTCGCGGGCGCCCCGGCGCCGCCTGGTCCGGCAGCTCACCGAGGGCGGGTACGGCCCGGAGCACGTCAACGTCGCCGACCAGCGCCGCGACCCGGAGTCGCTGCTCAACTTCGTGCAGCTCCTCGTCCGCCGCTACCGCGAGAGCCCCGAGCTGGGCTGGGCCCGCGAGGCCGACGTCCTGGACCAGCCGCACCGCTGCGTCCTCGCGCACCGCAGCACGTGGGGCGACGGCTCGACGATCACGCTGCACAACCTGTCCGACCAGCCCGTCATGGTCCCGCTGCGCCTCGACGACTGCGACGACACCGTCGCGCTCGTGGACCTGCTGCGCGACGGGTCGTGCACGGTGGCGAAGGACGGCCGGGCGGACATCGAGCTCGGTGGCTACGGCTACCACTGGCTGCGGGTGGTCCGTGAGGACGACCGCCGCCTGCTCTGAGAGCCGAATCGTTTCGCCGGGAACCCCTCATGAACCGCTCAGCACATCCCCAGGAAACTCGCGTACCGTGCGTGGGTCCGCCGCCTCCCCGGGCGGGACCCGAACAGACGGAGGACCTTCGTGCGCCGCACGACCACCGCCCGCGGCCTCGCGGCCGCCACGCTCGCCCTCGCCCTGTCCTTCTCGCTCGCCGCGTGCACGGGTGACTCCAGCGACAGCCCGTCCGCCTCCCCGTCGGCCTCCGGCGGCGCCGACGCGGCCGCCGACAAGGCCGCGCTCGCCAAGGTCAAGCTCGAGGGTGAGCCCGGCAAGGAGCCGACGATCACGCTGCCGAGCAAGCCGTTCAACGTGACGAGCTTCGTCGCGCGGATGGTCGAGGACGGCGACGGCGCCGCGATCGAGGACGGCCAGAACCTCGCGGTCGACATGCTCGTCGTCGACGGCAAGGACGGCTCCACGCAGGGGTCCACCTACGCCGACGGCAAGCCGCAGACCCTCACGGCCGGCGCCACCACGATCACGGAGCTCGACGACGTGATCAAGGGGTCGCACGTCGGCGCCCGGATCCTGCTCGCGCTCGCGGCGCAGGACACCACGCAGGTGTACTCGCTCGAGATCGTCGACGCGAAGACCATCCCCGCCCGGGCCGAGGGCGAGGCCGTCCCGCCGGTCGCCGGCCTGCCCGCCGTCACGCTCGACGACACGGGTGCGCCGTCGATCACGCCGGTCGCCGGGGACGCCCCTGCGGACCTGATCATCCAGCCGCTCATCAAGGGCGCGGGCCCGGCTGTCGAGGCGGGTCAGACCGTCACGGTGAAGTACACGGGCTGGCTGTGGGACGGCACGAAGTTCGACTCGTCGTGGGACAGCAACTCGACCTTCCCGGTCGAGAACGTCGGCCAGGCGCAGGTCATCTCCGGCTGGAACAAGGGCCTCGTCGGGCAGACCGTCGGCAGCCAGGTGCTCCTCGTCGTCCCGCCGTCCGAGGGCTACGGCGACCAGGACAAGGGCACGATCCCGCCGAACTCGACGCTCGTGTTCGTCGTCGACATCCTCGACGCCGCGTAGTCGGCACCGCTCCCCCGGAGGCCCGGGGTCGTCGTCCCACGCAGGGACGCCGGCCCCGGGCCTTCGTGCGTCTCCCGACCTGCCGTCCCCCCGGAGTGCTGGCTACTGTGAGCCAAGGTCCCTTCAGTGGGAGCAGCGAGCGACGAAGCGAGCGAGCATGGACCAGGCGACGACCCGCACCGTGGCCCTGGTCGGCGCCGCGGGCGCGGGCAAGACGACCCTCGTCGAGGCCCTCCTGCACCGGGCCGGGGCGATCTCCCGGCCGGGTCGCGTGGAGGAGGGCTCGACGGTCAGCGACCACGAGCCGGAGGAGATCGCGCGCGGCATCTCCCTGTCCCTCGGCGTCGCCCCCTTTCCGTGGACGGCACCGGACGGGCTGACGTACGACGTCACGCTGCTCGACGCCCCCGGGTCGGCCGACTTCGCGGGTGCGCTGGACGCGGCGGTCGCGGCGGCGGACTTCGCGCTCGTCGTGGTGAGCGCGGTGGACGGCGTGCAGGCGGGCACCCTGAGCGCGTGGCGGCAGGTCGCCGACGCGGGGCTGCCGCGCATGGTGGTCGTGACGAAGGAGGACCGGGCGCGGGCGGACTTCCGGCACGTGCTCGACGACCTGCGCACCGCGTTCGGCGACGGGCTGGTGCCGTTGGAGCTGCCGCTCGGCGAGGAGCAGGCGTTCACCGGGGTCGCGGACGTGCTCAGCGAGGAGGGTCTCGCGTACGACCCCGACGGGCACCACCACACGGAGGCGCTGCCCGCGGGACTGGCCGACGAGGAGCACCGGCTGCACGACGAGGTGACCGAGGAGATCGTCGCGCACGACGACGAGCAGCTCGAGCGGTACCTGTCGGGCGAGGTGCCGACCACCGCGGAGCTCGAGACGACGCTGGCGCACGAGGTCCGCGACGGCGAGGCGTTCCCCGTGCTCGTCGTCTCCGGTGTCACGGGGGTCGGCGTGGACCGGCTCGCCGACCTCCTGTGCGAGCTCGGCCCGTCGGCCGACGACCGCCCGAAGAGCGTCCGCGCCGGGAAGACCGACGTCGTCGTCGCCCCCGACCCGAAGGGCCCGGTGCTGGTGCACGCGTTCCGGACGCTCGCGGACCCGTTCGTCGGGCAGGTCACGCTGCTGCGGGTGCTGTCCGGGACGGTCCGGCCGGGCGACAAGCTCGTCAACACGACGACGAAGACGGAGGAGCGGATCCCCGGGCTGTTCCGCCTGCGCGGCAAGGAGCACCTGCCCGTCGACTCGGTGCCCGCGGGTCACGTGGCAGCCGTCGCGAAGCTCACCGGCACGCCGTCGGGCAGCCTGCTCGCCGACCGGACCGGCCCCGGCGCCTCGATGACGGCGGTGCCGCCGCGCGACCGGCCCGCGGTGTACGCGCTCGCGCTCGAACCGGTCACGCAGTCCGACGACGACCGCCTGTCCGCCGCCCTGACCCGCCTCACGGCGGAGGACCCGACGCTGAGCATCGACCGCTCGACGGACCGCACGGTGCTGCGCGGCCTCGGCGACACCCACCTCGCGGTCGCGCTCGAACGGCTCGCGCGCGTGTTCGGCGTGCACGTGACCACGTCGCCCGTCCCCGTCGGGTACCGGGAGACGATCCGCAAGCAGGTCGAGGCCGAGGGCAAGGTGAAGAAGCAGTCCGGCGGGCACGGGCAGTACGCCGTGGTGCAGCTGCGGGTGTCGCCGCTGCCGCACGGGTCGGGCTTCGAGTTCGTCGACAAGGTCGTCGGCGGCGCGATCCCGCGCGGGTACCTGCCGGCGGTCCAGCGGGGCGTCACGGAGGCGATGGCGTCGGGCGGCCCGCACGGCTACCCCGTCGTCGACCTGCGCGTCGAGGTGTACGACGGCAAGTCCCACTCCGTCGACTCCTCGGACATGGCGTTCCGCACGGCCGCCGCCACGGGGGTGCGCGAGGCGCTGCAGGCGGCCGGCACGCTCGTGCTCGAACCGATCAGCCACGTCGAGGTCGTCGTCCCCAGCAGCGCCCAGGGCGACGTGATGAGCGACCTGTCCGCGCGCCGCGGCCGGATCAGCGCCACCACGTCGCTCGACGACGGCAGCGTCCGCATCGAGGCGACGGTCCCCGAGGCGGAGCTCTCCCGGTACGTGCTCGACCTGCGCTCGATCACCGGCGGCCGCGCCGAGCTGACCATGGTCCCCGACCACTACGAGATCTGCCCGGACCACCTCGTCCCCGCGTGACGGCCGCGCCGTCGGCCTAGGCTCTGGCGCATGGCGCGCTACTTCGACGTGCATCCCCAGAACCCGCAGCCCCGCTCGATCTCGCAGGTCGTGGACGTGCTGCGGTCCGACGGGGTCATCGCGTACCCCACCGACTCCTGCTACGCCCTCGGCTCGACGATCGACAACCACGACGGCGCCGAGCGCATCCGACGCATCCGGCACCTCGACGACCGGCACCACTTCACGCTCGTCTGCTCCGACTTCGCCCAGCTCGGCCAGCTCGTGCAGCTCAGCAACAGCGCGTTCCGGGCGATCAAGGCCGCGACCCCCGGGCCGTACACGTTCATCCTCCCCGCGACGCCCGAGGTCCCCCGCCGGCTGGCGCACCCGAAGAAGCGGTCCGTCGGCGTGCGGATCCCCGACCACCCCGTCGTCGCCGCGCTGCTGCGCGAGCTCGGCGAGCCGCTCCTGTCGAGCACCCTGCTGATGCCGGGCCAGGAGGACCCGATGACGGAGGGCTGGCAGATCAAGGAGGAGCTCGACCTCCAGCTCGACGCCGTGCTCGACGCGGGCGACTGCGGTCGCGAGCCGACGACGGTCGTCGACTGGACCGAGGGTGCGCCCGAGGTCGTCCGGGTGGGCGCCGGGGACCCGGACCGGTTCTGAGAGGTCCGGTGCCGTGGCCTACGTCGGGGTCGTCGGACCGGGTTCCGCGCGCGCCCGTGACGAGCAGGACGCCCGGGAGCTCGGCCGTGGGCTCGCCGGCCGCGGGCACGTGGTGCTGTGCGGCGGGCTCGGCGGCGTCATGGACGCGGTCGCGGCGGGGGTCCGGGACGGCGACGGGGTCGTCGTCGGGCTGCTGCCCGGGAACGACCGGGCCGACGGGTCGCCGCACCTCACGGTGGCCCTGCCGACGGGGATGGGCGAGATGCGCAACGCGCTGCTCGTGCGCTCGAGCGACGTGGTGCTGAGCGTCGGCGGCTCGTGGGGCACGCTGTCCGAGGTCGCGCTGGCGCTGCGCACGGGTGTCCCGGTGGTGGCGCTGGACGGCTGGCGGGTGCTCGCCGCCGACGGGTCCGAACCCGGTCCGACGCCCGTCCGGGCGGGCTCCGTGGCCGAGGCGCTGGCCGCGGTCGACGAGATCGTCGGCGGGACGTGACAGGACCCACGAGCGCGGGCGACGTCGCCCGCGCCGCCGCGGACGCACCCGACCTGGCGGCGCTCGACGCCGTCGTCCCGACCTGCCGCGCGTGCCCGCGGCTCGTCGAGTGGCGCGAGACCGTCGCCGTCACCAAGCGCGCCGCGTTCCGCGACGACACGTACTGGGCCCGGCCGGTCCCGGGCTTCGGCGACCCGGCGGCCCGGGTGCTCGTCGTCGGCCTCGCACCCGCCGCGCACGGTGCGAACCGCACCGGCCGGATGTTCACCGGCGACCGCTCGGGCGACTTCCTGTTCGCCGCGATGCACCGCACCGGGTTCGCGTCGCAGCCCACGTCCGTACGGGACGGCGACGGCCTCGTCCTCACCGACGTCCGCATCACCGCCCCCGTGCGGTGCGCACCGCCCGCGAACGCCCCCACCCCGCAGGAGCGCCGCACGTGCGGGCCGTTCCTCGGACGGGAGGTCGAGCTCGTCGCGCCGCGCGTCGTCCTCGTGCTCGGCGGGTTCGGCTGGCAGGCGGTGCTCGCCACGCTCGACGAGCAGGGCTGGGACGTCCCCCGGCCGCGCCCTCGCTTCGGGCACGGCGCCGAGGTCCGGCTGCACCGGGGCGACGCGAGCGTGGTGCTGCTCGGCTGCTTCCACGTGAGCCAGCAGAACACCTTCACCGGCCGGCTGACCCCGGCGATGCTCGACGCGGTGCTGCTGCGCGCCCATGACCTCGCGGGAGCGTCGGCGGGCTGACCGTCAGGCGGCGCAGGTCGCCGTGACGTCGTCCGCGGAGAACGGCTCCCGCCCGGCCTTCTTGGTCTCCACCGGGGCGGGTACCACGGGCGGCGCGGTCGTCTCCGCCGTGGTCGGCGCCTCGGGCGCCGTCCCCGGGGCTGTGACGGGGGTGTCCGGCACCACGGGGGCCTCCGTGGCCACCGCGGGCAGGTCCTGCACCAGGTTCGACCAGACCGTGGCGGCGTCGTTCGTCCACACCACTCGGTTGCCGTCCGCCGGGTCCGGGGCGTTCGGGATCGTCATGAACGTGATGCCGCCCGCACCGAGGCCGCGGGCGCTGTACGCGAGCCCGAGCATGACCTGCGGCGTGAGGTCGCTGTCGGCGGTGAGTGAGCCCGTCGCCGCCGAGAGGAAGGACAGCAGCTGCGGCACGTCGGTGACGATGTTCTTCGACAGCACCGTCGACATCACGGCCGAGAGCAGCCGCTGCTGGTTCCCGATCCGGGTGAGGTCGGAGCCGTCGGTGCCCTTGATGTGCCGCGCGCGGGCGAACTGCAGCGCCGTGACGCCGTCCAGGTGCGTGATCCCCGCGGTCGGGATCTCGAGGCCGGTGTACCTGTCCGACATCGGTGCCGGGATGCAGAGGTCGACGCCGCCGACCGCGTCGATCATCTGCTGGAAGCCGGCCATGTCGACGATCACCACGTGGTTGAACGTGAGGCCGGTGTTCTCCTGCACCGTGCTGACGGTGCACGCCGCCGCGGTCCGCATGTCACCGCCGAGCTGCCACCCGATGGCGAAGGCACCGTTGAACTGCGAGCTCGCCCGCGCCTTCGACGTCTTGCCGTCCGCCGACAGGCACGACGGGATGCGCACCATGGAGTCGCGGGGGATCGACACCAGCTCGACGCGGGTCCGGTCCGCGGAGATGTGCGCGACGATCGTCGTGTCCGACGCCATGGTCTTGTCGGCCCCGCCGATGGCCGCGTTCGCGCCGTCGCGCTGGTCGGAGCCGATGAGCAGGATGTTCACGGGCGTGCCCGCGTTCGGGTCGTCGGGGTCCGGTGCCTTGGTCTCGGCCGGTGCCGACGCCGCGACGAGCCCGTCCATGTCGAAGTGGTCCATGTTCGACGTCATCTTCAGCGCGACCGCCGCCACCCCGCTCGCGCCGAAGACGACCGTGCCGAGGAGGACGAGGGCGAAGCCGCGGGCGACGCCGTGGGTCCGGACGGACCGGGAGTGGCGTGGCCGCAGGTCACGGGGCAGACGCCGGTGGCGGACGGGCATCGCGCCACGCTATCGACGACGGCTCCTGCGCGTGGGCGGTCCGGAGATCCGGTTGTGAAAGGTCTGTGCACAC
Source organism: Cellulomonas chitinilytica (assembly GCF_016862675.1). GTDB lineage: Bacteria > Actinomycetota > Actinomycetes > Actinomycetales > Cellulomonadaceae > Cellulomonas > Cellulomonas chitinilytica. The sequence goes on along the minus strand of NZ_BONK01000004.1, from coordinate 325,281 downwards.
GCTGTGCTGTGGTCGGCTCGGCGGCCCGTCCGTGCGGCTGTGGGCGGCCGTGGCTAGCGTCGGGACGTCAGCCGAAGGAGGGATCGCCATGAAGGTCGCGTTCGTCGCCGGGTTCGGCCCGGTCACCCGGGACGGTGCCGCCGCCCGCGCGTTCTGGTCCGACGGGCTCGGGATCGAGCTCGAGGAGCCCGCGCCGGGCTACCTCACGAACGACACCCTCGACGGCGTCAAGGCGTTCGCGCTGTGGCCGCTCGCGCAGGCCGCCGAGTCCACGTTCGGCACCCCGCAGTGGCCGGCCGACGTCCCCGAGCCGCAGGCGTGGCTCGAGCTCGACCTCGGCTCGGTCGACGAGATCGCGCCCGCCGTCGCCGAGCTGCGCGCCCAGGGTCACCGGGTGCTCAAGGACCCCACCGAGGAGCCCTGGGGCCAGACGACGGCCCGCCTGCTCAGCCCCGAGGGACTGCTCGTCGGCGTCACGTACACGCCCTGGATGCACTGACGCGCGACGTCCGTCAGGTCGGGGAGCCGCCGGTCGACGTCGGGACGAGACACAGGTAGGTGCCGTCGTCCAGGTCCAGCAGGGTCTCCGTCAGGAGCTGGCACGCCGCCGGGTCAGGGGTGGCGAGCCGGGCCGTGAAGTCGTGCACGCCCGAGCACCGCACCTCGACGACCTCGCTGACGTCGGCCCGCGACGCGGCCTCCGACACGGTCCGCCAGCACGACCCCGCGACCGGCCCCGGCAGCCCACGGAACGGACCGACGCCGAGGCCTGACGTGGAGTGGAGCAGGCCACTGACGCCGACGACGACCGCGACGAGCGTCCCGAGGGCCGCCACCACCATCCCCGGCCCGCTGGGCGCCGGTGCCCCGGCGGCTCTCGCGGACCGGAACGAGAGGCCCGCGCGGACGAGGAGCACCGTCCCGGTCACGAGACCGCCCGTCCACACGACCCCGCCGTGGGATCCGCCCGCCAGGAGACCCGTGACCCCGCCGAGCGTCAGGACCCCGAGACCGGCCCAGAACTGGCCGATCGACCACGACCGGTGGTGCCCGGCGTCGCCGAGCCCTCCGATCCCGGCGGGGCTGCCGAAGCCGACGGGGGTGCCGAACCCGCTGGTGCTGCCGAAGCCGACGGGGGTGCCGAACCCGACCGGGGCGCCGGGCGCGGCAGCACCAGGTGACACGCCCCCGCCGGGGCGCCCGACCGGCGCACCGGGACCGCCATAAGTACGGATGGTGCTCTCGACGGGGGTGTGCTGCGCGCCGGCCCACGCGGGCACGGCGGCGTCGTGCGTGACCGGGGGCAGGTCGAGAGAAGGGTCGAGCGTCCCGGGCGACCACCCCTGCGACGCCGCCGCGACCGGCCCCGTGGGCTGCGGTGCGACCTGACCTACGTGCCGGGCCGGGGCCGCCGGCGTGGCGACCGGCCCGTCGACCGGCCGGACGTGCTCGGTCCAGGTGGAGCCGTCGTACCACCGCCGGACGCCCGGCGTCGTGCCGTCGTCGTACCACCCGGCGGGCACGCCCGTCTCACCGTCCACACCGATCCGTCGGCACGCCGAGGGCCGATCTTGACCTTGCCGCGCAGGTCAGGGCTCCGGTCCCGTCCTGCGGACGCACCGTTCAGCCCGCCGACCCCCGCCAGGCCGGGAGCTGCTGGATCGTCCACTCGTTGCCGTCGGGGTCCTTGAACCCCGTGAACCGCCCCCACGCGAGGTCCTGCACCGGCGACGCCTCGACGCCCCGCTCGATCAGGAACTCCCGCGCGGCGTCGGCGTCGTCGACCACGACCTGCAGCCCCTTGAGCGACCCGGGGACCGTGTCGATGAGTCCCGTGCCGATGGCGATCGAGCACGCCGACCCGGGGGCGGTGAGCTGGACGAACCGCAGGTCGTCGCTGACCGTCTGGTCGTGGTCGACGTGGAACCCGACCTGGTCGGCGTAGAACGTCTTGGCCCGGTCCACGTCGCTGACCGGGACGAACACGAGCTCCAGCCTGAACTCCATGACGATGCCTCCGTGTGCGCGGCAAGTGGTCGGTCCATCGTCGCCCCGACCACCGACATCGGGGCGGCCTCGCCCTGCCTACCGCCCGGTCACCGACCACGTCCCGGCGGCGAGGTCGAGCAGGCGCGGCAGGATGACGTCCCCGGACGCCCGCAGCCCGTCGTGCAGGAACTCGTTCGTGATCCACACCTGGGTGTTGCCGACGGCGTCGGCGGTCGCGAGGGCCAGGTCGAGGTCCACGTACGGGTCGTCGTAGTACTGCACGGCCGCGACGGGCACCTCGTTGGCCGCGAGCCGGTCGGTGTCATACAGGTCCGGCCACCAGCGGCGCTCGGCGAGCCGGTGCGCGGCGTCCCGGAACGGCCGCAGGGCGGCGTGCTGCTCGTACATCCACGGGAACATCGCCTCCCCCGTGAGCAGCAGCGGACGCGCGGACGACGCGAACCACTCCCACCGTTCGAGCTCCGCCTGCGCGGCCCAGCCGCCGGACCGCTCGCCCTGGTGGTAGATGACCTCCTGCAGCACCGCGTACAGGGGGTTGGTGTCGAACGACGTCTGGTGCGCGACGTTCGCGAGGAATCCGGGCGCGGGCTCCCCGTGGTCGTCGAGCGCGGTGTCGAGCAGCCAGTGCACCTCGTCGATCCCGGTGCTCATGCCGAGCCCCATGCCGAGCGTCTGGAGCCGCTCGGGCGTGAACGGGTCACCGTTGGGCAGCACGACGCCGCCGCCGGCGAGCCGGTCCGCGAGCGCGCCGAGCGCGACGACGTCGCCGGGGTGCCGGCGGGCGAGCTCGTTGTTCCGGGCGGCCTGACGACGGAACGTGTGCCGGTAGACGGCCTCGGCGTCGGCCGTGATCCCCGGGAGGCCGCCGGTGACGTAGCAGGCCGTGAGGGCCTCGGGGTGACGGGACAGGTAGGTGAGCGTGAGGAAGCCGCCGTAGGACTGGCCGAGCGTCGCCCACGTCCGGCCGCCGTACAGGGTGGCGCGGACGTGCTCGGCGTCGGAGACGATCGCGTCGCCGCGGAAGCACGCGAGGTAGTCGGCAGCGGTGGCGGCGTCGTCGAACCGGGCGATGCTGCGACCGTCGACCCGGGACGAGCGGCCGGTCCCCCGCTGGTCGAGCAGCACGAGCCGGTGCTTCTCGAGCGCCTTCGCGACCCACCCGCCGCCGAGCGGTCGCGGACCCTGGCCGCCGGGGCCACCCTGCAGGAAGAGCAGCAGCGGCAGGTCCTCGGACGCCCGCAGCGGGTCGACGAGCTCCCGGACGAACACGTCGATCGACCCGAACCGCGCCGGGTCCGTCCAGTCCACCGGCACCGGCACCCGGTGCTCCCGCACGACGAACCCGGTCATCCGATATTCGCGCTGCTGGTCCACGCCGGTCAGCCTACGGTCGGCGGGAATACCTGCACGGTGCATCGACCTGGAGGTGGAGTGAGCACCGCCCCTGTGACGCGCGCGAGCGTCGGCTTCCGGTCCGACCGCGGCCCGATCCTCGTCGCCATCATGACGACCACCGGCCTCGTCGCCATCGACGCGACGATCCTCGCGACGGCGGTGCCGACGATCGTCCGGGACCTCGGCGGGTTCACGTCCTTCCCGTGGCTGTTCTCGATCTACCTGCTCACGCAGGCCGTGTCCGTCCCGATCTACTCCAAGCTCGCGGACACCGTCGGCCGCAAGCCCGTGATCCTCGTGGGCATCGGGCTGTTCCTCGTCGGGTCGGTGCTCTGCGGGGTCGCGTGGAGCATGCCGGCGCTCATCGCGTTCCGGGCGGTGCAGGGGCTCGGCGCCGGTGCGGTGCAGCCGATGGCGGTGACGATCGCGGGGGACATCTACACGGTCGCCGAGCGGGCCAAGGCCCAGGGGTACATCGCGAGCGTGTGGGGGGTGTCGTCCGTCGTCGGGCCGACGCTCGGCGGGGTGTTCTCCGAGTACCTGTCGTGGCGGTGGATCTTCTTCGTGAACATCCCGCTGTGCGTCGCGGCGGCGTCGCTGCTCGTCCGGTACCTGCACGAGACCGTGGAACGCACCCGGCACCGCATCGACTGGACGGGCGGCGCCCTGCTCACCGCCGGGCTCAGCCTGCTCATCCTGGGGCTCCTCGAGGGCGGGAACGCGTGGGCGTGGGCGTCGGCGCCGTCGATCGTGTCCCTGTCCGTCGCCGCGGTGCTGCTGGTCGGGTTCGTGCTCGTCGAGCGGCGGGCCACCGAGCCGGTGCTGCCGCTGTGGGTGTTCTCCCGGCCGCTGCTGCGGTCCACCGCCCTCGTCGGGGTCGGCGTCGGGGCCGTCCTGCTCGGCCTCACGTCGTACGTGCCGAGCTACCTCGAGGCGCTGCTGCACGTCACGCCCCTGGTCTCCGGGCTGACGCTCGCGACCCTCACGATCGGCTGGCCGATCAGCGCGTCCCAGTCGGGCCGCCTGTACCTGCGGCTCGGGTTCCGGACGACCGCGCTCATCGGCACGTCGGTCGTGGTGGTGGGAGCCACGACGCTGGCGCTCACGTCCGCCCGGCCGACGCTGTGGGTCGTGGGGCTGTGCTGCTTCCTGATCGGGGTCGGCCTCGGGCTCGTCGCCACGCCCAGCCTCATCGCGGCGCAGGCGAGCGTCGGGTGGAGCGAGCGCGGCGTCGTCACCGGCGCCAACCTGTTCGCCCGGTCGATGGGCAGCGCCGTCGGCGTCGCGGCGCTCGGCGCGCTCGTCAACGGGCACATGGACGGGCTCGACGCCACGCAGGCGCCCGACCTGTTCCAGCAGGCGGTGACGGCGGCGTTCGTCGCGGTGGCCGTCGTGGCGGTCGGCACCCTCCTCGCCGCCGCGTCCATGCCACGGAACGGCCCGCCGGCGGCGGCCCACGCGCGCCCGGACTCACCGCCCGACGTCTGACCGACGACCGGTGCGGCGGGTGAGGCTCGCCCTCGAGCTCCTGTGGTGGCTCGCGCGTCAGGACGCCGCGGGATGCTCCACGTGGACGTCCGGCCCCGGGAACACGAGGGCCTCGTGCCCGTCGTCGAAGCGGACCAGGTACGGCGGTGCGCCGTCCTGCCCGCGCGCCTCGACGACCGTCCCCGACCGGGTCACCGTCCCGACCGTCCGGCCGTGCATGACGACCTTGTCACCGACCTCAGCGTGCATCGTCGCTCACCCCCGCCGTCCAGGGTAGGCGGGTGGCCTCGGGGCCGCACACGGGCGGCAGGACGCACGGACGGGCCCGTCGCACGTGCGCGACGGGCCCGTCCGGCGCGGTCAGTCCTGGACGAGGCAGAGGACGCTGTCGCCGTCGTCGCTCTCGAGGTAGGTGGCCGACTCCTCCGGGCACTGCTCGGGGTCGACCTGCTCGGCGGCGACCTTGAACTGGTGCTCGTCGTCGCACGACACCGGCAGGGCGTTGTCCTCGTCGTCGACCGCCCAGCACGAGCCGACACCCTGCGCGACGGTCTCCGCCCCGATCAGCGCGCTCACGGCGGTGATGCCGGTGCCGAGGCACGCGACGACCCCGACGACCGCGGCGACCTTGCCGAGCACGCCCAGGGCGGGCGCACCCTCCTTGCGCGACGACCGGTACGCGGCGAACGCGCGGAACAGCAGCACCGCGCCGAAGATCATGCCGCCGTACCAGATGACCCCGCCGCTGGCGCCCGACGCGATGTACGTGGAGATCGCGCCGCCGAGGAACAGCAGCACGCCGAACCAGAACGCCCCGACGGCCTGCTTGTGGTGCCGGGTGCCCTCGGCGACCTCACCGGCGACCGGCGCGTCGTCGTCGACCCACAGCTGCCAGCCGGGGGGCGGCTCGGGGAGCGACGGGTCGGGCGTCCACGACGGGTCCGTGGGCCAGCCCTCGGCGGGGGTCGGCCAGTTCGGGGGCGGGTTCAGCTTCATGCGCGGGGGTCCTCGGGGCGGGTCGGCGAGCGGGTCGCTGGAGGTTAGCGGGCGGCGCGGGCCTGTGTCCGGCCTTTGAGCCGCCTGTGGACGACAGGTTCGTGCGCCGCGTCGACGGGAATGCCGGTCGCCCGCGACCGGTTGCCACCGACATGCCTCTGACCGGTGAGTACGCCCCCAGCACCTCCGACTGGGCCCGCACGCAGGCCGAGACCTACGAGCGCACGGGCGGCCGCGAGGCCGCGACCTTGCAGGGCAAGCCCGTGATCGTGCTGACGACCGTCGGCGCGCGCAGCGGCAAGCTCCACAAGACCGCCCTCATGCGCGTCGAGCACGACGGGAGCTACGCCGTGGTCGCGTCGAAGGGCGGCGCCCCGCAGCACCCCGCGTGGTACCACAACCTCGTCGCGCACCCCCACGTCGAGCTGCAGGACGGGGCCGTCAAGAAGGACTACCTGGCGCGCGAGCTCGCGGGTGAGGAGCGGGCGACCTGGTGGGACCGGGCGCTCGTCACGTGGCCCGCGTACGCCGGCTACCAGACGAAGACGGACCGGCTGATCCCCGTGTTCGTGCTGGAGCCGATCGCGGACTGACCGAGGGTCAGCCGAGCAGCAGCTTCCAGCCGCCCACCCCGATGAGCCCACCGAGGATCGGGGCGACGACCGGCACCCACGAGTAGCGCCAATCCGACGGGCCCTTGTGCCGCAGCGGCAGCAGCGCGTGCATGATGCGCGGGCCCAGGTCGCGCGCCGGGTTGAGCGCCGGACCGGTCGGCCCGCCCAGACCCGCGACCAGCCCCCACACCAGGAACCCGATCACGACGTGCGCGACCCCGGGCTCGTTCGCGGTGAGCGGCGAGTGCACGATGCCGAGCGCGCACGAGAACAGCACGACGGACCCGAGCAGCTCGTTGAGGAACCCGTTGGACCGGGAGTGCGCGGCGTTGATCGTCGAGAACGTCGCGAGGATGTCGTCCGGGTTCGTCGTCTTGTCGTAGTACGGCTTGTGCGTGACGACGATCGCGAGCTGGCCGGCCATCGCCCCGAGCATCTGCGCGGCGATGTACGGCGCGACCTCCGACCACGGGAACAGCCCCCACGCCGCGAGGCCCAGGGTGAACGCCGGGTTGATCTGGTTGCCGCTGATCCCCCCGAACATCACCGCCGGGATCATCACGCCGAACCCGTACCCCATGGCGATGAGCGACCAGCCGCCGCCGTACCCCTTGGACCCCTTGAGGTGGACGTTGGCGACGGTGCCGTTCCCGAGGATGAGCAGGATCGCCGTGCCGATGAACTCGCAGGCCAGCCGCACGGCGAGCGAGTACGAGGGGTCCATGGGGACAGACTGTCAGTCGGCGGCCCGCCGGGCCACGCCGGGCCGCGGCGAGTCCGCTCGGACCACGTGCCGGGTGGCGGCCCGGTCGACGAGGGCCGCCACGGTCGCCGCGGCGGCGTAGACGACGAGGTCGACGGCGTTGAACGTCGTGCCGAGCGCGTACCGCAGCACGGGCACGTGCCCGACGAGCACCGCAGGGACGCCCGTGAGCTGCAGCAGCTCGACCGCCGTGCAGAACGCCGTCGCCACCCCGGCCGCCACCCAGGGCGACACCCGCGGGGCGACGAGCAGGACCAGCAGGTACACGAGCGCCGCGTACAGCGCGTCCCCGGCGGGGTCGGCCCACGGCCCGTCACCGAGCCGCGCGACGGCGACGCCCGCGACGACGACGAGCGCCGCGACACCGGCGAGGACGGCACGGGACCGGGGGTTCACGCCCCCGACGGTAGGCGCCGGCGGGTGCCGGCCCCCGCCTCGACATGTGCAGGTCCTGCGCAGGTGCCCGCCCGCCCACCGGGCGCGGCGCGGCGTGCCGGCCGGGAGGACGGGACCTTCGTCAGACCGCCGCCCTCCACGCCGCACGCCAGCGCCTGGGTCTCGTACACCGCGATCTTCAGCTCGATCGCGTCCAGGTGCGTCGCCACCTCGGCCAGCTGCGCGCGCACCCGGTCGCGGTGCGCGCGCAGCAGCGCGAGGCGGTCCGCCTCGTTCCCGTCGCCCGCCCGCACCAGGTCGGCGTACGCGCGGACCTCGCGGATCGGCATGCCCGTGGCCCGCAGCCGCGTCACCAGGCGGATCCAGCCGAGGTCCTGCTCGGTGTACCGGCGGTGGCCCGACGGCGCCCGGTCCACGGCCAGCATCAGCCCGTCGCGCTCGTAGTAGCGCAGCGTGTGGGTCGTGACGCCGGTGACCTCCGCCGCCTCGGCGATGGTCAGGGCGGTGTCGGCGGTCGCGACGCTCATGGCTCGATGATCACTCTTCGAGTGCACTCGAAGTCAACGGGCGTCTCGGCGCGCGGAACCGGCGGCGTCAGGACTGCACGGCACTCATGTCGGCGTACCGGGCACCCGCCGCGGCACCCGCCGGGACGGCGTCCGTGAGGGCCGCGAGGTCGTCGGCCGTGAGCGTCACCGCCGCGGCCCCGACGTTCTCCTCCAGGCGGCCGACGCGGCGCGTCCCGGGGATCGGCACCACGTCGTCGCCCTGCGCCAGGACCCACGCCAGCGCGAGCTGCGCCGGGCTGACCCCGAGCTCGGCCGCGAGCGACCGGACCCGGTCGACGAGGCGCAGGTTCGCCTCGAACGCCTCCCCCTGGAACCGCGGGTTGCTGCGCCGGAAGTCGTCCGCCGCGAGGGCGTCGGTCGACGTGATCGCACCGGTCAGGACGCCGCGGCCGAGCGGGGAGTAGGGCACCAGGCCGATGCCGAGCTCGCGCAGCGTCGGCAGGATCGTCGCCTCGACGTCCCGCGTGAACAGCGAGTACTCGGTCTGCAGCGCCGTCACCGGGTGCACCGCGTGGGCGCGGCGGATCGTCTCGGCCGACGCCTCCGACATGCCGTAGCCACGGATCTTGCCCGCGGTCACGAGCTCCGCGAGCGCCCCGACGGTCTCCTCGACCGGCACCTTCGGGTCGACCCGGTGCTGGTAGTAGAGGTCGATGGTGTCGACGCCGAGCCGCTGCAGGCTGCCGTCCACCGACGACCGGACGTTGTCGGGGGTGCCGTCGAGGCGGCGCCCCGCCGGGTCGTCCGGGTCGCGGACGATGCCGAACTTGGTCGCCAGGACCACCTCGTCGCGCCGTCCCCGCAGGCCCTTGCCGACGAGCCGCTCGTTGGTGTGCGGGCCGTACATCTCGGCCGTGTCGAAGAACGTGACGCCGAGGTCGAGCGCGCGGTGCAGGGTCGCGATCGACTCCTGCTCGTCGGGGGTGCCCTCGTCGGAGCTGGCGCCGTAGAAGGCGGACATGCCCATGCAGCCGAGGCCGAGGGCGGAGACGTCGAGTGCCGTGCCGTGCGCGGCGGTGCCGAGGGTGCGGGTGGGGAGGGTCATGGGTTCGAGCCTCGTCGTTCGAGTGCGCTCGAAGTCAAGCGGTGCCGGCCAGGCTGCTCGCTCCCGGTCGAGGTGACCACAGCCCGCGCCTGCCGTCCGGCGTCCCCTGGCCCGTCCCCCGGCGGCGCGCGTGCCGCGACGCCCGAGCGAGGATCCCGGGTACCGGTGGGCGGCGGGCGGCGGGCGCGGGAGGGTGCGTGGCAAGGCAGGGGGAGGACGAAGGACCGGGCAGCCCGGCGGCACGCCGCGCCGCGGCGGGTTGGGCGGTGCTGCTCGCCGGCTGCCTGGCGGTCGGGCTCGGTGCACCCGTGTGGTCCCGCGCGCGGGCGTCGGCCCGGTACCCCGTGAGCGCCCCGGACGTCGCCGACGGCAGGGCCGCCCTCGCGTCGCTCGCCGTCCGGGCCCCCGCGTCCGACGCAGGCTACGACCGGGCACGGTTCGGCACCGCCTGGGCCGACGTCGACCGCAACGGGTGCGACACCCGCAACGACGTGCTCCGCCGCGACCTCACCCGGGTGGTGCTCGAGGCCGGGACGCACGACTGCGTCGTCCTGCACGGCACGCTCACCGACCCCTACACCGGCGCGACCGTGCCGTTCGCCCGCGGACCCGGCTCCGCGGACGTGCAGATCGACCACGTCGTCGCGCTCGACGCCGCCTGGCGGACCGGTGCACAGCGGTGGAGCTCGACCCGGCGGGAGGCCTTCGCCAACGACCCGGCGAACCTGCTCGCCGTCGACGGGCCCGCCAACCAGGACAAGGGCGCCGCCGACGCCGCCGGCTGGCTCCCTCCCGACCCCGGGTACCGGTGCGTGTACGCGCTGCGGCAGGTCCGGGTGAAAGCCGCCTACGGCCTGTGGGTCACGCCCGCCGAACGGGACGCCCTCGGCCGGGCCGTCGACGGGTGCGTGGTCGTGCGATGAGCCGCGGTGCGACGGCCTCAGCCGACCTGCAGCCCCACCAGCCACACCGTGCCGACCGCGAGCGCCGCGAGGCACAGCACCAGGAGCACGCCGACCCACAGCAGCGCCGGCAGGTGGGTGAGCCGGGCGAGCAGACCCGCGTCGGACGTGTCCGCGGCACCCCGGCGACGGCGGCGCTGCGCCTGCATCTCCAGCACCGCACGCGGCGCCCCCAGCAGCAAGAACCACGTCACCGCGTACGCGAACGTCGACTGGACCGCGGACGACCCCCACACCGTCACGACCACCACCACGGCAGCGCTCACCAGCACCGACCACAGGCCGTACCAGTTGCGGATCTGCACCAGCACGAGCGCGACCACCACGAGCAGCGACCACAGCAGCGCCACGGCGAAGCCGTGCGACAGCAGCCACGCCGCCCCCACGCCCAGCACGGCCGGCCCGAGGTACCCCGCGGCCGCCGTCGCGACCATGCCCGGCCCGCGCGGCTTGCCGACGGACACCGTCAGCCCCGACGTGTCCGAGTGCACCCGGATCCCCGACAGCCGCCGCCCGACGAGCACCGCGACACCCGCGTGGGACGCCTCGTGCACGATCGTCAGCGCGTGCCGGGTGACGTGCCACAGCGGCGGGACCGCCAGGCACACGAGCACCCCCGCGGCGGTGAGCAGCACGACCGTCGTCGACGGCACCGGCTGCGCGGTCGTCACGTCGTGCCAGGCGTCGGTCAACCAGTCCACGGGCGTTCCTTCGTCGGTCGGCACCCGCCGCGTGACGGGTGGGAGGACCCTACCGACTCGTGCTGGTCCCCGAGGGGCTCTGCTCCAGCGGCACCGTCACGTCGGTGCCCGTCGCGGTGATCCGCACACCGTCCGTCACCACGGTCGCGTCGCTGAGCACCAGACCCTCCGGGAGGCCGCTCACCGGGACCTCCAGGTCGGTCAGGCGGGTGCGGATGCTCGCCGGGAGGTCGTCCACCGTGATCGTCAGGCCCGCGAGCTGGAGCCCGCCCACGTCGACGAGCAGCCGCCCGTCCTCGACCCGCGGCGTCAGCGTCGCCGACAAGGTCAGCCCGAGCACCTGACCCGACGCCTTCAGGGCGCCGCCCTCGACGGCCACCTGCACGTCGAGGTCCGTGCGGTCCGCGACGACCTTCTCGATCGACGCCGTCGGCAGCGTCGCCGCGATCGAGCCCGTCCCCACCGTGTACGGCTCGCTCGTCGACACGTCCCGCGCCTCGACCTCGACGTCCGTCGCGTCGATCCCGTCGAGGGTCATGCCGTCGACCGTGCCGGTGACCTCCTTGAGCGACCCCCTCAGCAGCTGCGTGAGGAACGGGAACCCGTCGATCGTCACGTCGGGCGTCCCCTCGACGTCGAGGTTCTGCTCGATCGCCTCGACCGCCCGGTTCTCCGCCTCGGCGGCCGCGACCCGGTCGGCGACCACCACCCCGGCGCCGAGCACGACCACGACGACCAGCCCGATGATCGGGCCACGGGCGCTCACGGTCGCGCTGCCTGCGTCGGGGTCACGCGCCCACGGTAGGGGTCAGGGGCGCTTCTCACATCCGATGCCGTCGCCGTCGCGGTCCAGGTGCGACGCGTAGCCCGGGTCGCCCACGTGCACCGGGGCCGCGCCGGCGGCCCATGCCTCCGTGCAGTTCGCGAACGTGACGACCACCGGCGGCACGGCCGACGGGATCGCCGCCGGGGGGTCCGCCGGTGCGGGCGCGGGTGCTGCCTGTGCCGGGGCGGGGACGGGGGCTGCCGGCGCCGGGGCGGGAGCCGGGGCCGGGGCCGGTGGGACGGACGATCCGGCGGGCAGCGGCTCGTCGGGGCACGTCGACAGGACCGACACCATCGCGTCGCGCTCGGCGGCCGTGACCCACAGCCCGTACGTGTACTTCACGGCGACCTGCCGCGCGACGTACGCGCACCGGTACGCCTTGTTCGGCGGCAGCCACGTCGCCGTGTCCCCGTCGCCCTTCTGCCCGTTGAGCGGGCCGTCGACCGCGAGCAGGTTCAGCGGGTCGTTGCCGAGCGCCGCCCGGCGCCCCGCGTCCCACTGCTGGGCACCCTTCTGCCAGGCGTCGGACAGCGCGACCACGTGGTCGATCTGCACCGCGGACGACGTGTCCTGGCCGCGGACGAACGCGATCGTCTTCCCGCCGTACGGGTCGGCCAGCGTCCCGGACAGGACGACGCAGTCGTGCGTCCCCGCCTTGAGGACCGCTCCGGTGAGGTCGCGCCGCAGGACGTCGTTGCGGGTGTCGCAGCCGTTGTGGTCGACGTCCTGCCACGCCGGGCCGAACTGGTCGCGGTCGTACCCCGTCTTGGGGGCACGACCCTTCACGGTCAGGAGCGCGACCGTGCCGAGGGCGGAGGTCGGCTGGGAGGTCGCCGCTGCGGCGGCAGCCGCCTGGGCGTCGTCGCCGGCGACCGTGACGTCGGGTGTCGTCGCACCGGCGGGTGCCTCCGGTGCGAGCGTCGCGGCAGCCTCGGTCGCGGCGGGCGCGTCGGGGGCCGCGATCTCCTCGCAGCCGGTGGTCAGCCCGGCGACCGCGACGAGGGCGACCCCGAGCACGGCGGCGCGCAGCCGCAGCGGGACCGTCGTGCCGCCCCCCACGCCCGGGTGTCCGGCCCCTGCCACTCGCCCGGCCAGCATCGTCTGCCCTGCCCGCACTGCCTGCCCGGCCCCCACTGCCTGCCGGGCCCTCGTCGGGGTCCTCCGCATCGCGCTCACGGTGTGACCCATCGGCACGTCCGGCCCGCCCGCGAGGGGCTCAGGGCCTGCTCATCCGCACCCCGCCGTGGGCCCGCCCACCTGTGGCCCAACCGAGACGAAACTCTGTGGCGTGTGTCACACCGCAGACCTAGCCTGGGGACAAGCGTTCGAACGAGGGACCGCACGATGGGGTGGCTGCTTCTTCTGGTTGTCCTCTTCGCCCCGGCGCTCGTCTTCAGCGCGCTGTGGGCAGTGTTCCCGAGCGCCGACGAGCCACCGAGGTGGCGGGTCGCGCTCGCGATCCGGCTGGAACGGCTGGCCGGCCGGCTGCGTCGGCACAAGGAACCGGTGTACGACCCGTTCGCGACGCTGCGGGTGCAGGAACGGCTGGGGGTCGTCGCCGACCACGTCCGTGCGCTCGAGCTCGACCCGCGCACGTTCGCCCGGGCGGAGCGGATCATCGCCTCGCAGCTCGCGTACGACCAGCTGCTCGCCGAGGCGTGCCACCTCGCGGGCGTCGAGGTCGAGCAGCGCGTGAAGGGTGACCCCGCCGAGCGGTTCCGCGAGGAGGTCGAGCTCGCGTCCCGCGGGTGGACCTGGTGACGAGCGGGCGGGTCAGCCGGCACGGACGACGAGCGTGCTCGGCCCCTGCGGGGTGGGTCGGACCTCCACGCGGTCCGCGATCGACTGCTTGAGCGCCTCCACGTGGCTGACGACCCCCACGGTCCGGCCGCCCGCACGGAGCCGCCCCAGCTCGGCGAGCACCTGGTCGAGCGTGTGCGGGTCGAGCGAGCCGAACCCCTCGTCGACGAAGAGCGTCCCGAGGTCCACGCCTCCGGCCTCGGCCGTCACGACGTCCGCCATGCCGAGCGCGAGGCACAGCGACACGTAGAACGTCTCCCCGCCGGACAGGGAGCGCGGGTCGCGCGCCTGCTCGGTGTGGTGGTCGAGGACCCGCATCGCGAGGCCGGTGTTTCGGGAGCGGACGTCCTCCTTCTCGTCGGACCGCTCGAGCTCGTACCGCCCGTCGGACATCACGAGCAGCCGGTCGTTGGCGGCGGCGACGACGTCCTCGAACCGCCGCATCAGCACGAACGTGGCGAGTGACAGGCCCTTGCCGTTGTCCCCGCCGTTGCCCGCCGCGAGCCCCGCCATCCGGGCGACCGGCGCGGCGTCGCGCAGCCGCCGCACGAGCGTCCCGGCGGCGGACCGGACGGAGTCGCCGGCACGCGCGGCGGCCGCGGCCCGGTCGGCGGCGAGCGACGCCACGGCCGCCGCGGCGTCGGCGGCCGCCCGCGCGTCACGCTCGGCGTCCTGCACCGCCGCGAGGTCCACGGTGGCGTCGTCCGCGAGGGCCGCGAGCGCGGGCTCCGCGAGACCGGCCTCGACCCGGTCGACCGCCCGCCCGTAGGCGTCGACGAGCGTCGCCAGCTCGGTGAGGACCTCGGGGGGCACCAGCGCGTCCCGGGCTGCCGACGCGGACCCGAACCCGGTGTCGGCGAGCCCGGCGGTGAGCTCGGCGTCCCGCCGGGCGGCGTGCTCGGCGGCCGTCTCCCGGTCGGCGAGCGCCGCGAGGAGGTCGGCCGTGACCTCGACCCGCTCCTCGAGGGCGGCGTGCCGGGCGGCCACCGTCGGGTGGTCGGCACGCGCGTCGATGACCTCGGTCTCGGCCGTGCCGAGCAGGGCGCGTTCCGCGTCGAGCGTGGCGGCACGCGCGGTGCGCTCCTGCTCGACGGTCCCGCGGGCCTGCTCCCGGGCACGGGTCGCCTCGTCGAACCCGTCGACCTCGGGTGCCAGCCGCGCGGCGTCGGCGACGTGCGCGCGGCACTGGTCCACCTGCGCCGTGGCCGTGGTGACGGCCCGCAGCGCGGAGGCCTCGGTGGCGTCGCCGACCCGTGCGGCCAGGGCGGCCACCCGCTCGGTCAGCACGTCCACCTGCGAACGGGCCCCGGTGAGCGACGCCTCCGCCGCGACCCTGTCCCGCTCGGCGTCCTCGACCTGCGTCGCCGACACGTGGTCGGCCCCGAGCACCGCCTTGTCGGGGTGCTCGACGCCGCCGCACACCGGGCACGCCTGCCCGTCGGTCAGCGACGCGGCGATCTCGCCCGCGAGGCCCGCGATGCGGGCCCGCCGCAGGTCCCGCTCGCGCTCGACCGCCACGACGGCGGTGCGCCCCGCCGCGGCGCGGACGTCCTCGGCGGCCACCAGCGCGTCGCGGGCCCGTCCGAGGGCCTCGACGGCGCCACGCAGCTCCTCGGCGGACCGCAGCGCCGCCTCGTGCTCGCCGAGCCGCGCCGCCGCCGCCCGCGCCGCGTCGAGCCGACCCGCGAGAGCCTCGCGTTCGCCCGGACGGCCGGCGAGCCACGCGGCGTGCGCCGCGAGCTCGACGGCCAGGTCGTCGAGCTCGTCGAGCCCCGCGCGCAGCGCGCGCCGCCGCGCCTCCAGGCGGGCCTCGACCTGCACGACCCGCACGAGCACGGCTGCATCGGCGACGGCCTGCCGGTGCGCGTCGTGCAACCGCCCGCGCAGCTCCTCGGCGTCGGGCACGACCTGCCGAAGCGCCACCTCGTCCAGGGGGCGCCCCGCACCCGGGCCGCCTGCGACGGCGCCTCGCGACGCGTCCGGTCCCGGACGCACCAGGTCGGCGGGCGCCACGTCGAGCGCCGCCGCCAGGGCCTTGCGCGCCGCCTGGGCCTCGACCTCGGCCGCGTCGGCGGCCACGAGCAGCGGGTGGACGGACCGTGCGGCGCGGCCTGCGGCGAGCCGGGCGACCGCCTCCGCCTGCATGTCCTCCTGCGCCGCGAGCGCGGTCCGCTCGGCCCGGAGCCGGTCCCGCCGTTCGAGCAGCGCGGCCGTCGCAGCAGCCGCGTCGAGCGCCGTCCGGGCCGCCTGCCGGGCGCGTTCCGCCTCGTCGGCCGCGGCACGTCCGGCCGTGGCCGACCCGGCGAGCCGGTCCACCCACAGCCCGACGACGTCCGCCACGTCGGCCGCGAGCGACTCCGTCGGCCCGCCGCGTCGCGCTGCCGCGTCGACGGCCGCACGCAGCTCGTCGGCCTCGACCTCGTCGAGCCGAGCGGCGCCGACGAGGTGGGCGACGGCCTCGTCGAGCGCCCCTCGGGCGGCCTCGACCGCCCGGTTCGACTCGGCACGCATCTCCCCCAGCCGCACCTGAAGGCGCTCGTACACCTCGGTGCCGAAGATCTTCTGCAGCAGGACCCGGCGCTCCTTGTCCGGGTCGGAGCGCAGGAACCGCGCGAACTCCCCCTGGGGCAGCACGACGGTCTGCACGAACTGCATGCGGTCGAGGCCGACGGCCCGCTGGATCTCGGCGCCGACCTCGTCGAGCCGGTTGCCGAGCGGCACTCCGACCAGGTCGAGCACCGCGGGGCCGCCGTGCACGTCGGCGTCCGCCGGCAGCCGCCACGCCTTGACCGTGGCCTGGGCCGTCGTCGTGCCGCTGCCGCGCTTCTTGGCGCGCTGGAACGCGGGCGTCCGGCGCACCCGGTACAGCCCGGACGACACCTCGAACACGAGGTCGACGACGCTCTCGACGTGGTCCGCCGCGAACGCGGACCGCAGCCGGTCGTCGCTGGCCTCGCTCGAGGCGACCTTGCCGTACAGCGCGAACACGATCGCGTCGATGAGCGTCGACTTCCCGGAGCCCGTCGGCCCGTCGAGCAGGAACAGCCCGGAGGCGCCCAGCGCGTCGAAGTCGATGGTGTGCGCGTCGGCGAACGGGCCGATCGCCTGCAGCATCAGGGAACGGATCTGCATCAGGCGCTCCGCTCCACGTCGGCGACCTGCTCGTACGCACGACGCAGGACCGCGAGCTCGTCGTCGGCGGGCGCCACGCCCGTGACGTGGTGCACGAAGTCGGCCGCGACGTCGACCGGGTCGTGCGCTCCCGTCACCTCGGTGGCGCGGCTCGGCCGGGGGCCACCGTCCGCGGCGCGGTGCTGCACGACGAGCGCGTGCGGGAACCGGTGCCGGACGCGCCGCACGAGGTCCTGCGGCCGGTGCGTGTCGGTCACCGTGACGCGGACCCAGTCCTCGAGGTGCGCCTCTCCGGACGAGCCCAGCAGGTCGTCGAGCGTGCCCGTGACGTCCGCGAGCCGCCGGGGCACGGGCGCGGCGACGAGCTCGGTGCGCACCGCCCCGGTGCCGGCCAGGTCGACGAGGACCATGGACTTCGCGTGGTGCTGCTCGGAGAACGAGTAGGCCAGCGGCGACCCGCTGTACCGCAGCACGGTGCCGTCCGCCCCGCCCACCCGCTGCGGCCCGTGCAGGTGGCCGAGCGCGACGTAGTCGACCCCGTCGAACACCCCGGCGGGCACGTGGTCGACGCCACCCACCCGGATGTCCCGCTCGGACTCGCTGGGCAGGCCCCCCACGACGAAGGCGTGCGCGGCGACGACCGAGCGCGACCCGCCCGGGCGCCGCCCGACGTCGGCCCGGATCCGCCGCATCGCCGCCGCGGTCACGGCCTCGTGCGACCGCGCGAGGGGCGGCTCCCCGTCGTCCGCGAGGGACGCCCGCGCGAAGTCGGGGTCGAGGTAGGGGACGCCGTAGACGAGCACGTCGCCCTCGTCGTCGGCGAGCACCACGGGCTCCGCGAGCTCGGCGACCCGCGTCCGCAGGCGTACCCGCTCGCGCATGAGCGCCGACCCGAACCCGAGCCGCGTCGCGGAGTCGTGGTTGCCGGACGTCACGACGACCGTGGCGTGCTCGGTCAGCCGCGCGAGCGCGTCCGACAGCAGGGTGACGGCCTCGACGGGCGGGATCGCCCGGTCGTACACGTCCCCCGCGACCACGACGACGCCCACGGACTCGCTGCGCACGACGTCGACCAGGTGGTCCAGGTACGCCGCCTGGTGGTCGAGCAGGTCGACCCCGTGCAGCGACCGGCCCAGGTGCCAGTCCGACGTGTGGAGCATCCGCATGCCCGGACCGTAACCGAGGGGTCCGACAGTCCCGGAGAGGCCGCCCGGCCTGTCCCGGACCCGCGGCGCGACACGCCGGCGGGATCGCTCAGCGGGACGCGACGCGCTCCGGCTCGTGCGGCAGCTCGCTCGACAGCCCGACCATCTCCAGCACGTCGCGCACGACCCGGCCGGGGTCGCGCAGCGTGACGGGGATCCCGGCCTCCTGGGCCGCGAGGTGCAGCTGCAGGACGAACGCGAGGCCCGACGAGTCGATGAACGTGGCCGGCGAGGAGTCGACCACGATCGGCAGGCCGTTGATGAGGGCGAGCCCCATCGACGCGCTCGCCTCCTCACGGAGCGCCGCGTCGATCTCTCCTGCCAGGACGACGACCGTCCGGCCCTCCTGCGTCTCCACCGTGATCGTGCCGGCGGCGGCAGAGTGCTCGATCAGCTCCATGGCTCCTCGGCTCGTGACACCAGCGCGTGCGGTACCGCTTTCTCGGGACCGGCGCCATGACCGTACCGGTAAGTATCGCTCGCGCGACCCGAATCGGCCCGATTCCTCCGTTTCCCACACATCCGGGGGCCGGATGTCGTCGGTCCCGATAACGTCTCCGGATGGCCCGCACCGAGCTCCCCGCCAGTCACGCCGACCTGCTGGACCGCCCCCTGTACGCGCACCTCGCCACCCTCGGACCCGACGGCGCGCCGCAGTCCAGCACCATGTGGTTCGTCCGCGACGGCGACGTCCTGCGCTTCACGCACACGACGACGCGGCAGAAGTACCGCAACCTCCTGGCGGACCCGCGGGTCGCCCTCTCGATCCACGACCCGGAGAACCCGTACCGCTCGCTCGAGGTGCGCGGCGTCGTCGAGAGCATCGAGCCGGACGACGAGGACGCGTCGTTCTACCGTTCGCTGATGACCCGGTACGGCACGTCGTACGACCCGCCGGACGCACCGGTGCGGGTGATCCTCACGATGCGGCCGACGGCGTTCGTCCCGCACTGACCGCGCCGACCCCTCACTCCGGGTCGGTCACGTCCGCGACCGTCGCGGCGAGGGCCTTCGCCAGGTCGGCTCCGTCGACCGTCGCCGCGACCCCGTGCGCCCCGCCCCCGATCGACACCGGGCGCCCGGGGATCCGCGAGTCGGCGACGACGGGCCAGTCGCGCAGCGACCCGAACGGCGTGATGGTGCCGCGCTCGTAGCCGGTGACGTCCTTCGCCGTCGCCGCGTCGGGCATCGACAGCCGGCTCACGCCGAGCAGCGCCCGCAGCTTGGGCCACGAGATGGTCCGGTCGCCGGGGACGAGCACGAACAGGAAGTCGTCGTCCCCGCGCCGCACGACGATCGTCTTGACGATCCCGGACGGCTCGATGCCGCGTGTCTGCGCCGCCTCGGCCAGCGACCGCACGGGTCCGTGGCGGCTGACGGTGAAGGCGATCGACGACGCCTCGAGCGCGGCGAGCGCGCGCCGTTCACCGTCTGTCGCGGCCTGGGCGGGGGCGTCGTCGCTCATGCGCGCCACTGTATTCGCGCCCTCTCCCGGACGGACGGGAGCCCGCGGGACTGCGCCCGGCGCGAATACGCGCGCGACCTCGCCGGGGCACCTGGGAGAATCGGTCGTCGTGACCAGTTCCGCCGCCTCCCCCGCCGAGCCGCACGGCTCGGGCGACGGGCGCACCCCGGGCGACGGGCCTCGACCCGACGGCGCTGCGCGGTCCGGTGCGCCTCGGCGGGAGGGCTCCGGACGACGAGGCAGCGGCGCGCGACGACGGACCGACCGTGCTCCGGCCGGGGACCGTGCGGCCCGTGCGAGCACGCCTGGACGCGGGGGGCGCCCGCCGCGCCAGGACGACGACCGCGCCGCCGCCCGTCGGGCCCGTGCCGCGGCTCATCGCGAGGCGGTGGTCCTGCCCGCGATCGTCTACCCCGAGCAGCTCCCGGTCAGCGCCCGGCGCGACGAGATCGCCGCCGCGATCCGCGACCACCAGGTCGTCGTCGTCGCGGGTGAGACGGGCTCGGGCAAGACGACGCAGCTCCCGAAGATCGCCCTCGACCTGGGCCGCGGCCGGGCGGGGCAGATCGGCCACACGCAGCCCCGCCGGATCGCGGCGAGGTCCGTCGCGGAGCGGATCGCCGAGGAGGTCGGCACGACGCTCGGCGAGCTCGTCGGGTACCAGGTGCGGTTCACGGACGAGTCGAGCGAGAACACCCTCGTCAAGGTCATGACGGACGGCATCCTGCTGGCGCAGATCCAGCGCGACCCGCTGCTGCTGTCGTACGACACGCTGATCATCGACGAGGCGCACGAGCGGTCGCTCAACATCGACTTCATCCTCGGGTACCTCACGCGGCTGCTCCCCCGCCGCCCGGACCTCAAGGTCGTCATCACGTCGGCCACGATCGACTCGGCCCGCTTCGCCCGCCACTTCGCGGGGCCGCCGACGGACGAGCACCCCGACGGCGTCCCGGCCCCGGTCGTCGAGGTGACGGGCCGCACGTACCCGGTGGAGGTCCGGTACCGGCCGCTGTCCCCGGACGTCGAGGTCCCCGAGGGCGACGCGCCCCGGCGCACCCGGCAGAAGGCGACCGAGGACCGCGACCTCATGACGGCGCTGACGGAGGCGGTCGACGAGCTCGCCGCCGAGGGGCCGGGCGACATCCTCGTGTTCCTCTCGGGCGAGCGGGAGATCCGCGACGCGGAGGACGCGCTGCGGACGTCGCTGGGCGCGCGGGTCACGGACCCGCGGCACCCGCAAGCCGTCGAGCTCCTCCCCCTGTACAGCCGGTTGTCGGCGGCCGAGCAGCACCGGGTGTTCGAGCGGCACCCGCACCGGCGCGTCGTGCTGTCGACGAACGTCGCGGAGACGTCGCTCACGGTGCCGGGCATCCGGTACGTCGTCGACCCAGGGACCGCGCGGATCAGCCGGTACTCGAAGGCGACGAAGGTGCAGCGGCTGCCGATCGAGCCCATCTCGCAGGCGTCGGCGAACCAGCGCTCGGGCCGCTGCGGCCGTGTCGCGGACGGCATCGCGATCCGGCTGTACTCGGAGGACGACTTCGCGTCCCGACCGATGTACACCGAGCCGGAGATCCTTCGTACATCTCTGGCGTCGGTGATCCTGCAGATGATCGCGGTCGGTGTCGCGGCCTCGCCGGACGACGTCACGGGCTTCCCGTTCGTCGACCCGCCGGACGTCCGTGCGGTCCGCGACGGCGTGCAGCTCCTCACCGAGCTCGCCGCGCTGGAGACCGTCGAGGGCACCACCCGGCTCACCGACACCGGACGCGCGCTCGCCCAGCTCCCGATGGACCCTCGCCTGGCCCGGATGATCGTCGAGGCCGGCCACCGCGGCGTCGCGCGCGAGGTCATGGTCATCGCCGCCGCGCTGTCCATCCAGGACCCGCGCGAGCGCCCGGCCGAGGAGCGCGACAAGGCCGACCAGCTGCACGCCCGGTTCGCCGACCCGACGTCCGACCTGCTCGCGTACCTCAACCTCTGGATGTACCTGCGCGAGCAGCAGCGGGACCTGTCCGGCAACGCGTTCCGGCGGCTGTGCCGGTCCGAGCACCTCAACTACCTGCGCATCCGCGAGTGGCAGGACGTGGTGACGCAGCTGCGCGAGCTCGCGAAGCCGCTCGGCATCCGGGTCGAGCCGCCGCGGCCGCAGGCACCCGCCGCCGACGCGCCCGCCCCGGCGGACCAGCCCGTGCGTGGCGCGTTGCGGCTCGAGTGGGACGCCGACCGGATCCACGTCGCCGTGCTGTCCGGGCTGCTGTCGCAGATCGGCATGCAGGAGGCGACGGAGGTCGCGGCCCCGGCCCGCGGCGGGTCGCGCGCCGGTGGCCGGCCCGACCGGCGCGCCCGCAACGAGTTCCTCGGCGCCCGCGGCGCCAGGTTCGCGATCTTCCCGGGCTCCGGCCTCGCGAAGCGCCCCCCGGCATGGGTCATGGCCGCCGAGCTCGTCGAGACGTCGCGCCTGTGGGCCCGCGACGCGGCACGCATCCAGCCGGAGTGGGCCGAGGAGGTCGGCGCGCACCTCGTGAAGCGCACCTACTCCGAGCCGGCGTGGTCGACGAAGCAGGGTGCGGCCGTCGCGTTCGAGAAGGTGCTGCTGTACGGCGTGCCGATCGTGGCGCAGCGGCGGGTGCTGTTCGCCAAGGTCGACCCGGAGCACGCCCGCGAGCTGTTCCTGCGGCACGCCCTCGTGCAGGGCGAGTGGACGACGCACCACGCGTTCTTCCACGAGAACCGCCGGCTCCTCGCCGAGGCCGAGGGCCTGGAGGCCCGCGCCCGCCGCCGCGACCTGGTCGTCGACGACGACGTGCTGTTCGCGTTCTACGACGAGCGCGTGCCCGACGACGTGGTGTCCGCCCGGCACTTCGACCAGTGGTGGAAGACGGCCCGACGTCGCGACCCGGACCTGCTCACGTTCACGCGGGAGCTCATCGTCGGCGGCGGCGCGGACGCGATCGACGAGTCGGCGTTCCCGTCCCGCTGGCTGCAGGGCGACCTGAGCCTGCCGCTGACCTACCAGTTCCAGCCTGGTACAGAAGCGGACGGCGTGACTGTACACATCCCGCTGACGGCGCTCGCGCGGCTCACGCCCGACGGCTTCGGGTGGATGGTCCCGGGCCTGCGCGAGGAGCTCGTCACCGCCACGATCCGCTCGCTGCCCAAGCCCGTGCGCGTGCAGCTCGTGCCCGCTCCGGACGTCGCCCGCGGCGTCGAGGCGTGGCTCGCGGCGCACACCGCGTCGTGGGAGGACACCGTCCGCGCGGGGGACGCGGCGCCGTCGTTCCGCGAGATGTTCCGCCGGGCCGTCCGCGAGCTGCGCGACGTCGACGTGCCCGACGACGCGTTCGACGACGACCGCCTGCCCGCCCACCTGCGCATGACCTTCCGGGTGGTCGGCGACCGCGGGGGAGTGGTCGACGAGGGCAAGGACCTGCAGGTGCTGCAGCGCCGGCTCGCGGCCCGGACGCAGGAGGCCGTCGACTCGGCCGTGCGGACGGCGGTCCGGGCGGCGATGGAGGAGGCCAGGGCGGCGGGATCGGCCGCCCGGCCGACGAGCCCGCAGGTCCCGTCGACTGCCGTCGGTACGACGCCCCGTGCGACGGCACCGGCGCCGTCATCGTCGAACGCCGCGCCCCTCGTCACCCTCGAACGCGCCGGACTGCGCACCTGGCCCACCGACCTCCGGGACGGCCGCCTGCCCGAGGTCCTCGACGCCGGCCCGCAGGTCCGCGCGTTCCCGTCGCTCGTCGACGAGGGCACGTCGGTGGCCGTCCGCTCCCTGGCCGACGAGAGCGCCCGCCCGGCCGCCGCGCGCCTCGGCCTGCGCCGCCTCCTGCTCCTCGATGTCGGCCTGCAGCCCGCCCGCATCACGACGAGATGGACCGGCACGCAGGCCCTCACGCTCGCCGCGAGCCCGTACCCGAGCACGGACGCCCTGGTCACGGATGTGCAGCTCGCCGCGATCGACCGCCTGGTGCGCGCGCACCTCGGCGACCGCACCCCGGTGGACGTCCGCGACGCCGACGCCTACACGGCCCTGCGCACCGCGGTCCGCGTCGGCCTGGAGGACGCCGTCCACACGGTCGTCACCGACCTCGTCGCCGTCCTGTCCGCCTGGCGCGAGCTCGACGCGGACCTGCGCCGCTCGGCGAGCCTGGCCCTGCTGTCCACGGTCCAGGACCTGCGCGAGCGGTCCGTCCGGCTGGTGCACGACGGGTTCGTCTCGCAGGTCGGCGCCGACCGGCTCCCCCACGTCGCCCGGTACCTGCGGGCCGCCCGCGTCCGGCTGGAGAAGGCGGCGGGCAACCCGCAGCGGGACGGCGACCTCGCCTGGCAGGTGCACGACGTCGAGCAGCTCGTCGACGACGCGGCGGCCGCGGCCCGCCCGGGCACGGACCGCGCGGCCGCGGTCGACGACGTGCGCTGGCTCGTCGAGGAGCTGCGCGTCAGCCTGTTCGCCCAGCAGCTCGGCACCCCGGTCCCGGTCTCCCCGACGCGCATCCGCAAGGCCCTCGCCGCCCTGCCGTGACCGCCCTTTCGGCCCTCTGCCCGGACCCCGACGAGATGAGACGAGCACGACGATGTGGCAGAACACGACGCACGACTGGGCGGCGACCGTGGACGTGGCGCACCTCGACACGGTGCGCGCCGACCCCACCAGGTACGCCCCGGGCGGGCTGCTGCACCTCGTGCTCGAGACGATCGCCTACCCGGCGGAGGAAGCCGTCGAGACGGGCAGCGGTCGATGCGTCGTGACGCTCCACGCCGACGGCTCGGTGTCCGTCGGCGACGACGGGCGCGGCACCGACACCCGCCTCGGCCCCGACGGGACGCCGATCAGGAAGCCCGTCATGGCGACCAAGGACCTGCGGTTCTTCGACGCCCCCGACGCGCCGCCGCTCCCGGACGGCCACCCCCGACGCGGCATGTCGGTGGTCGCCGCGCTCAGCGCCTGGCTCGTGCACACCAACCACCGCCGCGACGGCGCCTGGACCCAGCGGTACGAGCACGGGATCCCGGTCACCGACCTCGTGCCGGTCGACTCAGACGGCCGCACCGGCACGACGGTCCACTTCATGCCTGACACCAAGCTCCTCGGGTCGGCCGCCCTCTCGACGACCGACCTCGGCTCCGGCGCCTGGCCCGAGCAGCTCGTGGTGCATGTCCGCGCCGACGCCGACCACGGGGATCGAGCCGACTCGGACGGGTGACGCACGCTCGCCGCCCTGCGCTGCGCCGCAACGCCGAGAACGCGCCGACCGTCGGCCCGGCTCAGGTGCGCAACGCGTCGGCGGGCTGGATCCGGGCCGCACGCAAGGCCGAGACGACGCCCGAGACGCCACCCACGACGACGCCCGTCGCGATCGCGACCGGAACGAGGCGCAGATCGAGCACTGGTTGCCACCGTTGTGCGATGGTCGTCGCCAGCACCGCTGCGATCCCGAGGAACAGGCCGATGAGCGCCCCGGCCAGACCGATCAGCATGGCTTCGGAGATGACACCGAGGACCACGTGCTTTCGACGCGCCCCTATCGCGCGGCGAAGCCCGAACTCGGCCGACCGATGGATCACGGACATCACCATCGAGTTCGCCAGGCCGACGACCGACGCGAGCACGGCCACCGCGGTGAGCACGAGGAGCGTCGTACGCAGGTCCGACTCGATTCCGGCGCGCAGGCGCTGCGGATCGGGCGGAAGGACCACCGTCACCGCCTCGGGATCCGTCGGCCGCACCACGAGCGGCGCCTGGCGGGCGACCTGCGGTGCGGCTCCGGGCACGGTGACGATCAGCTGGGCGACGTCGCCGTGCGGCGCGAACAGCCGGTTCGCGTCGGCGTCGGTGAGGACGACTGCCGCGAGCAGGTTCTCCTCGCGCGGCGACCTGGTGATGACACCCACGACCTCGAGCTCGCGGCCGTCGACGGCGACCACCGCGCCGGCGTCGAGCGGACCGATGTCCAGCTCCTCGGCTGCATACGTGCCGAGCAGCGCCTGCCCGGGGCCGAGCACGTGCGAGCGGGCCGCCCAGTCGACCTCCAACCGTGCCGCCTCGATGGTCCCGTCGGTGGCCGCGTAGACCTGTCCGGTCGAGACCCCTCGGTCTCCCGCACCTGCGGACACGTGGTGGCCGTAGTCGACCAGCGCCCCGGCGGCCTGGACCCCGGTGAGCTGCCCGAGCCGCGCCGCGACCTCGGCAGGACCCGCAGGGACGAACGGATCCACGGCCCTTCCCTTGTCGACGACCGTCACCTCGACGTTCCGGTCTGCGTCGAAGCGGTCCGACACCTGCCCTGCCGCCGTCTCGGAGATGCCCAGCGTCGCGATCGCGAGGCCCACCGCCACGCCGACCGCGACCACCAGCGCACCTGTCTTCCCCGGTCGTGCGGCGAGCGAGCGAAGCGCGTCCACCCACAGGTCGACCGCTCGCACATGGCTGTCACGTCCAGGTGCGGTCTGGATCCCGGCAGGTTCGTCAGCCAGGTCGACCCTTGCGTGCCCGGAGTCCGAGATGAGACAGCCGTCCCGCATGACCAGCTGGCGTGGCGTCGCGGCGGCGACGTCATGGTCGTGAGTGACGAGCACGACCGTGCGTCCCTGTTCCGACAACGCGGACAGCAGGCCGATGACCGATGCGCTCGTCCGGCTGTCGAGGTTGCCTGTGGGTTCGTCCGCGACGATCAACGGGGCGCCGACCGCGAGCGCGCGGGCCACCGCCGCGCGCTGACGTTCACCGCCCGAGAGATGACGAGCGAGGCGCCACGCCTTGTCGCTGAGCCCGACGGCTGCGAGCGCCTCGAGGGCCCGCCGCCGACGCTCGCGAGCCGGCACCCCGCGGTAGAAGAGGCCGAGCTCCACGCTGTCCACGACGGGCCTGGCGTCGAGGAGGTGGAACGACTGGAACACGAAGCCGAACAGCCTGCTGCGCGCGCGGGCGCGCCGGCGCTCGCTCGCCCGGGTCATCGACACCCCGTCGATGAGGTAGTCGCCGCTGGTCGGTGCCTGGAGCAGCGCCAGCTGGTTGAGGAGCGTCGACTTCCCGCTGCCCGAGGGCCCTTCGATCGCGACGAACTCGCCTTGGCGAATCGTCAACGACACCCCTCGGAGGGCGCGCACGGGAGAGTCACCGCCGAACGTCTGGGTGACGTCGCTCAGCTCGAGATCTGCCATCGTCAGCGCACCCGGACCTCGTCGCCCGCCTTGAGCGCACCTGGTTCGACAGGGGTGATGGCGCTCTGGCCCGCCAGCGCACCCAGGCGCTTCACAGGGACGCTGGCGAACTCGTTCCCCGATGTGCGCCGAAGCACCGTCAGGGCGCCGCCACCAGCGGTGACGACGGCACGGTTGGGCACGATCAGCGACTCTTGACCGACGGTCTCGAGCGTGACCGTGGCGATGACCTGCGTTCCCCTCCACGACGCGGGGAGTGCCGCCTCGGTCAGGTATGACACGCGCATCGCTCCGTCGGCCCCGTCCTGGACGGCCGGGCCGACACGGCCGACGACGGTGGTGCCCTCGGCGTCGACCAGAGTCGCCGCACTGCCCGGCTTCATCTGCAGCGCGATGCCCGCCGGGACGGCGCTCGACGACGTCAGGGCACCGTTCGAGAGCACGTACACGCTCTCGGCGGTGAGAACGGCGCCCACTCCTGGTCCCGTGACGAAGGACTGTGGCAGGTCCGTCACCACGGTGAGGTCGCTCAACGGCACCGTGGTGGCTGCAGGCGTGGCGGCCGTCGGAACCTCCTGCCCCGTCGGCGCCTCGTCCTGGGGTGCACCGTCCGCTGCCGACGCCTCGTCCTGCGGTGCACCGTCCGCTCCCTGCGCGGGTGTCTCGACGGCCGGCGGAGTCACCGCCACGAGCGCGGGGTCGTAGCCCGCCGCCTTGTACATCCGCCGGACGGCAGCCTCGGTAGCGGCGTCGAAGGTGCCCGTCGTCCGACCACGCAGGTGGCCCAGGCCCTTCAGTGCGCGCTGCAGCTGCTCGACGTCCGGCCCCGTGTCACCTGTCGACAGGTCGCGGTAGAAGGGAAACGCGCCGGGGAGTGCGAACACGGGGCGCCCGTTGACCTCGAGCACCACCGTGCCTGGGACGACGCTCGCCCCAGGTGCGAGCGGTGCGGCCGTCACCACCGAGAGCCCGGAGGCTCCCGTCACCCGGACCGACGTGGTCGCCGCGTCGCCGACATCTGCCACGGCGGTCGTCTGCTCCTCCAGCACACCCGCGCGCACCTGCACGACGACGTCGAGCGGGGCCGGCGGCGTCGCGGCGGCCTGCCTCTGCTCCGGCGACTCGAAGCGGTGCGCGAGCGCCCATCCGGCGCCGATGCACATCGCCATGACGACGACGGCCGCAGTACCAGCGGCCGTCGCGCTCACCCGGCGCGGTCGGCGACCCTCCGGTGCCGTCCCGTCAGCCCCCATTGGCGGCGATCAACCCGTCGAGCCGTGCCTCGTAGTCGTCCCAGGCCTCCTTCGCCCGCTCGAGCGCAGCAAGGTTGTCCTCGACCTGGGCGAGCTGGCGGTCCCACTCGGCGTCGTAGCGCACCTGGGTGAACCCGCTCGACTCGCGGCAGGCCGCGTCGGCGGTCGCGACAGCGATCTCGTCGGCCCCTGCCTGCGACGGGCGTGCGTCGGACGACCAGCCGAAACGCGTCCGCAAGGAGTCGGAGGGCATGGCGTACGGGTCGTCGGGCAGGTCGACCACGCCCTGGGGTGCCATGCACTTCTTCCACGTGTCGACCGCCGCGAGGACCGCGGGGTCCTGCTTGGCTGCGGCGTAGGCACCGACCCCGACCGCGGCCACGTCCAGCGTGCTCTGCGGTGGCGGGCCCATCGCGTCCGCCGCCGAGTCGTCGCACGACTCGAAGTCGGCCGGCGCCGCGTCGGCGATGGCGTCGAGCTGGGCGTGAGCGGCCTGCAGCACGTCGGGGTCGACGATCGGCTCGTCGCGATAGCCCCAGCGCGCCGCTCTCGGCCCGTCGAAGAGGATCCGCGACGACGAGTTGCGGGTCTGCGAGTCCACGTCGGAGGAGTAGGGCGGCGCGGGGTAGTCGGTGTGGCCCTTGTCGACCATGCACGTGCGCACGAGCGCCCACCGCGCCGTGGACTGCTTCGGCGACTCGGGCGCCAGCACGAAGGAGTCCAGCGGCATCACCCAGTGAGCCACGTTCTTGGTGAACATCGACTCGACGTCGGCATGCGGCTCCGCGTCGCCGGGGGACGAACAGGCCGCGAGGCCCATCACTGCTGCTGCGGCCGCCACGACGGCAATACGACGATCCACGCCTGCTCCTTGGTCCACTCACTCGGTTCTGCGCCTACGGGAGGTGCGCGGGTGACACCTCTCGGGTGGCACCCGCGCACCGGTACTACGACGTCACGGGTTGCAGACCTGGCCGAAGAACTTCGCGCCGGTGAGGTTGTCGTTCACCTCGGGGCCGACCTTGTACAAGGAGTTCGTCGAGATCCCGTTGCTGAGGTCCGGGTCACGCTCCCCGTTCGGCTGGAGGGTGAAGACCTGCACCTGGCAGTAGTTGTCGTAGTAGAAGAGCGCGTAGTCGCCCCGCCCCCTGTTGACGACCGACGACGCAGAGTCGTTGCCGTTCCTGGTCGTGCCCGGGTAGGTGCCGCGACCGAAGTTCTCGTACGAGTACAAGAAGCTGAGGAGCGACGCTCCGTTGCCGCCGGTCTGGTACTGGCTGTCTCCCCAGATGCACGCGCGGCCGACCGGGCAGTCGGTGTAGGCCGCGTCGGCAGCGCCGGCCGTGACCAGGCCTGCGCCCGCCAAGGTCGCGAAGACCGCGCCGATGCCGATAAGTCGTCGAACCATGTCGACGTTCCCCTTCCTGCGGATGGCACCCCAGTGGTTCTCCGGGGCTCGCCCACACATCGCTGGAGGTCGGCCACCCGTCACCCCACGATTCAGTGAGGTGCCTCACACTCACGCCGACGGGCCCCGGCGCCGGGCTCGGCGACGCCGTCGTCGTCCCACCACGAGCGCATCCTGCGGCGCGCCCTCTCCACCCTGCTCGAGAACGCGGACGGCGTGCACCCGAGCACCGCTGCCCCCTCAGAGGCCGAGAACCCGGCGAGGGTGAGCCGCATCGCGTCACGCTCGGCTGCGGGCAGCCGCGTGACCATCCGCCCGGCGGTGTCGGTGAGAACGACGAGCTCGGCGGGATCGTCGACGACGCCCGCGCGGAGCGGACGCAGCATCGTCGCTGCTCGGGCCGCACGAGCACGGGACCGCGACAAGTCCACCAGCTTGTTCCTGGCGACCCCGAAGACGAATGCCCGACGCTCGCCGGCATCGGCGGGCATGCGCTCCCCGACCGTCCACACAGCGCTCAGGACCGCGGAGACCACGTCGTCCATGTCGCAGTGGCCGCTTCGTCGGCGCACATACGCGTCGAGGTCGGGTCGCAGGTCGACGACCATCTGGTCGAACCAGGAGTCGGACTCTCGCGCCGACCCGCGCTGTATCGATCTCTCGCCGGTCTCTGGCGTTCCCACCTCAGGTGCCACGCGAGGAGTATGTCCGTGCTCAGCGCGGCATATGCACCGTTTGGGCGGGATGGTGAGCGAGCCGCCGGACCGGCCGGCCGACACGCGGTCGCCCGCCCGCGGCACGGGTCCACGGGCGGGCGTCGTCCAGCACGGGTGTCAGGCGGCCCGGCGGAACAGCACCCCCGACGCGACCCGGGCCACGACGAAGATCGCGCCGAGCCACACGATCGCCTGCCACGCGGCGGACCCGACGGGCATCCCGAGCAGCAGCCCCCGCACGGTGTCGGTGACAGGCGTGATCGGGTTGTACTCGGCGATGGTCGACAGCACGGAGGGCATGGTGTCGATCGGCACGAACGCCGAGGACAGGTAGGGCACGAACAGGATGACGAACGTGAACCCGCTGGCCGCCTCGGGCCCGGACGCGACGAGCCCGATGGCGACGCCGACCCACGTGAGGGCCAGCACGAACAACGCGATCATGCCGAGCGCACCGAGCCACTCGAGGGCCGACGCGTGCGGGCTGAACCCGACGAGGAACGCGACGCCGATGACGAGCGCGGTGGAGACGGCGTTGCGGATCATGCTCGCGACGACGTGGCCGGTGAGGACGCCGGTCGCGCGGATCGGCATCGACCGGAAGCGGTCCATGATGCCGTTCGTCGTGTCGGTCGCGACCTCGACGGCGGTGTTCGCGGCGGCGTACCCGGCGGTGAGCAGGATGATGCCGGGCACCACGAAGTCGACGTAGTCGCCCCCGGAGTCGATGGCCCCGCCGAACACGTAGACGAACATCAGCAGCAGCATCACGGGCAGCAGCACCGAGATGAACACGGAGTCGACCTGCCGGGTCGACCGGCGCACGCAGCGCCAGATGAGGGCGTTGGTGTCGCGGGTGACCTGCCCGCGCGGGACGCGGGTCGTCAGGGGTGCAGGGGCGAGCGCGGTGGCGGTCATCAGGACTCCCGAGAGGTGGAGGCGCCGACGAGCGCGTCGGACGCGTCCGCGGGCCGGCCGGTGAGGGTGAGGAAGACGTCGTCGAGCGTGGGGGAGCGGACCTGCCAGCTCTCGACGTCGACGCCGCGCCGCTCGATGTCGGCGAGGATCCGCCGCACGTCGGGCACGGACCCGTCGGTGGGCAGCTGCTCGGCGGCCCCGGAGCGCAGCACGACCTCGACGTGCGCGGACCCGACCGACCGCTTGAGGTCGGATGCGGTCCCCTCGGCGATCATCCGGCCGTGGTCGATGACGGAGATCCGGTCGGCGAGCTGGTCGGCCTCCTCCAGGTACTGCGTGGTGAGCAGCACGGTCGCGCCGCCGGCGACGACGTCGCGGATGACGTCCCACAGGTCGTTGCGGCTGCGCGGGTCGAGGCCGGTGGTCGGCTCGTCGAGGAAGACGACCTGGGGGCGGCTCAGCAGGCTGACGGCGAGGTCGAGCCGGCGACGCATGCCGCCGGAGTAGGTCTTGACGACGCGGCGGGCGGCGTCGGTGAGGTCGAACAGCTCGAGCAGGTCGGCGGACCGCGTGCGGATCTCCCGCGACGGCAGGTGGGCCAGCCGGGCCATGAGCCGCAGGTTCTCCTCTCCGGTGAGCAGCTCGTCGACCGCCGCGTACTGCCCGGTGAGGCTGATCGCGGCCCGGACCCGGCCGGGGTCGCGGAGCACGTCGGCGCCGGCGACGTGCGCGGTGCCGCCGTCGGGCTTGAGGAGCGTGGACAGGATCCGGACGGTGGTCGTCTTGCCGGCGCCGTTGGGGCCCAGCAGGGCGAGCACCTCGCCGCGGCCGACGTCGAGGTCGACGCCGTCGAGCACGGTCACGTCGCCGTAGGCCTTGCGCAGGCCCCGGGCGACGACGACGGGAGCAGTCATCTCGGTGTCCCCTTCTGTGTATGACGTAAACTGTGTGTGTAAGTCATACACAGTTATAGGATCGGCCGTCAAGGAGGTACGCGTGGACGAGCAGCAGGACCAGGACGCCCGTCGGGAGGCCGACGCGCTGCGCCGTGACCGCGAGAAGGCCGAGCGCCTCGCCCGTCGAGAGGCCGAGAAGGCCCAGAAGGACCGGGAGAAGGCCGCGCGAGACTCCGAGCGTGACGAGGCCCGGCGCCGGCAGGACGCCGAGCGCCGCGAGCGCGACCTGGCGAAGGCCGAGCAGAACATCCTCCGCGAGCGCGAACGGGCCGAGCAGGAGCAGGTCAAGGAGGCCGAGCGGCGCAAGAACGAGCGCGAGCGCGCCGCCCGCGACGCGGCCCGTGAGGCCGGTCGGGCGCTGCGCGAGGCCGAGAAGGCCCAGCGCGCGGCGGCCCTGGCCCAGCAGCGGGCGGCCCGCGAGGCGGAGAACGCCCGGCGGCAGGCGCAGCGCGCCGAGCAGGACGGCGCCCCGCCGGTCCAGCCGACGGACCTGAGCCGGCTCCCCGCCGACGTCGCGGTTCTGTGGCGCACCCCCGAGCCCGCCCGACGCGGGCCGCGCCCCGGCCTCACGCTCGAGCAGATCGCCGACGCCGCCATCGCGCTGGCCGACGCGGAAGGGATCGGCGCGGTGTCGATGGCTCGGCTGGCGGAGTCGCTGGGCTTCACGACGATGTCGCTCTACCGGTACGTCGCCTCGAAGGACGAGGTGCTCGCCCTCATGACGGACCGGGCGGGCGGCCGGGCGCCGTCCGTCGGGCCCGAGGTCGGCGACTGGCGCGCTCGGCTGGAGCTGCTGGTCGCCCTGTCGCAGCCGGTGCTGCGCGCGCACCCGTGGATGGCGCAGACGACGTCCGTGCTGCACACCCTCGGCCCTAACCGGCTCACGTGGATGGAGGCCATGCTCGCGGCGCTCGACGATGTGCCGCTGACCGAGGCCGAGAAGCTGCTGGCCGTCGGCGCGCTGTCGAGCCACATGCTCGAAGAGCTCCGGCTGGTCGCGGCGATGACCGAGCGCGCGCGG
Source organism: Cellulomonas chitinilytica (assembly GCF_016862675.1). Lineage (GTDB taxonomy): Bacteria > Actinomycetota > Actinomycetes > Actinomycetales > Cellulomonadaceae > Cellulomonas > Cellulomonas chitinilytica. The sequence goes on along the minus strand of NZ_BONK01000004.1, from coordinate 292,472 downwards.
GCGACGACGGACGAGGTGGCCGCAATGGGCGACGTGATCCGGATGCTCGCCGACCGGGGCACGCACCCCGCGCTGCTGCGCGCGGTCGACGGCGGCGCGTTCGACGAGGCGCCGGTGGCGGACGACGAGGAGACCCTCGGGTTCGGCACCGTGCTCCTGCTGGACGGCATCGAGCAGCTCATCGCCCGTGCGTCGAGCCACCCACAGCCCGCCGCGCTGCCGCCCGGCTCCCCGGACGCCGCCGAGATCCTTGCCGTGTCGGACCGCCCCGGCACACTCACGTCATGACCACGGCGCTCCCGCACCACCCGGCCGGCCGCTGCTTCGGCGACGGCAACCCGCTCTACGAGCAGTACCACGACGAGGAGTGGGGCAAGCCCGTCCACGGCGAGCACGCCCTGTTCGAGCGGCTGGCCCTCGAGGGGTTCCAGTCGGGCCTCGCCTGGATCACCGTGCTGCGCAAGCGGCCCGCGTTCCGGGCGGCGTTTGCGGACTTCGACGCCGACGTCGTCGCGCAGTACGGGGACGACGACGTCGCACGCCTCATGGCCGACGCGGGCATCGTGCGCAACCGCGCGAAGATCGAGGCCACCATCGCGAACGCCCGGGCGCTGCGCGCGCTGCACGAGTCCGGACGCACGCTCGACGAGGTCATCTGGTCGCACGCACCCGACCGCGCCGGGCACGTCCGGCCGTCGACCTGGGTCGACGTCCCCGCCTCCACGCCCGAGTCGAAGGCGCTCGCCAAGGAGCTCAAGAGCCTCGGGTTCCGGTTCATCGGGCCCACGACCGCCTACGCCGCGATGCAGGCCTGCGGGCTCGTCGACGACCACCTCGCGAGCTGCCCGGTCGCCCTCGCCGACCGATGACCGCTGCTCCCGGGCGGCTACTCCCACGGGGTGACGGGTTGGGTGAAGCGGCTCGCCGGATATCGGCAGATCACGACGCCCCGACTACAGTCCACCCCTATGAGCGAGATGCCCGAGCCTGAGGGGCGACTCGACGCCATCCGTGCGGCCGAGGACGCCCTGCGGGTCCCCACGGACCCCGACGCCCAGATCCTGGCTGCCGTCCGGGAGGGGCTGGACGCCGTCCCGGCGGGTCACCCCAACTCGTGGTTCGACGTGCCGACGCAGCGCAACCGCACCCGTCCCGCGGGCAGCCTCAACAACCGCCGCACCCGCTGACGCACCCGCCCGCCGTCAGTCGGGCGTGACCTCCGTGACGCGGCCGTCCTCGACGTGCCAGCGGCGCGTCAGCCGGACCGTGTCGAGCATGCGCCTGTCGTGCGTGACCAGCAGGATCGTCCCGTCGAAGGCGTCGAGCGCCTGCTCGAGCTGCTCGATCGCGGGCAGGTCCAGGTGGTTCGTCGGCTCGTCCAGCACGAGCAGGTTCACACCGCGGGCCTGCAGCAGCGCGAGCGCCGCGCGCGTCCGCTCACCGGGCGACTGCGAGGCGGCCGGCCGGTGCACGTGGTCGCCGCCGAGCCCGAACTTCGCGAGCAGCGTCCGCACGTCGGCCGTCGTCCAGTCGGGCACCTCGCGCGCGAACGCGGTGACCAGGGACTCCGGCCCCTCGAAGGCCTCACGGGCCTGGTCCACCTCCCCGACGAGCACCCCCGACCCGAGCGAGACCGCCCCCGACGTCGGAGCGAGCCGGCCGAGCAGCAGCGCCAGCAGCGTCGTCTTTCCCGAGCCGTTCGGCCCCGTGACGGCGACGCGGTCCTGCCGGTCGAGCTGCAGGTCGACGGGCCCGAGCGTGAAGTCCCCGCGGGTCACCGACGCCGCCCGGGCCACCGCGACCACGTCACCGGACCGCGGGCCCGAGGCGATCGTCAGCTGCAGCTGCCACTCCTTGCGCGGCTCCTCGACGACCTCGAGCCGGTCGATCATCTTGTCCGTCTGACGTGCCTTCGCCGCCTGCTTCTCGGCCGACTCGGCCCGGAACGCCGGGATGAACTTGTCGTTGTCGGTGGCCTTGCGCCGGGCGTTGCGGACGCCCTTCTCCATCCACGCACGCTGCCGGCGCGCGCGGGCCTGCAGCTCGGAGAGGCGCCCGGAGTAGTCCTCGTACGCCTCGCGCGCCCGCCGCCGGGCGATCGAGCGCTCCTCCAGGTAGGAGTCGTACGACCCCCCGTACACGGACACCCGCTGCAGACTGCGGTCGATCTCGACGACCGCGGTGACCGTGCGGGACAGGAACTCGCGGTCGTGGCTGACCAGCACGATCGGTGCCTCGGCCCGCCGCACGAAGTCCTCCAGGACCTCCAGCCCGTCGGCGTCGAGGTCGTTCGTCGGCTCGTCGAGCAGGAACACGTCGTACCGGGACAGCAGCAGCGCGGCCAGCCCGACGCGCGCGGCCTGCCCCCCGGACAGCGCGGTCATCTCCAGGTCGAGGTCGACGCTCAGGCCGAGGTCGTCGGCGACGGTGCCCAGCCGCGCGTCGAGGTCGGCGCCACCGAGCGCCAGCCACCGCTCCAGGGCGTCCGCGTACGTGTCGTCGGCGCCCGGCTCGCCGGCCGCGAGGGCGTGCGCGGCCGCGTCCATCGCCTCGTGCGCGGGTGTGACACCGGTGCGCCGACCGAGGTGCTCCCGCACCGACTCCCCGGGGACCCGCTCGATCTCCTGCGCCAGGTACCCGAGCTGCGCCTGCGGCGGGGAGACCGCGACCGCGCCGGCATCGGGAGCCCGATGCCCGCCGAGGATGCGCAGCAGCGTCGACTTGCCGGCGCCGTTCGGGCCGACGAGCCCGACGACGTCACCGGGCGCGACGACGAGGTCGACACCGGAGAACAGCTCCCGGTCCCCGAACCCCGCGCTGACACCCTTCACCTGGACCGTGGCTGACATGCGCCCATCCTCTCCCGGGCGGCCCACCCCTCGGCGACCTGTTTCCGGTCGGTGAGGCGGCCCGTGCCATCTCGCGGTCACCTGTCCTTCGCGTAGAGGAACAGGTCTCGCTCGCGGGTCGCGAGCAGCGCGGTCGCCACGCCGAGGACGGCACCGGCAGCGATGAGCATCGCGACGCGTGCTCCGAGGACGACACCGACGACGAGCTCGCCACGGGCCGCGAAGACGGTCGCGCTCACGACCGTGCAGAAGACGACCGGGGGCGCCGCCCACACCAGCGTCTCGGTGAACGTGACGGCCCACAGGTCGATCCGGGAGGCCCGGTCGTGCAGCGCGGAGGCGATCTCGACCCGGCGCGCACGCAGCGCGACGAAGCTGATGATCGCGGTGAGGACACCGATCCCGACCCCCGCCCAGCGAGTGATCCTGTCGCGGTACCGGGTGTACCCCTCGAACCCGAGGCCGTGCGTCAGGTTCAGCGGCGCGACCTCAGGCTGCTCGTCGTCGGTCCCGGTCCCCGGGCGCAGGGTCGTGAGGATCAGCGACCTCATCGCGGCGTCCTGCGGCCACACGTCCACCCAGCACTCGTCGAAGGCGGTCGAGGAGCCGTCGGTCTCCAGCGCCATGTAGCCGTATCCGTCACGCCGGCCGTCCCTGGGGTACTCGTAGACGCCGGACACCCGAGTCGTGCCGTCCGTCGTCCGCAGACCGTCGCCGACCGTGGCGTCCAGCAGGCGTTCGGCGTCTCCGGACAGGATGAGTCCGGGACCGCCGTCCGTCTCGGCACGGAGAACAGCCGGGAACCCTGCGCTGGCGCGGCCGTGCGCGAGCGGTGCTCCGGGGAGCGCCACGGCGGTGATGCGCTCGTCGTGGAGCACAGCGAGCGCCCCGGCCGCCCGCACACCACGGACGCTCGCGAGGCCGTCGCACCGGGCGCCGTCGACGCGGCCGGGCGCCAGCACCGTGATGATCGAGCCGCCGGAGTCCCGGAACTCCTGGGCCTCCCGCTCGACCCCGGAGACGAAGCTGAACTCTGCGGCGACCGCCGTCAGGCCGAGGGCGGTCAGGACGAGCGACAGCGCAACGGCTCGGACCGTGCCGGAGGAGACGTTGCGCCACGCCTCGCGGAGGATCGCCTCGACCCTCATCGGCCACCGGCGCGGGTCGCGTCCTGGTGCTCGCCGAGGTCGACATGGTCGGTGCACGAGTCCCGGGTCTCCGGGTTGTGCGTGGCGACGACGATGATGGTCCGGGGTGAGGCCAGCCGGGAGATCGCCTGGTTGACCTCGCGAGCGGTCGAGAGGTCGAGCTGCGCGGTGGGCTCGTCGACCAGGAGGAGCTGCGGTTGCGCGGCGACGGCCCGGGCCAGCATCAGCCGCTGCCCCTCCCCGCCGGAGAGGCGGCGGAACTGCTGGTCGGCGACGTCGACGAGCCGGAACCGCTCCAGGAGACCTCGTGCGACCGCCTCGGCCTCCCGCACCCGAGCGCCGCCGGCCAGGAGCGGGAACATGACGTGATCGATCGCCGTGCGTCGCGGCGTCCCGTGCGGATTCTGGAACACCCACCCGACGTCGTCGACGTGGCGATGCTCGACGCTGCCCTCACGCGCGGTCATCCACCCGGCCAGGATCGCGAGGAGCGTGCTCTTCCCCGAGCCGGAGGGGCCGGTGAGCGCGTAGACGCGTCCCGGGTGCAACGTCCGGTCGAGACCTCGGAAGAGCCACGGCCGGTCTCCGAACCGATGCCCGAGTCCTGAGACGTCTACCCGCACGCCGCGTCCTCGGGCGGGGTGACGTCGACGTCCTGCGGGGCCGGTCCGTCGACGAGGACGAATGACTGTCCGAGCTCGGACCCGACCACCTGGACCTTCGTCGGGCGCCCGGCGGACATGACGCAGGACTGCTCGGCCGACCCGAAGACCGCCGAGGGCGGGACGACGGAGACCTGGATCGGCGAGGAGAGCACGAGCTTCGCGTTCACCGGCTCGTCGCCCTCCTCCTGCACCCCGAGGGACGGAAGACCGTCGAGCGCGGACAGCGTCGCCGGGTCGGCGGTGGCGGTCGACGGGACGAACGGCACGCTCGTCCCGTCGACCGTCAGGACGCGTGCGCCGTCGACCAGGTCGAGCGGGAGGTCGATGATCGACACATTCAGCAGGGCGCCGGGCACCGTGGCTACGTCGTCGCCGGCGGTGACGGTGCTGCCCGCGGCGACCGGGCAGGACTCGATGCCGGTCGTGACCGCGGGCAGCCACAGGACGCCGCCGATCGACCCCTGGGCCGACGGCTCCACCTTCTCGCCGACGGACTCCCGCAACCGGGTGAACGCCCGCAGCGTCGCCCTGTCGACCTTCCCCGTCACCGCCGCGGTGTAGCCGAGCCGTGCCAGCTCCTGCTGGAGGGCCGTCACGTCGTCGCCCTTGTCGCCGATCGCCAGGTCCCGCCACAGCGGGGTCGAGGTCGCCAGGGCGATGACCGGCGCACCGTCCAGCGCGAGCGGTGAGGTCCCGGACGTGATGGACGCCCCCGGGGAGCACGCGAACCGCGTGACCCTGCCGTCGACGGGAGCGGTCAGGGCGATCTTCGGCCCGCGGGTCACGGACAGCTTGACGGGTCGCGCGTCGTCGAAGGCCGTCGCGGAGACCGGGAACACCGAGGCGTCGACCGCGGGCTGCAGACCCGTCGGCACGGCATGCGTCGTGTAGGCGACGCCCGTCAGCACGCCGGTCGCCACGAGGGCGACGGCGCCGATGATCGTGAGGCCCACCCGCGTGGGCGTGATCGTCCTACTTCTCACCCAGGATTCCCAACGGATCGCGCGAGCACGAGATGAGCGCGTCCTTCAATTCCTGGGAAATATTGGCAGGGTCTGCGAACCGGCCCGCCATGTCGGCGTCGTAGTCGTCGGCACCGTATCCCGGGGAAACCACACCCTCACCGACCAGACATTCCGCCATGGCCGCCGGGATGTCGCGGTGCTCGGGATTGACGGTCATGATGTCGCGGAGCATTCCGATGGCGTCCTGTCCGCTTTCGGTGGCGCATCCTGAGACGATCTCGTGCGTGTCACCGCCGTGGGGAGCGAGGGACGTCTGGTAGCCGTCACCGTCGAATCCCATGAACTCGATGCCCTCGTCCGCGAGGCACTGACGGAACCGCTCGGTCATCTCGGCGAACTCGGCGTCGGAGATCTGCTCGTCCTCGAGGGCGGAGCGGACGAAGTCCGACGACGCGGACCGGTAGGTCTCGGCGAACTCGGCGGCGTACGGGCCGGAGAAGTCCGGCACGTCCACGGTCGCGGAGGTGGGTGGGGCCTGGCTGTCGCCCGGATCGTCGCCGGGACCCCCGCAGGCGGAGACGACCAGCGACAGGAGGATCAGACCTCCGGCGATGACCGTCCGTCGTTCGGTGCGCATGCGTCTCCAGATCTCGTGCGGATGTGAAGCACCGACGGGTCCGGCGGCACGTGGTGTGCCGCCGGACCCGTCGAGGGCGTGACTACTTGACGTCCCAGTACGCCTTGTTCCCGGAGAGCTTCGCGTACGTGGCGGCGTAGGACCACAGCCCGGGCGCCGTCCAGTCGCTCGTGTAGTAGATCTCACCCACGACAGAAGACCGGTGCGTCTTGCTCGGGTGGTGGTAGTCGGACCAGACGAGCTTCGCGCTTGCGCCGGAATCCCACGTGCCACCGCCGGGGCTGGTGATCGTGGCGTTCGCTGCGCCAGCCGCACCCCACACCATTCCTGCCGCAAGAACCGTTGCAGCGGCAGCTCTCGACACCTTGTTCACAGATCCACCTCGACCATTCATTGTGTGGCTGGGGCCCGTGGGTCTCCCAGCGGACTGACCGTCACTCCGGCCGGTTCGACGCTAGGGGCAAACCGGACCACGCGTCAGCGGCTTGGACGTGTCGCGAGTCATATTGACAGTGACTGGCGTGGTGTGGGATTAGGCCGTCCGGGTGACGACCTGTGACGGCGCCAGATCGGCGCGGAGCACCTCGCGGACGTTCTCGTCTCGACAGACGAGAACGGTTGCCCACCATGTGATCCGGCGATTAGCATCGCCGCAACCATCCAGAGCGGCCGAGAGACCTGGCTCGACGACGCCGCAGCAACCCCCCTCCCCGACGAGGGTGTGGGTGCTTCCGCCAGGGTCGATGGAGTGAGACATGTTCGTGCGTGACCCCCGACCCTGCACCCACCGGTGTCACCGGTGAGCGCCGCGACGGCGAGCGAGCGCGTGCCCGGCGTCCATGTCGCCGAGTCGCCGCGACCCCGTGCCGCGGTGGACCGGCCGACCGTCTCGTTCGAGCTGTTCCCCCCGCGCAACCCCGACGCCGCACCGCGGCTGTGGGCCACCATCCAGGCGCTCGAGGCCGCTCACCCCGACTTCGTCTCCGTCACGTACGGGGCGGCCGGCAAGACGCGCACGACGACCCGCCAGCTCGTCAGGCGGCTGCTGCGCGAGACGTCCCTCAACCCGATCGCCCACCTCACGTGCGTCGGGACGTCGCGCGCGGAGATCACGACGATCGTCGAGGAGTTCCTCGACGAGGGCGTGCGCTCGTTCCTCGCGCTGCGCGGCGACCCGCCCACGGACCAGGCCGCCTGGCAGCCGCACCCCGACGGGCTGCACACCGCGAGCGAGCTCGTCGAGCTGCTCCGGACGCTCGAGCAGGAGCGTTGCGCCCAGAGCCCGTCGCAGGCGATGCGCTCCCGGGTCCGACCGCTGTCGGTGGCCGTCGCGGCGTTCCCGCGCGGCAACGCGGCGACCGGGGGCACCCGCGCCCAGGACGTGGCCAGCCTGCTCGCCAAGCAGCAGGCCGGGGCCGACTTCGCCATCACGCAGGTGTTCTACGAAGCCGACGCCTACCTCGGGCTCGTCGCGGAGGCGCGCGAGGCGGGCGTCACGATCCCGATCATCCCCGGCATCATCCCGACCACCGACCCGGCCCGGCTGCTGCGCGTGCAGGAGCTCACCGGCGTGCAGGTGCCGGCGACGCTGCTCGACCTGCTCGGTGCCGCGGACGACGAGCTCGACCGGCACCGCCGGGGCATCCGCGCCAGCGTCGACCTGGTCCAGGGCGTCCTCGACGGAGGCGCGCCGGGCGTCCACATCTACACGTACAACCAGCACCACGCCGCGCTCGACCTGCTCGAGGGCGCCGACCTCGACGGCGGGGCCCGGACCCCGCGTCACACGAACCCGATCACGACCGACCTCTGAGGGACCGACACCACCATGACCAGCACCCCCACGTTCCCCGCCGGCTCCGTCCTGGGCTACCCCCGCATCGGGCCGCGCCGTGAGCTCAAGAAGGCCATCGAGTCGTTCTGGGCCGGTCGCTCCACGGCCGACGAGGTCGAGGCCGTCGCCGCCGACCTGCGCCGCCGCACGCGCACCCGCCTCGCCGAGCTCGGCCTGCGCACCGACGTCCCCGCCATCCCGAGCGCGTTCTCGTTCTACGACCACGTGCTCGACGCGTCGGCCGTGGTCGGTGCCGTGCCGGCCCGCTTCGCCGACCTGGTCGACGAGAACGGCCGCCTGGACCTCGCGGGCTACTCGACGGTGGCCCGCGGCCGCGGCGACGACCTGCCGCTCGAGATGACGAAGTGGTTCGACACGAACTACCACTACCTGGTCCCCGAGATCGGCCCGGACACCGCGTTCCGCTACGCGAGCGACCGCCCGGTCCGCGAGTTCACCGAGGCGCTGGCCGACGGCGTGCTGACCCGCCCGGTCATCGTCGGCCCCGTCACGTACCTCGCGCTCGCGAAGGCCGCCGAGGGCTCGCCGGAGGGCTTCGCGCCCATCGACCGCCTGCAGGACCTGCTGCCCGTCTACGCCGAGCTCCTGCGCGACCTCAAGGCCGCCGGTGCGACGTGGGTGCAGCTCGACGAGCCCGCCCTCGTGTCCGACTCGATCGAGGTGCCGGCCGACCAGCTGCTCGCCGCCGTCGTCGAGGCGTACCGCGCGCTCGCGACCGACCTCACGGACCGCCCGGCGATCTTCGTCGCGGCCCCCTACGGCGACCTGGGCGCGGCGCTGCCGGTGCTCGCGTCCACCGACGTCGAGGCCATCGGCATCGACCTGGTCCGCGGCCACGCGCCGGCCGAGACGGTCCCGGGCCTGGAGACGAAGACCCTCGTCGCCGGCGTGATCGACGGCCACAACATCTGGCGCGCGGACCTCGACGCGAAGCTGCAGATCCTCGAGCAGCTCGAGGGCCTCGGCGCCGCCGCCGTCACGGTCGGCACGTCGACGTCGTTGTTCCACGTCCCCCACGACACGGCCGACGAGCCGAACCTCGACGCGACGCTGAAGTCGTGGCTCGCGTTCGCCGACCAGAAGACCCTCGAGATCGTCACGCTCGCCGAGGGCCTGACCGAGGGCCGCGAGGCGATCCACGAGGAGCTCCTCGCCGCCACGGACGCGGTGAACTCCCGCAAGACGGCTCCCGGCGTCGTCCGCCCCGAGGTGCGCGCGCGTGCCGCCGCCCTCACCGAGGACGCGTTCAACCGCGGCACGTGGGAGTCGCGCAAGGAGCAGCAGGCCAAGCGCCTCGACCTGCCCCCGCTGCCGACGACGACCATCGGCTCCTTCCCGCAGACCACCGAGATCCGCGTGGCCCGCGCCGCGTTCGGCCGGGGCGAGCTCACGGCCGAGCAGTACGAGGACGAGATGAAGGCGGAGATCCGCCGCGTCGTCGAGCTGCAGGAGAAGATCGGCCTCGACGTGCTCGTGCACGGCGAGCCCGAGCGCAACGACATGGTCCAGTACTTCGCGGAGAACCTCGACGGGTTCGCCGTGACGCAGAACGGCTGGGTCCAGTCCTACGGCTCGCGCTGCACGCGCCCGTCGATCCTGTGGGGCGACGTGTCCCGCCCGGCGCCCATCACGGTCGCCTGGACGAGCTACACGCAGTCGCTCACCGAGAAGCACGTCAAGGGCATGCTCACCGGCCCGGTGACGATCCTCGCGTGGTCGTTCGTCCGCGACGACCAGCCGCTCGGCGACACCGCCAACCAGGTCGGCCTCGCCCTGCGCGACGAGATCGCCGACCTCGAGGCGGCCGGCATCGCGATCATCCAGGTCGACGAGCCCGCCCTGCGCGAGCTGCTCCCCCTGCGCGAGGAGGACCACGCGGCCTACCTCGACTGGTCGGTCCGCTCGTTCCGCCTCGCCACGGCCGGTGTCCGTGACGACACGCAGATCCACACGCACCTGTGCTACTCGGAGTTCGGCGAGATCATCGGCGCGATCGACGGCCTCGACGCGGACGTCACGTCCATCGAGGCGGCCCGCTCGAAGATGGAGATCCTCGGCGACATCAACGCGGCCGGCTACCCGCGTGCGGTCGGCCCGGGCGTCTACGACATCCACTCGCCGCGCGTCCCGTCCGAGGGCGAGGTCGAGGAGCTCCTCACCGAGGCCGTCAAGGCGATCGCCGTCGACCAGCTCTGGGTCAACCCGGACTGCGGCCTGAAGACGCGTCGCTACGAGGAGGTCGCCCCCTCGCTCGAGCACATCATCGAGGCGACCAAGGCGGTCCGCGCGACGCTCTGACCCTGCTCGACCCGAAGGCCCCGGCCCGCACGATGCGGCCGGGGCCTTCGTCGTCCGCGCGCGGGCGTGGTCAGCGCGTCGGTGTGGGCGCCGCCGCTATCTGCGGGTCGATTCGCCCGCCGACATGCGGGTCTCGGGCGTCCTCGAGGGCTACGGTGAGCCCGACCTGCGCGAAGGAGCGCCTGGGCCGAACGGGTGATCTCGGAACCCGGACGGCCGAACGAACGGGACGATCCAGGACATGGAAGCGCTCCCGCGCGGAGGTACGGACCTCCGACCTACGCGCGACCGCCGTACGTTCTCATCTTCGCGGCAGAGATGCCGATGATTCAGTCACGACGCATGGACGCGGGACCCCTCGCGACCTCGAGCGGCGTCCGCCAACGAAGTACGACGGAAGAGAGCCACCGAGATGGCAACGTGTGAGGAGTGCAGCTCCGCGGTCCAGCAGTGCGCGAAGTGCGACGGCGCCGGCCGGATCCGTTGGAAGGGTGAGTGCACCCTCTGCAAGGGCACCGGGTCCGTCTGCTCGGGCAACTCGAACCACCGCTGGTGAGGCCGCGCGCGTTCAGCCGACGATGACGTCGCTGACGCGCGCCACCAGCGCCTCCACGATGCGGACGTCCGCATCCAACCAGGGCACGTCCAGCCACTGCCCGACCGGGAGCCACCGCAGCTCGTCGTGCTCGACGAGCGGCGCCGGCGTCCCGTCGACGAGCTCCGCGAGCCACAGCCGCATCACGTAGTCGTCCGACAGCCGCCACGCCCCGTCGTCGGGGCCGACGAGCTCGCCGCCCAGGGCGATCCGCACACCGAGCTCCTCACGGATCTCCCGGTGCAGCGCGTCCTGCGGAGCCTCACCCGGGTCCACCTTGCCGCCGGGGAACTCCCACCGCCCCGCGAGCCGGGCTGGAACGGCTCGACGGGCGGCGAGGAGTGCTGTCGGATCATCCAGGTCGTCGACGAGCGCGGCCGCCACGACGAGCACAGGTGGGGTCATGCGGAGATTCTGCCAGCCGCCGTCGGCGCCGTGCCGCTGCCGACGTCCGGGGCATGGCGACGGCCCGGTCGCCCGGGCCGTCCCAGAGAAGAAGTCTGGCGGAGGAGTCTGATGTGGCTCAGCGGATCCCGTGCGCCACGGCCCAGGCCACGGCCTCGGACCGGGTGGAGACACCGATCTTCCGGTAGACGCTGCGCACCTGCGACTTCACGGTGTTGCGCGTCACGAACAGCCGTGTGGCGATCTCTTCGAGCGTCACGTCCTCGGCCAGCTCTGCCAGGACCACCCGCTCGCGGCGCGTGAGCGCCTCGGTGACGGTCCCGACGGTCCCAGTCGTCTCCAGCATGGTCATCATGTCCTCCGGTTGCGCGTGGATGCCGTCTTCTCCGGCTCCGCTGTGGGCGGCGTACCGGATGAGAGGTGACATCCCGGGCGTCATGACGCCGGTTTGGTCATCTCGTCAACACGAACTTCGTGGGGAAACCCGATCCCGCTGCCACCCACAATGAACGAGGCATCGGCAGAGAGATACATCCCGTGTGCTACAGGCGTGTGACGTTCACTCGTCCGGCGGACACACATGGTCCGGAACATCCGATATAGATCGTGACGCAGGTCACGCCTGGGACTGGGCCGCGTACTCGTCGGCGGTGAGGAGCGGGCCCGTGCCGGTCACGTCGACCTTGAGCAGCCACCCCGCCCCGAACGGGTCCGAGTTCACCACCGAGGGGTCGTCGACGGCGGCCTGGTTGACCTCGACGACGGTCCCCGTGACGGGGGAGAACAGCTCCGAGACCGACTTCGTCGACTCGATCTCACCGACGACGGAGCCTGCGGTCAGCTCCTCGCCGACCGCCGGCAGCTCGAGGTAGACGATGTCGCCGAGCGCGTCGGCGGCGGTCGACGTGATCCCGACCGTGGCGGGCGAACCGTCCTCGAGCCACTCGTGCTCGACGGTGTAGTGCAGGTGCGTGGGCAGGGTCATCGGGTGCTCCAGTGGTCGGGTGCCGGCGGTGACGTCGACGTCAACGAGGACGACGGTAGAAGGGAAGTGCCACGACGCGCACGGGCTCGGCCCGGCCGCGCACGTCGACGGCGAGCTCGGTGCCCGGCTCCGCGGACGCCGGGTCGACGTACGCCATCGCGACGGGGTGGCCGAGCGTCGGCGACGGGGCGCCGGACGTGACCGTGCCGACGACGGCCGCGCCGGGGTCGGCCGAGGCGAGCACCGGGTAGCCGTGCCGGGCGGCCCGGCGGCCCAGGCCCTCCAGGCCGACGAGCGTGCGTGTCGGCTCGGCGTCCGCGCGGGCCTCGAGCGCGGCACGGCCGACGAACGGGAGCGGGCGGCCCTCGTCGTCCACCTTGTCGAGCTTGACCACGCGGTCGAGCCCGGCGTCGTGCGGGGTCGTCGTGCGGTCGAGCTCGTTGCCGTACAGCGGCATGCCCGCCTCCAGGCGGAGGCTGTCGCGGGCCGAGAGGCCGGCCGGGACGAGGCCGTGCGGCTCGCCGGCGGCGAGGAGCGCGCGCCACAGGGCGGGTGCCTGGTCGGCGTCGACGAACAGCTCGAAGCCGTCCTCCCCGGTGTAACCGGTGCGGGCGACGAGCGCTTCGACGCCTGCCACCGTCGCGTCGGTCGCCGTGTAGTACTTGAGCGCGGAGACGGCCTCGCGCTGGTCCGCCTCGTCGGTCAGGGACGTGACGATCGCCTCCGCGCGCGGGCCCTGGACGGCGACGAGCGCGGTGCGCAGCGACGCGTCGTCGAGGGTGGCGTCGAACCGCGCGATCCGGTCCACGAGCGCGTCGCGGACGACCGCGACGTTGGACGCGTTCGCGACCACGACGAACCGCTCGTCGGCCAGGCGGTAGACGACCAGGTCGTCGATCACGCCGCCGTCCTCCGCGACGATCATCGTGTAGCGGGCCCGGCCGGGCGCCAGCGCCGACAGGTTGCCGACGAGCGCGCCGTCGAGCGCGGCCGCGGCCTGCGGGCCGGTGACCTCGAGCTCGCCCATGTGGGACAGGTCGAACAGCCCGGCGGCCGTGCGGACCGCCGTGTGCTCGGCGATGTCGGACGTGTAGCGCAGCGGCATCTGCCAGCCCGCGAAGCTCGTCAGCGCGGCGCCCAGGGCCACGTGCTCGTCGTGCAGCGGGGAGCGGACGTCGTCGGTCACGGTGGATCCGTTCGTCGATGGGGTGGCGGTCACTCGGCGTAGGCCTCGACCGGCGGGCACGAGCAGATGAGGTTCCGGTCGCCGCGGGCACCGTCGATCCGGCGCACCGGCGGCCAGTACTTGCCGGCACGCAGCCCCGGCACGGGGAACGCGGCGAGCTCGCGGCCGTACGGGTGGTCCCACGCGTCCGACGTCACGCTCGCCGCCGTGTGCGGGGCGTGGCGCAGCGGCGAGTCCTCGACCGTCCACGTGCCGGCCTCGACCGCGTCGATCTCGGCGCGGATCGCGAGCAGGGCGTCGACGAACCGGTCGAGCTCGGCGAGGTCCTCGCTCTCGGTCGGCTCGACCATGAGCGTGCCCGCGACAGGGAACGACAGCGTCGGGGCGTGGAAGCCGTAGTCCATGAGCCGCTTCGCGACGTCCTCGGCGGTGACGCCGGTCCGCTTGGTGATGTCCCGGAGGTCGAGGATGCACTCGTGCGCGACCAGGCCGTTCGGGCCCGTGTACAGGACCGGGTAGTGGTCACCCAGGCGGGCGGCGAGGTAGTTCGCCGCGAGGACCGCGGTCTCCGTCGCGGTGCGCAGGCCCTCGGCGCCCATGAGGGCGACGTACGCCCAGGAGATGGGCAGGATGCCGGCCGAGCCGTACGGGGCTGCGGACACCGGGGCGACCGCGTTCCGGGTGGCGCCGGGCGTCGGGTCGCCGGGGAGCGATCCCGGCGTGGGGTCTCCCGGCAGGTACTCGGCGAGGTGCGCCGCGACAGCCACCGGGCCGACGCCCGGGCCGCCGCCGCCGTGCGGGATGCAGAAGGTCTTGTGCAGGTTGAGGTGGCTGACGTCGCCGCCGATCTCGCCGGGTCGGGCCAGACCGACGAGCGCGTTGAGGTTCGCGCCGTCGATGTACACCTGACCACCCGCCTCATGGACGAGGTCGCACACCGTGCGGACGCCCTCCTCGTAGACGCCGTGCGTCGAGGGGTACGTGATCATGATCGCGGCCACCTGCGGGCCGTGCTGGTCGAGCTTCGCACGCAGGTCGTCGAGGTCCACCGAGCCGTCGCCGGCCGTCGCGACGACCACCACGCGCATGCCCGCGAGCGCCGCGCTCGCCGCGTTCGTGCCGTGCGCGGACGCCGGGATCAGGCAGATGTCGCGGGCCGGGTCACCGTCCTGGTGGCGCGCCGCGTGGTACGCGTGGATGGCCAGCAGGCCCGCGAACTCGCCCTGCGAACCGCCGTTGGGCTGCACGGACACCGCCGCGTACCCCGTGATCTCGGCGAGCCACTCCTGCAGCTCGGCGACGAGCTCCGCGTAGCCCGTCGTCTGGTCGGCGGGGGCGTACGGGTGGATGCTCGCGAAGCCCGGCCACGAGATGGGCTCCATCTCGACCGTCGCGTTGAGCTTCATGGTGCAGGAGCCCAGCGGGATCATCGTGCGGTCGAGCGCCAGGTCCTTGTCGGACAGGCGGCGCAGGTAGCGCAGCATCGCCGTCTCCGAGCGGTGCAGGTGGAACACCGGGTGCGTGAGGTACGTGCTGGTGCGGCGCACGTCGGCGGGCAGGGCCGTCGTGGGGGTGCCGGAGGCGGCCCGGAGCGTCGTGGCCTCGACCGCCTCGACGCCGACCTCGTCGGGCCCGACCCGCGTCGCGCCGGCGTCGGCGAACGCGAGCGCGACCGCCATTACGTGCTGGTCGGAGGTCCGCTCGTCGCAGGCGACCTGCACGTGGTCGTCGTCCGGTGCCCACAGGTTGATGTCCCCGCGGGCGGCGGCCTCGACGACCGCGCGCGCCTGCCCGGGCACGTGCGCCTGGACCGTGTCGAAGAACCGGTCGTGCGTGACGGTGACGCCCGTCGCGCGCAGCACGGTCGCGATCGCCTCCGCGCGGTTGTGCACGCGCTCGGCGATCGCCCGCAGGCCGGCGGGCCCGTGGTAGACGGCGTACATCGACGCGACGACCGCGAGCAGGGCCTGCGCGGTGCAGATGTTGCTCGTCGCCTTCTCGCGACGGATGTGCTGCTCGCGCGTCTGGAGCGCGAGCCGGTACGCGCGGGCGCCGTCCACGTCCACCGAGACGCCGACCAGGCGACCCGGCAGCATCCGCTCGAGCCCGTTGCGGACCGCCATGAACGCCGCGTGCGGCCCGCCCGCGAAGAGCGGGACGCCGAACCGCTGCGCCGAGCCGACCGAGACGTCCGCGCCGAGCTCGCCCGGGCTCGTGAGCAGCGTCAGGGCGAGCAGGTCGGCGGCGACCGTCACGAGCGCGCCGCGCTCCTTGGCCTGGGCGATCGCGGGTGCGAGGTCGCGGACCACGCCCGACGCCCCGACCTGCTGGACCACGACGCCGAGCAGGGGTCCGTCGACCTCCGGAAGGCCGTCGGTGAGGTCGGCGACCACGACCGGCAGCCCGATGGCCTCCGCGCGGCCGACCGTCACCGCGAGCGACTGCCCGAACAGCTCGGAGTCCAGGACGACCGTGCCGTCCTTGTTCTTCTGCGCGCGCCACATCAGCGCGACGGCCTCGGCGACCGCGGTGGCCTCGTCCAGCAGGCTCGCGTTCGCGATGTCCAGGCCCGTGAGGTCCGTGACCATCGTCTGGAAGTTCAGCAGCGCCTCCAGCCGGCCCTGCGAGATCTCCGGCTGGTACGGCGTGTACGCGGTGTACCAGGCGGGCGACTCCAGCACGTTCCGGCGGATCACCGCGGGCGTGATCGTGTCCGAGTAGCCCTGGCCGATCATCTGCGTCATGACGCGGTTGCGGCCCGCGATCGCGCGCAGGTCGGCGAGGACCTCCTCCTCGGACCTCGCGGCCGGCAGGTCGAGGGGCCGCTCGGAGCGGATCGACGCCGGGACCGCCGCGTCGACCAGCGCGTCCAGGCTGTCGTAGCCGACGGCCGTGAGCATCCGGGCCGTCTCCTCGCCACGCGGCCCGATGTGCCGGTCGGCGAAGTCGACCGCTGCGGGCGTGTGCTCGACCGCGGTGAAGGGGACGACGTCAGGCGTGACCTCGATCGGCGGGATCACCGGGATCGTCGTCGGGACTGCGTGCAGATCGGTCACAGCTGCTCCGGGGGCTCGCCCGGCGGGGACGCCGGGACGGACGGGTGGGCTCCCCGCTCTGTCATCCGCGCGTACGCACGTACCTGAGAGTTTTGCCGGTCCGCCGTGGCTCACCGAGCCCGGGGCGCGCCGACTTGCACCGTCGGTGGGTCACCTCGTCGCCGGGTGACCACTTTCCAGAGTTGCCTCGCCACGGCGGTACAGGGGCCTGAGAGATTCCCGGGGAGGGTTGCTCCTTCGGCGTCCCGCTGTACGTGCTGTGCGGGAGCTCTCCCGCCGCGGTTCGAGCAGCATGTTGAGTTGTGGGCCCAGCGTACCTGCGTCGGACGCGCGTCCGCCTCGGTGTGCGGAAACGCCGAGATCGTGGTGCCGGCGTGGGATCGGCGCACCCGGCCGCGACCCGCCGGTCCCGCGGCCACCATTTCCACGGTGGTCCGACGGATGCCGGGCGTGCGGCGCTGGTTACCCTGGCCCGGTGTCCGCACCCCGCGCGACGGTCGTCGTCGCCTCCGACAGGTCTGCCGCCGGGCTGCGCGAGGACCGGTCCGGCCCGGCGGCGCGCGACCGGCTGCGGGACGCCGGGTTCACGGTCGGCGAGCCGGTGGTCGTGGCCGACGGCGCCGAGCCCGTCTCGGCCGCCCTCGCCGCCGCCCTGGCCGACGGGGCGCGCCTCGTGATCACCTCCGGCGGCACGGGAGTCGGGCCGCGGGACCGCACCCCCGAAGGCACCCGTCCACTGCTCGACCGCGAGCTGCCGGGGATCGCCGAGCTGCTGCGGCGCGAGGGCGCCCGGACCGTGCCGACGGCCGTGCTGTCCCGGGGCGTCGCCGGCGTGACCGCGTCCGGCGCGGTCGTCGTCAACCTGCCCGGGTCGCCCGGGGGCGTCGTCGAGGGGCTCGACGTGCTGCTTCCGCTCGTCGGCCATCTGCTGGACCAGCTGGGCGGGGGTGACCACGCGTGACGGTGCTCGCCCGGCTCGAGAAGACGCCGCTTGACCTGCTGTTTCACGTGGAACATGTGAGCGGGCCGCGCGCGGGTGCCGTCGCGACGTTCGTCGGGCTCGTGCGTGACCACGACCCGTCGGTGACCGGCGCCGTGGTCGCGCTCGACTACAGCGCCCACCCGGACGCCGGCCTGGTGCTGACGCGGATCGCGACGGAGGTCGCCGACGACCCCGATGTGCTGGGGCTCGCGGTCAGCCACCGGACCGGGCACCTGACGGTCGGGGAGGCCGCGATCGTCGCGGCCGTCGCCACGGCGCACCGGGCGCACGCGTTCGACGTCTGCCGGACACTCGTCGAGAGGGTGAAGGCCGAGCTGCCGGTGTGGAAGCGTGAGGTCCTCGCGGACGGGAGCCACGTATGGGTGGGGATGACATGACCCTGACCGACCGGTTCGGCCGGGTGCACCGCGACCTGCGGATCTCCCTCACCGACCGCTGCTCGCTGCGCTGCACGTACTGCATGCCCGCCGACGGCGTCCCGTGGCTCGCCCGCTCGACGATGCTCACGACCGAGGAGATCGTGCAGGTCGCGCGCGTCGGGGTCGAGCACGGCATCACCGAGATCCGCCTCACCGGCGGCGAACCGCTGCTGCGGGTCGACGTCGTCGACGTCGTGCGGCGCCTCACCGCCCTCACCGGGCCGAGCGGGAGCCCGGAGGTGTCGCTCACGACGAACGCGCTCCGGCTGCCGGCCCTCGCCTCACCGCTCGCCGACGCCGGGCTCTCCCGCGTGAACATCAGCCTCGACACCCTCGACCGGGCGCGGTTCATCTCGCTCACCCGGCGGGACCGGCTCGTCGAGACCCTCGCCGGGATCGCCGCCGCCGACGCCGCCGGGCTGCGCCCCGTGAAGCTCAACGCGGTCGCCATGCGCGGCGTCAACGACGACGAGGTCGTCGCCCTCACCCGGTTCGCCGTCGACCGCGGGTACCAGATGCGGTTCATCGAGCAGATGCCCCTCGACGGCGGCCACACCTGGGACCGCACCGAGATGGTCACGCAGGCCGAGATCCTCGCCCGGCTCACCGCCGAGTTCACCCTCACCGAGGTCCCCGGCCGCGGCGCCGCACCCGCCGAGCTCTGGACCGTCGACGGTGGGCCCGCCACCGTCGGGGTCATCGCGTCGGTCACCGCACCGTTCTGCGGGTCCTGCGACCGGCTGCGGCTCACCGCCGACGGGCAGCTCCGCGCGTGCCTGTTCTCCCAGGGGGAGACCGACGTGCGCTCGCTCCTGCGTGCCGGAGAGGCCTCCGCGGACATGGACGCGGCGATCGCGGACGCCTACCGGCGGTGTCTCGCCGGGAAGAAGGCCGGGCACGACATCGACGACCCGTCGTTCCTGCAGCCAGCCCGGCCGATGAGCGCCATCGGCGGCTGAGCGCATCGGCGGCTGAGCACGACCCGGCCGCTCCGGCCGCCGTGCCGATCCCGGGTCAGACCCCGCCGTACGCCTGCTCGAAGCCGGCGTACGACATCCGCGCACCTTCGGTCCGGTAGGCGAAGAAGATCGTCACCGAGCCGTCCGTGCTCTCCTGCGCGACGTCGCCGAGCGTCCTGCCGAGCGTGTACCGGGACAGCGGCACGATCGACGACGCGCCCGTCGGGTACGGCACGGTGATCAGCGCGACGTCCGTGCGGCGTTCGTGCCACGGCTCGTCGTCCGTGCTGACCTTGACCTGCACCAGCCACGCGACCTCGCCCGCGACGCTCGGGAGCGGCGGCCGCGGCTGCAGCAGCCGGGCGACGAACGCCCCGACCGTGGTCGCAGGATCGACGTCGGTCTCGGTCCGGTGGCTGACGGCGTCGTCGCCCATCGCGACGGACGAGCGGTCGACGACGACGATCACGAGACTCCCTCGGGCGGCGGGTGTGGCGGGCTGAGGATATCCACGCCGTGCCGGGGGTCTGACGCTCGACTCGTCGTAGGTCAGCAGACCGGCTGCGTCGGGTCCGTCAGACAGTCCGTCGAGGTGTCAGCCGCCCGCGAACGGCGGGAGGACGTCGAGGGTCGTGCCTGCCGGGACCAGGTCGGCGGGCTCCACGCGGGTGCCGTCGGCGAGGAGGGCGCAGCGGTCGAGGACCTGGTCCAGGGTGGCCCCGTGCCGGGCGACGAGCCGGGCCCGGACCTCGGCGGCGGTCCCCGCGTCGACCTGCTCGGTGTCCACGCCGGCGGCCTCGGCCGCGGCCGCGAAGTACCGGACGGTGACCGTCATCCCGCCACCCACGCCTGTGCCTCGCGCTCGACGACGTCGAGCACGTCCGTGCGGCCGCCTGCCAACGCGAGGCCCGCGATCAGCATCGTCACCGGGACGGCCGGGCGCGCCACGGAGTGGGCGACGTCGCCGGCGACGCCCAGGATCCGGTCCACGTCGACGAGCGACGGGTCCACGCCGAGCTCGGCGGCGATGTGCGCCACCCACGCGGGCAGGTCGGCGCCGGGGGCGCGGCGGGGGTCCTCACTCATGGGGTGCTCCGTCCGTCAGGTGGGTTCGCGGATTCGATGGTGCCACGGGTCAGGGCGGCGTCCAGGCGGGCGACGTCGTCCCAGGTGTCGGCGTCCGCGGCGGCGTCCGTGGTGTCCGGGACGTCGGCGAGGCGCAGCGGTTCGACGAGCCGGCGGACGGCCACGTCGCGCACCGACGGGAGCGCGGCGAGGGCCGCGGCGAGCGCGTCGTGGCGATACGCGGCGACGAGGTGCTGCGGTCGGCCGTCGGAGGCGACCAGGCGAGCGCCGTCCACGTCCGGGGCGTTCGCGGCGGCCAGGAGCGACGGCACGGCGCGGGCTGCATGGGGGACGTCGCACGCGAGGACGACGACGAGGTCGGGGGCGCGGGACGCTCCAGGCGACTCACCGGGCGAGGCATCATCAGGAGGCATCGGACCGGCGTCGGGCGCAGGCGGGGCCTCGTCGGGAAGCGACCGCAAGGCGGTGAGGCCCGCGGCGACCCCCGCCACCGGGCCGCCGTCGGGCGGGTCCTCGAGGACGGTGAGCACGCCCGGGCGTGCGACCTGCGGCGGCGCGACGAGCACGACCCGGCGCGCGCCGGCGACGGCCGCGAGCACGTGGTCCACCAGCGCGACCCCGCCGACCAGCACCTCCGGCTTGACGGTGCCTTCGACGACGTCGCCCAGCCGGCGGCCGCGGCCGCCCGCGAGGACGATCGCGTCGAACGGCGGGAGCGCGTCGGGCCGGTGCGCGCCAGGCGCGAGTGCGTCTGGCCCGAGCGCGTCGGGCCTGAGCGCATCTGGCCTGAGCGCATCTGGCCTCGAGCCGCCGGCCGCCGGAGGGCTCGGGGCGGGAGGGTCGGTCGGCATCAGCCGCGCCGCCAGTCGCCCGACTTCCCGCCGGTCTTCTCCTCGATCTGCACACCCGCGATGCGCACCGACTTGTCGAGGCCCTTGAGCATGTCGACGACCGCGAGCGCCGTGACGGCGACGGCGGTGAGGGCCTCCATCTCGACACCGGTCCGGTCGGCGGTCCGAACGGTGGCGGAGATGTCGACGCCGTCGTCCGAGACCTCCAGGTCGACGACGACGCCGTGCACGCCGATGACGTGCGCGAGCGGGAGGAGCTCGGGCGTGCGCTTGGCGGCGGCGATGCCGGCGACGCGGGCGACCGCGAGGACGTCGCCCTTCGGCACGGTGCCGTCGCGCAGGGCAGCGACGACGTCCGGCCCGCACTCGACCCGACCCGACGCGCGCGCCGAGCGGACCGTGGGCTGCTTGGCGGTGACGTCGACCATGCGGGCGTGCCCGGCGGCGTCGAGGTGGGTGAACGGCTGCGTCATGGGGTCACCTTCAGAACGGTCAGGAGGTCGCCGACGAGCACCTCGTCGACGTCGGCGGGGATCACGGCGAGCCCCTCGGCGAGGGCGAGGCGTGTGACGAGGTGCGAGCCCGAGCCACCGGCGGTGGCCCGGACGACGACGGCTCCGGCGGCCGGGCGGGCGGCCGGACCGGCCGCGGCGTCGGCGTCGAGGCGGGCGGCGGGGTCGGCGGCGTCGCCCGTCGCGCGTACCCACCGCACGGGCATGAGCTGCGCGCGGCCGGGCGGCGTCCGCCACTGCTCGCCCGCCGGCGCGACCACGGTCGGTCGCTCCACGTCGGCCAGCCCGCGCATCCGCAGCAGGGCGGGCCGGACGAACATCTCGAACGACGCGAACGAGCTCACCGGGTTCCCGGGGAGCGCGAACACGGGCGTGCCGCCGGGCAGCCGCCCGAGGCCCTGCGGCTTGCCGGGCTGCACGGCCACGGGCACGAACTCGACACCGGGGTCGTCACGGAGCGCGGCCTTCACCACGTCGTACGCACCGACGCTGACGCCGCCCGACGTGACGATCGCGTCGACGGTCCCGTCGAGGTCGCCGAGCAGCGCGCGCAGCGCTGCAGGGTCGTCGCCGACGGGACCGATCCGCACGGGGGTGCCGCCGGCGTCGCGGACGGCGGCGGCGAGCAGCCAGGAGTTGGAGTCGGGGATCTGCCCCCGCTCGAGCGGCGACCCAGGGGTGACGAGCTCGTCGCCGGTCGACACGACCGCGACCCGCGGCCGGCGGTGCACGCGCACCGTCGCGGCGGAGACCGACGCGAGCGCCGAGACGTGCGCCGCACCCAGCAGGGTCCCGGCCGCGACGACGAGGTCGCCGGCCACGGCGTCCTCGCCTGCCCGCCGCACGTGCGCCCCGACGGGAGCGGCGGCGCGGATCTCGACGGTCGTCGTCCCCGCGTCGGTCACCTCCACCGGGACGATCGCGTCGGCGCCCGGCGGGACGGGGGCGCCCGTCATGATCCGGGCCGCGGTTCCGGCCGCCAGCAGCGGGGCGCTCGACGACCCGGCGGGCAGGTCCGCCACCACGCGCAGCACCACCGGGGCGTCGGCCGACGCGGTCGCCACGTCGGCCGACCGCACGGCGTACCCGTCCATCGCGGAGTTGTCCCAGCGAGGCAGCGGGCCGTCGGTGCGGACGTCGTCGGCGAGCACCGTGCCCCACGCGTCGTCGAGCCCGACCTCGACCGGGGTCAGCGGGTGCGCCAGCGCCAGGGCGGCGGCGCGGTGCTCGTCGAGCGGTCGCACGGGTGTCCTCTCGTCCGGTCCACCCGCGCGTCCTGGCGGGCAGGACGATCCTGGCACCACCCCGCGGGGCAGGTCCTGGGACCTCAGGGCATGGACCGGGTCAGCGCGTCCGGGCAGGGGCTGTGGTCACGTCGGTGTCAGCGGGCGTCGAGCCACGCCGCGATGCCGCCCACGACGTTCGTCGCGTCGAACCCGGCGTCGCGCAGCACCTGCGCCGCCATGAGCGACCGGCCCCCGACCTGGCAGTGCACGAGGATCTCCCGGTCGCGGGGCAGGTCCGCGAGCGCCGACCCGTCGAGCACCGTCGCGAGCGGGACGAGGCGCGCGCCCGGGATGGAGGCGGCCGCGGCCTCGGCCGGTTCGCGGACGTCGATGAGGTAGACGTCCCCGTCGGCGAGCAGGGCCGCGAGCTCGTCGACCGTCACCTGCGGGACCCCGGGCGCACGCGGGACGTCGACGCGGGCTGCCGCGACCGGCGCCGAAGCCGGCGGTCGCGAGCGTGCCGGACGGAGCGGGACCTCCTGCCACCGGCCGCGCAGCGCGTCGAGCACGAGCACCCGCCCGAGCAACGGCTCCCCGAGCCCGGTCACCAGCTTGACGGCCTCGACCGCCATCACCGATCCGACCTGCCCGCACAGCGCGCCGAGCACACCGGCCTCCGCGCAGGACGGCACCTGGTCGGCGGGCGGGGGCGTCGGGAACAGGTCGCGCAGCTCGACCGCGGCGACGCCCGCGGGCGGGCGGCCCCAGAACACGGTCGTCTGGGCGTCGAACCGCAGCACCGAGCCCCACACCTCGGGGATCCCGAGCCGCACGCACGCGTCGTTGACGAGGTACCGGGTCGGGAAGTTGTCGGTGCCGTCGACGACGAGGTCGTACCGGCCGAGGATGTCGTCGACGTTCTCGGCGGTCAGCCGCGTGGCGTGGACCTCGACCTCGATCGACGGGTCGAGCGCGGCGATCGCGTCGCGCGCGCTGTCGACCTTGGGCCGGCCGACGTCGCTCGTGCCGTGGATGACCTGACGCTGCAGGTTGGAGACGTCGACCACGTCGTCGTCCACGACACCGAGCGTCCCGACGCCCGCCGCCGCCAGGTACTGCAGCACGGGCGCCCCGAGCCCGCCCGCCCCGACGACGCACACGCGGGCCGCCCGCAGGCGCCGCTGCCCGTCGGCACCGAGCCCGGGGAGCAGCAGGTGCCGGTTCGCACGGGCGAGCTGGTCGAGGGTGAGCGGCGGACCGGGGTCCACGAGGGGCGGGAGCGGCACGGTCCCAACCTACGTCGCCGTCAGCCGCGCGCCGCCCCCGCGGAGCCCGTCACCGGCACGTCCGTGATGCGGAAGGGGGCGGTGTCCAGGTCGACCGCGATCGACCCGGAGATCTCGTGGGTCTGCGTCGGGGAGTCGACGACGACGGTGTCCGTGCCCGGGTCCGGCCACACGACCGTCACGCGCGTGCTGCGACCGACCTTCGGCCCGTCGATCTGACGGTCCGCGAGGGGGTCGCGACGGACGTCGGTCGCGACGTAGTCGACGGGGTAGGTCCGCACGTCGCCCCGCAGCAGCGTGACGTTCGTGGCGGCGTACTGCAGCCACGCGTCGAACGATCCGCGGGCGTCCCACGCGCCGGTGGAGAACACCGCGCCGCTGGCCGGGTCCGGCCCCGCGGTGTTGCTGACCTCGAGGCTCCCGACGAGGTATCGGCCGACCCGGCGGACCTCACGGACGCGGACGTCGACCGGCACGCCGTTGCCGGAGTCGATCGTGACGGCAGCGTCGGCCGCCGCGGTGGGACCCGTCGTCTCCGGCAGGGCGCCCGCGGGAGCCGGTGCCGTCGCCGCGTCGCCCTGCTGCGCCGTGAGCACGAGCTCGACGCGCCGGTTCAGCGCCCGGGCCTCGACGGACGTCCCTTCCGTGGCCGGCTCCGTCTCGCCGCGACCCTGCACGGAGACCTCGAACCCGCCCAGGTCCGTGAGCGACCGGAGCCGGTCTGCGACGGCCTGCGCGCGGCGCTCCGAGAGCGCCTGGTTGTACTCGTCGTCCGCGACGTCGTCGGTGTGGCCGACGACGGCGAGCGTCCCTCCGTCGTACGCGCCGACCTGCTGCGCCGCGGCCGCGAGGGCGGCGTCGGCCTGCGGACCGAGGTCGGCGGAGTCGACGTCGAAGAGCACGTCGGAACCGACGGCGACCGTGACCGCGGTCGCCGAGGCCCGGGTGCGGACCTGGCCGTCGGCCTGCTCCGTGTAGGTGTCGAGGCGTGCGACGGGCGTCGTGGCGACCGGGTCCTCACGGATCTCGGACGGGGGGACCGTGAGGTCACCGGCGTCGTGCGCGTCCGTCACGGGCACCTGCTCGACGAGGCCCCCGCCCCCGGGCAGGAGCACGTCGACGGTCGGCGTGGTGGGTGCCGCGAACGCGACGTACAGCACCTCGGTGTCGTCACCGGCGGCAGCGAGCGCGGCGTCCGTGCGGGGACCGCCCGGAGACATCGCCCACGACACGACGGCGTCGCCGGACTGCGTCAGCGCGGGCATCGTGACCGTGCCCTGGTCGAGGTCGACGAGCCGGACCCCGGTCGCGCCGGGGCGCATCGACACCGAGACGTCCCAGAGCAGCGTCTGCAGCGACGCGTCCGACGGACCCGCGATCCTCAGCACGCCCACGCCGTCCGAGACGGCGACCGGCCCGACCTCGAGCGTCAGGTCCTCGTCATGGATCTGCACGGCCGCCGTGACCGGGTCCGTGTCGACGTCGCTCGGGCTCGGGCTCGACGTCGTCGGGGCGGGCGACGGGTCGTCGGGGCTGCAGCCGACGAGGGCCAGCGCCACGAGCGCGAGCGTCGCGCCCCGGCGGGCCAGCGCGCGGGCGGGCTCGGACATGGAGGCTCCTCGGGCTTGGGGGCGCGCTCGGCGATCGCGCAGCCGCGATGGTCGCATACCGGACCTTTCCGGCGCGGCGCCGTGCCGCCGCGTGGGCGCCGTGTCACCCGGCCGCCCGCCACCGGCCGTGTGGTTCACTCGATCGGTGTCGCGTCCTTCGACGCCCCCGCACCGGCCGGTCACCCGGCCGGGAGGTGCGCGCGGGACCGCACCCCGAGGGCGTCCGGGCAGCGCACCGGCCGGGCGGGACCTCGCCGGGCGGTGGGCGGTCGCCCTCCTGGCGCTCGCGCCGCTCGCCGTGCTCCCGTTCGGGCTGTCCCGCTTCGTGCTCCCGAAGCTGGCCGTCGTCGCCGTGGCGGTGGCGCTCGCCGCGCTGGCCCGGCCCGTGGGGAGGCTCCGGCGGGACGTCGCCGTCGTCGTCGTGGTGGGTGCGGGGTGGCTGGTGCTGTGCGCGCTCGCCGGCGACGCGCCGCTCGCCCAGCTCGTCGGGCGGTGGCCCCGCTACGAGGGCCTCGTCGCCCTCCCCTTGTACGCGGGCGCGCTGTGGGCGGGGGCCCGGCTGCTCGGCCCCGGGACGACGCCCGCGCGCACCCGGGCGCTCGTCGGCTCCGCGTCGGTGACGGCCCTGGTGTGCGCGCTCGTCGCGCTCGTCGAGGCGACCGGCAGGCGGCCGCTCGGCGGGGACGTGACCCGGCCCGGCTCGCTCCTGGGGAACGCGAGCCAGCAAGGCGCGCTCGGTGCGACGCTGCTGGCCGTCCTGCTCGCGGTCGTCGTCCGGCGGCCCGTCGACCGTGCGGCCGCGCTGCCGACCGTGGGGCTCGTCGCGTCCGGGACGCTCGTGGTGACGAGCGGCTCGCGGGCCGCGCTCGCGGGTGCGGTGCTCGCGTGCGGGGTCGTCGTGCTGACGGGGTGGCGGGCGCCGGGGCGACGACGCACCCTGGCCGTCGCCGGCGGGGCCGCCGTCGCCGTCGGAGCCGCCGCCCTGCTCCTGCCCACCACGCGCGACCGGGTGCTCGGCGGCGACGAGCTCGCCTCCGGGACCGTCGAGGGCCGCGCGCTGCTCTGGTCGGACACCGTGCGGCTGCTCGGCGACCACCTGGTCACCGGGGTCGGGCCGAGCGGGTTCTTCGACGCCGCCGGCCCGGCCGCGTCCGACCGGTGGCGGCTGGAGCTCGGCACCGCGAACCCGCCGGACTCCCCGCACGACGCCCTGCTGCAGGCCGGTGTCGCGGGCGGCGCGGTGCTCGTCGTGCTGACGCTCGCGCTCGTCGCCCTGCTGGTGCGTGCGGGCTGGGCGGCCCGCGGCGAGCTCGACGGCCCGCGCGGGGGGCTGCTGGCCGGCGCCGCGGCGGGCCTCGTCGCGGGCGTCGTGACGCTGTCGACCGGGTTCACGCACGCGTCCACGACCCCGCTGCTCTGCGTCCTCGCCGGCGCGCTCGCGTCGCAGGTCGCGGCCGAGCGCGAACGTGCCTGGGTCGGGCCCGCGGTGGCCGCCGGTGGTGCGGCGTGGGCGCTCGTGCTGGTGGTGGCGTGCGCGGGCGAGGGGGCGGTCGGCCGGGGCGTGACGCTCGCCGCCGAGGGCCACATCGACGCGGCGTCGGACCGGTTCGACCTCGCCCGGACGCTGCGGCCGTGGGACGCCGACGTGCCCGTGCTGGCGACCGCCGCGTTCGCCGCCGGGGTGGACGCGGGCGACCCGGCGTCGGCGCGCCACGCCCTGTCCTGGTCGCACGACGCGCTCGCGCTCGTCCCCGGGTCCGTCGACACGGTCCGCACCCGGGCCGTCGCGCTCGCCACCCTCGACCGTCCCGCGGAGGGCCGGGTGCTCGTCGAGCGGGTCCTGGCCGACGACCCCCTCAACGTCGACCTCCTGCTCGCGGCCGGGACGCTCGCCGCGCAGGACGGCGACCTCGAGGCGGGGCGCGACCACCTCGTCCGCGCGACCGAGGTCGACCCCGGCAACGCCGCCGCCTGGGCGGACCTGGGGATCGTGGCGCAGGCGATGGGCGACACGGCGCTCGTCGCCGAGGTGCGCGCGTGGCAGGACGCGCACCCCTCGGGCTGACCGCGCCCGCCCCGGCCGGCGACCCGGCGACCCGGCGACCGGGCGGCCCGGCTACAGGCGCGCCTGCCAGGCGACGATCCGGTCGACGGCCTCGCGCACCACGTCCACGGACGACGCGAACGACAGCCGCACCCACCGGTGCCCGTCGACGGGGTCGAAGTCCGTCCCGGGGGTGAGCGCCACGTCCGCCTCGTCGAGCAGCCGCGCGCACCAGGTCACGGAGTCCAGCCCCGACGACGACACGTCCGCGTACAGGTAGAACGCGCCGTCCGCGGGCGCGATCCGGTCCCACCCGAGCTCCGGCAGACGGGACAGCAGGTGCTCGCGGGCGGCCGCGTACCGCTCCACGTTCGCCCGGGCGGCCGCGTACCCGGCCTCGCTGAACGCGGCGACACCCGCGTGCTGCGCGAGCGCCGGCGGGCACAGCGCGACGTTCCCCGCGAGCGCGTCGACGGGGGCGACGAGGTCGTCGGGCAGCACCAGCCACCCGAGCCGCCAGCCGGTCATCGCCCAGTACTTCGAGAACGAGTTCACGACGATCGCACCCGAGCCCAGGTAACGCGCCGCCGTCGGGACCTCGGCGGCGCCGTACGTGATGCCGTGGTAGATCTCGTCGCTCACCAGCCGGACGCCGCGGTCGCCGCACCACTCGGCCAGGGCCGCGAGCTCGGCGGGGTCGATCATCGTGCCCGTCGGGTTCGCGGGGCTCGCGACGACCAGCCCCTCGACCGGGGCGTCGAGCGCCTCGAGCTGCGCGACCGTCGCCTGGTACCGGGTGTCCGGCCCGCACGGGATCTCGACGACCTCGCAGCCCAGCGCCGCGAGGATGTTCGCGTACGCCGGGTAGCCGGGGACCGCGAGCGCGACCCGGTCGCCCACGTCGAACGCCGCGAGGAACGCGAGCAGGAAGCCGCCCGACGAGCCCGTGGTCACCGCGATCCGGGACGGCTCGACGTCCACGCCGTACCAGTCGCGGTAGTGCTGCGCGATGGCCGCACGCAGGCCGGGGGCGCCCAGCGACTCGGTGTACCCGAGGTCGCCCGCGGTCAGCAGGTCGATCGCGCGCTGCCGCACCACGTCGGAGGCACCGGTCGACGGCTCACCGGCGCACAGGTTGAGCACGTGCGCGCCGGCGGCCCGCCGGGCGTTCGCGGCGGCCAGGATCTCCATGACGGCGAACGGGGGCACGTGAGCGCGGCGGGCGACCTTCATGCGGTTCATCCTGCCGTGCCCGCCGATCTCCCCGCGGACATCGGCGTCCCGCACGTACGCTCGCGGCCGTGATCGTGGACTGCGCCCTCTACACCGGCGGTGTGCGCCGGCACCGGCTCGACGACCTGTTCGTCGCCGTGCGGGAGGCCGAGAAGGACGACGGGTTCGTGTGGGTCGGCCTGCACGAGCCGACCGCCGACGAGTTCGACGCCCTCGCGGCCGGCTTCGCGCTGCCCGAGCTCGCCATCGAGGACGCCGTCCGCGCCCACCAGCGGCCCAAGCTCGAGCGGTACGGCGACGTCACGTTCGTCGTCATCAAGCCCGTGCACTACGTGGACCACGTCGAGGTCGTCGAGGTCGGCGAGATCGCGGTGTTCCTCGGCGAGCGGTTCGTCATCGTCGTCCGGCACGGCGACTCCACGGTGCCGCACCGGACGCGCACCTCGCTCGAGGGCGATCCGGCGATGCTCGTGCACGGGCCGGCGGCCGTGCTGCACCGCATGCTCGACCTCACCGTCGACGACTACCTCGACGTGACCGTCGCCGTGGACACCGACATCGACGAGATCGAGGACCAGGTGTTCGGCGACGAACCGGGCCGCGACCACGCCGAGCGCATCTACAAGCTCAAGCGCGAGGTGATGCTGTTCCGCCGGGCCGTCGTGCCGCTCGTCGGGCCGCTCACCCGGCTCGTCAACGACGACATCCCCTGGGTGCAGCCCGTCATGCGGCCGTACTTCCGGGACGTCGAGGACCACGCACTGCGGGCCGCGGAGCTCATCGAAGGGCAGGACGCGATGCTCACCAGCGTGATGCAGGCCGACATCGCGCAGGTGTCCGTCGCGCAGAACCGCGTGAGCGTCCGGCAGAACGAGGACATGCGGCGGATCTCGTCGTGGGCCGCGATCGGGCTCGTGCCGACGGCGGTCGCCGGGGTGTACGGGATGAACGTCGACCACCTGCCCGGGGCGCACACGGGGTACGGGTTCGGGGTCGTGATGGGCGCGATCGGGCTGATGTGCGCCGGGCTGTGGCGTGCGTTCCGCAAGAACGGCTGGCTGTAGCCGACACGCCGGGGCGGTGCCGAGGCGGGCGGCGGTCAGCCGGCCGCGAGCGCCGCCCGGACGTGGGCGACGACGCCGTCGGCCGCCGCCTCGACCTGCGCGAGGCACGCCTCGAAGTCGCTGCGGCCGCCGAACCAGGGGTCGTCGATGTCGAGCACGTGCTCGGGCTGCCCCGGCGGGACGACGGGTGCGGCGGGGTCGAACGCCCGGTACATGACGACCCGGTCGGCGACCTCCGGGGAGCCGGCGAGGCGGCGCAGCGACCGGGCGTGCACGCTCGTCATCGCCAGGACCAGGTCGCGCCCGGGCAGGTCGGTGGCGCGGACCTGCCGTGCCCGGTGGCCGTCCCCCGCCGGGTAGCCGTGCTCGACGAGCACCGCGCGGGCCCGCCGGTCCACGGGGCGGCCGTGCTCCTCGTCGCTGATGCCCGACGAGTCGACGACCACCGCGTCCGCGAGCCCCGCGGCGGCGAACCGCTCGCGCAGCACGACCTCGGCCATCGGCGAGCGGCAGATGTTGCCGGTGCACACGGTCATCACCCGGAACGGTCGGTCCACGCGCCCATCGTGCCGTCCTCCAGCGGGTCGTGACCGATGAGCGACAGGGGTTGAGACGCGACACAGTCGAGATATACTCTGGTTCGAGCATTCGGGATCGGACGATACGCGTCAGGAGGTGACGGCATGGCCCCGCGGACCCGCAACAACCCGCTGGCGCTGGCCGTGCTCGCGCTGCTCTGGGAGCGGCCCATGCACCCCTACGAGATGTCGATGACGCTGCGCGAGCGCCGCAAGGACGAGTCGGTCCGGCTCAACTTCGGGTCGCTCTACTCGGTCGTCGACTCGCTCGTGAAGCACGGGCTCATCGAGGCGGCGTCCACCGAGCGCGAGGGCAACCGGCCCACCCGGACCGTCTACCGGCTGACCGACGCGGGAGCGACGGAGGCCGTCGACTGGCTCAGCGACCTGCTGCGCACGCCGGTCAAGGAGTTCCCCCAGTTCGAGGCGGCCCTCTCGTTCCTGCCGCTGCTGGGGCCCGACGACGTGGCGCGGCTGCTCCGCATGCGCATCGCCGCCCTGCAGCTCAACGTCACGACGGTCGACACGGCCCGGGAGCAGGCGCGCGCCCAGGGGCTGCCGTCCGTCTTCGTCCTGGAGGCCGACTACGACTCCGCGCTGCTGCACGCCGAGCTCGACTTCGTCGTCGGGCTGGAGGCCAGCATCACGGACGGCACGCTCGAGGGCGTCGCGATGTGGCGCGAGCTGCACGCGCGCGCGTCGGGCTCCGCGAGCGGGCGGCTCGAGCCGGAGGAGCTCGCCGAGGCCCTCGCTCCCTACTTCACGCCGGAGGGGGCCGCACCCCCGACCGCGTGACCACCGACCCCCGGGCACCCGCCCGGGAACAGGTCGGCCCAGGTGCTGGCACACCCGGGCCGACCGACGACGAACCGTCCGAGGCGTTCACCTGTGCGATCCGCTGCAGATCCAGCATAGGTGGCTCTCTCGGTCGGCCGACCGAGGAGACGATCCATGCCGACCCAGCTGGCAGTCGAGGCCACCGGCCTCATCAAGACCTATCCGGGGGGCCGCGGCCGACCCGACGTCCGGGCCCTCGACGGCCTCACGCTCACCGTGCCCGCGGGCACCGTGCACGGGCTGCTCGGCCCCAACGGCGCGGGCAAGTCGACGACCACGCGCGTGCTCACCACCCTGTCGCGGGCCTCGGCCGGCGACGCCCGGGTCGCCGGGCACGACGTGGTCCGGCACGCCGACCAGGTCCGCCGCAGCATCGGCTACGTGTCCCAGGGCACCGGCGCCGACGTGCTGCTCACCCCCCGCGAGAACCTCGCGATGACCGCCCGCCTGCGTGGCGCGTCGCGGTCCGCGTCCCTGGACCGGGCCGGGCAGCTGCTCGACCGGTTCGGTCTGGCTGACGCCGCCGACCGGCGCACCGGCGTCCTGTCCGGCGGGATGCGGCGCAAGCTCGACGTGGCCCTCGGGCTCGTCGACGCCCCGCAGGTGCTGTTCCTCGACGAGCCCACGACCGGGCTCGACCCCGAGGCGCGCGCGTCGATGTGGGCCGAGATCCGGCGGCTCGCGGGCGAGGACTCGCTCACCGTCGTGCTCACCACGCACTACCTGGAGGAGGCCGACCGGCTCGCCGACGGGCTGTCGATCATCGACCGCGGGCGGGTCGTCGCGGCCGGGTCGCCCGACGAGCTCAAGGCGGCCTTCGCCGGGGACACCCTCACCGTCGACCTCGTCGAGCCGGACGCCGTGCTCGTGCGCTCGGTCGCGGCGAGGATCGCCGGGCTCGGCGACGTCGTCGTCCACGTGGAGGGACCCACCGGTCGGCTCGTGGCGCGCACGCCCGACGGGCCTGCCGTGGTCGGCCCGACGATCGCCGCGCTGCAGGCCGCCGGGGTGCGGCACGGCGCGGTCGGCGTCTCGCGGCCCACGCTCGACGACGTGTACCTGCGGCACGCGGGACGGTCGTGGACCGCGGCGGAGTCGGCGGCGACCTCGTCCGGGTCGCCGGATGCGTCCCCGGACGGCTCGTCGGACGGCTCGTCGCCGCACGACGCGACCGGGACCGTCCGCGTCGAGCGGTCGGAGGTGGCCCGATGAGCGCGCTCGTCCAGACCGGGCGCCCGACCGGCGGCCGGGCGTCGTGGGCCACGCAGACCGCGGAGGTGTGCCGGCGCTGGACCGTCGACCTCGTCCGTCAGCCGTGGGGGCTCGGCGTCTCGGTGATCCAGCCCGTGATCTGGATCGTCCTGTTCGGCAACGTCTTCGAGTCGATCGCGACCGTGCCGGGGTTCGGGGCGGGCGACTACCTGACGTTCCTCGTGCCGGGCATCCTCATGATGACGGTCCTGTACTCCGGGGCGTGGGCGGGGACGGGGTTCATCGAGGACATCCGCTCCGGAGTGATGGACCGGCTGCTGTCGTCGCCCGTCCACCGGTCGTCGCTCGTCGCGGGGCAGCTCGCGCAGCAGCTCCTCATGGCGACGGTCCAGGGCGTCATCGTGCTCGGCATCGGCTGGCTCGCGGGTGCCCGGTACGACGGCGGGGTGCTCGGCCTGGCCGTCGCGCTCGTCGCGTCCCTGCTGCTCGCGGCGGCGTTCTGCTCGCTGTCGGCGGCCGTCGCGCTGCTCGCCCGGGACCAGACGGCCCTCATCGGCATCTCGACGATCATCGTGCTGCCCGCGACGTTCCTCTCGACGGCCCTGATGCCGGTGGCGCTGCTCCCGGACTGGGTCGAGACGGTGGCCCGCTACAACCCGCTGACGTGGGCCACGGAGATCGGCCGGACGGCCATGTCGACGGACGTCGACTGGGGGCTCGTCGCCTCGCGCGGCGCCCTGCTGACGGTCCTCGCGGCGGTCGTCGCGGCCTGGTCGGTGCAGGCGATGCGGACGTACCAGAAGTCGCTCTGACCGGGCCCGGGCCTGGGCCTGACCCGGGCCCCAGACGAGGCTGAAGACTTCGTCGCGACCCGCGCGACGAAGTCGTCAGCCCGTCGTCCGGGTCAGTCGCGGGCCGTGAGGACCAGCGGGCCGTCCTTCGTGATGGCGACGGTGTGCTCCGCGTGCGCCGCGAGCGAGCCGTCGGCGGTGCGGATCGTCCAGCCGTCGTCGTCGATCACGTAGTCGTCGCCGCCGGCCATGAACCACGGCTCGATGGCGATCACGAGCCCGGCCTTGAGCTTGAGCCCCGTCCCGGGCTTGCCGAGGTTCGCGACGTGCGGGTCCTCGTGCATGGTCCGGCCGACGCCGTGCCCGCCGAAGTCGGCGTTGATGCCGTACCCGGCCCCCCGGCCGACGGCACCGATCGCCGCCGACACGTCGCCCATGCGCCCGCCGGGGACTGCGGCGGCGATCCCGGCCGCGAGCGCCTGCTCGGTCGCGGCGATGAGCGCCTGCGCCTCAGGCGTCGTCGAGCCGACCTGGAACGTGATCGCGGAGTCCGCAACCCACCCCTGCACCTTCGCGGCGAAGTCGACGCTCAGCACGTCACCGTCCTGCAGCACTCGGTCCGACGGCAGGCCGTGCAGCGCCGCGTCGTTCACCGACGTGCACAGCACGCCCGGGTACGGGATCGCGCCGAACGACGGGTGGTAGCCGAGGTAGACGGAGTGCGCGCCGGCCGCGTCGATCATGCGGTGCGCGTGCGCGTCGAGGTCGTTGAGCGTCATGCCCACGCGGGCGACGTCGCGCAGCGAGGACAGCACACCGGCGACGAACGTCCCGGCGGGTCGCATCTGGTCGATCTGGGCGGGGTTCTTGAGGGCCACCGGACCACCCTGCCACGAGTGCGGCGGTCGGGTCCGGGACAGCCGTCCCCCCGGGCGTGCGTCGGGCGTGCGTCCGGGCATGGAACAGCCCGTGGGCCGGGCCTCCGGAGAGGTCCTGCCGCGTAGGACGAGGTCGCGGCGTGCCCACGGGCTGCGGTGACTGCCGGGATTCGCTCGCCGCCCCGCCGGGTGGTCCGGCTGGCGCACGGGCGGATCGACAATCCGTCCGATGTTCCGGGCGACTAGCGGACAGTCACCTCACGCGTCCTGGAAGACTTCATGTTCCGGACCACCTCCTTCCCGTGTCCGACGACCGTACGTCGCGCCCGTGAGGCTGCCAAGGGTTTATGCCGCGGGAGAACCGGTCCGCTGCTGCACCCACTCGGCGAACGTGGTGCGGCCCACGGCGTGCTCGCGGGCGAGGTGGCCGTTGTCCCGGAACGGCGTCGCGCGCAGGACGAGCGGCACCGACCAGACGGGACGACGACGACCCGTCGCGGTCAGGTACGTCCGGGCGAGCTCGGCGACGGTGAGGACCTGCGGGCCGCCGAGGTCCGGGACGCGGCCCTGCGGCTCCTGCCGGGCGAGGTCGGCGAGCCGACGGGCGACCTCGCGCACGTCGACGGGCTGGTCGAGCAGCCCGTCCGGGACGACGACGACCGGCGCCTTCGCGAGCTGTCCCAGCATCGTCGCGACGAGGTCGTGGAACTGGGTCGCGCGCAGGATCGTCCACGGGACGCCCGCGTTCTCCACGAGGTCCTCGACCTCGTGCTTGATCTTGTAGTACCCGAGCGGCACCCGGTCGACGCCGACGATCGAGATGTAGACGAGGTGCGGCACCTGCGCCGCCCGTGCGGCGAGGAGCAGCTGGGCGGCGGCGTCGAGGTCGCGGTCGGGGTGCCGAGGGTCGCTCGCGCAGTGCACGACGGCCGAGACGCCGGCGACGGCCTCGCGGACGCCCTCGCCGGTGAGGAGGTCGCCGGTGACGAAGTCGACGGCCTGCGGTGCGGCCGGTGTCGGCTCGCGGCGGCTCAGCACCCGGACGGCACGGCCGTCGTCGAGCAGGGTGCGGACCAGGGCGCGGCCGAGGGTGCCGGTGCCACCGGTGACGAGGACGGGACGGGCGTCGTCGGGCATGCGCCCATCCTGCCGCGCGAGGCGCGCGCCGGTCAGTGCGTCGTGACCTCCCGCTCGCGGAGCGCGTCGGCGACGGCCTCCTGGACGCGGGCGTCCTCACGCTCCTTGCTCTGCGCGCGGCGGCGGCGCAGCACGCGCAGCCCGACGACGACGGCCGCGGCGAGCAGCACGACGAGCGCGATCAGCGTCCACGGGACGGCCCAGGTGCCGGCGGTGACGACGACCGGTGCGAGGGACGTCGTGGAGCCGGACGCGTCCGTGAGCAGCGGCGACACGGTCGCGGTGGCGGTGAGCCGGAACGCGGGCGTCACGTCGGGCACGGTCGCGGTGACCTCCCAGCTCTCGCCGGGCAGCAGCTCCGGGGGTGCGGCGACGGCGGCGGCGGACGTCGTCAGCCAGCCGAACGGGCCGGAGGTCGACGCGGCCTGCGCCGCGGACAGGGCCGTGTTGCCGGTGTTGTGCAGCGTGTACGTGACCGTCGCGTCGCCGCTGCCGAACGGATTCAGGGTGCCCGAGTAGGCGACGTGGACGTCCTCGATCGCGAGGGCCGGGGCGAGCTCGCCGCCGACGTGCAGGTCGACGCGGATGCCGAGGCGGCGGTCGACGTCGATGCCGGCCTCGTCGTCGGGCGCCTGGAGCGACGTGACCAGGCCGCCCGCGTAGTCGCCCGGCGTGGCGTCGTCCGGGACGGTGACGGTGAAGGGGACGTCGACGGTCTCGCCGGCCGGGACGGTCACGTGGTCGGCCTTCGTCGCCACGAAGGCGCCGACGCCGTGCGACTTCTCGCCGGCGACGAGCAGGTCGAACCCGCCGCTGTCCGTGGTGTAGCCGTCGGCCGCGTACACGGCCAGGTCGAGCGGGGTCGTGCCGTGGTTCGCGACGACCATCGCGTCGTCGACCGTGCCGCCGGGGTCGACCGTGTACTCGAACCCCGTCCGGTCGGCGCCCAGGGCGTTCGAGGCCGTCCGGACCGTCCAGGTGACGTCGGTGTCGGCTGCGACGGCGGACCCCGCACCGAGCGCGACGAGGCCGAGGGCGAGGGATGCGGCGACGGCGAGGACGGTCGCGGCGGGACGGAGGGCGGGACTGGTGCGCATCACGGTGGTCCTCGGGGTCGGTACGGGAACGGGTGGTGGGGTGGGTGCCGTCGCGGCACCCACCCCACCGGGGATCAGCAGGTCAGCTGCTCAGCGCGGTGATCGTCAGGGTCGCGCGGTAGCTCCCCTTCGCGACGTCGTCCGGGATCCGCAGGTCCAGGTCGGCGCCGAGCTTGGCCTCGCCCTTGTCGTGGCCCTGCGTCGCGGAGCCGAGGTTCCGCGACACCGACAGGCCGTCGCCGGCGACGAAGCCGGACTGGATGGCCGCCCCGGCCTGCGCGCCGGCACCCGGCTGCACGACCTTCGGGGTCCAGCCGAGGTACTTCCCGGAGAACGTCTTCGTGCCGTCCTGGAACGTCCCGACCGAGGCCGAGATGGACCACGGCGCCCGCGAGCGGCGGGTGTCCGAGACGGTGATCGGGTTGATCTGCCCGGTCGCCGCGAACGAGCCGTTCTGCTCGACGGCCGTGCCGAGGTCGACGAGGCCGTTGTGGCCGTCGATCGTCCAGCCGAACTCGCCCGGGGCTGCGTCCGGGACGTCGACCTGGATGTCCTGACCGGCACCGTGGTACTGGTGCACCGTCACCTTGTCGACGAGGGAGCCGACCGGCTGGGCGGCCGTGGCGCCGCTGTCCGGGCCGCACCAGGCGACCTTGCCGAGCTCGACGGCCGCGTTCGGGGCCGCGCACGAGCCGCTGCGGACGTTCTCGACGACGAGCTGGTCGTCGCGCACCTGGACCTTCACGTAGGTGCGGACGTGCTCCTGGTTCTGGACCGAGTTGTACCAGTAGCTGCTCGGGTTCAGCGGGTCCGCGCCGTTGCCGGCACCGCTCGTGCCGCTGCTGTCGGGCGTCGTGAGGTCGTAGTACTTCGAGCCGGACGCCGAGTTCGCCGTCACGTAGAGCACGCCGCCGGGGCCCGGGTACACGTCGGCCTGGCCGGGCTGCTCGGCCGGGTCCGCCTTCGCGCTGTTCTTGATGAGGTAGCTGCGCGAGTAGCTGTGGTCGTGGCCCTGGAGCACCAGGTCGACGCCGAGGTTCGAGAACGTCGTCGGGAAGTCGACGCGGCGGACCTTGTTGTCGCCGTCCTTCGCGTGGTCGGCCGGCGAGTAGATCGCGTGGTGGTAGACGAGGACCTTGTACTTCGCCTCGTCACCGTGCTGGTCGATGACGTCCGTGACGTACGCGAGGTGCGCCGCGTCGCCGCCGCCGCCCTGGCTCGTCGCGTACGAGTTGCTGTTCAGGTCGATGAACAGCACGTCCTTGTAGATGTACCAGTAGTCGCCGCCGGACGTGTTCGACGTCGGCTGGCCGTTCGCGTACAGCGGCGCCGAGCGGTCCGTGTTCGGCGTGAACAGGTGCTGCTCGTACGCCTTGCCGCCGACGTCGTGGTTGCCGATGGTCGCGGCCCACGGGTACTGGCGCAGCTTGTCGGGCGCGAGGAACGCGTCCCACTGCGACTCGGTGTTGGCGGTCTCGACCTGGTCGCCGCCCGAGACGAGCAGCTCCGCGTCCGGGTTGGCCGCGAGCGCCACGTCGAGCGTGTCCGTCCAGCCGGCCTGGTCCTTCGCGGTGTTGCCCGACGAGCCGATCTGCGGGTCGCCGAAGAACAGGAAGTCGTAGTCCCCCTCGAACGACTGCGTCTTGAAGGTGTACGCGGGCGACCACGACCCCTCCGCGCCGACCCGGTACGTGTAGGCGGTGCTCTCCGCCAGGCCGGACAGCGTCGCGTGGCGGTTGAACCCGCCGCTCGTCGCGATGTTCGCGGAGCCGACGGCCGAGAACGTCAGCGCGTCGGCCGGGAAGACCCCGTTGACGACGGCGGGCGCCGGGGCGACCTGGACCTGCTGCGCGGTGTCGGTCGAGGAGTACCAGGTGACGATGCGCTGGGACTCGTCGGCGCCGACGCCGAGGACGATGCCGGTGAGGGCGGTGGGGGCGTCGGCCAGCGCCGGGGCGGCGCACACGCCGCCGAGGGCGACGCTCAGGCCGAGGGTGAGGGCAGCGAGCCGTACGGACACCCGGTGGCGCGAGGTGCGCCGGACCGGGGCCTGTCCCGGTGTCGCGGTGGAGAAAGACATGCGTCGTCCGTTCTCTTCGTATCCCAGGGGAATGAGGTGGGGCGGCGTCACCCTCCCGGTCCCCGGTGAACCCCCGGCGAACACGGACGGACCGGACGCTTGCCCGGAGCAGAACACCTGGTCAGCCGCCGGTCACGCGTTGCAGGAACCAGATCAGGCCCATCCCCGAGACGAGGGCGGCGATCGACCCCGTGGCCCACAGGCCGAGCTGCGGCGAGCGCCGGCGTACGAGCACCAGCACGGGGAAGACGACGGCGATGATCGCGAGCTGCACGGTCTCGATGCCGACGTTGAACACGAGCAGCGACCACAGGAGGGTCCAGGAGAACGCCTCGTCGATCCCGAGCGCCCCGGCGAACCCGAGCCCGTGGACCAGCCCGAACGCGAACACGACCGCGAGGCGCGCCCACCCGGCCCGGTCGAGGCTGAGGTGGCCGCCCGGCACGTCCAGCTCGGTCGCCCGGTCGCCGCCCCACCGGATCTGCCACAGGTGCCACCCGGCGACCACCGCGATGGACAGCGCGATGACGGGCTCGACGACCGCCGCGGGCACGGCGACGAGCCCGGCCGCCGCCAGCATGAACGTCACCGAGTGCGCCACCGTGAAGGTCGTGGCGGCCAGCACGATCTCCCGCAGCCGCCGCGACCCGGCGATGACGGCGAGCAGGAACAGGATGTGGTCGAGGCCGGTCAGCAGGTGCTCGGCGCCGAGCCGGAAGAACGTCGCGAAGCGCTCCGTCCACGTCTGCGCGGTCGAGAACTGCGGGTGCTCCGCGTCGAGGGCGGCGCTGCCGTGCCGGGCGTCGAGCGAGTACGTCACGATCGTCGTGGTGTCGCGGACGAAGCCCTCGGCGTCGGGGAACAGGCCGCTGCTGATCTCGTGGGTGCCGTCCGAGGCGGCGCACGCGTGGTCGAGCACGAGGACGGCGTGCGGGACGCCCTCACGCTGCGTCATCCGGACGTCGCCGTCGACCGCGGGCGTGCACGGCTCGTCCGCCGACGACACCGTGAACCGGTCCGCGACGTAGGCCAGGACGGCGTCGGCGTGCGCCTCGAGGGCGTCCGCCTGGGCGGTCGGGTCGCCGTCCTCGAACGCCGCGGTGCCGTCCTGGAACAGCGCGTCGTCGCCCGCGGCGTCGGCCGCGGAGACGACGAGCAGGTCGTACTCCAGCTCCAGCGCGGTGCGCACGTGCCCCTGCCCGGCCGCGGTGACGTCCGTGTACACGGTCGAGCTGAACCCGTGCGCCGCGGCGGGGGCCGCGCCGAGCACGGCCGTGACGAGGGCGGCGGCGAGGCAGCCGAGGACGAGCGCAGGGCGGCGCGGCATGGTGCTCCGTTCGGTAGGCGAGCGCACGTTCCACCCGCCGGATGAACGGCGGGCGGACCGTCGACGAACACCCCGGGAACGTCGACCGCCGATCCCCTCCGAGGGGTCCGAACGGGCGGTGACCTGGGGTAGGAAGGACCGGCCCACGCCCCCACTTCCTCCCGGAGGACGGATCCCCGTGCACCACCGTCGTCGGCTCGTGACCGTCCTGGCGGCCACCGTCCTGGGCGCTGGCATGCTCGCCGGCTGCGCAGGCGGGGACGGCTGGTCGGGCCCGCGCACCGCTCCCACGCCGATCGGCGTCCTCGGCGCCGGGTTCGTCGAGCCGTCGGCCACGCCGAGCCCGGAGGCGACGATCGTCCCGCAGCCCGGTTCGTGGGACGGCGTGCGCCCGTCGCCCGGCTACCGCGTGGTGCTGCTGGTCGCCGGCGACGACCGGCCGACGAAAGCCCTGGTCAGCGCCGTGCGGCAGTGGGCCGACGACGAGGACGTCGACCTGCGGACCGTCGTCGCGGACGACGACCTGGTCGGCGGCATCGTGGCGGCGACGGCGATGCACCCGGACCTCGTCGTGAGCGCCGGGAACGACCTCGTCGACCCGCTCGCCACCGTGACCGCGAGCCACCTCGACCAGCAGTTCCTCGTGGTCGGCGCGGAGGTCGCCGAACCCACCGCGAACGTCACGGCCGTCGACTGGTCCGGTGCGTCGTTCCGCGGCGAGGGGCTCGGGGCGTCGTCGACGTACGACCCGGCGTCGTTCACGGCGGACCGGTGCGGCACCGCGGTCCGGGCCGGGGTCGCCGCCGTCCTGCACGGCCTCACGGGGATCGTGGTCTGGATCGCCTAGGTGCGTCCAGGGAGGTCCTCGAGCGTGCTGATGGGCGTGCCGCCGACAGCGGTGTCAAGCGGTCGTGGCAGCAGCGGCGCCTTGACAGCCTTGCGCGAACCGGACAAAACTCCCAAACGTAGCCGCGGGTAGGGGGGCGAAGTGGCGATCTCGAGCTCGGCGGCGGTGCCGGCTGCCGGCGTCTCCGTTGTCGAGGTGCGACTCTGATGACCACGGTGTGGTGGGCGTGGGGACTGTCGGCCGCGGCGATGGTAACCCTCGCCGCCTGGGTGGGCATCGTCATCAAGACCCGTTGGTACGGAAT
Source organism: Cellulomonas chitinilytica (assembly GCF_016862675.1). GTDB lineage: Bacteria > Actinomycetota > Actinomycetes > Actinomycetales > Cellulomonadaceae > Cellulomonas > Cellulomonas chitinilytica. The sequence continues at coordinate 251,447 of NZ_BONK01000004.1, read as the reverse complement.
CCTCATCGACGGACGCGGACGCGTCTCGCTCTCCAGGTTCCAGCTGGTGTGGTGGACGATCATCGTGCTCTCGCTGGTGTGCGGCGTGGTCGTCGGACGCTTCACGTTCGACCCCGGAACCGGCGCGGGCATCGAGGTGCTGGGGTTCTCCATCCCGGAGTCGGTGCTGGGGCTGCTCGGGATCTCGGTCGGAACCACGGTCGCCTCCTCCGCCGTGAAGACGTACAAGGGCAGGCGCCGCTCTCGGCAGGCCGCGGCGGCCGCACCAGGGAGCGCCGAAGTCGCACAGATCCTCCTTGTCGAGGAGGGCGCCGTCGCGGACCAGACGATCGACGTGGGGAAGTTCCAGGCGCTGATCGTGACGATCCTGCTCGGCGGCGCGTACGTGCTCACGACGATCCACGCGTTCATGGGCCGCGACCCGGTCCCGATCGAGAACCCCTCTGACATCTCGACGCTCCCTGACCTGAACACCACCTTCCTCGCGCTCCTGGCGATCAGCATGGCCGGCTACCTCGGCGTCAAGACGGTCCCGCGGACCGGCGAACCACCCACCTCCGTCGAGGACCTCGACGACGAGGAGGAGCGGCGTCGCGCCCGGGACAAGGACGAGGGGCTGGCGATGGACGGGCGCAGCGTCGCCAAGCGGAGGGTGGCGGACGCCGACCTGGCGGAGCAGGAGGCCAAGGTCCGAGAGGCCACGAGGTCCGCTGAGAGACGCCTGAAGGCGGCCGAGAAGGAGGCGGAGGGAGCGAGGGCACGCGCCGAGGCCGCACGGGCGGAACGCGACCAATCAGTCGCCGACGCCGCAACCGCCAAACGTGAGGCGGCAGAAGCGAAGGCACGCGACGAGGCCGCACGGGCGGAACGCGACCAGTCATACGCCGCTGGACCCGGGGGCTCACCAGGTGAACAACGGTGAGGGTCAGGACGACGAGGGCTGCGAGCCTGTCGGGTCGAGCTGTGCCTGCAGGGTGTCGAAGTCGGCGGTGAGCCCGTCGAGGCGTGCGCGCTCCGCCGCAGCGGCAGCCTCCGCGGCCCCGACCGCAGCCTCGCGGGCGGGCAGCTCGGCGTCGTCCCGGGCGAGCAGGTCCGCCGCCGTGGCGAGGGTCTGCTCGGCGGGCGCCATCGGCAGGTCCGTGCCGTCCCACCACCGCCACGACAGGCGCAGCCGGGCCCGGCGCTCCTCCGGCATGGCCGCGACCTCCGCGGCCTTGGCCTGGTACTCCGCGCGGTAGTCGGCGACGGCGGCGGCGTCCGCGTCGTACTGCGCCCGGCTCAGCGCGTTCGCCTGCTCGCTGTCGACGAGGGTGCGGTACGCCGCCTCGATGTCGGTGCGCATCGTGTCGAGCTGCGAGAGGAACCCGGTGTGCACGGCGACGAGCGCAGCCCGGTCGACCACGAACCGCGCGTACACGGCCTCCAGCGCGGGCGCGAGACCCCCGTCGCGCCACAGCTGCGTGCCGACGTACGCGAACAGCTCGGTGGGCCGGGACTCCAGATGGGTGCCGACCGAGCCGTCGATCTGCGCCCGCATCGGGTCGTCGGGGGCCAGCGCGGCGACCTCCGCCTCGAGCAGCGGCGTCACGACCATCTGGTCCGCGGGGCTCAGCCGGTTCCACGCGGCGTGCAGCGTCTCGTGGGCGACGGTCTCGACGACGAACCCGTGCAGCCGGGCGTCGGCGGGGACGTACACGACGATCGACTCGTCCCCCGGCTTGTAGCAGCCCACCGCACCGTCGTGGGCCACGGCCCCGGCGGCGTGCCCGTCGTCGCACCGGCCCGCGAACGCCGCGGCACCGAGGAGCTCGGGGCGGGCGCCGTAGAGCAGCTCACGTCCCTCGTCCGTCAGGTGGGCCTCGCCCGCGAGCGCGACGACCTCCGCGGTCGGGGGCGGCACCGGCCGCAGCCCGGGGGAGAGCTGGACGCCGAAGACGGACTCGGCGGCGTCCACGACACCGGCGGGCGCCCGGGACAAGCCGTCGGTCAGCCACCACGTGCACCCGAAGCCCACGAGGAGGACGAGCGCCAGCACCGGCACGACGGGCCGCGACCCACGGCGCCGTGCCGGGACGGCCGGCGTCCACACCTGCCCGAACTCGTCCGGCCCGGATCCGCCGGCCGGCCGGAACGGCTCGGCGGGCCCGAACTGCTGCACGACGCGGCCCGACGCCTCGTCGACGACCCACCGGGGGACGCGACCGGAGGGCGAGCGCGGCAGGTCGTCGGGCACAACGGGCACGACGCAGCATCGGGCCGCCGGGGCCCGCACTTCAACCCTGCGCTGCTGATTCAGTCGGATGCGCCCGCCGCACGGTGCCCTGGGACCTACGTCCCATGAGGTGAGGCACACCTCACAGCACCGTGTGCGGTGTGGATCTCACCCAGTGCGACCCCGGTGCCCGCGCCACGATCGTCGCGGTCGACGTGCCGGCGACGGCCGGTCTGCGGCTGCGTGAGCTCGGCCTGCGCCCCGGTGCGGTCGTCGAGGTGACGCACGACGTCGGGGCGACGGGACGGGTCGTCGCGGTCGGTGCCGAGAGGTTCGCGCTCGACCTGCCGACGTGCGCCTCGGTGCGCGTGGAGGTCGGCCGGTGAGCTGTCACGACACCACCGAGCCGCTGGTCGGCACCGGGCTCGTCACGGTCGCGCTCGTCGGCAGCCCGAACGTCGGCAAGTCGACCTTGTTCAACTCCGTCACGGGCGCCCGCCAGCGGGTCGTGAACGCCCCGGGCACCACCGTCGAGCTCGCGTCGGGCACGTGGCGCGGCGCCGGGGTGACGCTCCTGGACCTGCCGGGCGCCTACTCGCTGCACGCCCGGTCGCCCGACGAGGCCGTCACGGCGGACACCCTGGCGGGGCGAGGGCCGGACGTGGCTGCGGCCGTGGTGCTGGTCGACGCGACGGCCGTCGCCCGGTCGCTGTACCTCGTCGGGCAGGTCGCGAGCACCGGGGTGCCGGCGGTCGTGGCGCTCACGATGCGCGACGTCGCCGCGGCGCGCGGGATCGTCGTCGACCCGGTCGCCCTGTCGGACGCGCTGGGGGTGCCCGTCGTGGGCGTCGACCCGCGGACCGGGGACGGCGTCGACGACCTCACCGCCACGGTCCGTGCGGCCGTCGCCCGGCCCCGGCGGCTGCGCCGCCCCGCGCTGCCCGACGGGGCGGAGGACCGGCTCGCCGAGGCGGAGGCGCTGTTCGGCTGGGTGCAGCAGGTCATGTCCGCCGCCGGGCTCGACCGGGCGGCGCCGCGCTCGGTGCGCACGTGGTCCGACCGGGTCGACGCCGTCCTCCTGCGGCCGTGGGTCGGGCTGCCCGCGCTGCTCGCGGTGATGTGGGTGCTGTTCGAGCTCGTCACCGTCGCGGCGACGCCGCTCATGGACGGGGTCGACGCCGCGTTGAACGGGTGGCTCGGCGGCGGGGTGCGGACCGTGCTCGGACCCGCACCCGGCTGGGTCGCGTCGTTCGTCGTCGACGGGGTCCTCGCCGGCGTCACGACCGTCCTGTCGTTCGTGCCGCTGATGGCGCTGATCTTCGTCGCGATCGCGCTCCTCGAGGACTCCGGGTACCTCGCCCGGGCCGCGTTCGTCGCCGACCGGGCCATGCGGGCCGTCGGCCTCGACGGGCGCGCGGTCATCCCGCTCGTCGTCGGCTTCGGCTGCAACCTGCCCGCGCTGTCCGCGACCCGGGTGCTCCCGCACGCACGGCAGCGGCTCCTCACCGGGCTCCTGGTGCCGCTCACGTCCTGCACCGCGCGGCTCACCGTGTACCTGATGCTCGCGTCCGTGTTCTTCCCGCGGGACCCGGGGACCGTCGTGCTCGCCATGTACGTCGTGTCCGCGCTGCTCGTCGTCGGGGCCGGCGCGGTGCTGCGGCGCACGTTCTTCCGCGACGTCGAGCGGGAGCCGTTCGTCCTCGCGCTGCCCGCCTACCAGCGTCCCCGGCTGCGGTCCATCGCCGCGTCGACGTGGGTGCGGGTGCGCTCCTTCGTGACGAAGGCCGGGGCGATCATCGTCACGACGCTCTCCGTGGTGTGGGTGCTCATGGCCGTGCCCGCCGTGCCCGGCCACCACGTCGCCGACGTGCCCGTCGAGGACAGCGTGTACGGGCGGGTCGCCGACGGGATCGCACCCGTGTTCGCCCCCGCGGGGTTCGCGGACTGGCACGCGTCGGCCGCGCTCATGACCGGGTTCGTCGCGAAGGAGGTCGTCGTCGGGTCGATGGCGCAGACCTACGCCGTCACCGAGCCCTCCGACCCGTCGGAGCCGGGCGACCTCGGCAGCCGGCTCGCCGCGACGTTCGAGACGTCCTCCGGCGGTGCCCCGTCGGCGGCCGCCCTGGCGTTCCTGCTGTTCGTGCTGGCGTACACGCCGTGCCTCGCGACGATGGCCGAGCAGGCGCGGCTGTTCGGGTGGCGGTGGACCGGGGGTGCCGTCGTCGCGCAGCTCGTGCTCGCGTGGCTGCTCGCCGTCGCCACCTTCCAGGTGGGTCGGCTGCTGTGACGGTGCTGGCCGACGTGCTGCGTGAGACCGACCGGGGGCTGCGGCCCGGTCGCGTCGCGGAACGGCTCGGGCTGCCCGTCGACCTCGTCACGGCCACCCTCGACCACGCGGTGCACGCCGAGCTCGTCGTGCGCCCGTCCGGCGCGTGCACGGACTGCGCACCCGTCGCCGCCCGCCCGCCGTCGTGCGCGGGCTGCATGTTCGCGACGCCCGTCAGGACAGGTCGAGCTCCAGCAGGGTCGCGCTGAACGTCGGGAAGTCCGTGCGCCCGACGACCGTGAACCCGTAGCCCTCGTAGTAGGCGCGCAGCACCGGGTTCGTGGTGCGGCAGTCGAGCCGGAACAGCCCCACGCCGGCCGCCCGGCCCTGCGCCGCCGCCCAGTCGAGCAGCGCCGTCCCGACCCCGTGGCCGCTGCGGCGCCGGTCGACCATCAGCCCGTGCACGTACACCGCGGGCGGCTGGTCCGGGCCCCAGAACGGCTCGTCGGACCACAGCAGCCGCAGGGCGCCCGCGAGGCCGACCTCGGCGTCCCGGACCACGTGCCACTGCCCGTCCGCGACCTCGTCGACGACCCGCTGCAGCGGCATCTCGCCCGGCACCCACTGCTCGACGCCGTGCGCCACCATCCAGTCCTCGAGCGACCGCCGCAGCCGGTGGATCGCCTCGGCGTCCGCGCCGGTGGCGGGTTCGACGGTGGCGGGTTCGACGGGTGCGGCGCTCACGACCGCGACCCTACGGCCGGTCAGGCCACCGACGCCGTCCGGGCCCGCCGCACGCCCTCGATCGCCGCGCCCAGCCCGATCCGCGGCGCAAGACCGTCGACCTGCACGACGGCCGCCCGGCCGTGCGACCGGAAGAGGTCCACGAGCTCGGCGAGCACGTGCGGCTCGCTGCGCGGCACCCCGACCTCCAGCAGCGTCGTCGGCCCGTCGTGCACCAGGTACGTCACGTACCCCATGAAGTCGTCCGCGGGCGTGACCCGGAACCGGACCGACCCGACCTGCGCCTCGACCGGCAGCGACAGGCCGCCGACGTGCGACTGCTCCAGCAGGGCACGGATGCCGCGGGCGTCCTCACCGGTGAGGCCGTCCGTCGCGTCGATCGCGTCGAGGTCGGCGAGCACGAAGCACGCCTCCGTCGGCTCGACGTGCGCGGGGTGCCACGAGCCGTCCAGCTCGACCGCGAGGAACCCGGCGTGCACCGAGAACGCGGACCGGATGAGCGCCGCGCGCTCGTCGACCGTCAGACCACGCAGCGGGTTGCGCCGCGTCGTCGACGCCGCACCGCACGAGCAGGAGATCGTCACCATGCGCACCAGGGTGCCTCCGACCACTGACACGCACCTCGACCGACGCGCGGCACGGGCCCACAGGTTCCGCGTGGGTCCTCAGCGGATCTCAAGGTTCGTCGCGCCACCCTGTGGCCCGTGACGACCGGCGAACCCACCGCAGTACGACCTCTCACCCCCGCGTCCGAGGCGCTCAGCCGTGTCCCGGAGGTCACGGCGATCTTCTGGGCGACGAAGGCGCTGACGACCGCGATGGGCGAGTCGAGCTCCGACTACCTCGTCCGGGCGATGCCCCCGGAGCTCGCGGTGCTGCTCGGCGCCGCGGGCCTGGCCGTCGCGCTGGTGGTGCAGCTGCGGTCCGGGCGGTACGTGCCGTGGCGGTACTGGTTCGCGGTGTCGATGGTCGGGGTGTTCGGCACGATGGCGGCCGACGTCGTGCACGTCGGCCTGGGCGTGCCGTACGCCGTGTCGACGGTGGCGTTCGCGGTCGGGTTCGGGGCGGTGTTCGTCCTGTGGCACCGCAGCGAGGGGACCCTGTCGATCCACAGCATCCGGACGACGCGGCGCGAGCTGTTCTACTGGGCGACCGTCATGGTGACGTTCGCCCTCGGGACGGCCGCGGGTGACCTCGCGGCCGTGACCCTGCACCTCGGCTACCTGTCGGCGGGGCTGCTGTTCTCCGCCGTGCTGCTGGTGCCGGCCGTCGGGTACCGGTGGTGCGGTCTGGGCGCGATCACGGCGTTCTGGTTCGCGTACGTCCTCACGCGGCCGGTCGGTGCGTCCTTCGCGGACTGGTTCGGGGTGTCCCGCGAGCGGGGCGGGCTGGCCCTCGGGTCGGGTCCGGTCGCGCTGGTGCTCACGCTCGCGATCGTCGCGCTGGTCGCGCGGATGTCCACGACGCGCCGCGCTCCGTCGCGCGGCTAGTCTGCGCCGCATGACGTGGCCGCGGCACCTGTCGGTCCGGGCCCGCTCGGCGCTGGCCGCGATGGGCGCGGTGACGATCGCTCTGGTGCTCGCGTCGCTCGCGCTGCTCGTGGTCCTGCACGACTCGGTCGAGCGCAGCGCCGTGGCGACGGCGACGACGCGGGCGCACGACCTCGCCGCCGAGATCGGCGCCGACGGCACCACCAGCGACGGCGCGCCCGTCGACGGGATCGAGCTCGCGCCGGGGCCGGGCGACACGGTCCACGTGCAGGTGCTGGCCGGCGGCGAGGTCGTCGGGTCGAGCCCGGCCGTCGCCGGTCTGCCCCCGCTCACCGGCGCGACGCCGGTCGCCGGCCGGGCGGTCGAGGTCCCCGCGGACGTCGTCGGGCCCGGCGAGGGCCCGTTCGTCACGGTCCTGCTCGGGGTCGAGGGTGCCGCCGGCGCGGACGCCGTGGTCGTGCAGCAGTCGTACGCGGAGGGCGCCGAGACCGTGCTCGACGCGGCGCAGGCGCTGCTGGTCGCCGTGCCGGCGCTCGTCGTCGTCGTCGGCGCCATGACCTACGTGCTCACCGGACGGGCGCTGCGGCCCGTCGAGCAGATCCGCCGGCGCAGCGCCCAGATCGGCGACACGGACCTCGGCACCCGGATCGAGGTCCCGGCCACCGGGGACGAGATCGCCCGTCTCGCCGTCACCCTGAACGGGATGCTCGACCGCCTGCATGCCGCTCACCAGGCGCAGGTCCGGTTCGTGGCCGACGCCAGCCACGAGCTGCGCAGCCCCCTCGCGACGGTCCGCGCCGAGCTCGACGTCGCGCTGCGCCACCCCGAGACGGCCGACTGGCTGCGGACCGCCGGTGCCGTCGAGAGGTCGAACGAGCGGATGCAGCAGCTCGTCGACGACCTGCTCGTCCTCACGCGGTCGGCCGAGGGCGGGGCCCCCGAGCGGGACCACGACGTCGACCTCGACGACGTGGTCGAACGCGTCGGGTTCGCGCTGCGGCCACCGCCGGGCGTCCGGGTCGAGGTCGTCTCGCAGCCCGCGCGCGTCCGCGGCAACCCGTTGGAGCTCGAGCGCGTCGTGCAGAACCTCGCCGACAACGCCGTGCGGCACGCCGCCCGGCACGTCCGCCTCTCGGTCGCGGCGACGCGGGACGCCGTCGAGGTGCGGGTCGACGACGACGGTGCCGGTGTCCCCGAGGAGTCGCGCGAGCTCGTGTTCGAGCGGTTCGCGCGGCTCGACGAGGGGCGTGCCCGGGCCGCCGGCGGGTCGGGCCTGGGGCTCGCGATCGTGCGCGGTCTCGTCGTGTCGCACGGCGGCACGGTGCGGATCGGGACGTCGGACCTCGGAGGGGCGTCGTTCGTCGTGCAGCTCCCGACGCCGACCACCTAGGTCACGTCAGGGCGTCGCGTTGTAGAGCAGGACGGGTGCTCGTGCCGCGATGCGCTCGTAGAGCCTCTGCGCGTCGACGTTGGACTCGCGCGTCGACCAGCGGACGACGTCATGGCCGCCCGCTCGTGCCTGCCCACGGACCGCGTCGATGAGGGCTCGGGCGACGCCCCTCCCGCGGAAGGCCGGCGCGACGTACAGGTCGTCGATCCACAGTCCGGTGCTCGCCGTGATCGGACGCTCGAACGGTCGGTAGTGGACGAAACCCGCTGGTGCCGCGTGCTGCGTCGCCAGCAAGCAGCACGTCTGTGCAGCGTCGCTCAGGACCCACGACCAGACCAGCGCCGTCTGATCGTCCGAGACCGACAGGCCGCCCACCGTCGCGTACTCCCGGAACATGGCACGCCACACGGGGTGGTCCGCGCCGCGTGCCGCGCGGATGCTGAGCACGAGCTCCTCGCCGCCGCTCGTCATGGGAAGCAACCTAGCTGCCCTCGGACGGGCGTCAGGTGCCGTCGGTCGAGACCCGGTAGCCCATGCCCCGGACCGTGAGGATGGTGGTCCGGTCGAACGGGGCGTCGACCTTGCGACGCAGGTAGCTGATGTACACCTCGACGACGTTCGGGTCCCCGTCGAACGCGGAGTCCCAGACGTTGTCGAGGATCTCCCGCTTCGTCACGACGTCGCCGCCCCGGCGCAGCAGGAGCTCCAGCACGCCGTACTCGCGAGGGGTGAGCGCGATCTCGACGCCCCCGCGGGTGACGCGCCGCCGGGCCGGTTCCAGGCGCAGGTCACCCGCCGCGAGCACGACCGGCCGCTCCGGGGCACCTCGCCGGACGAGCGCCCGCAGGCGCGCGAGGAGCACGTCGAACGAGAACGGCTTGGCCAGGAAGTCGTCCGCGCCCCGGTCGAACAGGCTGACCTGCACGTCGTCCCCGTCGCGCGCGGTGAGCACGAGCACCGGCGTCCACACGCCGCGCTCCCGCAGGCTCACGAGCACGTCGCGGCCGCTGAGGCCGGGGAGCATGAGGTCCAGCACGACCGCGTCGTACGCGGACTCGGTCGCCGCCCACAGCCCGTCGACCCCGTCCCGCATGACGTCGACGGCGATCCCCTCGGCCTCCAGCCCGCGTCGGACGGCGTCGGCGAGCTGCTCCTCGTCCTCGACCACGAGCACCTTCACGCGCGTCCCTCCGGCTCAGGGGTTCCTCAGCATGCGTCGTCGACGCTGCGTGCATGACATCGAACACCTCCGAGCTCGCACCCACCGCGCGACGCGTCCTGAACAAGGTCCCCGAGATCACCGTGTTCTTCTGGGTGATCAAGGTGCTCGCGACCACCGTGGGCGAGACGTTCGCCGACTACCTCACCGGCACGGTCGGCATGACGCTCACCGCCGCCGGCCTGGTCGTCGGTGCGCTCCTCGTGGTGACCCTCGCCCTCCAGCTCCGCGCCGCCCGCTACGTCGCTCCCGTGTACTGGGTCGCGGTCGTGCTGGTCAGCGTGGTCGGCACGATCGTCACGGACCACCTCGTCGACGAGGTCGGCGTGCCGCTGTGGGTGACGACGGTCGTGTTCGCCGTCGCACTCGGGGTGACGTTCGCGGTCTGGTACCGGCTCGAGGGCACCCTGTCGATCCACGCCGTCACCACGACCCGTCGGGAGGCCTTCTACTGGCTGGCCATCCTGCTGACGTTCGCGCTGGGCACGGCCGCGGGCGACCTGCTCGCCGAGGGCCTGGGGCTCGGGTACCTCGCCTCGACCGTGCTGTTCGCGGCGGCGATCGGCGTGGTCGCGCTCGCCCGCTACCGGTTCGGGATGGGTGCCGTGCTCGCGTTCTGGATCGCCTACGTGCTGACCCGGCCGCTCGGTGCCTCGATCGGCGACCTGCTGTCGCAGAGCACGGCGGACGGTGGCCTCGGGCTGGGGACCACGACGACCAGCGTGATCTTCCTCGCCGCGATCGCCGCGATCGTCACCTACCTGACGATCACCCGGCGCGACGTCGAGACGGCGGAGGCGGACCTGGCCCCCGCGACCTCCCGGTGAGCGCCCTGGCGACGGCGGTCGGCGCCGGCACCGACCCGGCGACCCTCACGGGCGTGGCGGGGTGGGCCGTGCACCTGATGGAGACGCTCGGCGTGGTCGGCGCCGCTCTCGCGATCGCCCTCGAGAACGTGTTCCCGCCCCTGCCGAGCGAGGTGATCCTCCCGCTCGCCGGGTTCACGGCGAGCCAGGGCACGTTCGGGCTCGTCGAGGCGATCGCCTGGACCACCGCAGGGTCCGTCGTGGGTGCCCTCGTGCTGTACCTCGTCGGCGCCCTGGTCGGACGGGACCGCACCCGGGCGCTCCTCGGCAGGATCCCGCTGGTGAGCCTGCAGGACGTCGACCGGGCCGAGGCGTTCTTCGCGCGGCACGCCCGGACCGCCGTCTTCGTCGGGCGGATGGTGCCGGTGTTCCGCAGCCTCATCTCGGTCCCGGCCGGGGTCGAGCGGATGCCGCTCGGGACGTTCCTCCTGCTCACGGCGGCGGGGAGTGCCGTCTGGAACACCGTGTTCGTGTGCGCCGGGTACCTGCTGGGGGAGAGCTGGGGTGTGGTCCAGCAGTACGCGGGTGTCCTCCAGTGGGTGGTCGTGGCCGTCGTGGTGGCGCTCGTCGCGTGGTTCGTCGTCGGACGGCTCCGCGCCCGGCGCCTCAGCCCGACGTGACCGTCAGTCCGTCGGGCTCATCAGTCCGTCGGGCTCGTCGGCCGGAGCGCGCCGACCCGCCGTGACAGCGCCTGCGCGGTGACGACGGCGGCGACGGACTCCGCGGCGAGGAGGCCGACGAGCACGAGGAGCTGGACCTGCGCGGCCTGCGCCGGGCTCGCACCGCCCAGGAGCAGCCCGACGAACGCCCCCGGCAGCACCACCAGACCGGCGCTGCGCGTCTGGTCGAGCGCCGGCACCAAGGACCGGGCCACCGAGCGGCGTGCCTGGGCGGCGACGGCCTGACGAGACGTCGCGCCGAGCGCGATCCACCCCTCGACGACGTCCCACTCGGACCGGACGTCGTCCCGCAGCCGCCCACCGGTCAGGGAGGCGGCGGTCATGGCACCGCCGATGAGCTGCGCGGCGAACGGCACGACCGTCTCGGCGCGCAGGGGCAGCGCGCCGCTCGCCAGCACCGGGACGGCGGCCGTGACGGCCCCTGCGGCGATGGCGAGGACGAGCACCGGCAGGACGCGGGTGCCGAGCCCGATCCGCCGCGTCGACGTCCAGGCGGCGGCCCCGAGCATCACCGACAGGTACAGCACGACACCGCCGGGGTGCAGGAACACCCAGGCGATGACGAGCGCCACGAGCGTGAGCTGAGCCGCGGCCCGCACGGCGGCGACCGCGGCGTCGCGACGCACCGGCACACGGGCCACCGTCAGGACGAGCAGCGCGGTCGCGAGCAGGACGACGAGCGCGACGACGACCCGGCCGAGCGGCGCTGTGGTCATCGGACGTCCCGGGCCGGCAGGGTGCGCACGCTGCACCGTACGGCGCACCGCCGCCCGACGGCGCCGGCAACGCCGTTCTCAGGGGATCTTCAGGCCGGGGCACGAGGCTGGCGTCATGGGGTCGACGACCGCACCCTCGACACGGCGGGCCGCGTCGCACCCCGGTCGTCCGCTCGCCGTGGGCGTCGCCGCTCTCGCGGTCGCCGTGCGCTGGACGCTCGTCGGCGGTGCGACCGGGCTGCGCGGGTACCACGGGTACGACGACGGCGTGTACTTCGCGGCGGCCGTCTCGTTCGTGCACGGGCGGCTGCCGTACCGCGACTTCCTCCTCCTGCACCCGCCCGGGATCGTCCTCGCCCTGAGCCCGTTCGCGGTGCTGACCCGCTGGACGGACGACGCGACGGCGCTGGTGGTCGCCCGGCTCGCGTTCATCCTGGTCGGCGCCCTCAACGCGGTGCTCGTGACGCGGGTCGCCCGCCGCTGGGGTCCGGCGGCCGCGCTCGTCGGGGGCGTCCTGTACGCGATGTCACCGGGCGCCGCGTACGCGGAACGGATCACGCTCCTCGAACCGCTCGGCACCCTGACGCTGCTCGGCGGGGTCGTGCTGCTCCTGCGCGCCGCCGAGCCGCGGGCGCCGTCGTGGCTCACGTGGGCGGCCGGCGCCGTGCTGGGCCTCGGCCTGACGGTGAAGATCTGGGCCGTCGTCCCGCTCGTCGTGGTGCTCGGCTGGCAGGTCGTCGAGCGGGGGTGGCGCACCGCGCTGCGGGTCGCCGCCGCGGCCGAGGCGGCTGCCGCGCTCGTCGTGCTCCCGTTCGCCGTGGCCGCCGGGGGGCGGATGCTCCGGCTGGTGGTGCTCGACCAGCTCGGTCGCGCGCGGTACCCGGTGACGCCGGGCGAACGGCTGGCCGGCATCCTCGGCGTGGACACGACGACGCTGTCCGCCGCCGGGTCGCGGGTCGCCGTCGCGGTGGTCGGGTGCCTCGTGGTGACCGCGGCGGCGGTGGCGTGGCGCGGCCGCCGGGGTCGGCTGTGGGTCGCGCTCGCCACCGCTCAGGTCGTCGTGCTCCTGGCGTCGCCGTCGTACCTCCCGCACTACGCCGCGTTCAGCGCGGCGGCGATCGCGCTGGTCGTCGCCGCGGCGGCCTCCCTCGTCCCCGCGCCGGGCCGGGTCGCGGCCTCCGTCGCGCTCTGCCTGGCCGTCGTGCTGGCCGCGGGTGCCGCCCGACCGGAGCGGACGACGCCCTTCCCCGCCGCCCAGATCCGGGCGCGGCTGCCCGCCACCGGGTGCGTCCGGTCGGACTCCCCGGCCACGCTCGCGCTGCTCGACGTGCTCTCTCGCGACCTCGCCGACGGCTGCGCGGTGCCCGTGGACGTGTCCGGCCGCACCTACGACGTCGGCGCACGGGACCGGCACGGCCGACCCGTCCCCCGGGTGCACAACGTCCCCTGGCAGCGGTACGCGACCGCGTACCTCACGTCGGGGTCGGCCACGGTGCTCGCCCGCGGCACGGGAGACGGCTTCGACGCCGCGACCAGGGGCGAGCTCGGCGAGCTGCGGACCGTCGTGCGGCACGGGGGCGTCCGGCTGCTCCTGCCGCCCGTCGCGGACGACGACGGCGACGGCTGACGAGCGGCGGACCGGGACGAGTGCCCGGGGCGACTCGGGGCGCAGGTTCCACCGAACGAGTGACGACATTGCGGCACGTCCCGGGTGCCGCCGTGTCGACGGGCCATTCACGAGCGACGTCCGGGCCGCCCGCAGCGCCGGGAGGAATTCCGCACCGTGTCCGTTTTGGTGCCATTCGTCGGGCACGTCCGGCCGGGTCGCACGGGCTTTTACGGGTGCGTCGGCGGTGGGGTGCGCCGTGGTCCTCGGGTCTGCACGGTTGCAGGTATCTCGAGGCGCGGTCCGTCGCGGCGGCGCCCGGTGAACATGCCGGTGGACGCCGTCCGGGCGGTCGCGCCGCGATCGCGGGAAATCGCGCGGGCGCGGCATTTCCGGTCATTGATTCGATAACGATGTCGGCATTCTTGTCACAATCCCCTGCACCGCTCGTGACGCGTCTGCGCTGGGCACGCTCCCAGCGGTCAGTTGCCAGGGACGACCATTGACTTCACCCAGTGACTGGCGTTAGCGTCCAATGTGATCCATTAGTACACAGTCCTTACATATTCCTGAACTGACGACGACCCCTCGAGGACCAGGAGATGACGATGGGCACCACCCCCCATGACACCCCCGCGGACACCCCCGGCACGCGACGACTGACCGGCGCCCTCCGGCGCCGCAGGGCACGGCGCATCGCCGCGGCGGCCCTCACGGCCGTGACGGCCCTCGTCGCCGGCCTCGCCGCCACCCTCCCCGCCACGACGGCCTCCGCCGCCGGCTCGCTCACAGCGACGTTCACGTCCGCCGGTGACTGGAGCACCGGCCACCAGGTCTCCGTCAAGGTCACCAACGGCACCTCCGCTCCCGTGACCGCGTGGACCATCGAGTTCGACCTGCCCGCCACGGCGACGGTCAGCAGCTTCTGGGACGCCGACGTCACCCACTCCGGCACCCACTACAAGGCCGTCGCGAAGGGCTGGGCCGTCCCGCTCGCCGCCGGCGCGTCGCAGACGTGGGGCTACATCGCCTCCGGCCCGAACGCCAGCCCGACGAGCTGTGCGATCAACGGCGCCAGCTGTGTGACGGGGGCGACGCAGACCCCCACGACCACGCCCACCACCACCCCGACGACGACCCCCACCTCCACCCCGACGGTCACGCCGACCCCCACGACGACGCCCACGACCCCGCCCCCCGGCGGCAAGAAGGTCGTCGGCTACTTCGCCGAGTGGGGCGTCTACGGCCGCAACTACCACGTCAAGAACATCGAGACGAGCGGCTCCGCCAGCAAGATGACGGCGATCCTCTACGCCTTCGGCAACCCCGCGAACGGCCAGTGCGCGGTCGGTGACTCCTACGCCGCCTACGACAAGGCGTACACCGCGGACCAGAGCGTCGACGGCGTCGCCGACACCTGGGACCAGCCGCTGCGCGGCAACTTCAACCAGCTCAAGAAGCTGAAGGCCCTGCACCCCGGCCTCAAGGTCATCTGGTCGTTCGGCGGCTGGACGTGGTCGAGCGGCTTCACGCAGGCCGCGGCCAACCCGGAGGCGTTCGCGACCTCCTGCTACAACCTCGTGCACGACGCGCGCTGGAACGGCCTGTTCGACGGCATCGACATCGACTGGGAGTACCCGAACGCGTGCGGCCTGAGCTGCGACTCGAGCGGCCCGGCGGCGTTCAACAAGGTGGTCACCGCGCTGCGGAACAAGTTCGGCAGCAGCTTCCTCGTCACGGCGGCGATCACGGCCGACGGCAGCAACGGCGGCAAGATCGACGCGGCCGACTACGCGACGGCCACCCAGAAGCTCGACTGGATCATGCCCATGACGTACGACTACTTCGGCGCGTTCAACCCGCAGGGCCCGACGGCCCCGCACTCGCCGCTCACGTCGTACCCCGGCATCCCGCAGGCAGGGTTCAACTCGGAGGACGCGATCAACAAGCTCATCTCGAAGGGCGTCCCCGCGAACAAGATCCTGCTCGGCATCGGCTTCTACGGCCGCGGCTGGACCGGTGTCTCGCAGACCGCCCCCGGCGGCTCGGCGACCGGCCCCGCCCCGGGCACGTACGAGCAGGGCATCGAGGACTACAAGGTGATCAAGGGACGCTGCCCCGCCACGGGCACCGTCGGCGGCACCGCGTACGCCAAGTGCGGCAGCGAGTGGTGGTCGTACGACACGCCCAGCACCATCGCCGGCAAGACGACGTGGGCCAAGAACAAGGGCCTCGCAGGCGCCTTCTTCTGGGAGCTGTCCGGCGACACGTCGAACGGTGAGCTGATCACCGCGGTGGCGAACGGCGTCAAGTAGCACGACGAAGGGGCGCGGAACCGGTCACCGGCTCCGCGCCCCTTCGTGCGCCGTCAGGACAGCGCGTCCAGGACGTCGGTCGCGAGCGCGAGCAGGTACTCCACGGGTGGCGGGTCCACCGGGTACGTCGGGCCGAACACGTCCTCGGTGACCTGCACGGCCTGCTGCGGCGACGTGACGCCCAGACGTGAGAAGAGCAGGGCGAGGTCGGCCAGGTCACGGTCGCGTCCGGCGAGCATCTTCATGGCGAGCAGATGCCGTTCGGAGGACACCAGCACCCGCAGGCCCGGGACGACGAGCTCGCTCGCCTCGTCGTCGGGGCCTGCCGGGACCATCGAGGTGACCTTGTCGTTCAGCCACTGCACCGGCAGGTCGTGCCGGACCGCGACGTCGCGGATCGCGGCCTCGAGCTGGCCCTTGTCGGAGCGGAAGACCGCGTCGATGTCGCGCGTCGTCGCGCGGTTCTCGAACAGCAGCGGCATCGCCGCGCCACCGGCCACGTAGATGGTCGCGGTCCAGCCGCGCACGTGCAGGAACCCGCCCACCTCGGTGAGCAGTCCGCGGATGTCCTCTCGGGACAGGGACGGGTCGGGGCTCACGCGGTCGTGAAGTTCCGGGCGTCGAACCAGATCCCGAGGCGGGACAGCTCCGGCGGGGTGTCCTGCATCGCGAGCACGGCTCGTGCGCCGCGTCCCGAGGGCCACCACCACGACGCGAGCGGGTCACGGTGGGTCCATGCCGGAGCGGGACGACCGAGGAGCCGCAGCCGATAGCGCACCGACCCGGCGAGCAGGGCGTCCCAGCGTTCGTCACCGGTGGACTGCGGAGTCGCGAGCATGGCGTCGAGCTGGTCGAGCGCGGCGACGAGCGGGACCTGGTTGACCGTGTCGCACAGGACACGTCCGGCCCAGGTGGTGTCACCGGTCGCCAGGTGCTCCCGGAGCTGGTCCGCGAGCTCAGGGATCGTCAGCCACCAGCGCACGTCACGGTCGCGTTCGAACGCGATCGTCGACTCGGCGGTGAACGCGTCCCGGACCGCGGCCATGAACGGGTCGGCGTAGTTGACGCTGAGCAGGTTGCGACGGCCGTGGGCGACCTTGTGCACCAGTCCGGCATCGACGAGCCGAGCGACCTCGCGCGCGACGGACGAGTGCGGGTGCCCTGTGGTGCGCGCGAGGTCTGCGGCAGTGCGGACGCCGTCCGCCGACAGGACCAGGTCGCGCAGGACGTCGTGCTGGACGTCGGTGCGGAACAGCGCGGTCGCGTTCGTCACTCCACGGTCCTATCTCCCGGAATCAGAGAGATCATGGTGGACCGGTTCCCCGACACCCGCACCGCGCGGCGCAGGGTCGCGTCGAACACGACCGGGTCCTGGAACTCGACGTACCGGCAGGCGTCGGGCGGCAGGCCGTGCTCGACGGCGAGGAGCCGTCGCGCCGCTCGCAGCGCGGTCGGCCACACGACGAGCGCGGCGACGACGCCCGTGGCACCGACGCCGAGGACGATCCAGCCGCCCGTGGGCTCGTCGATCCCCACGAAGGCGAGCCCGAGGAGGACGAGGATCGCGGACAGGAGCAGCACGAGCG
This sequence comes from Cellulomonas chitinilytica, assembly GCF_016862675.1. Classification (GTDB taxonomy): domain Bacteria; phylum Actinomycetota; class Actinomycetes; order Actinomycetales; family Cellulomonadaceae; genus Cellulomonas; species Cellulomonas chitinilytica. The sequence goes on along the minus strand of NZ_BONK01000004.1, from coordinate 234,357 downwards.
GGGACAGCCAGACCTTGACGAGCTGCCGGAGGACCGGTCGGCTCAGCCGCCCCTCCCACCGGCCGAGGAAGGTCTGCCGGGGATCCGACGCGACGGGCACGGCCACGGCCGCACGCCACCGGCGCATCGACGGCCGCCGGAGCAGGGCGAGGGGCACGCCTGCCGCGACGAGCACCGCGACGGCGACGAGGGCCGAGGTGGCCGACCGTTCGACGAGCGAGTCGACGAGCCCCCACACGCCGGCGAGCGCGGTGAGCACGAGCCCCGTCCGGAGCATCGCGGCGCGTGCCTTCCGCCAGAGGGCGCGGGCGCCGAGCACGAGGATCGCCGCGAGCCAGACCAGCCAGTAGCCGAGGCTGATCACGCCGCGCACGGCGAGCTTGTCGTCCCAGGGACGCACCGACTGCATCCCGAGCACGACGACGGCGACCGCGGCCGCGACGACGGCGGCGGCGAGCAGGACGGCCGAGCACACGACGAGCGCGACCGCCGCGGGACGACGCGGACGCTCGTCCGCCACCGGCATCACGTTCGCGATCGTAGGGCCGCCCGCCCTTCCCGTCCGCCCCTCGCCTGTGGCAGGCTGCGAGCCCTTCGCCTCCGGCCGGTCGACGGCCCCCACGATGGCCCACGGCGCGCCGCGAAGCGCCGCCACTCATGACGAACGAGACCCCCCGCACCCCCGGAGAGCCCGCCCGCCCCCGCCCGTGACGGCCCGCACGACGAGCCCGGTCCGGGTCCGCTCGCGCGACGACCTGCGGCAGCAGCGCCGACGACGCGAGCACGGCTGCTGGGACCACCTGGTGGTGGCGCCGTTGTGGCCCCTGCACGGCGTCAACCTCGGGACCCTCCTGCGCACGTGCGACGCGGTCGGGGCGTGCATGGCCGTCCCGCGCCTGCCGTGGGTGCCGGAGGCCCTGGCCCGCGGGAACACGCTGCGCCGTCCCGCGTGCGTGCACTGGACGGGGAACGTGACGCGTTGGCTCGACAAGCAGCGCGCCGGCGGGTCGGTCGTGCTCGGGGTCGAGCTCGCCGACGAGGCGATCCGGCTCGGCGACCTGGCGGCCGCCCGTCGTCGCACGGTCGTGGTGCTCGGGCACGAGCAGACCGGCATCCCGCCCGAGGCCCTGGCGCTGCTGGACCAGGTCGTCGAGATCCCCATGACGGGCACCGGCGCGAGCCTCAACGTGGCGGTGGCGGGCTCGCTCGTCCTCTACCGGCTCGCGGGCCTGCTGTGACGGTGACCCGGCGGGACGACGCCGGGGGTGCGGCCCGATGCGGCCGCACCCCCGGTGCCCCTCGTCCCCCAGGTGAACGGGACGTCAGCCCCGCTCGACGAGGAACTGTGTGTAGGCCGGCACGGTGAGGAACGTCGGGAAGTCGTCCGCGAGCGCGACCTGCCGGAACAGGTCGGCCGCGTCGTCGAACCGGTCCCCGGGGGTGCGGGGCTGCTCGGCGACGACCTCGTCGAGCAGCCGGTCGACGACGCCGGACGTGATCGTCGTCCCGGTCTCCGTGACGACGCCCTGGTGCACCCACTGCCACACCTGCGACCGGGAGATCTCGGCCGTGGCGGCGTCCTCCATGAGGTTGTCGATGGCGACGGCGCCGACGCCCCGCAGCCACGCCTCGAGGTAGCGGACGGCGACGGAGACGTTCGCCCGCAGGCCCGTGTCGGTGACGGTGCCGCCGGCGGAGCCGATGTCGAGCAGCTCGGCGGCGGTGACGGTGACGGCGGAGCGCAGCCGGTCGCGCTGGTCGACGCGCTCGCCGAGGGCCTCGTCGAACACCTCGCGGGCGATCGGCACGAGGTCGGGGTGGGCGACCCAGGTGCCGTCGAAGCCCTGGCCGGCCTCGCGCTGCTTGTCGGCGCGGACCTGCTCCAGCGCCCGGGCGGTGACCTCGGGGTCGCGCCGGTTCGGGATGAACGCGCTCATCCCGCCGATGGCCTGCGCGCCCCGCTTGTGGCAGGTCGCGACGAGCAGCTCGGTGTACGCCTTCATGAACGGGACCGTCATGGTGACCTGCGAGCGGTCGGGCAGCACGAACCGGGAGCCGCGGGCCCGGAAGTTCTTGATGACGCTGAAGATGTAGTCCCAGCGCCCGGCGTTGAGGCCCGCGCAGTGGTCGCGCAGCTCGTAGAGGATCTCCTCCATCTCGAACGCGGCCGTGATCGTCTCGATGAGGACGGTCGCGCGGATCGTGCCGTGCCGCAGGCCCAGGTACGTCTCGGTGAAGCGGAACACGTCGTCCCACAGCCGCGCCTCGAGGTGCCCCTCGAGCTTCGGCAGGTACAGGTACGGGCCGCTGCCGGAGTCGATGAGCGCCTGCGCGTTGTGGAACAGGTAGAGGCCCGCGTCGAGGAGCGACGCCGACGCCGCGTACGTCTGGCCCGCGCGGTCGGTGTACCGGACGTGCTGCTCGGTGAGGTGCCAGCCGCGCGGCCGGAAGACGATCGTCGGCGTCTGCTCCCCGACCTCGTAGCGCTTGCCCTCCGGCGACGTGAAGTCGACCTGCCCGCGGATCGCGTCGAACAGGCTGTGCTGGCCGCCGACGACGTTCGCCCAGGTGGGGCTCGTGGCGTCCTCCATGTCGGCGAGCCAGACCTTCGCCCCGGAGTTGAGGGCGTTGACGGTCATCTTCCGGTCGGTCGGGCCGGTGATCTCGACGCGGCGGTCCTCCAGCCCGGGTCCGGGCCCGGCGACCCGCCAGGTGGGGTCGGCCCGCAGGTGCGCGGTCAGGGGCAGGAACGACGGGTCGGCGCCGTCGGAGAACCGGTCGCGGCGGCGCTGCCGGGACAGCAGCAGCTCGTGGCGTCGTCCGGCGAACTGGGCGTGCAGGTCGGTGAGGAAGTCCAGCGCCGCCGTCGTGAGGATCTCGTCGGTGCCGGGGACGGACAGGCCCGTGACGTCGAGCGACGGCCGGGCGAACGGATGGGTCAGCAGGGTCCGGCCGGGGGCCGGGGTGGTGAGGGTCATGGCGGTCTCCTGGAACGTGGGTGGGTGGCGCCCGTCAGTGGGTGAACTGGGCGGCCTCGGTGGAGCCGGCGAGCGCGAGGGTGGCGCTGTCGGGGGTGATCGCGGTGGCGACCTTGTCGAAGTAGCCGGTGCCGACCTCGCGCTGGTGGCGGGTCGCGGTGTAGCCGCGGGCCTCCGACGCGAACTCGGACTCCTGCAGCTCGACGTACGCGCTCATGCCGCGGGTGGCGTACCCCTGGGCGAGGTCGAACATCGAGTGGTTGAGGGCGTGGAAGCCGGCGAGGGTGATGAACTGGAACGCGTACCCGTACCCGGCGAGCTCGCGCTGGAACCGCGCGATCTGGGTGTCGTCGAGGTGCTGGCGCCAGTTGAACGACGGCGAGCAGTTGTAGGCGAGGAGCTTGCCGGGGAACTTGTCGTGGATCCGCTCGGCGAACTCGATCGCGAGCGCGACGTCCGGGGTGGACGTCTCGACCCAGATGAGGTCCGAGTACGGCGCGTAGGCCTCGGCCCGTGCGACGACGGCGTCGAGCCCCGGCCGCACCCGGTAGTAGCCCTCGGAGGTCCGCTCCCCCGTGAGGAACTCGTGGTCGCGCTCGTCGGCGTCGGACGTGACGAGGTCGGCCGCGAGCGCGTCGGTCCGCGCGATGACGACGGTCGGCACGCCGGCGACGTCCGCCGCGAGCCGGGCCGCCGACAGCGTGCGCACGTGCTGGGACGTCGGGACGAGCACCTTGCCGCCGAGGTGGCCGCACTTCTTCTCGGCCGCGAGCTGGTCCTCCCAGTGCACGCCTGCGGCGCCGGCCGCGATCATCGAGTGCATCAGCTCGTAGGCGTTGAGCGGGCCGCCGAACCCGGCCTCCGCGTCGGCGACGATCGGGGCGAGCCAGTCGCGGGTGCGCCGGCCGTTCTCGGTGGTGTCGATCTGGTCGGCGCGCAGCAGCGCGTTGTTGATGCGCCGGACGACGGCGGGCACGGAGTTCGCCGGGTACAGGCTCTGGTCGGGGTACGTCTGGCCGGACAGGTTCGCGTCGGCGGCCACCTGCCACCCGGACAGGTAGATCGCCTCGAGGCCCGCGCGGACCTGCTGGACGGCCTGGTTGCCGGTGAGCGCGCCGAGCGCCGGGACGTGGGTGCGGCTGTGCAGCAGCTCCCACAGCTTCTCGGCCCCGCGACGGGCGAGCGTGTGCTCCTCGCGCACCGACCCGCGCAGCTCGACGACGTCCTGCGCCGTGTAGGAACGGCTGACACCTGCCCACCGACGGTCGGCCGCCCAGGTCGCGGCGAGCTCGGCCGCGGTCTGGGTCTGGTCCCCCGGGCGGGGCGTCGGGCTGGTGTGCTCGCTCATGACTTCCTCCGTGATTCGGCAGTTCTTCTCGGCGATCTCGCCTGAGGACAACGGTGCCCCCCGCAACCGTGCAGATCACTGGTCTGGAGCGGGGAAGATCCGCGGTTCTTCTCCTGGACGGAAGCCGTGGCGGACTGAGACGGTGGTCACATGACGACGACGTCCTCGCCCGTCCCTGCCGGCGGCATCGACACCCTCGTCCTCGGCCGCCGCATCCGGCACCTGCGCACGGCCCGGGACATGACGCTCGACGACCTCGGTGCCGCCATCGGCCGCGCCCCCTCCCAGGTGTCGATGCTGGAGAACGGCCACCGCGAGCCCAAGCTGTCGCTGCTCGGCCTCGTCGCCGACGCCCTCGACGTGCCTCTCTCGGAGCTGCTCCGCACCGACCCGCCCACCCGCCGGGCCGCCCTGGAGGTCGAGCTCGAGCGCGCCCAGCGCGGCCCCCTGTTCGCGTCGCTCGGCGTGCCGCCCGTCAAGGTCAGCCGCTCCCTGCCGCCCGACGCCCTCGAGGCGCTCGTGCGGCTTCAGGCCGAGATCCAGCGCCTCCTCACCGAGAACGCCGCGACCCCCGAGGAGGCCCGCCGCGCCAACGCCGACCTGCGGGCCCGCATGCGCGCGCAGGACAACTACTTCCCCGAGCTCGAGGAGCACGCGCGCACCCTGCTCAAGGCCATCGACCACCCCGGCGGCCCTCTGTCGCAGCGTGCCACGGCCGACGTCGCCGCCCACCTCGGCTTCTCGCTGCACTACGTCACGGACCTGCCGCACTCCACCCGGTCCGTCACCGACCTCGCGCACGGCCGCATCTACCTGTCCCAGGGCACCGGCGGCGTCACCGACGCCCGCTCACCGCTCCTGCAGGCCCTCGCGAGCCACGTGCTCGGCCACGCCGAGCCGCGCGACTACGGCGACTTCCTGCGTCAGCGCGTCGAGGCCAACTACATGGCCGCCGCGCTCATGCTCCCCGAGGACGGCGCCGTGCCGTTCCTGCAGCAGGCGAAGGCCGAGCGGCGGCTGTCCGTCGAGGACCTGCGCGACACGTTCGCCGTCCCCTACGAGACGGCCGCGCACCGGTTCACCAACCTCGCGACCCGGCACCTCGGCATCCCGGTGCACTTCATGAAGGTCCACGAGGGCGGCACCCTGCACAAGGCGTACGAGAACGACGGCGTCGTGTTCCCGTCCGACCCGCTCGGCGCCATCGAGGGGCAGCCCGTGTGCCGGCAGTGGACGGCCCGCGTCGTGTTCACGCTGCCCGACCGGTTCTCGCCGTACTACCAGTACACCGACACCTCGTCGGGCACGTACTGGTGCACGTCCCGGGTCCAGCCGTCGTCGCAGGGCGCCTTCTCGGTGAGCGTCGGGGTGCCGTTCTCCCAGGTCAGGTGGTTCCGCGGCCGCGAGACGACCGAGCGCTCCCAGTCCCGCTGCCCCGACCCGACGTGCTGCCGGCAGCCTCCCGCCGACCTCGCGCAGCGGTGGGCCGCGCAGGCCTGGCCGAGCGCCCGGCCGCACGCGTCGCTGCTCGCCGCGCTGCCTGTGGGGGTGTTCCCCGGGGTCGACACGACGGAGGTCTACCGGTTCCTCGACCGGCACGCGCCGGAGTGACGGCAACTGTGCGTGGGGTTCGTCAGGCGAGCGTCTCGCGGCACTGCGTGACTCGTTCGGCCACCTTGCTCGCGAGCGTCGTCGGCAGGACGCTGCCCAACGCCTTCACGTCCGGGTCGGCGGCCGCCTCCGCGAAGGCGTCGGGGACGACGTCCATGAGCGCGCCTGCCCGAGACCTCACCTGCTCGACCGGCAGGGAGAACTCGGCGGCCACCTTGGGCCAGATGGTCGCCGTCCGGGTCCGCAGCGTGTAGTCGCCGCCGTACTTCATCGCCAGGCGCAGCTTCTGCAGCGTCCACCCGTAGGGCAGGACCGACGCGACGTCGTAGAGCGGAGCGAGCGCCACCTGGTTGCCGGCCAGCAGCAGCGAGTCGTTCTTCGCGTGCGCGTCGGTCCCGCCGATCAGCCAGCTGAAGGTCACGGCGTCGAAGAGTCTCCACACCCCGGCCTCGGCCTGCGATGCCGGCAGCACCGCCCGCAGCAGGGTCGCGACGTCCTTGCTTCCCGGGCCGCCGTCGTTCTGGTACTTCGAGGCCGGGTGCAGGCTCGATGCCTGGCACATGTCTTCCTGGTGGATGCGTCGCAGCCAGGGTTCACCGGCTGCCCTGTCGTAGCGGGTCACGGCGATCGCCGAGGTGCCGGCGAAGCGCACGATCCTCGACGGCGCGGTCACCAGCCCGCACGCAGCGGCCGCGCGCAGGCACAGGTGCTCGTTGAGGTCGTGGTCCTCCAGCCCGGAGATCGCCGGCTTGAGGATGTGGCTGGTCGCGGCAGCCCCCTCGGGAAGACCCCACCGGTCGGCGTTGTCGTCGTAGACCATCGCGACCTTCGACTGTGCCCCCGCCAGTGAGAACCGGCCCGAGAAGTCCGCCCCGAGCCACGCTGAGGAGTCCGCCAGCAGCTCGCGCAGACGGGCACCGACCTCGTCCTCCGTCAGCCACCGCACATCACCCTTGCCCGCGAGCATCGCATCGACCCGCTCGGCAGTCACGAACCGGGCCGCGCCGGCGCACTCCTCGCCGATCGGGGTCGACAACAACGAGAACGGCGATCCGGCGGACACCGAGAACCGGCGCCCCCAACGGCGCCTCACCGCGTCGTCGTCAGGAAGCAGACCGTCCAGCCAGGGTGCGACGGTCGTGTTCCGGTACGTCTGCGAGGTCACAGGCATGCTCACCGAGAGCGGTGTCCTGGTGCGTCGGCGGATGTGCTCAGGCGTGTACTGCAGCTCGACGTCGCCCCGTTCGCGCCGGATCGTCGCCGCGACGTGCCCGTCGAGCAGCACGTACAGGACGTCGCTCACCTGTCGCTCACCGGTCGCGGGCCGCGAGTCTCGCTCGTCAGACGACGAAGGTGGTCGTCGAGATCGACGAGGTCCCAGTCCTCGCCGACCGGCTCCGCGTCCACCTCGGCCTCGTCGGAGGTCGGCACGTCCAGGGGGAGATCGAGTGCCGCGAACAGACGCAGCACGAGCGAGAGCTCGACAGCGGACGCGGTGCCGCTCTCGAAGTTCACCAGCCACTTGCGCGAGACTCCCGCCCGGTCGGCGGCCTCCTGCTGCGTGATCCCGAGGTCGCGCCGACGTGCCCGCACCAGCACCTGCAGGTCACGGACGCTCGAGATCCTCATGCGACACCTCCCGTGCGAGACACCATACGGTGACGATCCAGCAATGTCACCGTACGGTTACTCATCGCACATGTCACCGTCCGGTTTCATCTGGTCGTTGTCACCGTTCGGTGACACGTCCTCGAGGCCGCGGCTGATCCGCCACCATGTCCGTGTGTTCGTCCCGCAGCCTGACGTGCTCCTCGCCTTCGTCCTCGCGGCCCTCGCGCTGAACGTGACGCCCGGTGCCGACATGGTGTTCGTGCTCGGCACGTCGTTGCAGCACCGGACGCGGGCCGGAGTGCTGGCCGCGGTCGGGATCGCCGTCGGGTCGTTGTGCCACGCGACGCTGGCGGCGGCGGGACTGTCGGCGCTCGTCGCGGCGTCGCGGCCGGCGATGGCGGTCGTCACCGCCGCGGGCGCCGCCTACCTGGTCTGGGTCGGGGTCCGGATGGTCCGCGACCGCAGCACGCTCGTCGTCCCGGCAGACGACCGTGCGGTGGTGACGGCGGGGCCGGCGCACGCGCCGCCCGAGGAGCCCGCGCCCCCGCGAGCGCTGCAGCTCGTCGGCCGGGGCGCCACGGTCAACCTGCTCAACGTCAAGGTCATCCTCTTCTTCCTCTCCTTCATCCCCCTGTTCGTGCGCCCCGACGACGGCCCGGTGTGGCAGCAGGTCCTGCTCTTCGGGCTGCTGTTCGACGTGCTCGGCACGCTCGTGCTCGTCGGGGTCGCGGTCGCCGCCGGACGTGCGTCGCGGGCGCTCCTCGACCGGCCCGGGGTCGTCGTCGGGGTCCGCCGGACGTGCGGTGCGGTGCTCGTGGTGCTCGCCGTCGTGCTGGTCGCGACCCGCCTGCTCCCCTGACGAACACGTTGTCGACAACGTTCGCCAGTCAATGGTTACTTGTCAGTCAGTAAACAATCCCGTTACCGTCCTGGGCTGGACGGGGAGCCCCGTCCCCTCCCGGGCAATGACGCACGTCGGACGCTGCGCGGGCGGCACCCCATCCGTGTCCCAGCGCCGGGGCACGGGAACGGAGAGGCACACATGAAGCCCGCGCACCGCCGGTCCCGGCCCACCCGACAGATCGCCGCCGCCCTCGCCCTCACCGCCGCCGTCGCCGGGACGGCGCTCGTCGCCGCCGCCCTCGTCCCCGGCTCGACCGCCCCCGCAGCCGCCGCCCCGGGCGACGTCCTGTGGTCCCAGGAGTTCGACGGCGCCGCCGGCACCGCGCCCGACCCGTCCGTCTGGGGCTACGACGTCGGTGGCGGCGGCTGGGGCAACGGCGAGCTCGAGAGCTACACGACGTCCCGCAGCAACTCGGCCCTCGACGGCAACGGCAACCTCGTCATCACCGCCCGCCGCGAGGCCGACGGGTCCTACACCTCGGCCCGACTGCAGACGAACGACAAGGTCGAGATCGCGTACGGCCGGGTCGAGGCTCGGATCCAGATCCCGCGCGGCCAGGGCATCTGGCCGGCGTTCTGGATGCTCGGCGGCGACTTCCCGCAGACGTCGTGGCCCGGCTCCGGCGAGATCGACATCATGGAGAACGTCGGCTACGAGCCGCACCGCGTGCACGGCACCGTGCACGGCCCCGGGTACTCGGGCGGCAGCGGCATCACCGGCACGTACCAGCACCCGCAGGGCTGGTCGTTCGCCGACGCGTTCCACACGTTCGCGGTCGACTGGAAGCCGGGCTCGATCACGTGGTCGGTCGACGGGAACGTCTACCACCAGGTCACCCGCGCGAGCGTCGGCAGCAACCCGTGGGTGTTCGACAAGAAGTTCTTCCTCATCCTCAACGTCGCGGTCGGCGGCGCGTGGCCCGGCAACCCGGACGCGACGACCGTGTTCCCGCAGCAGATGAAGGTCGACTACGTGCGGGTCTACGACAACGGCTCGACGACGGGCGGTGGCGGCTCGCTGCCCACCGGCACCGGGACGATCAAGGTCGCGAACCAGCTCTGCCTCGACGTGCCGTGGGCGAACACGGCCGACGGGACCCCGATCCAGGTCGTCGGGTGCAACGGGAACGCCGCCCAGTCCTGGACGCGCGGCTCCGACGGAACCGTCCGGGCGCTCGGCAAGTGCCTCGACGTGTCCGGCGGCGGGACCGCCGACGGCACCGTCGTGCAGCTGTGGACCTGCAACGGGACCGCGGCGCAGCGCTGGGAGCACGTCGCGTCGTCGAGCGCGCTGCGCAACCCGCAGTCGGGCCGGTGCCTCGACGCGGTCGGCGGCCTGCCGGTGCACGACGGGCAGCGGGTGCAGATCTGGTCCTGCACGGGAGCCGCCAACCAGCAGTGGGCCTTCTGACCGGCCCCTGAGCGCGGTACGGGCGGTGTCGCCACAGGGTGCGGGGCGATCAGTACCCTGTGGCGACCCCGTCGACCCGCTCCGGAAGTGAGCCGCGCCTCATGACGCTCGAGATGTCGCCCGACGAGTATCAGAAGATCGCCGAGGGACTGACGTCGGTCGCACCCGAGGGCTGGGCCGAGCTGACCCTGACGTTCGCCGCCGCCGCCCACGCCGAGCGTTCCGCCGTCGTCGCGCGGCTGGCCGACGGCGGGACCGCGCCCGCCGGCCCCCTGCCGGGGACTGTCGCGTACACGCTTCGCCAGCTCCGCATCGCCGCGTACCGCGAGGACGCGGGCACCTGGTTCTCGGCGACGTTCGTCCTGCGGGCCGACGGCCAGTTCGCCACGGACTTCGACTACGACGGCGACCCCGGCACGGACCTCTCCGCGGACCTGTACGCGCTGGACCTGCTCAAGTACCCGCGCACGCCCGAGCACACCCCCGCCTGGCTGACGGCGAAGCTCGCGACGCGGCGCGTCTGGGCCCCGTCCGACGAGATCGAGCTCACCGCGGACCAGCACGCGGTCGTCGAGCGCATCGTCCGCAGCTACGCGGACGCGGCACCGGCGGGCTGGCTGCGGCTCGTCGTGCGGGAGGAGTGCTCGGTCGACCCGGGGTCCGCGGGCAGCGCCATCGTGCGCGCGCTCGTCATCGAGACACCTGACGGCCTCGAGCAGCAGGACTTCCGCGCGCCGCGCGAGACGTACTTCCTGCGCAGCGGCCTGCTCGACGAGCTCGCGGTCGCGTCACCGACGCGGGTGATCGTGTTCTCGCTGGTCGTCGACCGGGACGGCAGCCACACGGTGACTGTCACCCCGACCGATCCCGGGCTCCTCGACGGGATCCGTGACGAGACCACGTCACGGCCCGTGCACGACTACCTGGCGAACAACCGCGAGGAGCTCGAACGGCTCGCCGCCGCGACGAGGGCGCCCGCGCCCGGCCCGGCCCGGTACTCCGAGGGCTCCTCGTCGCGCGCGTGGTGGATCCTGCTCGGCGTCTGCGCGGCGGCGTGGACCTGGATGACGGTCGCGGGCGACTGGGTGGTCGCAACGCTCCTCGTCGGCATCCTCGGCGGCGTGATCGCCGTGGCGATGTGGAGCACCACGTACTACAGCACCACCCGCCTGACCGGCACGGCGCTGCGCGCCGGGTCGAAGAGGATCCGCCTCGCCGACCTCGACCCGTCTGGCGTGTCGGCGCCGGGCGACCCGGTCAAGGGCAAGCTCTTCGGGGCCGGGTGGGGCGCGGTCAGGAGCCCGAGCGCCATCCGCGTCACCCCGCGCGGGCAGAAGCCGGTCTGGGTGCAGGCGAAGGACCCGGCCGCCCTGCACGCCGCCCTGGTGAGCGCGGTGTCCCGGCCCCGCACCGACGCGTGAGCGCGCAGCTCACGTCCGTCCTGTTCCCGGGACGGCACCATCTCGTGACGCGCTTCCAGGTGGACTACCTGCGGTCGCTGCTCGACGGGAACGAGTCCGACACCGACGGCCGGCCCCTGGTGCTCGCCCCCGAGGCGGAGGTCGTCTGGGCGGTCACCTCGGCGACGCACACCGGGACGCGCCGCAACCCCGTGCCCGCGCACCGGCGGGAGGCGCTGATCGAACGGGTCGCGCTCGACGCGGACCTGCCGTCCGTCGTCGCCCCGGTGCCCGACGTCCCGCCGTCGCCCCGCTTCGCGACGACCGTCCTCGCGAGCGTGCAGATGACGACAGGCCGGACCCTCACGCCGGACGACACCGTGGTCGCGTGCTCGACGCCCGCCGTCGCGGCGCTGTACGCGGCGCTCGGGTTCCGCGTCGCCGCCGTCGAGGACTCCCACGACCCCGCTCCGCTGCGCCCGTGGGACGTCCTCGAGCACATGGTCGCGGGCGACCCGGCGTGGCGGGACCTCGCCCACCCGCAGACCGTCGAGCTGTACGACCGGTACCGGCTCGACGACGCGGTCCGGCTGGTGCACACCGACCCGACCGTCGGCAGCGAGGGCGACCTCACCGAGACCCGCGACTACCGGACGTACACGGCGGCGTTCGACGACGCGTCGGACCGCAAGTGGGCGCAGGTCGCGCCGCACGTCGTGCCCGGCAAGGTCGTCGACCTGGGCTGCGCGGCGGGCGGGCTGCTGGAACGCGCCGCCCGCGACCCGCGTCTGGCCGAGTGCGACCTGTACGGCGTCGACGTCTCCCGCCATCTGATCGCCGAGGCGGAGCACCGCCAGGCGCAGGGCGTCTTCGAGAACCCGAACGTCTTCTTCGCCCAGCGGAACCTGCTGCGCTCGTCGGTGTTCCCGCCGGCGTCGATCACCACCACGATCACGGTCGCCCTCACGCACGAGATCTCCTCGTACGGCGACGGCCGCGCGGACCTGGAGCTGCTCGCCCGCCGCATCTTCGAGCACACCGCGCCCGGTGGCGTGTGGATCAACTCCGACGTGCTCGGCCCCGACGGCGGCGACGAGCGGGTGGTGCTCCGCCTCGACGGGCCCCTGCGGACGGACCGGCCCGTCGACATGAGCGGCTGGACCCGGCAGGCGGTCCACGACCACATCACCGCGCTCAGCCCCGCCGAACGGTTCGTGCAGTTCGCCCGCGACCTCCCGGTGCTCGCGCACACGGACCTGGAGGCCGGGCCCGTGTCACCCGACGGCGAGGTCGTGCTCCCCCTGCGGTCCGCGATGGAGTTCCTCACCACGCGCGACTACACGGACAGCTGGCTCTCCGAGTGCCACGAGCGGTTCTGCGACATGACCTGGGACGACTGGCGGACGCTGCTCACCGACGTCGGCTTCGAGATCGGCGTCGGGTCGGGCCCGTGGACCAACGACTGGCTCGTCGAGCACCGGCTGTCCGTCGGCGCATCGATCCGGACCCCGTCCGGTGCGCCCGTGCCGTGGCCGAGCACGCACCTGCTGATGGTCGCCCGCAAGCCCCACTGACCCGCCCCCGTTTGCGTCGGCCCCCGGACCCGCCGACGATGCGAAGGACGCCAAGGGGGGCGGCATGACGAAGCAGGAGTCGACGGAGGCACCCGTCGAGGGCGACCTCGACCAGCGCGCCGTGTGGGCGGTCTTCGGCGGCCTGATGCTCGCGATGCTGCTCGCGGCGCTCGACCAGACGATCGTCGCGACGGCCCTCCCCACGATCGTCCGCGACCTCGGCGGCGCGGAGCACCTGTCGTGGGTCGTCACCGCGTACATGCTGGCGTCGACCGCGACGACCCCGCTGTGGGGCAAGCTCGGCGACCTGTACGGCCGCAAGGTCGTGTTCCTCGTCTGCATCGTCATCTTCCTGGCCGGCTCCGCCCTCGCGGGGACGTCGCAGACGATGCTGCAGCTCATCGCGTGGCGGGCCCTGCAGGGGGTCGGCGGCGGCGGCCTCATGGTGCTCGCGCAGGCGATCATCGGCGACGTCGTGCCGCCGCGGGACCGGGGCCGGTACCAGGGGGCGTTCGGGGCGGTGTTCGGCCTGTCGAGCGTCGCCGGACCGCTGCTCGGCGGGTGGTTCGTCGACAACCTGACCTGGCGGTGGGTGTTCTACGTGAACCTGCCGATCGGGCTGGTCGCGCTCGTCGTCGTGTCCGCCGTCCTGCCGTCCACCCGGTCGCACCGGTCCCCGAAGATCGACTACGTCGGGATCACGCTGCTCGCGACGATCGCGACGTGCATCGTGCTCGTCACGAGCCTCGGCGGCTCGACGTGGGAGTGGGCGTCGGTGCAGGTCGTCGGCCTCTCGCTGCTCGCCGTCGTGTCGGTGGTCGCGTTCGGGTTCGTCGAGGCGCGCGTGCCCGAGCCCGTCATGCCGCTGCGGCTGTTCCGGAACCGGGTGTTCTCGACGACGGCCGTGGTCGGCTTCGTCGTCGGGTTCGCGATGTTCGGGTCCATCACCTACCTGCCGCTGTACCTGCAGCAGGTGCAGGGCGCCAGCCCCACCGGGTCGGGGCTGCAGATGATCCCGATGATGCTGGGCATCCTGCTCACGTCGATCTCGAGCGGGCAGATCATCAGCCGCACCGGCCGGTACAAGGTGTTCCCGATCGTCGGCTCCGCGGTCTTCACCGTCGGCCTGTACCTGCTCTCGCTGATGGGCCGGGACACGACGGCCTGGCAGTCGGGCCTGTCGATGTTCGTGCTCGGCGCCGGGCTCGGCATGGTCATGCAGGTGCTGGTCCTCGCCGTGCAGAACGCCGTCGAGTACCGCGACCTGGGGGTCGGCACCAGCGGGGCCACGTTCTTCCGGACCATCGGCTCGTGCGTCGGGGTGGCCGTCTTCGGGACGCTGTTCACGAGCCACCTCACGTCGGGGCTCGCCGCCGCCCCGCCGCCCGACGCCGTCGGCCCCTGCTCGGCGGAGACGCTCAGCGCGACGTCCGCCGCGCTCCCCACCTGCTCCGCCGCCGTGCAGGACTGGTTCCTCGACGGGTACTCCGACGCGATCCACACGATCTTCCTGTACGCCGTCCCCGTCGGGATCCTCGCGTTCGCGCTGTCCTGGCTGATCCCCGAGGTCACCCTGCGCACCGCCGCGCACGTCCCCGAGCAGGGCGAGGTGTACGCCCTGCCGTCCAGCCGGACGTCCTACGAGGAGCTGCGCCTGCTGCTCTGGCGGGAGGTCGGCCACCAGGACCCGCTGCGCGCGTACGCCGTGGTCGTCCGGGACCTCGACGTCGACCTGACCCCAGGCCAGTGCTGGATGCTCGCCCGTGTGACCGCGACGGGGTCGCGGACCGTCGACGCGATGGTCGCGTCCTCCCACGTCGAGCGCGCCCGCGTGGAGGCGACCGCCGAGGCGCTCCGTACGCGCGGCCTCGTCGAGGTCGACGACGGCACCGTCACCCCCACCGACGCCGGGCACGCGCTCGCCGACCGGGTCCGCGACCACGAGCGCGCGCTGCTGCGCCGGATGGTCGACGAGTGGGAGGGCAGCGACGAACCCGCCCTCGACGTGCTCGTCGACCAGGTCACCGACCGCCTGTGGCGCGACGACCCGTCACCCGCGGGGCTGCGCGGCTGAGCGCTGCGGCCGCGGCTGCCCGCGTCACGGGATGACGAGAGCGACGTGGTACAGCCCGGCCAGGGCAAGTCCCCCGACGGGCGCGCCGACAGCCACCTGGGCGGCGGTGTGCTCGCGCAGCTCGACCCGGGCCCAGGAGATCAGGACGACGAGGGGCGCCAGGAGCGGGACGAGGACGAGGCCGAACTCCTGGGCGAGGATCAGCACGATGCCGGCCGACACCCCGGCGTGGAAGCTGATCTTCCAGCCCAGGTTCACGACGAACAGCAGAGCCTGCGTGCCGATGGCGGCGACGATGAACGCGGCGATCGCGGCGGGCGCACCGGTGACGAGCGCGACGACCAGGCCGACAACCGCGAAGGTGGTGTTCGACAGGATCGGCACGATCCTCTGGCGTCGAGCGGTGAGCATCCGGTCGTTCCATCGACCCGCGAGGACCCCGACGATGACGACGACGTACGGGATCCCCGTCACGAACAGGGCGGCGAGTGCGCCGTCGACGAGGCCGTCCGTCCCCGTGGCGTGCCAGCCGAGCAGAAGGAGCGTCAGGGCGCCGAGGCACGGCGGGGCCAGGACCTCGGTGACGACGCGTGCGGCGCGGTGCCGGGCGGCGGGAGGTGCGTCGACCGCGACGGTCATCGGGCTGCTTCCAGCGGGGCCCACGTGGCTCCCGCGGGGAACCCCGCTCGGGTCAGGGCGGTCCGGTCGTCGTCCATGACGGCAAGTATCGACGGCGGCGTCAGCGACGAGAGCGTGCTCGCGCCGCCTTCTTCTTCGCGGTACGCCGCCGCGCCTCGTCGAACCGGGCACGTCGTCGCACGGCGGCCGCCACCTCGGTCTCGGCCTGCGGGTCCCTCCGCGGCGGCGCGGCGACGGGCGTGACGTCCGTCCTCATCAGCAGGAGGACGGCGGCGACGAACCCGACGACGACGCCGATCTGGACCCACGCGAGCCCGAGCACCGCCCACCCGCCTCCAGGGGCGTACGTCCCGGCGGTGAACATGATCGCGACGTTCGGGACCATGACGACCGCCGCCGGCACGGAGAGCAGCGTCCATCCGGAGAGCCGGGGCCACGGGCGCCCCGCACGGTTGTGCCACCGGGTACGGGCGGCGCCGACGACCGCGAGCGTCACCGGGACCCCCACCACGAGCGCGGCGACGGTGACGAGGTGGCGCGGCGCGACGTCGAACACGGCCCCGACGCCCGACCCGTGCTTGCCGGCCAGGGCGGCACCCCAGCGCACGGGGTGCGTCGCGCGACCGGCCAGGACCGCCGACCAGGCGACGGTCGCGACACCGGCCAGGGTGACGATCGCGGCGATGACGGTCGACTGCCGCCCGAGCCGCGCCGCGGCCTCCGGTGGGACAGGTGGGCGCGTGCCGGCCAGCTCGCGGCGGCGAGCGGCGGCGTGGCCTTCGACGAACGCCCAGACGACCGCGACCGCCCACGGTGTCGCGGTGGTCGCGTCGAGCCACGCCGTCTCGTCGCCGAGGCGACGGGTGACGAGCAGCGACGTCAGCATGTTGACCGACAGCGCCACGACGAGGAACAGCCCGAACCGGGTCTCGACCGCCTGCCGTTCGCGGCGCCGGCCTCGCGCGACGAGGACGGTGGTGCGGACGGCTCCGGCGAGGAGGAAGACGGCCGGCCAGACGAGCGCGACGGCGGTGGTGCGGACGACGTCGTGGGCGTCACCCATGAACGTCGTGATCGTGAGGTCGCCGCCCGACCCGGACCCGCCGAGGAACAGACCCCACGCCAGCGACACGTGGCCGGCGGCCAGCAGGCCCGCGACGGCGACGACCGCGGCGGACGTCGCGACCCCGACGGCGCACCAGACCCAGGCGTCGCGCACGGGTGCGGTCTCGACGCTCTCGCGAGCGCCGGCCGGTCGTCGGGTGGGCACGGGCGACAACGGTACGGGTCAGGTCGGCGTCGGGTGCGCGATCGGCGGTCCGCATGGCGACCGCGTCGTCGGCTCCGCTCAGCCGATCGGGAGCTTCGTCTTGCAGTCGATCTTCGTGTACGTGCGCCCGCCCGGCGCGTACGCCCGGCACCCCGTGTAGGTGTCGACCTGCGGTGCCTCGGGTGCCGGTGCGGCGGGTGCGGGTGCGGGTGCGGTCGACCGCTTCTTCGGTGCCGCCTTCGCGGCCGCCCGCTTCGCCGCGGCTGCAGCCTCGGCCGCCACCCGGTCCGCCTCGGCCTGCGCGGTCGCCGCCTGCTCGGCGGCGATCCGTGCGGCCTCCGCGGCCCGCCACGTGGTGGTCTCGGCGGCACGAGCGGTGACCGCGGACCGGGTCGCGCCGAGCCGGGCGACGAGGGTGCGCACCCGGCCGGCGTTCAGGCCGAGGAGCCGGTGGTCGTGCAGGTCGGCGGCGAGCACGGTCCCGACGGTCGTCGCGGCGGCGGCCAGCGCGGCGAGCTGCGCGGCGTAGGCGTCGAACGCCTCGACACCGGCGCCGGACGCGGGGGGCTGGGCGAGCAGCGCGGCGGTCTGCTGCTCGACGGCGGCGACCTGCCCGGGCACCGTGCACGCGACGGTCTCGGCGTACAGGCCGGACCTCGCCGTCCGGGCCACCTTCTGCGCGGCGATCACCCGGTCGTAGAACTTGTCGTTCCCGCCGATCACGATCGCGTCCGCGAGGCCCGCCTTCGCGATCTCCGCGTTGACGAACGTGTTCCCGACGAACACGGCGGCCAGCTCGCGGCCGTACTTGTCGTGCGTGATCCGGTCGTGCTTCAGCGCCACCTTCGTGCCCGCCGGGAGCCTGTCCGTGAGGAACGCCGACGCCTCCGGACCCAGGCACTCGACGGGGCTGCGCGGGTCGACGGTCTCGGGGGTGTCGATGTTCAGCAGGCGCACCCGGTGCACGCCGTCGGCGTCCCGGACGTCGATCGTGTCCCCGTCGACGACCTTGGCCACGACGGCCGTCCGGTCCTTGGCCGGGCCGTCGGGTCGCCGGTCGGCGGCCTGGGCCGGGAGGCCCGAGCCGAGCACGAGGCCGGCGGTCACGACGGCGAGGCAGAGGGTGCGGGCGGACTTCACGGCGACGAGCTCCTTGAGAGGGGACGTCGACACCATCGGCACGGTCCGCGCCGCCCGTGACCGTCGCCCGGCATGACGTCGGTCACCGCGCCGGCGGCGGCCGACGCCCGTGTGCTGCGTTCCCGCTGCCCACCAGCGGGAACGCAGCACCGCGTGCTACTTCGCGTACGTCTCCAGCTCGGCGACCCTCGGCGTCCCGGACGAGCCGGTGATGTCCAGCGTCACCTTCTTCAGCGACGTCGCGGAGAAGGAGATGACGCCCGCGCCGCTGCCGGAGGCCAGGACCGCGCCCGTGTCGCCGTTCAGCACCCGCCAGGACGTGATGGCGCCCACGGCCCCGGAGGCCTCGCGGACGTTGATCTTCGACACCGACGTCGCGGAGCTCCACTTGACGGAGATCTGTCCCGTCGAGCCGTTCGGCGACCAGTAGCTGGTCAGCGACCCGTCGATCACGTTGCCGTAGCTCGTGCCGCTCGCCTTGCTGGAGCCGTCCGCGCCTGCGCCGAGGCTGAGGTTGGTCCCGGTCGGCGTCGTCGCCGTCGGGGTCGGCGTCGGGGTGGCGGTGGTCGGCGTCGGGTTCGGGGTGGTCGACGTCGGCGTCGGGGTCGGCGTCGTCGGCGTGCACGAACCGTCCGACACCTTCAGGCCCGTGCCCGCGCCGGCCGTCTGGGCGACGACCGACGGCACGCAGCTCGCGGCGTCGAGCGTGTAGGAGTACGGGATCGACACGGTCGTGGTGGACGTCGGGTTGGGGCCGGCCGGGTTGGTGTCCGTGCCCTTCGGCGACCACGTCACGCTGTCGAAGATGTTCCCGGCGACCTGCCAGGTGCCGGGGAGGTCGGTGTAGAAGGTGCCGAGCACGTCCTTCGAGCTCTTGAAGTAGTTGTTCTCGACCTTCGCCTTGCCCCCGGCGCGGGCGTTGATCCCCGACTCGTTGAGGTTCAGGTAGTAGTTGTCGTAGATGTGCGCGGTGGCGCCGCGCAGCAGCGGGGTCCGCGAGTCGATGTTCTGGTACAGGTTGTGGTGGAACGTCACGGGGCCGTTCTGCAGGTCGCTGTCGCTGGAGCCGACGAGGCCGCCCCGGCCGGAGTTCCGCAGGATGCTGTAGGACAACGTCACGTACTTCGTGTTCGCCTTCATGTCGAAGAGGCCGTCGAAGCCTTCCGACTCCCCGCCCGACGCCTCCAGCGTGGCGTGGTCGACCCACACGTTGTGCACGTCGCTCTCCATGCCGATGGCGTCGCCGCCGTTCGACGTGGGCGAGCCGGACTTCTTCACGTTCTTGACGGTGACGTTCTGGATGATGACGTTGCTCGACTCCCGGATGTGGATGCCGAGCTGGTCGAAGACGGCGCCGCTGCCGACGCCGACGATCGTCACGTTGCTGATCTGCTTGAGCTCGATCACGCCCGCCGCGGTGCTGCAGCTGCTGCCCGACACCTTGGCGGTGTTGGCGTGGTTGATGGTGCCCTCGACCTGGATCGTGATCGGGGTGCTCGCGCTGGCGCGGCTGCACAGGGCGGCGTGGATCTGGGTGCCCGTGGTCGCCTTGACGGTGGCGCCGCCCGCGCCGCCGGTGGTCCCTCCGTTCTGCGTCGCGAAGCCGGTGGCCCCGCCGGTCGCCGCCTGGGCACCGGACACCGCCAGTGCGGTCACGCCGATCGTGGCAGCGAGTGCCGTCGCGGCTCCTGCCGCGAGCAGCTGCACTGCGACTCGTCGTCTCATCGTGTCGCTCACCTTCGTCGAGGGTCTGCCGGTGCGAGATACCGGTTTCTCGACACTAGGAGAGCGTTTTCCCGCGCCACAAGGCCGCCTAATCCATTAGCCGACGGGCAACTGTCGGCCAGCCGGGCTCGGAGACCGCCGCGACCGGCTGCCGCAGGATCGTCCGCTGCCGCTCGGGCGGGACCCGCCGGAAGTCGCTCAGGTACACCTCGTGGTGCCGCCCCACCATCCGCAGCCCGTGGCCCGGGATGAACTCGTCGTGCATGCGCGCCAGCACCGGCGCCTCGTCGTCGAACGAGCCCACGTGCAGCGTCTGCACGCAGCGGCCCTCCGACAGCGTCTCGAAGCGGACGTCACCGAGCCGCGCCGGGACGGACTTCTTGGCCCCGACCTGCGCGATCGCCGCCTCGACCAGGTCGGGCCCGATCCCGTCCGGGACCATCAGGAGCATCGTCCAGTCCCACCGGGACTTGTCCCGCGCGCCCGTGAACGCCTCCATGTCCTGCGCCCACCACAGGCCCTCCAGCGGAGGCACGACGTAGTCACGGCCGAGCTCCCGCCTGCTCGCGAACTTCAGGGTGTACGCCACCGGGTACAGCGCCTCGACGGCCTCCGTGAACGCGGACGACGTGTTCGGGTCGCCGTGCCCGTCGACCATCAGGTACTGCAGGTCGGGCACGTCGAGGACCCGGAACCGCCCGTGCTGCGCACGGTAGGAGTCGAGGGTCTTCTTGAC
This sequence comes from Cellulomonas chitinilytica, assembly GCF_016862675.1. Classification (GTDB taxonomy): domain Bacteria; phylum Actinomycetota; class Actinomycetes; order Actinomycetales; family Cellulomonadaceae; genus Cellulomonas; species Cellulomonas chitinilytica. The sequence goes on along the minus strand of NZ_BONK01000004.1, from coordinate 213,937 downwards.
GTCGAGCTTGTCCGTCACGCCTCTCCCGCGGGGTTCGACGAGCCGGCGCGGCGCGCCCGGACGAGCAGCGGGACCCCGACCCCCGCCCCGACGACCAGGATGCCCGCCACCCACCACACCCACGCCGGCGTTCCGCCCTCGTCGGGCTCCGGGACCGCGGTCGGGGACGGCGACGGGGTGACCACCTCGGTCGGCGTCGGGGTGGGCGTGGGCGTGGGTGTGGGGGTCGGGGTCGCCGTCTCGGTCGGGACGGTGGTCGGGGCCGGCTCGACCGTCGGCAGCGGAGCGGGTTCGACCGTCGGCTCGACCGTGGGCTCGACCGTCGGCTCGGCCGTCGGCACCGGGGCCTGCGTCGGCTCGGCGGTCGGCGTCGGACGGACGGGCAGCGTCCGCGTCGGCGTCGGCTCCGGGGTGGGCGTCGGGGTCGGTGTCGGTGTCGGCCTCGTCGGGCGCGTCACGGTCGGCGTCGGGACCGTGATCGTGGGGGTGGGCACCGTCCTGGTCGGGTTCGGCCGGTCGATCCCGTCGCCGCAGGACGCGAGCAGCAGCACCGCCAGCAGGACACCCACGACGCCCGACGCCCGCCGGGCGCCCTGGTGCGATGCGTTCACGCCACGTCCTCTTCCGGTCGACGCTCCCGACGACTCACGACGCCCCCGGTGCGGGAGCCGGGAGCCGGCGCGGACCGCACGTCCCGATGCTCGACGGGTGCCGGGGTGCGCGGTACACCCGCCGCGGGTGATCGCTCCGACGTGTGACACCGCGAGGTATCGAAAGCGTGAGAGTTCTCTCTTTCGACGCAAACCGCCCACGAACCGCCCGGCGGTCCCGGTAAGTTGCCGCGGGCCGTCGCCTGGACGCACGACCAGGTTCCATCGCCCCGTGGGAGGACGACATGACCGAGCAGGACAACGCCGTACCGCTCGACGCGCACGACCGGAACCTCACGCACGCGTTCACGGACCCCAACCCGTTCCTGTCCGAGGACCGCACGCTCCGCGTCGCGGGCCGGTCCGCGTCCATGCAGCGGGCCGTCAACGCCGTCCCGGACCACCCCGAGGACTGACCCCCCGCGGCAGCCCGCTCGTCAGGCGAGCCCGCCGACGTACACGCCCTGCGCCCGCAGCTCCACGATCCCGGGCGTCGACGGGTCGAGACCCTCGACGTCCACCCCCAGCAGCGCGGGCGCACCGAGCAGCGGCCGCAGGTCGACGACGGGGTTGCCACCGATCCACAGCTCGTCGAGCGCGGGCATCCCGGCGAGCAGGCCGATGTCGGTGACCTGGTTGTCCCGCGCGTCGAGCTTGGTGAGCGACCGCGCGCCCGCCAGCGGGGACAGGTCCGTGACGGCGGCGTGCGACACGTCGAGCTCGTCCAGGTCGGACCCCGCGAGCGGTCCGAGGTCGGACACCCCGGTCCCGGACAGGCCGACGAACCGCAGCGTCGTCGTCCCCGCCAGCGGCGACAGGTCGCGGACGCCGGTGCCCGACAGGCCGAGGTTCTCCAGCGGGAGCCCGCCCAGGGCGGACAGGTCCGTGACGGCGGCGTTGCTGGTCAGCCGCAGCGACGTCAGACCCGTCATCGCGGCGAGCGGGGCGAGGTCCGCGACGTCCTGACGGGACAGGTCGACGTCGTGCACCTGTGTGAACCGCTCGAGCCCGGCGAGCGACCTGACCTGCGGCCCGCTGCCGCTCCAGCCGCAGTCGAGGACGTACACCTTGTCGTACTGGTCGGGCGAGACACCTCGGCCGTGCCCGACGCCGAGCGACTGCTCCAGGCACGCCGCGAGCGCCGGGTCGGCGACGACGTCCGGCACCGGCTCCCGCTCCGCCACGTGCGACGTGACCCGCACGCCGAGCGCCACCAGGAGGATGCCCGCGACACCCGCCGCGACCAGCAGCCGACGTCGGGCCCGGGCCGTGCGCATCCCCGGCGGCTCGTCGGGCTGCGGGGGGACCCAGGACGCGAGCCGTCGCCACGCGGCGCCCGCGCACCAGCCGGCGACGAGCACGGCCGTGCCCGCGACGATCCCGACGGCCAGCGAGCCGTCGCGGAGCACCGCGGCCGCCGACGTCGGGCCGCCGCGGTAGTGCCCGATCGACCAGACCGTCCACGCCATCCACCCGGCCGCCGACACGGCCGTGGCCAGCGCTCCGGCGCCGAGCACGGACGCACCGGCGACGACGACGCCCCGGCGACGCACCCGCACGCCGACCGCGGCCGCGCCCACCCCGGCGCCCACGACCGCGAGCCACACGCCCGCGAGCATGCGCGGCGACCCGACGGCGAAGTACCAGGACGCCGTCGAGAGCCGCAGCGCGGCGGGGTCGGCGGTCAGGCTCAGGACCCCGAGCACGAGCAGGACGGCACCGGCCGCCGCGACGCCGACGAGGACCCCGGTCCTGCGCGGCGACGAGGCGGACGGACGGGCCGCCCCGGCCAGGACGAGCGCGCCCGCCGGGACCAGCCCGAGCGCCAGCACCAGCACCGGCAGCACGTCGCCGCGCACCGCCCGCACCGCGTCGCCGGCCGTCGACAGCGACCCTTCACCGAGCAGCGCCCGCAGGCCGTCGCCGACCAGCGCCCACGTCGCGTCGCCGACCAGCACCGCGGCCGTCCACGCCCCGACGACCGCGACGACACCCGCCCCGGCCCGGAGCACGACCTCGGTACGCGTCGTGCTGGGCATCCGGTGTGGCCTCCCGTCCGTGCCGGCCGTGGTGGCCGCCGCCGGGCGACCGTACCGACGCGGCCCCCCGTCCTGCCGGTCCGTGACGTCAAGGTCTCGTGAAGACTCCGGCGGCCCGACCGGCGCGAGCTCCACGATCGTGGGACAGCCGGACATTTCACCCGGGTGGACGGTCCTCGGGGCCGCCGGCGTCACTAGTGTCGCCGCGTGACTCAGGCCGTTCCCTTCACCGACAACTTCTCCGACCTCTCGAACACGCAGGGCTACCAGTTCGACTTCCGCTGCGAACGCTGCGGCAACGGGTACCGGTCGGCGTTCCAGCGCGACGCGGTGAGCACGGGCCAGACCCTGCTGCGCTCCGTCGGCAGCCTGTTCGGGGGCCCGCTGCGCGACCTCGGGAACGCCGCCGACCAGATCATGCTCAACCGCGGCACGAACTCGCCCGCCAAGGACAAGGCGCTGGCGGCGGCCGTCGAGGAGATCGCGGACCGGTTCACGCAGTGCCGCGGCTGCGGCGACTGGATGTGCCGCGCCATCTGCTGGAACGAGGAGGTCGGCCAGTGCGCCCGGTGCGCACCCCGGCTCAACGACGAGATCGCCGGCCTGCAGGCCCAGGCCCGCCGGACGCAGGCGGCCGAGCGGCTGTCGAGCACGGACCTGCTCACGGGTGTCGACGTCGCCGCCGCGCCGGTGGCCGCGTGCCCGTCGTGCGGCGCCCGCGCGGGCGGCGGCAAGTTCTGCACCGACTGCGGCGCGTCGCTCGCCCCGACGACGGCGTGCCCGGGCTGCTCCGCCGAGCTCGCCGCGGGCGCCCGGTTCTGCGCGGACTGCGGGACTCGCGTCGGCGGCTGAGGCCCCGCTCGATCGGTCAGGAGAGCTCGTCGACGATGCGGGCCATCCTGCCCTTGATCTGGCTGGCGAAGGGACTGAGGTCGAGGCGGTCCGGCGTGCGTCGGACGAGCGCCACATGGCGGTCGAGGGCCGCGAGCACCCGGTCGGCGCCGTAGGGCCGACGGCTCCGCACCTCCGCTGCGAGCGCCTTCATGAGCTCCAGGGGCTGAGCGGCGACCCCCCACGGACCCACCGCGTACAGCGGGATCCCTGCCACGCGCCAGCCGTTGCGCCGCTCGACCTGCAGGTCGACCCGCACGTCGTTGCCTCGCAGGACGACGTGGGCGCGGCGGTCGAGCGTCACGGGCCGACGGTGCCAGGTGCTCTCCGGAGGGGTGACGAGCCCGCTGGGCCGGTGGATCCACGCAGCGGTCGTCGCTCCCGGTCCAAGCCGTGGGAAGACGATCGTCTCCTCGTCCGCCATCGGGGTCGATCCTTCATGTCGGGTCACTCTCTCGAACGTCGTCGCGCGAGAGTATCGGTGCCGACGTCAGACGACGGCGACCGCCGACCCCTGGGCGGAGCCGGCCTGGCCTCGCCGCGCCGACTCGAGCAGGAACTCGCAGAACGGCCCGGTCAGGTCCAGGCCCGTCAGTCCTTCGAGGAAGAGGAACTGCCCCTGCGGGTTCGCCTCCAGCCAGACGACCTCGCCGTCGGGCCGGACCTTGGCGTCCATCGAGGCCATGGTGATGCCGAGACGGTCGAGCACCGTCGCCAGGGCGCTGCCCGTCGGCGCCGGCAGGTCGACGGGCTCGAACGTGCAGCGGGTGAGGTCCCACCGCCAGTCCAGGTCCTCGCTGTCCAGCGCGACGGCGAGGACCCGCTCGCCGAAGCAGCAGATCCGCAGGTGCCGCCGACCGGGCACCAGCTCCTGGTAGATCGCCGGGCAGAGCCGGATCGAGGCGTCGTCGACGACGGCGACGTCCATGGCGCTCGTCTGCTGCGGGCGGTGCGCGAGCCCCCGGACGGCCTTGACGACGACGTCGCCCACCTCGGTGCAGAAGGCGCGCACCGCCGCCGGGTCCTGGGAGACGAGGGTCCGTGGGACGCGAAGCCCGGCGAGCTCCGCGGCCCGCAGCTGGTCGAGCTTGTTCTCGGCAGCACGCACCCGGTCCGGATGGTCGACCCAGACGCCGCGGAACGTCGTCCGCAGCAGGCCGACGAGGGCGTACCGCCACTCCTGGGTGACGAGCTGGGCGGCGTCCTCGTCGAACCCGTCAGGCAGGCCGCGCTGCGGGTAGCTGGACCGGCGCCACCAGATCAGGTCGAGGTCGCGCGGGTCGAACCAGGCCCCGCCTCGGGCCCGCAGCGCGACTTCGGAGTCCTCGCCGCCGACGTGCCAGGTCAGCCCACCCGACACCACCAGGTCGTCGGTCTCCACGACGACGCAGTCCACGCCGAACCGGTGCTGCAGACGGTGCTGCACGGCGAGGGCGTGGAGGTCGTCCTTCAAGGAGAAGATGCCGACCTTCGGCGGCATCAGTCGTAGTCGCAGTCGTCGACGACCGCTCCTTCGGACATCGCGGAGATCGTGTCCGACGGCGTGCGCGAGTCGGACCCGGAGCTCGAGCCGACCGCCACCGGGAGGCCGACCTGGTCGCGGACCGTCGCCTCCCACCGGCGCAGCTCGTCGGGTGTGTCGACCTGCCTGAAGCCGGTCACCCGGAAGTTCATGATCACCGGCAGCGGGTGGTCCTTGAGGAACGCCGACGCCTCGACCACCGCCCCGGGCTCCTGTGCCCGAGCGCCGTCCTTGTCGTCCTGCGGATCTGCCATTGGATCTGCCCCCAGACCCCGCGCCGGCCGAACCCGGCCCGGTCACGTCGAACGTATGCCCGGTGACGAGGCGGCACAAGGACACGGAGCACGGCCTCCCGGGCACGTCGCCCGCCGGACCTACTGGTCGACGCCCCCGTGGTAGTGCTCGTGAGCCCGCGCCCGGAGCGCCGGCGACGCAGCCGCCCGCAATGCGTCGAAGTACGCCTGAAGGCTCTGCCCGGTCTCCCAGAAGCAGTCCCGATGGGGGACGTAGTCGCTGCAGCCTGCGCAGAACGTCTCGTCGCCGTACAGGAACGGGTTCGCGAGGTAGCTGCGGATGATCTCGACCGGCATCGTGGTGTACGCCCCGCACGCCCGGTGCACGTAGACGCACGGGACGCCGACGAGTGATCCCTCGTAGCGCGCGGCGGGCGAGAGCGTCACGTGCTCCTGCTGCTGGCCGTCCCGGCGACGGCTCGTGTGCCACCACCTGTGCAGCCGGAGCGCGCGCGGTGCCACGGTGCGGTGACAGAACGGGCACGAGAGTCGCGGGCTAACGGACACGGCGGACATGCTGCCACCTGCGGGCGGCGCACGGTGTGCCCTCGGGGAACGACGACGAAGGGCCGGAGACCCTGAGGTCTCCGGCCCTTCGTACTGTGTGCGCGAGGGGGGATTTGAACCCCCACGCCCTTTCGGACACTGGCACCTGAAGCCAGCGCGTCTGCCGTTCCGCCACTCGCGCGCGCCGCAGAACATTAGCACGCCTGCGTGCCGGTCCAGGACCACGAGGTGAACACCCGTGCGTCGGGCGGCGAACCCGGTCGAGACTGCCAGGTCGCAGATACCATCAAGGCGGATCAGCGCAGAGCAGCACGGCACCCGTGCGTGACAGGACGACAAGGGAGGTGGGCGTGGGCTTCCTCGACAAGTTCGAGAACGGTGTGGAGCGAGCGGTCAACAACGCCTTCTCCCGGGTCTTCCGGAGCGAGCTGAAGCCGGTCGAGCTGACGAGCGCGCTGCGCCGCGAGCTCGACGACCGGGCGGCAGTGCTGGGTCGGGACCGCACGGTGGTGCCGAACGAGTTCACGATCGAGCTGTCCCCGGGCGACTACGACCAGATCGAGGCGTGGGGCGCGGAGACGCTGGCGGACGAGTTCGCGCGGGAGGTCACGGACCACGCGGCGAGCCAGCGGTACGCGTTCGTCGGGCCGGTGACGGTGTCGTTCAGCGAGGACCCCGCGCTCGAGTCGGCCCGGTTCCGGGTGCACAGCGCGACGGTGCGCGGCGCGGTCGCCCCGGCGGCGGCGACGAACCCGACTCCCCGGCACCCGCTGCTGGTGGTCGACGACCAGCGCTACATCCTCACGGGCGAGGTCACGGTGATCGGCCGCGGCTCGGAGGCGGACATCATCGTCGACGACCCGGGCGTCTCGAGAAGGCACCTGGAGATCCGCGTGACGCCCGACGGCGTGATCGCGACGGACATGGGGTCGACGAACGGGCTGTACGTCGAGGGGCACCACGTGCCGGCGGCGACGCTGCTGGACGGCAACACCCTCATGATCGGCCGTACCCGGATCCTGTTCTGGACCGGTGGCGAGCCGGATCCGGACGAGTGACGTCGCCGCATGAGTGAAGTCACGGTCACCCTGCTGCGGCTGGGGTATCTCGCGCTGCTGTGGGTGCTCGTGCTGTCGGCGATCAGCGTGCTGCGCCGTGACCTGTACGGGACGCGCATCGTGGATCGTCGTCGGGCGAACAAGCAGGTGCAGGCGCGCACCGCGACCCCGCCTCCCGCGGCGGCGGTACCGGCGGCAGCGCCGGAGCCCGCACCGGTCCGCACTCCCCGCTCCGCGCGCAGCGGTTCCGGTCCGCGCAGGCTCGTCGTCACGGAGGGCCCGCTGCGCGGCACGATCGTGCCGCTCGGCACGTCGGCGGTGCTGATCGGCCGGGCCCCGAGCAACACGCTGGTGCTCGACGACGACTACTCCTCGTCGCGGCACGCGCGGGTGTTCCAGCAGGACGGTCAGTGGTTCGTCGAGGACCTCGGTTCGACGAACGGGACATACGTGGCGGACCAGCGAGTCGAGTCCGCCGTTCCCCTGCCGACGGGTACACCGGTCCGCGTGGGACAGAGCGTGCTCGAGCTGCAGAGGTAACCGGTGACCGTCGCCCTGAGGTACGCGGCACGGTCCGACGTCGGACTGGTGCGCTCCAACAACCAGGACTCCGCGTACGCGGGTCCGCACCTGCTGATGGTCGCCGACGGCATGGGCGGCCACGCCGGCGGGGACGTCGCGAGCTCGCTGGCGGTCGCGGCGTTCGCGCCGCTCGACGGCGAGTCGCACGGGCCCGACGACGCGCTGGACGAGCTCGAGTCCGCGCTGGAGGCGGCGCGCGACGAGATCATCGCCCGCAGCGACGCGGACCCGGACCTGGCGGGCATGGGGACGACGGTCATCGCGATCCTGCGGGCGGGCAACAAGCTCGCGATGGTGCACCTCGGGGACTCGCGCGGCTACCTGTTCCGCGACGGCGTGCTCACGCAGGTCACGACGGACCACACGTTCGTGCAGCACCTCGTGGACATCGGCCGGATCACGCCGGAGGAGGCCGAGCACCACCCGCAGCGGTCGGTCGTGATGCGCGTGCTCGGCGACTTCGACCCGGACGTCACGCCGGACCTGTCGGTGCGGGAGGCGCGCCCGGGCGACCGGTGGCTGCTGTGCTCGGACGGCCTGTCGGGCTTCGTCAGCGCGGACACCATCGAGGAGACGCTCGCCGGCATCGCGGACGTGGACGCGTGCGCGGACCGGCTGGTGCAGCTCGCGCTGCGCGCGGGTGGCGGCGACAACGTGACGGTCGTGCTGGCCGACGTCATCGAGCTGGACGAGGTCGCGGACGGCGCCGGCCCGAGCACCGCGGCGACCGTCGTGGGGGCTGCGGCGACGACGCGGCACGACCCGACGAGCGCGGCGGACGGCCCGGCGGCGCGCGCGGCGAGCCTCGCGGCGGCGGCGCGCGCGACGAAGGGGAGCGCCGCTGCGCCCGCGGAGGCGACGGCGCCGGACGACGAGGCCGACGACGCCGCGCCGGTGACGGTCGCGCCCGACGAGCACGACGACGGCGTCTACGAGGACGACGACACCCCCGTGACCCGCCGCCGCGTGCCCACGGCCGTCCTGTGGGTCGGCGCCGTGGTGCTCGTCGCCGCCGTCGTGGTGCTCGGGTTCCTGTTCACGCGCACGCAGTACTTCGTGGCGGCCGACGACGGCGAGGTCGTCATCCTGCGCGGCCTGCCGCAGACGCTCGGCCCCGTCGAGCTGTCGTCGGTCGTGGAGCGGTCCGGCACGATGATCGACGACCTGAACTCCGCGTACCTGCGCGAACGCGTCGAGCAGACGATCCACGCCGACTCGCTCGACGACGCCCGCGACCTCGTGACGATGCTCGAGGAGGACACCGTCGAGCCCGAGCCGTCGCCGACCCCCACCCTGACGCCCACGCCCACGCCCACCCCGACGCCCACCGTGGTGGTCCCCGCCACCGACCCGAACGCGGTGGTCGGCCCGTGAGCCGGACGTGATGGCGACCATCCAGCCGCACCGCGTGCGCGCCGGGCGGGGCACGGAGCTCGGCCTGCTCGTGCTCGCGCTGGCGATCAGCATCTCCGGGTACGTGCTCGTGGGCCTCGGCACCGAGGGGACCGTCCCGGCGGACGTGCTGGGCTACAGCCTGGGCCTGACGGCGCTGGCCGTGGGCCTGCACGTGGTGATGCGCTGGCGGGCGCCGTTCGCGGACCCGGTGATCATGCCGGTCGCGGTCGCGCTCAACGGCATCGGGCTGGCGATGATCTACCGGATCGACTTCGCGTACGCCGCGCGTGGCAAGGAGCACGGGTTCGCCGAGCGGCAGCTCACGTGGACGGCCCTGTCGATCGCGCTGGCGGCGGTGGTGCTGGTCCTGCTGCGCGACCACCGCACGCTGCGCCGGTACACGTACACGGCGATGGTCGTCGGTCTCGCGCTCGTCGTCCTGCCGCTCGTCCCGGGACTCGGGGTGCTGATCAACGGCGCCCGGATCTGGGTGCGGTTCGGTGGCGTCGGGCTGCAGCCCGCGGAGCTCGCGAAGATCGCGCTGGCGGTCTTCTTCGCCGGCTACCTCGTGACGCACCGGGACACGCTCGCCCTCGCCGGGCCGCGCGTGCTGGGCCTGCAGCTGCCGCGGGCCCGTGACCTCGGGCCGATCCTCATCGTGTGGGGCGCGTCCCTCGCGGTCCTCGTGCTGGAGCGTGACCTCGGGACGTCGCTGCTCTTCTTCGGGCTCTTCGTCGCGATGCTGTACCTCGCCACCGAACGGCTGAGCTGGGTCATCATCGGCCTGGGCCTGTTCGTCGTCGGCGCGTTCTTCGCCGCGACCGCGTTCGCGCACGTCGGCGCCCGGTTCGACGCGTGGCTGCACGCGATGGACGACGACGTCTTCCAGAAGGCCGTCGGTGGCAGCGGGCAGCTGGTCCGTGGCCTGTTCGGGCTGGCGAACGGTGGCCTGTTCGGCACGGGACTCGGCCAGGGACGGCCGGACCTCGTGCCGTACGCCGAGTCGGACTTCATCTACGCGTCGCTCGGCGAGGAGCTGGGCCTGACGGGGATGCTCGCGATCCTGCTCGGCTACCTCATCCTCGCGGAGCGCGGCTTCCGGACGGCGGTCGGGGTGCGTGACGGCTTCGGGAAGCTGCTCGCGGGCGGCCTGTCGTTCGTCGTCGCGTTCCAGACGGTCGTCGTGGTCGGCGGTGTCACGAAGATGATCCCGCTGACCGGCCTGACGACCCCGTTCCTGGCGTACGGCGGTTCGTCGCTCGTCGCCAACTGGATCATCGTCGCCCTGCTTCTGCGGGTGTCCGACGAGGCCCGGCGACCCGCACCGGCGGTCCGGGCGCTCACGCCGGAGGTCGGCACGCCCGTGGTGGTCGGCGCGAGCGACGACCACCCGACGGAGCGGATCGGAGGCGCCTCGTGAACACCCCGCTGCGCCGGCTCGCGTCGGTCGTGCTCGTCCTGTTCGTGGCGCTCATGGTCGGCACGTCGTGGGTCCAGTACGTCCAGGCGGACGCGCTCAACAACGACCCCCGCAACGTGCGCAACCTGTACCGCGAGTTCGGCAACGCCCGCGGCCCGATCGTGGTCGCCGGCCAGGCCGTCGCCTCCAGCGCCCCCGTCGACGACGCGTTCGGCTACCAGCGCTCCTACACGGACGGCGAGCTGTACTCGGCGATGACGGGGTTCTACTCGGTGGTCAACGGCCGCTCGGAGCTCGAGCTCGCCGCGAACGAGCAGCTCACCGGCCGCGGCGACCAGCTGTTCTTCAGCCGGATCCGCGACATGCTCACGGGCCGCAAGCCCGAGGGTGCCGCGGTGGAGACGACGATCCTGCCCGCGGCGCAGCTCGCCGCACGCGAGGGGCTCGGCGACCAGGAGGGGGCCGTGGTCGCGATCGAGCCGTCCACCGGCAAGATCCTCGCGCTCGTCTCGACGCCCGGCTTCGACCCGAACGTCCTCGCGACGCACGACACCAAGGCCGCCGGCGCCGCGTACACCGAGCTCGCGGCCGCCCCGGGCAACCCGCTGCTCAGCAACGCGACCCGCGAGACGTACCCGCCGGGCTCCACGTTCAAGCTCGTCACCGCCGCCGCGGCGCTGGAGTCCGGGGCGTACGCACCCGACACGCAGATCCCCTCCCCGGTGGTCCTGGACCTGCCGCAGACGAGCGCGACGCTGCCGAACTTCGGCGGCGAGTCGTGCGGCGGGGAGACGGTGTCGCTCGCCGACGCGCTGCGCGTCTCGTGCAACACCGCCTTCGCCCAGCTCGGCATGGACCTCGGGGACGACGCGATCCGGGAGCAGGCCGAGCGGTTCGGCTTCGACGACGACTCGCTGCGCATCCCGATGCGGGTGGTGCCGAGCACGTTCCCGGCCGACCTGAACGCCCCGCAGACCGCGCAGTCGGCGATCGGGCAGTTCTCGGTGCAGTCCACCCCCATGCAAATCGCCATGATCTCGGCGGCGATCGCCAACGGCGGAAAGTTGATGACCCCGTACGTCGTTCAGACGGTGCGATCTGCCGATCTGACAACCGTGCGGGACACCAAGCCGGAGCTGCTGTCGACCGCCGTGTCTCCCGGCACGGCGGCGTCGCTGCGCGACATGATGGTCGGCGTGGTGCAGAGCGGCACCGGACAGGCAGCGCAGATCCCGGGCGTCCAGGTGGCCGGCAAGACCGGCACGGCCCAGACCGGGACCGACGAGGCACCCCACGCGTGGTTCACCGCGTTCGCGCCGGCCGACGCCCCCCGCGTCGCCGTCGCGGTGCTCGTGGAGCACGGCGGCAGCCTCGGCAGCGACGCGACGGGCGGCAAGGTCGCGGCGCCGATCGCGAAGGCCGTCATCGAGGCGGTGCTCGGACAGTGAGGACGGCACCCGGCGTGGCCCTCGAGGGCCGGTACAGGCTCGTCAAGCCGATCGCGGTCGGCGGCATGGGCGAGGTGTGGGAGGGGTTCGACGACGCCCTCGCACGGCCCGTCGCGGTCAAGGTGCTCAAGGAGGAGTTCGCGGGGGACATCGGCTTCCTGGAGCGCTTCCGCACCGAGGCCCGCAACTCGGCGTCCCTGTCGCACCCGAACATCGCGCAGCTGTTCGACTACGGCGAGCAGGACGGCTCGGGCTACCTGGTCATGGAGCTCGTGGTCGGCGAGCCGCTGTCCGACCTGCTCGAGCGCGAGCCCGTGCTGTCGTCACGGCGCCTGCTCCCCATGCTCGCGCAGGCGTCCCGGGCGCTGCACGCCGCGCACGTCGCCGGGGTCGTGCATCGCGACGTGAAGCCCGGCAACATCCTGCTGGGCCGTGGCGGGCGCGTGAAGATCACCGACTTCGGGGTCTCGCTCGCGACGAACCAGATCACGATGACCGCCACCGGGATGGTCATGGGCACCGCCCAGTACCTCTCGCCCGAGCAGGCCGTCGGGCGCCCCGCGACCCCGCTGTCGGACCTGTACTCGCTCGGGATCGTCGCGTACGAGGCGCTCGTCGGGCACCGCCCGTTCACCGGCCCGACGGCCGTCGACATCGCCGTCGCGCACGTGAACAGCCCGGTGCCCCCGCTGCCGCCGAGCATCGACAAGCCGCTCGCCGCGCTCGTGATGCGGCTCCTCTCGAAGGAGCCGTCGCGGCGGCCGGCGTCCGGCGAGGAGCTCGCGACGCTCCTCGACCAGCTCGTGCCGCGCACGCCGCCCAGCGGTGTACCGGTGCTCGTCTCGAAGGCCCGGCGCCCCCCGGACACGTTCGCGACGGCCGTCACGACCCAGCGCGAGCAGGGTGCGCCGCCGCCGCCGTCGTTCCAGCCGACCCGCCGCACCCGGCGGCAGCTCGACGAGCCCAGCCGGCGCATCGGGCTCCCCCGCCCGCGCACCGACTCCGGCAGCATCGCCGCGACCGCCCGGCAGGGTGCGGCGGCCGCGGCCCGACGCACGCAGGCGGCGCTCGGCACGCAGCCGAAGCTCGGCCGGTTCGGGCGGTTCCGCTGGCCGCTGGTCGGGCTCGTCCTGCTGCTCGTCGCGCTGCTCGGCGCGGCCCTCGCCAACAGCCTGACGAAGGCGGACGGTCACGATCCGGCAGCAGTGCTCGTCGCGCACGCGGCACTCGACCCGGCACCACGGACTGACCAGTACCCTCTAGGCGGCACTGCCGATGGGATGATCTCGGTGAACGGTCCGGACGCACACGCGACGGGACTGGCTGCGACGGAAGTGAAGGACGCCTAGTGGTGGACGACGGATCCCGGACCCTCGCCGGTCGGTACGAGGTCGGCGAGCTCATCGGGCGCGGTGGCATGGCCGAGGTGCACATCGGCCACGACACGCGACTCGGACGCACGGTCGCCATCAAGATCCTGCGCTCCGACCTGGCCCGCGACCCCTCCTTCCAGAACCGGTTCCGCCGCGAGGCGCAGTCGGCTGCGTCGCTGAACCACCCCGCGATCGTGTCGGTGTACGACACGGGCGAGGACGTGTTCACGGAGCCGACCGGTGTCGTCGCGCACGTGCCGTTCATCGTCATGGAGTACGTCGAGGGGCACACGGTCCGCGACATCCTGCGCGACGGCCACGCGGTGCCCATCGAGGAGGCCGTCGAGATCACGGCGGGCGTGCTGTCGGCGCTCGAGTACTCGCACCACGCGGGCATCGTGCACCGCGACATCAAGCCCGCGAACGTCATGCTCACGCCCACGGGCGCGGTCAAGGTCATGGACTTCGGCATCGCCCGCGCCGTCGCGGACTCCGCGGCCACCATGACGCAGACGCAGGCCGTCATCGGCACCGCGCAGTACCTGTCACCCGAGCAGGCGCGCGGCGAGACGGTCGACGCCCGCTCCGACCTGTACTCGACGGGCTGCCTCCTGTTCGAGCTGCTCACAGGCCGTCCGCCGTTCACGGGCGACTCCCCCGTCGCCGTCGCCTACCAGCACGTCCGCGAGGCCGCGCCCGTCCCGAGCACGTTCGCGTCGGACGTGCCGGACTCGCTGGACCGCATCACGCTCAAGGCTCTCGCCAAGGAGCGCGACGACCGGTACTCCACGGCCGCCGAGTTCCGCTCCGACCTGGAGGCCGTCGTCCGCGGCGGCACCGTCGGTGCGCCCGCTGTCGGCGCCGCCGTGCTGGCTCCCGTCCCGAACGACGCCACCCAGGTCATGGGCCCGCCGACCACGACCACCCAGACGCTGCCGCCGAGCACGCCGCCGTGGCAGACGACGGGCCTGGGCGCGGTCACCACCACCACGGCGATGGGCGTCGAGGACGAGGACGAGCGTCGGCGGCCCTGGCTCATGTGGGTGCTGATCGGCATCGCCGTGCTCGCCGTCGCGGGCATCATCGCGCTGCTGCTGGCCAACGCGAACAAGAACGACACGCCGACCACCGTCGCCGTGCCCTCCGTGGTGGGCCTCACGGAGGATCAGGCGAAGCAGGCGATCACCGACGCCGACCTCCTGTACCAACGGACCGAGGCGGCGTCCGAGGAGCCGAAGGGGACGGCGATCTCGAGCGACCCGGCGGCGGGCAAGCAGGTCGAGAAGGAGTCGACCGTCACGGTCACCATCTCGACCGGCCCGGCGACCACCACCGTGCCGGACGTGGCGGGCAAGTCCGTCGACGACGCGGTCAAGACGCTCGAGGACGCCGGCCTGAAGGTCGACCCCAACCAGACCCAGGACAACAACCCGGCCTACCCCGCCGGCCAGGTCACGGGGACGAACCCGGCAGCGAACTCGCCGGTCGACGCGGGCGCGACCGTCACCCTCTCGGTCTCCACCGGCAACGTGACCGTGCCGAACGTGGTCGGGAAGCCGCAGGCCGAGGCCACACAGCTCCTCAACGACGCGAACCTCCAGGTCAACACCACCGAGGTCGAGTCCGAGCAGGCACCGGGGACAGTCGTGTCTCAGGACAAGGCGCCGGAGTCGCTGGTCAAGCAGCGGCAGGTCGTCACCCTGGAGATCGCCAAGGCGAGGACCACCGCGACCGTCCCGTCCGTGGCCGGCCAGAACTACGACCAGGCGGTCCAGACGCTCGCGCAGGCCGGCCTGACCAACGTCAAGCGCGTCGACGAGGCGTCCGAGCGGCCCGCCAACGAGGTGCTCCGCACCGACCCCGCGGCCGGCACCGAGGTGGAGTTCGGCGACCAGATCGACATCCACGTGTCGAAGGGCAACCAGCCGCAGGGCAACGGCACGCCGACCAAGAACCCGTAGCACCCGCACGGCCACGAGGCCCGGCCACCGCGACGAGCGGTGTGCCGGGCCTCGTCGCGTCCGGCGCCGCCGGTCCCACCAGGCGTTCGAGTGGTTCGTCGCTCCCCGACGGCGCATCGTGGGCCTGACGGCGCGCGACGGCGCGGGCCGCACGCCGAGGAGGCTGGCATGTGCCGATGGCTCGCCTACACGGGCTCACCCGTGACGCTCGACGACCTGCTCTACAAGCCGGCGAACTCGCTGGTCATGCAGCAGAGCCTGCACAGCCGCCTCGGCGCCGAGCCGACGAACGGCGACGGCTTCGGCGTGGGCTGGTACGACGAGCACTCCCCGACGCCCGGGGTGTTCCGCAGCATCGAGCCGGCGTGGAGCGACCGGAACCTGCGCGAGCTCGCCCAGCACGTGCGTTCCGGGGTCGTCCTCGCCCACATCCGCGCGACGAGCGGCTCCGCCGTCCAGCAGACCAACTGCCACCCGTTCCGGCACGGCCGGTGGCTGTGGATGCACAACGGGCTCGTCGCCGGGTTCGGCCGGCTCAAGCGGGACCTGCAGCTGGCCGTCGACCCGGAGCTGTTCCCGCTCATCGAGGGCTCCACCGACTCCGAGACGCTCTTCTACCTGGCCCTCACGCTCGGCCTCGAGGACGACCCGCCGCGGGCGGTCGCGCTCGCCCTGGGCGTCGTCGAGGAGGCCGCCCGCGGGCACGGCGTCGACTTCCCGGTGCAGGGCACGCTCGTGACGACGGACGGTGAGCGCCTCTGGGCTTTCCGGTACTCGTCCGAGGGACGGTCGAGGTCGTTGTTCCGCAACCAGGACGTCGCGGTGCTCCGCGAGCAGTACCCGGACAACCCCGTGCTGCACGGCCTGACCGACGAGACCCGCATCGTGGTCTCCGAACCGCTCGGGGACCTGCGCGGGGCCTGGATCGAGGTGCCGGAGAGCACGTGCCTCGTCGTGGACGGCGGACGGGAGGAGGTCCGGCCCTTCGCGCCCGCGTAGCCCGACCCGTCAGAGGCGCACGAGCGGGTGGAGGCCCTCCGAGCGGGCGACGGCCTCGTCGTCCCCGCAGATCTGCAGCCAGTTCGCGAGCAGCCGGTGCCCGCCCTCGGTCAGCACGGACTCGGGGTGGAACTGCACGCCGTGCAGCGGGAGGGTGCGGTGCTGGAGGCCCATGATGATGCCGTGGGCGGTCGCGGTGACCTCGAGCTCGTCGGACACCGTGCCGTCGACGACGGCCAGCGAGTGGTACCGGGTGGCCGTGAACGGCGACGGGAGGTCCGCGAGCACGCCGTCGCCGTGGTGCGCGATCTCGCTCGTCTTGCCGTGCATGAGCTCGGGCGCGTGCGTCACGGTGCCGCCGAACACCTCGCCGAGGGCCTGGTGGCCGAGGCACACGCCGAGCATGGGCGTGCCGGTCGCGGCGCAGTCGCGGATCACCTGGATGCTCTGGCCGGCCTCCGCGGGGGTCCCGGGGCCGGGTGACACGAGGACGCCGTCGAACCCGGTGCGCTCCGCGAGCGGCGGCACGGCGTCGTTGCGGACCACGACGGTCTCCGCGCCGAGCTGGTTGAGGTAGCCGACGATCGTGTAGACGAACGAGTCGTAGTTGTCGATCACGAGGATCCGCGTCACGTCACTCACCCACTGTGGTCTCGTTGAACGGCATGAAGGGTGCCACGGCCGGGAACACCCACAGGAAGCAGACGGCCAGCACGACGAACGCCGCGACGACCAGCGTGACCACCCGCACGGCCGCCGGGCCGGGCAGGTGACGCCACAGCCATCCGTACATCAGCGACCCCTTCCCGGTCGAGCGATTCGTCGAGCGACTCGTCGAGCGTTCATGATGCGCCACCGAGGAGCTCGGCGGGGGTGCCGTCCGCGACGGGCGCCCAGTAGTCGAGGGTCCCGTGCACGATGAAGCGCTGCCGGGCCGAGAACATCGGGTGGCAGGTGGTGAGCGTGATGAGGCGCTCGGTCGGCGTCGCGGTCGGGTCGCCGGGCACGGGGGCGATGACGGAGACGTTCGAGGGCGCCACGATCTCCGTCGACGTCACGCGGTACACGTACCAGGTGTCGGCGGTCCGGACGACCAGCGGGTCGCCGACCTGCAGCTCCTGGATGCGGTTGAACGGCTTGGCGTACGTGGTCCGGTGGCCCGCGACGGCGAAGTTGCCGACGCCGCCCGGCATCGCGGTGCCCGGGTAGTGGCCGACGCCCAGCACGTCCAGCACGGTCGCCCGGTCCACGCCCTGGCTGATCGGCCGCTCGGGCTCCCCGTCCCAGCGCGGCACCTGGATCGTCGCGAACGTCGTCGCGTGCGGCGGCTCGGCCAGCACGGGCGGGTCGTCGTGGCGCGGCGGTGCGACGACGGGTCCCGACGCGGAGGCCGTCGGGCTCGGCACCGGGTCCCGCTCGAGCTCGCGGACGACCTGCGCCTGCGCGCGGTTGCCCTCGACGTCCGTCCACCACAGCTGCCACGCGAGGAACGCGAACAGCAGCACGCCCGCGGTGATGAGCAGCTCGCCGACGACGCCGAGCGTGCCGTAGACGACGTGACCGGTGCGCCGTGTCCTCGCGGCCTTCGCGCGGGAGCGCGCCTGCGACCGCGTCGGGGCCTGCTGCGGCTCCGAGGGGGTCGGGTCGCTCACGGCTCGTTCCTCGGCCCGGAGGTCGTGCCGGACGTCGGCCTGGGCTCCTCGGTCGCTCCGGGTTCGGTGCTCGTCGCCGGGATGCCGGGCAGGATCTCGACCCCTTCCGGGACGGTCGCGGAGGACAGCTCGGTGGCGCCCGAGTAGGCGGGCAGCTCGAGCGGATCGGACGCGACCGTCACCGACCAGCCGAGGCCGACGTCGCCGGCGTCCCGCACGTACGCCTGGACGGCCGGGGACGCGGACAGGGCGGCCTTGAGACGGGCCGGGTCACCGATCGCGCGCACCTCGTACGGCGGCGAGTAGCGCCGGCCCTGGAGGATGAGGACGTTCCCGATGCACCGCACGGCGCTCGTCGAGATCACCCGCTGGTCCATGAGCGTCATCGCCTCGGCGCCGCCCGCCCAGAGCGCGTTCATGACGGACTGGATGTCCTGCTGGTGGACGACGAGCACGTCCGCGCTGACGTCGGCCAGCCGCAGCGAGTCCTCGGGGGCGTCGTCGAGCTTCACGGTGAGCCCCGGCCCGACGACGGGCGTGCTGCCGCCCTCGACGACGTAGCCGAGGCCCGGGGACCCGACGTCGTGACCCGAGTTCTCGTCCTCGGTGAGCGTGTCGACCTCGCCGCGCAGCGCGTCCACCTGCGACGACAGGTCTTCGACGCGCGACGCCTCGACCTCGGTGAGGTCGGCGAGGTCCTCCGGGTGACGGTCCCCCGTCGCGCGCGCGAACTTCGCGTTGGCGGCGAAGATGGTCCCCGACAGGGCCAGCACGAGGGCCACCGACAGCGTGCCGCGCGCGACCAGGCGTCGCTTGCGGTGCGGGTGCTCGGTCACGGACTGCTCCTGGAGGGGCCTCGCCGGGTGGTGGTGGCCACTACGCTAGGTCACGATGTGCCCGGCCGGTGACGCCCAGCGTGGTCGGTGGGGACGTCGACCGCCGTTCCACCCGATCTGCCGATCGGCGACCGCCGCCCCTGCGCGACCGGCCGCCCACACCGCCGCTGACAGGAGCCCCCGACGTGCCTGAGTCGAGGTCACGCAAGAAGGCTGCGTACACGCCGCCGCCCGCGAAGTCGTCGGGCCCGAAGGTCAACCCGCCGTGGTTCGTGCCCGTGATGCTCGGGCTCATGGTCGTCGGCCTGGTGTGGATCGTCGTGACGTACCTGTCGCAGTCCCGGTACCCGGTCCCCGGCATCGACCAGTGGAACCTCGCCATCGGCTTCGCGTTCATCATCGCCGGCTTCAGCATGACGACGCGCTGGCGCTGACCAGCCGCTCCCCCGCACAGCCGCCACCTGCACCGACGCCCGCCGGGTCGACGCCTTCCGTCGGCCCGGCCTTCGTCATGCTCGCTGACGGGCGTCGGGCGTCGGGAGGCCGGTGCCGGGCGTCGGGTGGCCGGTGCCGGGCATCGGGCCGAGGACGGCCGCAGCATCCTCTGTCCCCACGCTGTCCCCATGTGGACAGTTCGCTGAGGACGACGGTCACAGTGTGCTGACCTGCGGAGATGTCCGCTCCATCCCCAGTGGTGCACAAGTCTGTGGATAACTACACGGGTGTAGTTCCACACCTGTGAGTATCGCTGGGGATCGTCGCGAGGGCCCCGGATCGTTCGTCAGGAACGATCCTGCGGGCGGGTGTGCGGGGTGCGGACGCGCGACGACGCGCGGTCGCCCGGAGGGCGAACGTCGGGCGAACGGCTCAGAGGAAGCCGTAGGTCGCGTACACCGAGACGGTCGCGAGGAGCATCGCCCCGCCGACGAGCGCGGGCGCGAGCCACGCGGTGACGGCCCGCCGGGCGGGCGGTGCGTACGCGTACGCGGCGCCCAGCAGGGCCCCGACGACGAGGCCACCGAGGTGCGCCTGCCACGCGATGCCGGGCACGACGAACCCGATCACCACGTTGAGCACGATCACGCCGAGGATCCCGGCGGCGTTCCCCTGCAGCCGGCGCAGCACCACGAGCACCGCGCCGAACAGGCCGAACACGGCACCGGACGCGCCGACGACCGCGACCCCCCAGGTGCCGAGCGGCTCGGCGAGCAGCAGGCAGCTGACGGAACCGGCCACGGCGCTCAGCAGGTAGAGCGTGAGGTACCGCGCCCGTCCGAGCGCGGTCTCCAGGAAGGGGCCGACCATCCACAGCGCGATCATGTTCGCGATGATGTGGAGGTAGCCGCCGGGGGAGTGCAGGAACGCGGCGGTGAGGAACCGCCACGGCTCGTCGGCACCGATCACCGGCGCGAAGAGCCACTGACGGGTCCAGCCCGGCACCGCCAGCTGAAGCACGAAGCTGACCACGCAGACGGCGATGATGCCGATGGTCACGACCGGCGGACCGGTCTGCCGCCGGCCGCCCAGCGGGGTGCGGCCCGCCGGCGACGTGGCGGTCGAGCGCGCCGCCTGGTTCACGCAGTCGACGCACTGCACCCCGACGGCCGCCTGACGCTGGCAGTCCGGGCACACCGGCCGGCCGCACCGCTGGCAGCGCACGTACGACACCCGGTCCGGGTGTCGCGGGCAGACCGGCGGTGCGACCGGGGTCGCGGCGTTCTCGGTGATGGGGACCCGCTCAGTCTTCGACGGTGATGGAGCTGATGACGACGTCCTCGACGGGCCGGTCACCGGGGCGCGTCGGCGTCGCGGCGATCGCGTCGACCACCGCGCGGCTCTCCGCGTCCGCGACCTTGCCGAAGATCGTGTGCTTGCCGGTGAGCCAGGCGGTCGGCGCGACCGAGATGAAGAACTGCGAGCCGTTGGTGCCGCCGACCTTGCCCGTCGCGGGGTCGAGGCGCTTGCCGGCGTTCGCCATCGCGAGCAGGTAGGGCTCCGTGAAGCCGAGCTCGGGGTGGATCTCGTCGTCGAAGTTGTAGCCCGGGCCGCCGCGGCCGTTCCCCAGCGGGTCGCCGCCCTGGATCATGAAGCCGGAGATGACGCGGTGGAACACGACACCCTCGTAGAGGGCGTCCGTGCGCTCCTGGCCGGTCGCGGGGTCCGTCCACGGCTTGGTGCCCCGGGCGAGACCGACGAAGTTCTCGACGGTGTTCGGCGCGTGGTTCGGGTACAGCTCGATCCGGATGTCACCGGCGGTCGTGTGCAAGGTCGCGAACATGGCGACAAGTCTCGCACGCACGCCGCTGCGAGGTCCGAGGACCGGTGGCAGAGTGGGTGCTCAGTGCCCCGACCTGCACCACCGCTGACGCGAACGACCCACCGAACCGCCGGGAGTGGATATGCCCGTCACGAAGACCAGCCACAAGCTCGATGTCGACACCGAGCACCTGAAGGAGCAGGCCGCCGACCTCGCCGCGAGCGCCAAGGAGGCGGCCGCGAAGGCCGGCGACGCCGCCTACCAGGCGAAGGAGTGGACGACGCCGAAGGTCGAGGCGTTCATCGACTGGCTGCTCCCCCGTGCCGAGCACCTGTACAAGGAGAGCCTGAAGGCGGCGGCGCCGAAGGTCGAGAAGGCCGCCGAGACGGTGTCGCCGGCGATCGACACCGCGCACGACAAGCTGGTCGACGACCTCATCCCGCGGCTCGTGACGGTGCTGAACGACGCGGCGGCCCGCGCGGGCGCCACCGCCGAGCACGTCGCGGACGTCGCCGCGGACAAGGCGTCGAAGAGGTCGGCGGCGATCGCGGCCGCCGTCGTCGAGGCCGCCGAGGAGAAGCGCAAGCGGCACACCGGCGCGAAGATCTTCTGGGTCCTGACCGGCATCGCCGTCGCCGGGGCGGCCATCGCCGCGTGGTCGAGGTCCCGCTCGCAGGTGGACCCGTGGGCCGAGCCGTGGGAGCCGTCCGAGTCGCTGGGCAGCTCGGGGCACCACCACAGCGCGTCCGCGGTGGTGGGCGACGCGGCGGACGCCCTGGGGGAGGCGGCGGGCGCCGCGGTCGCGAAGGGCCGCGAGGCGAGCCGGAAGGCGGCCGAGACGGTCGCCGGCGCCAAGGACGACCTCTCGGACAAGGTGGCGGAGGCCAAGGAGGACCTGACCGAGAAGGTCACCGAGGCCAAGGACGCCGCCGCCGAGACGGCGAAGAAGGTCACCCGTCGCGCCGCGCCGAAGTCGACCACCAAGCCCGACGAGGGCAACGAGGGCCCGGCGATCTGACGTTCCCGACGACCCCGGTCCGCGACGGACCGGGGTCGTCGCACGTCCGGGCTCCCCCGGCGCTGGTTGAAACGATTAGGGCGTTGACCCTCGATCCGCCGTCTGTGGACGATGCGCAGGCGCGTCGTACCGGGGCGACTGCGAGGCCGAGGTCCGGAGCGGCGACGCCGTTCCCGACCGTCCGAGCGCCGAAGAGGTCTCATGTCCCGCCACCCACGCCCACCACGACACCGGGGCGCGGCCGCCCTGGCGTCGGCCACCACGCTCGCCGTCGCCGCCGGCCTGCTCGTCGCCCCGCTCGCCGGGGCCGCCCAGGCCGCAGAGCCGACGTACAACTACGGCGAGGCCCTGCAGAAGTCGATGTTCTTCTACCAGGCGCAGCGCTCCGGCGACCTGCCCGACAGCTTCCCCGTCAGCTGGCGCGGTGACTCCGGCCTGCAGGACGGGTCGGACGTCGGCAAGGACCTCACCGGTGGCTGGTACGACGCCGGGGACCACGTGAAGTTCGGGCTCCCGATGGCGTTCAGCACCACGATGCTCGCCTGGGGCGCGATCGCGTCGCCGTCCGGGTACTCCAAGGCTGGGCAGCTCGACGAGCTGAAGGACAACCTGCGCTGGGTCGACGACTACTTCGTCAAGGCGCACACCGCCCCGAACGAGCTGTACGTGCAGGTCGGCGACGGCGAGGCGGACCACAAGTGGTGGGGCCCCGCCGAGGTCATGACGATGGCCCGGCCCGCGTACAAGATCAGCGCGTCCTGCCCCGGCTCGGACGTCGCGGCGGAGACGGCGGCGGCCCTCGCGTCGTCGGCGATCGTCTTCAAGGACGACGCGACGTACTCGGCGAAGCTCCTCACGCACGCCAAGCAGCTCTACTCGTTCGCCGACACGTACCGCGGGAACTACTCCGACTGCGTCACCGCGGCGTCCGCGTACTACAAGTCGTGGTCCGGCTACCAGGACGAGCTCGTCTGGGGCGCGTACTGGCTCTACAAGGCCACGGGCGACGCGACCTACCTCGCGAAGGCCGAGTCCGAGTACGACAAGCTCGGCACCGAGAACCAGACCACCACGCACAAGTACAAGTGGACGATCGCGTGGGACGACAAGACGTTCGGAGACTACGCGCTGCTCGCCATGGAGACCGGCAAGCAGAAGTACGTCGACGACACGAACCGGTGGCTCGACTACTGGACCGTCGGCGTCAACGGCCAGAAGGTGCCGTACTCGCCGGGCGGCGAGGCCGTGCTCGACTCGTGGGGGTCGCTGCGGTACGCGGCCAACACCTCGTTCGTCGCGCTCGTCTACTCCGACTGGCTCGCCGACTCGAGCCTCAAGTCGCGGTACCACGACTTCGGCGTGCGGCAGATCAACTACGCGCTCGGCGACAACCCCCGCAAGTCGTCGTACGTCGTCGGCTTCGGCGCCAACCCGCCGACGAAGCCGCACCACCGCACCGCGCACGGGTCGTGGCTCGACAGCATCGCCGACCCCGTCGACGACCGGCACGTCCTGTACGGCGCCCTCGTCGGCGGCCCGCCGTCCGCGAACGACGCCTACACCGACAGCCGTCAGGACTACACGGCCAACGAGGTCGCGACCGACTACAACGCCGGGTTCACCAGCGCCCTCGCGCGGCTCAGCCAGGAGTACGGCGGCACGGCACTGACGAACTTCCCCGTCGCGGAGAAGCCGGACCAGGACGAGCTGTTCGTCGAGGCCCAGCTCAACCAGCCTCCCGGCGCCACGTTCACCGAGGTCAAGGCCATGATCCGCAACCGGTCGGCGTTCCCCGCCCGGTCGCTCAAGAACGCCACGGTCCGGTACTGGTTCACGCTCGACTCCGGCGACTCCGCCGCGAACCTCACCCTGTCGGCGAACTACAGCGAGTGCGGCGCGCAGACCGCCAAGCCCGTGCAGGCGAGCGGCAACCTCTACTACGCCGAGCTGAGCTGCGTCGGGCAGAACATCTACCCCGGCGGCCAGTCGCAGCACCGGCGCGAGATCCAGTTCCGCGTCACCGGCGGCACCGGGTGGAACGCCGCGAACGACCCGTCGTTCGCGGGCCTCACCACCACCGCGCTCGCCAAGACCTCGGCGATCACGATGTACGAGGCCGGCAAGCTCGTCTGGGGCACCGAGCCCACCGGCGTGCCGACCGACACCACGGCGCCGACCGTCCCGGGCACGCCGACCGCGTCGGGCATCACCTCGACCGGCGCCGTCCTCGCCTGGACCGCCTCGACCGACGCCGGCAGCGGCGTGGCGGGCTACGACGTGTACCGGGTGACCGGCACGACGCAGACGCTCGTCGGGTCCTCGACGACGCCCGCGTACACGCTGACCGGCCTGTCCGCCGCGACCGCGTACTCGTACGTCGTCAAGGCCAAGGACGTCGCCGGGAACGTGTCGGCCGCCTCCGCCGCGGGCACGTTCACGACGCTCACGGGCACCACCCCGGACACCACCGCGCCGTCGGTGCCGGGCACGCCCGTGGCGTCGTCCGTCACGACGACGGGGGCCACGCTCACGTGGGCCGCGTCGACGGACAACACGGGTGGCAGCGGCCTCGCCGGGTACGACGTGTACCGGAACGCCGGCGGCGAGTCACCGGTGCTCGTCGCGTCCACGACCAGCGCGTCGTACACCCTCACGGGCCTGACGCCGGCGACCGCGTACACGTACGCGGTGCGGGCCAAGGACGTCGCGGGCAACGTGTCGGCCTCCTCGACGGCGGTGTCGTTCACGACGCTGACGCCGCCCACCGACACCACCGCGCCGACCGTCCCGGGCACCCCCGCGGCGTCCGCGATCACGCAGACCGGCGCGACGCTCACCTGGACCGCGTCGACCGACGCGGGCTCCGGGGTCGCCGGGTACGACGTGTACCGGGTGCAGGGCACGACGCAGACCCTCGTCGGCTCGCCGGCCACGGCCACGTTCGCGCTCACCGGTCTCACGGCCGGCACGTCGTACTCCTACGCCGTGCGGGCGCGGGACGTCGCCGGGAACGCCTCGGCCGTCTCGTCGGCCGTGACGTTCTCCACGCTGCCGACCACCACGACGGGCGGCTGCAAGGTGACGTACTCGGCGAACAGCTGGAACGTCGGGTTCACCGGCTCGGTGAAGATCACCAACACCGGCACCACGCCGCTCACCTGGACGCTCGGGTTCACCTTCCCGTCCGGCCAGCAGCTCACGCAGGGCTGGAGCGCCACCTGGACGCAGACGGGGTCCGCCGTGTCCGCCGTCGGCCTCGGCTGGAACGCGACCCTCGCACCGGGGGCCAGCACCGACATCGGGTTCAACGGCTCCCACACGGGCACCAACACGAACCCGACGGCCTTCACCGTGAACGGGGTGGCCTGCACGGTCGGGTGATCCGGGCCCGACGCAGGACACCGGAGGCGGCACTCCTTGTGGGAGGGGTGCCGCCTCCGGCACGTCCGGAGGTCGCGGTGTCGCCGACGCGAATCGCTTTGGCCCGTTGACCTGCGGGTTCCGGTGTCGTCACGATGCGCAGGCGCGTCGCGCCGGGGGAGCGCGAGCCACAGGACAGCGGTGTCCAGGCGACCCCGCTCCGGCGCTGACGAGGTCCTCATGGCACGACCGTCCGGCACATGGCTCCGTTCACGCACCACACCGCTCGCGGCGCTCTCGCTCGCCGCCGCCCTGCTCGTCGGCGCACTGACCACCGACGACGCCCGGGCGGCAGCTCCCGCGGCGACCGCCACACCCACGGCGACGGCCACACCCACGGCGTCGGCGACGACCACGGCCTCGCCGACGCCCGCACCGACGCCCGCACCGACCGGGTCGACGCAGCCCGGGAAGGTCACCGGCATCACGCCGACGGACGCGACCGGCACCACGATCACGCTCGGGTGGACGGCGGTGCCGGGCGCCGTCGCCTACCGCGTCTCGCAGCTCACGGGCGACGTGATCGGCGGCGTCGGCACCAGCGCGGTCACGCACTACACGATCACCGGCCTGACGCAGTCGACCGAGTACGTGTTCTTCGTCCGGGCGGTCGGGTCGGGCGGGGTGCTCGGGCCGCTGTCCGACGCCGTCGACGCGTCGACGGTCCGCGAGATCGTGCGCGACACGACCCCGCCCTCCGCCCCCGGGGCGCCGGTCGCGACCGCCGTCACGGCGAGCGGTGCCACCCTGTCCTGGACGGCGTCGACGGACCCCGGCGGGACCATGGCGCCCTTCGGCGTCGCCGGCTACGACGTCTACGTCCTGCAGGGCGACACCGAGGCGTTCGTCGGGTCGTCGTCGACGACCACGTACGAGGCGACGGGACTCGCCGCCGGCGCGTCGTACTCGTTCGTCGTCCGCGCGCGGGACCGCACCGGCAACCGGTCCGCCGCGAGCCCGGCGGGGACGTTCAGGACGCTGCCGGGCAAGCCCGGGAAGGTCACCGGCCTCCACCAGACGAGTGCGACCGGCACGACGCTCACGCTCGTGTGGGACGACGTGCCCGGCGACGTCACCTACCAGGTCGAGCAGATCTCCGGCGACGCGATCGCCGTCGTCGGCACGAGCGCGGTGGCCCGGTACACCGTCACCGGCCTGTGGCCCATGCGCGAGTACGCGTTCCAGGTCCGGGCCGTCGGCTCCGCCGGCGACGTCGGGGTCGCCTCCGACGTGCTCCGGGCGTTCACGCTCGACGACGTCATCCCGGGCCCCGGCTGCACGGTGGCCTACTCGGCGAACGGCTGGAGCACCGGGTTCACCGCCCGGATCAGGCTCACCAACACCGCCACGTCCCCGCTGACCTGGACGCTCGGCTTCACGTTCCCGACCGGCCAGAAGGTGACGCAGGGCTGGAGCGCCACGTGGTCGCAGACCGGCTCGGCCGTCACCGCCACGGGTCAGCCGTGGAACGCGGTGCTCGCGCCGGGGGCGAGCACCGACATCGGGTTCAACGGGTCGCACGGCGGCACGAACACCGCGCCGACCGCGTTCACGGTGAACGGCGCACCCTGCATGGTCGGCTGACCCCGTCAGGCGTCAGTCGTCAGTCGAGGAAGAGCGCCCGCAGCCGGGTCGTGGTGAACGTCAGCCCGACGACGACCATGACGACGTAGTACGCGACGTGCACGTACATCGACGGGTCGAGGACGCCCAGCGTCAGCCCGCGCACCAGCTCGACGCCGTGCCACAGCGGCATCGCCTTGATCAGCCACTGGATCGGCTCGGGGTACACCGACAGCGGGTAGAACGTCGCCGAGAACAGGAACATCGGCAGCATGACGAACGTGACCCAGTCCATCTGCTGGAAGGTCTTGAGGTAGCTCGTCACCGCCATCCCGACGGACGCGAACCCGAACGCGACGAGCAGCACGGCGGGCACCGCCGCGACCGCCGACCACGCCAGGTTCAGGCCCATGACCTGCATGACCGTGAGGAACCCGAGCGCGTACACGCCGCCGCGCAGGAGCGCATACGAGATCTCCCCGAGCGCCACGTCGAGCGGGCCGATCGAGGTCGTCAGCTGCGCCTGGTAGAGCTTGCCGAAGTGGAGCTTGAAGAAGACGTTCCACGTCGAGTCGTAGACCGCGCCGTTCATGGCCGAGACGGCGAGCAGGCCGGGGGCGATGAACGCCGCGTACGACACCGTCTCGCCCGTCGGCAGCGTGAGGTCGCCGACGAACGAGCCCAGCCCGTACCCCATCGCGACCAGGTAGAAGACCGGCTCGAAGAAGCCGGACAGCACGACCGCCCAGTTCGAGGACTTCGTCGCCGTCAGGCTGCGCATCAGGATCGCGCGCGCGTTCCCCGCGTACAGCGCGCGGACACCGCCGCCGCGCCGCACCGGTGCCGGGGCCGTGGTCGTCGTCATCCGCGCAGCCTCCTCACGAACACGCGCCGCGCGAGCACCCAGCCGGTCGTCGCCATGACCAGCAGGATCGCCAGGTGCACGCCCACCGGCCACGCGCCCGGCGGCGACCCGTACGAGAGCGACCGGCCGATCTCCGTGGCGTGCCACAGCGGCGACAGCCAGCCGATCCACTGCAGCCACACCGGCATCGTGTCGAGCGGGTAGAACGTGCCCGAGAACAGGAACAGCGGCGTGAACACGAACCGCTGGACCATCGCGAACTGGCCCTTGTCCTCCGTGATGCTCGCCGCGTACGCGAGCAGCGGCAGGCCGAACGCGAGGCCGCCGAGCGTCCCGACCAACGGCATGAGGGCACCCGTCCACGGGTCGACGACCGCCCCGAA
The DNA here is from genome assembly GCF_016862675.1 of Cellulomonas chitinilytica. GTDB lineage: Bacteria > Actinomycetota > Actinomycetes > Actinomycetales > Cellulomonadaceae > Cellulomonas > Cellulomonas chitinilytica. The sequence continues at coordinate 185,805 of NZ_BONK01000004.1, read as the reverse complement.
CGCCACGATCAGCACGTAGTACGCCGCCGTGGTGAGCAGCATCCGCACCACGACGGCGAACACGATGCCGCCGACGATCTGCTGCGGCTGCACGGGCGACGCGTTCATCCCCCAGTACAGGCGCCGCCACTTGAACCCCGACATCACGACGTACGTGAACTCGCCCATCGTGATGCCCACCGCGGACGACGCCAGCAGCGCCGGGGCGACGAACTGCAGGTACGTCACCGGGCCGTCCGCGCCGTCGGCGACCGAGACCTCGATGAACGCCGCCAGCCCGAGGCCGATGCCCAGCAGGTACACCAGGGGCTGGCCGATGCCCTCCATGACGATCGTCCACGCGTACGCGCGCATCGCGCGCCACGTGTGCTCGGCGACGTACCACCAGCCCAGCCGGCGGGGGAGGGCGCCCGCGGACATCGCCCGGCTCGTCGCGTCGTCCGTCGCCGGCGCCGGCGTCGGGCTGCTCGGGGGACCGCTCGTGTGCGTGCTCACTCGATCAGGCTCCGTCCCGTCAGCCGGAGGAACACGTCCTCCAGGCTGGACCGCCGCACCAGGCTCGTCGTCGGGTGCAGGCCCAGGTCCGTGACCCGCTCCAGCAGGGCCTCGCCGTCGTCCGTGTACAACAGCACCCGGTCCGGAAGTACCTCGATGCGCTCCGCCAAGCCCTCGAGCCGTGCGGCCGCGTCCGCGTTGCGGTCCGACCCGAACCGCAGCTCGGCGACCTCGCGTGACGCGTACTGCCGGATGAGCTGCGACGGCGACCCCTCGGCCATGATCCGGCCGTGGTCGACCACGACGAGCCGGTCGCACAGCTGCTCGGCCTCGTCCATGTAGTGCGTGGTCAGGACCAGCGTCGTGCCGCGCTCCTTGAGCCGGAACAGCCGGTCCCACAGCACGTGCCGGGCCTGCGGGTCGAGGCCCGTGGTCGGCTCGTCGAGCATGAGGATGCGCGGCTCGTTGATGAGCGCCCGCGCGATCGTCAGGCGACGCTTCATGCCGCCCGACAGGTCGTCGACCTTGTTCCTCGCCTTGTCCTCGAGCTGCGCGAACGCCAGGAGCTCGTCCGCGCGCTTCGCGCACACCGCCTTCGGGATGCCGAAGTACCGCCCGTACACGATGAGGTTCTCGCGGACCTTCAGCTCCGGGTCGAGGTTGTCCTCCTGCGGGACGACGCCGAGCTGCGAACGGATCTCCGGGCCGTGCGCGTCGGGGTCGAGGCCGAGCACCCGCAGGTCGCCGGCCGTGCGGGACGACACCGCTCCGACCATCCGCATGGTCGTCGACTTGCCCGCGCCGTTCGGTCCGAGCAGGCCGAACGACTCGCCCGCGGGCACCTCGAAGTCGATGCCGTCGACCGCCGTGAGGTCGCCGAACGTCTTGGTGAGGCCACGGGCCGCGATGACAGGGGTCACAGCGGTTCAACGTAGACCGCGGCACCGACACCCGGCACCTGGATAGGCCGATCGGGTCGAACCCAGCGGGCCGAACCGGGGCGATCCTCACCACCGCCTCCTCACCGACCCCCCGTCGTCGATCGAAGCGTGCAGCCAGCGTCGACTCACCTCAGGGGGCCCACCGTGCACCGTCCCGTCGTCACCTCACGACCAGTCCGGCTGCTCCGCAGAGGGGCGGCCGTCGCGTCGAGCGTCCTCGCGCTCGGCGGCGTGCTGCTCACCGGAGGTCCGACCGCCGCCCAGTGGAACGCGATCCACGTCGCGCAGGCGAAGCACACCGCGCTCGTCGAGCGGGTCCGGGTGCTCCAGAAGGTGAGCGCGGCCGACGCCGACTGGAACGACCGGCAGCAGCATCGTGCCGCCGTCGCCACCAGCGCCGCCGTCCGCTCGCAGCTCGCCGCCGAGCTGACCGCGCTGCGCGGGCGGCTCGACGCCGTCCAGGCCGCGGTCGTCGGCGCCCCGGTCGAGGCGGGCAGGGAGAGCCTGGTCGACACGGCGACCGCTGCCGTCACGTCCGCGCGGGCCGTGGTCGACGCGGGATCGCTGCTCGGCGCGCGGCCGCTCGTCGTGCAGGCCGAGGCGGCGGCCGTGGAGGTCGCCGCGTCGGTGCAGGCCCGCGCGGCGGCCGAGGCGGCGGCTGCCGCTGCGGCTGCGGCGGCCGCTCAGGCGGCGGCGGAGCAGGCCGCGGCCGAGCAGGCGGCGGCCGAGGCGGCCGCGGCGCGTCGGGCCACGACGAAGCACGGGTCCGCGAAGCAGCCGGCCCCCGCGCGGGCCGCCGCACCGGCGCGCAGCAGCGGCGGCGGTGACGGCGCTGCCGCCGCACCCGCGTCGTCCGCGTGGGACGACGTCCGCGCCGCGGCGGCCGGTGCCGCCGGGAGCTACGGGCTGTCGGTCTCCTGGGTCGCGACGACCGCGTGCGGGCAGTCCGGCTCCGTGTCGGCCGGCTCGTTCTCCATCCGCGGCTGCAGCAGCTCGGGCAGCTCGACGATCCAGCTCTCGTTCGGCGGCGGTGACCCGGGCGCGTACCAGGGGTCGCGGAGCAAGCTCGTGTCGTACGTCCGGGCCGTCGCGCTGCACGAGGCGGCGCACAAGCAGATCGAGCGGCTCACCGGGACGATGTTCCCGACCTCGCGGTACGAGGCGCTCGCCGACGCGTACGCCGCGACGTACCTGGGGATGCCGGCGTCGCTCGCGTCCTACGGGTTCACCGGGGACGACGTGGCGCTGGCCGAGGCGATCCACGACAACCGCTGGTGATGCCGACGCCGCAGCACGCCGGAGGCCCGGCGGCGGGACGCGTGGACATCCACAGGCGTCCCCACGCCAGGGCCACCGACCACCTGCGGCACGGCTAGCCTCGCCCGGGATCTGGGAGGTCACGTGCGCACGAGACTCACACTGCGGCGACCCGGTGGCGTGTCCACCGACGTCGTCGTCACGACCGACGCCGGCGCGACCGTCGGCGACATCGCGGAAGCCGTCGCGCGCGTCGACGGCCTCCCGGCGGGCGCGACGACGGCGGGGGGCCGCCAAGCGCAACGGTCACCTGCTGCTCGCCGAGGCCGAGACCAGCACGTGGGGCTCGTCGTGGCCGCTCGTCGCGGACGTCCGCAACGGCCGGCGCGGGCTCGTCCTGCAGCCCGACCACCTGGACGGCGACGCGCTGTTCCGGACGCCCTTCCCGCGGATGGCCCGCGCCGAGTTCCCGGTGGGTCGCGGGGTGTACGTGGAGTCCGGCAGGCTGCGTCGCGTGCAGATCCCGGTGGCCGACTGAGGCGGTCCCGCGAGGAGGGCGGCGTCGCTGCCGGGTGCGTCGCGCCCGTGCGCGACGCCGCCGGGGATTCCGCATGACCGGCCCCACCGGTCCCTGACAGGGTGGCGGCGTGGACCTCGCCGACCTCTGGCCGCCCGCCGGCCTGCGTGTGCAGCACGACGACCTGGAGCTCCGGTTCCTCGACGACGACCTCCTGCTCCGACTCGCCGACCTCGCACGCTCCGGGGTGCACGCCGAGGACCGGATGCCGTTCGCGTTCCCGTGGACACGAGGCACCCCCGACGAGGTGGCCCGCAGCGTGCTGCGCTACCAGTGGGCGACACGGGCGCACGTCGACCCGGACGACTGGAGGCTCGAGCTCGCCGTGCTCGTCGGCGGGGAGCTGGTCGGCGTCCAGGGCGCCGTCGCGACGAAGTACCCGGTGACCCGCACCGCCGAGACCGGCTCGTGGCTGGGCCTGCGGTTCCACGGGGCAGGCATCGGTACCCGGATGCGGCTCGCGATGCTGCACCTGCTGTTCGACGGGCTCGGCGCGCAGGAGGCGACCACGGGGGCGTTCACCGACAACGCCGCGTCGCTCGCCGTGACCCGCAAGCTCGGCTACCTGGCGTCGGGTCGGCGCCGGCTGGCCCGTGAGGGTGAGGTGGCCGAGTCGCTGTCGTTCTCGATGTCCGTCGAGCAGTGGCGCGCCCGACCCGCGACGATGCGGCCACCGGTCACCATCACCGGGGCGGAGGCCGTGGCCGAGCTCCTCGGCGTCGCCTAGAGGAGCGGTCGCCGGACGCGCTCGCGCGGCAGCCCGGCGCTGGCCGGATCCGCGGCCGCGTCGGCGGTGCCCCCGGTGACGCCTGCAGTGACGCCTGCGGTGGCACCTGCCGTGACGCCTGGCGTGACGCCTGCGGCGACGACCCGGGGTCGCGGCTTGAAGCGACGGACCTCATGGGGCCAGCCGCAGCCGGCGGCGACCTTGGCCGCCCACCGCTTCGCCTCCTCGTCGTCGGCGACGTCGACGAGCGCGAAGCCGCCGAGGAACTCCTTGGTCTCGACGTAGGGGCCGTCCGTGACGAGGGTGGTGACGCCCGTCGGGTCGGCGCTGTAGACCGGTCCGTCCTCCTCCTCGAGGCCCCCGGCGAACACGTACACGCCGGCGGCCTTCATCTCCTCCACGACCGCCATGGAGGGCTGCACGCGCCCGCGGAACCATTCCTCGGAGTGGTCGCCCACCCACTGCTGGTTGAAGTAGATGAGGTACTCAGGCATTGACTTCTCCTCTGCGTCGGCGCACCTGGTCGTCCGCGTTCACCTACCCGACGAACGGGCGGCGGTGGATCCGACAGGGCTGGCGTCCGAGATGGCACACCGATCTTCGCGGGCCGAGCACGGTGGCCGCACGTCGACCGGCCGTGCGGCCCGGCGTCGGCGACGCAGCGGCTGCGCAGCGGCTACGCGGTAGCTACGCGGTGGCACGCCGGACGCGCTCGCGTTCCAGACCGTCGAGCACGAGCCCGAGCGTGAACTCGAACTCCGCGCGGGTGTCGCACACGCTGAGCGCGCCGTCGACCTCGTGCACCACGGACGCGGCCATCCGCGCGAGGTTCGGCATGTGCTGCGCCATCGTCGCCATGATCTCGGGGTCGGGCGTGCTGTCGCCGCCGTCCGGCTCGAAGAGCTCGGTGCTGAAGCCGAACACCATGGAGCCGAGCGAGTGGATCGCCCGGTGCGCGAGGTCGTCGTCGAAGCCGGCCTCGGTGAGCGTCCCGACGAGCTGCTCGTAGAGCGCCCACGACGACGGCGGACTCTGCTGCTGGGCGGCGAGCAGCCCGGCCGCCCACGGGTGCCGCACCATGACGTCGCGTGCGGCGAGGCACCGGCGGCGCACGGCATCGACCCAGTCGTCGGCGGTGATGGCGGCGGCCTCCTGCACGACGAGGCGGGCGGCCTCGTCGGCCAGGGCGGCGAGCAGCGCGTCCTTGCTCGGCACGTGGTGGTAGAGCGACATGGCCTCGCAGTCGAGCTCGGCGGCGACGCGGCGCATCGTGACGGCGGCGAGACCCTCGGTGTCGGCGACGGCGACACCGGCGGCGACCACGCGGTCGCGGCTCAGCGCTTCACGGACTGGTGGCATCGGACCCCCTTGTGAACTGCTGATCTTACGCTGTACGGTCGACTTACAACGTAAGGTCGTCCGCTACCTGGAGGCTCCCGTGACCGCCCTGACCGCACCGCATCCGCCGTCGGCCACCACCGCACGGGTCACCCCCCGCACGGTCGTCTCGTCCCTGTGGCTCTTCGCCGTCCTGTGCTACCTGTACTGCGACGTCCTCGGCTTCTTCGCCCCCGACGACCTCCGGGCGATCCTCGACGGCGCCGTCGGCGGAATCACTCTCACCGACGGGTTCCTGCTCGCGTCGGCCGTCCTCATGACCATCCCGATGGCGATGGTGCTCGTCTCCCGCGTGGCACCCCACCGGATCGCTCGCTGGGGGACCGTCGTCGCCGGCGCCGTCATGACCGTCGTCCAGGCAGGCTCACTGCTGGTCGGCACCGGCCCGCGGCCGCACTACGTGTACTTCTCCGTCATCGAGATCGCCACCACCGGGTTCCTCGTCGGCTACGCCCTGACGCGCTGGCGCCACGACGACTGATCCGCCGGGTGCTCGGCACGCAGGCCGCCGCACGGATGCTCAGTGCCGGTCGACGAGCCCGTCCAGCCGGCCGTAGTCCAGGCCGCCCGACACGTGCTCGTACGTGCCGTCCCGCAGCAGCTCCCGGGTGGCCCGCTCCACCACGGCGTACGCGGCCTGCGCGACCGACGTCCCGAGGCTCACCCGTCGCACCCCCGCCGTCACCAGCGCGACGACGTCGGGTGCACCCGGGCCGGCCATGGCGTTGACGGGCAGCGGCGACCGGGCGCACAGCTCCGCCAGCACGTCGAGGTCGAGCAGCCCCGGGACGAACAGGCTGTCCGCACCGGCGCTCGCGTACGCCGCCGCACGCCGGAGCACCTCGTCGAGCCGCGTCTCCGGCGTGCCGACCCCGAACAGCACGACGTCGGTCCGCACGTTCACGACGATCTCCGCCGCACCGGCACTCGTCGCCGCGGCGCGTGCCGCGAGCAGGCGGCCGACCTGGTCGGCCACGTCGAACAGGGGACCGCCCGCCGCCCGCGAGTCCTCCAGGTTGATCCCCGCCGCGCCGACCTCGACGGCGCGTGCGACGGTCCGCGCCACGTCGTCGGGAGACGGCCCGTACCCGCCCTCGACGTCCACCGACACCGGGACGTCCACGGCCGCGACGATCCGGGCGGCGGCGGCGAGCATCTCGTCCCGTGTCGCCCGCTGTCCGTCGCCCCGGCCGATCGCCCACGCGACGCCACCGCTCGTCGTCGCCAGCGCCGGTGCCCCTGCGTCGGCCGCGACGACCGCACTCGCGGCATCCCAGACGTTCGCGAGGAGGAGCACCTGCGCGTCGGCCAGGTCGCGCAGCCGGCGGGCCATCGTGCGGGTGCGGGAGAGATCGGTCGCGGTGGCGGTCATGTCGGTGGTCCTCCATAAGGTGTCGTCGCGGCAGTGATCCTGCTCGCGCCACAGCAGGACGTCGAACGATTCGGCGTCCGCCGAATTCGGGGGTGCTCGTGCGGGCGGTCGTGGCGTTCACGGCGGACGACGTCGCGCGCGCCCGGTTCGCCGTGTCGCCGTCGTGGCAGGTGGTGACGAGCTTCCGGATGCTCGCGCGCACCAGCACCCCGGCACCGTTCCGGACCTGGGTCGAGCACCTGCGACCGGCCGTCCGGGCCGCCGGGCTCGACCGCGGGTGGCTCGCCGAGCTCGTGCCGACGTACGGCTATCTCGCCGACCTGCTCACCCCGTGCCCGCCGCCGTCCGGCCCACCGGACCTGACGGCCGAGCTGGACGTGGTCCGTGCCACCGACCCCGACCGTGTCCGGCTCGAGCTCGACATGCTGGCCGCCGAACGCGCCCCTCTCGACCCCCGCCGGGTCGTCGCCCTGCGCCGCGAACCCGCCCGGGTGCTCGTCGACGTCGCCGCCGAGGTACGCGCCTACTGGGACCTCGCGCTCGCCCCGCACTGGTCGCGGATCCACGCCGTGCTCGACGCCGACCTGCTGCACCGCGCCCGCCAGGTCGCGGAGCAGGGGACCGGTGCGGTGCTCAACGAGCTCCACGGCACGGTGCGGTGGGACGAGGGCTCGCTGCACCTGGTCCGGCGCCACTGCGAGATCACCCGTGACGGCACGGGCCACGGACTCGTCCTGCTGCCGAACGTGTTCGTCGGCGACGCCGTCCTCACCCGAGCCGTCCCGCCGGAACCACCGCAGCTGTCCTACCCGGCACGCGGCGCGGGCACGATCTGGGGAGCACCCGAGCCGGACCGACCCGAGGCCCTCGCCGGGGTGCTCGGCCGGACACGCACCACGATCCTGCGGCGCCTCGACGCACCTGCCTCGACGACCGCACTCGCCCACGAGCTGGGACTCTCACCCGCCGGGGTGTCGGGCCACCTGACCGCGATGCGTGACGCCGGCCTGGTCCGCGCCGCACGTGACGGGCGCGCCGTCCTCTACACGAGGACCGAGGCAGCGGACGCGCTGCTCTCGACGTGATGGGTGGAGCCAAGGGGACTCGAACCCCTAACCCCCTGCTTGCAAAGCAGGTGCGCTACCAATTGCGCCATGGCCCCGTGGTGCGGCGGGCGTCCGCCGCAGCCCCCCGTGCGGGACTCACTCGAAGGTGTCGGTGACCTCTGCCCACAGGTCCCGCTCGTCGCGGTCCTGCACGAGCTTCTGGTAGACGACGTAACCGACGGCGGCGACCGCCACGAGGAGCAGGAGCTTCTTCATCGATTCCCCCACGGGTCGGGAGTGGGCCTAACAGGACTTGAACCTGTGACCTCTTCCTTATCAGGGAAGCGCTCTAACCGTCTGAGCTATAGGCCCGTTGCATCACCCGGTCAACCCGAGTGCGGCCGGACGAGACTACCCCAGGGCAGGCGCCGCGCCCAAACCGGATGCGGTCACTCGTCAGTCATCGTGACATGCACGCCGCCCACCAGCGCGGCGACGATGTTGTAGAGGAACGCCCCGATCGTCGACAGCGCCGTCAGCAGGAACACGTCGATGACCGCGACGAGGGTCGCGCCGGAGACGATCCGCTTGAACTCGACGTACTGCAGGATGTCGATCGGGCTCTCCGTGCCGACGATCTGCACGACCAGGTCGTTGATCTTCGTGAACACGTGCAGGCCGTCCAGCGTCAGCCACACGACCGCCGCCGCGACGACGATCATCACGCCGATCGCGACCGACAGCAGGAACGACAGCTTCATCACGGACCACGGGTCGACCCGGGAGATCGCCAGGCGGACGCGGCGTGCGCCGCCGTGCGGACCGCCGACGGTCGGGATCCGACCCGTCGTCGTGCGGGGCACCGCGCCGGTCGTGCGAGGGACGGCCCCCGTCGTCGGCGCGGGACGCGCGGACGTGCGCGGGGGAGCACCAGCGGCAGGCGCCGAAGCCGGAGTGGTCATGGTCGGATCCTCGGTACGGGGTCGGGTGACCGCGGCGAACGCGGTGCTGGTGGCACCGGCAGCCTTCTTGAACCACACGGTCGCGGTGTCGACCGCGACCATGAGAGGGGAGGGCAGGTCGTGCTCGTCACCGGGCACGGAGGCGGCCGACGACGAAGGTCGCTCGTCGCGCGTCCGCTGGCTGTCGAACCCCGTGGTCGGGGGGAGCACCGGGACGGCGGCGGGCGTCCCGTTGGAGGAGGCGCCGCCGCTCGGCTCGCCCGACGGCGTGCCGTTCGGCGAGGACGTGACCGTCCGCCCCGTGCTCGGCTCCACGCCGTGCGCGCTCGCCGACGGACGACCGGCCGTCACCGGGGTCGTCGGGCGCTTGCGCGGCGGGATCGAGGGTGGGGTGGAGTCGGTCATGCATCCTCCGCAGTCGGTTCGGCGGCCTCGTCGGCGACCGGCGCGACGTCACCGGCGGGGGGCTCCGCGGTGTCCGTCTCGTCCGGTCCGTGACCGTTCTCGCCGCCCACGGTACCTGAGGCGTCGTCCGCGAGGTGTCGCTCCGTGTTGCGGGCCACCGCGATGATCCGGTCCCCGGAATCAGGCTTCGCGAAGATGACACCCTGCGTCGTGCGGCCCGTGGCGTTGACCTCGGTCGTCGCCGACCGGACGATCTTGCCGCGCTCCATGATGACGAGCACCTCGTCGTCCAGGTCCGTGACCAGGGCCCCGACCAGGTCGCCGTTGGCCTCCGGGAGGTTCGCGACCTTGATCCCGAGACCGCCACGACCCTGCTGCCGGTAGTTCTCGACGGTGAGCGCGGTCCGCTTCGCGATGCCGCCCTCGGTCACCGTGAACAGGAACGCGTCCTCACGCACGACGTCCATCGCGAGGAGCTCGTCGTCCGCCCGGAACTTCATCCCCGTGACGCCCGACGTCGCCCGGCCCATGGGCCGCAGCGCGTCGTCCGTCGCGGTGAACCGCACCGACTGGCCCTTGCGGGACACGAGGATGAGGTCCTGGTCCGAGTTCACCAGGCGCGCGCCGATGAGCTCGTCGGGCAGGCCGTTCTCGTCCTCGCGCAGGTTGATCGCGATGACGCCGCCGGTCCGGTTCGAGTCGTACTCCGCGAGGCGGGTCTTCTTGACGAGGCCGCGCTGCGTCGCGAGCACCAGGTGCTCGGCCTGCTGGTAGTCGCGGATGTCGAGCACCTGGGCGATCTTCTCGCCCGGCTGGAACGCGAGCAGGTTCGCGACGTGCTGGCCCTTCGCGTCACGGCCGCCCTCGGGCAGCTCGTACGCCTTCGCGCGGTACACCCGGCCGAGGTTCGTGAAGAACAGCAGCCAGTGGTGCGTCGTCGTCACGAAGAAGTGGTCGACGATGTCGTCCTCACGCAGCTGCGTGCCACGGACGCCCTTGCCGCCACGACGCTGCGCCCGGTAGTTGTCCGACCGGGTGCGCTTCGCGTAGCCGCCGCGGGTGATGGTGACGACCATCTCCTCCTCGGCGATGAGGTCCTCGACCGACACCTCGCCGTCGAACGGCAGGATCGTCGTGCGGCGCTCGTCGCCGTACTTGTCGACGACCTCCGTGAGCTCGGTGCTGACGATGTCGCGCTGCCGCTGGTCGGAGGCGAGGATCGCGTTGAACTCGACGATCTGCGTCTGCAGCTTGTCGTGGTTCTCGATGATCTCCTGGCGCTGCAGGGCGGCCAGCCGGCGCAGCTGCAGGTTGAGGATGGCGTTCGCCTGGACCTCGTCGACGTCGAGCAGCTCCATGAGCCCCTCGCGCGCCTGCTCGGAGTCGGGGGAGCGGCGGATGAGCGCGATGACCTCGTCGAGCGCGTCGAGCGCCTTGAGGTACCCACGGTAGATGTGGATCTGCTCCTCGGCCTTGCGCAGCCGGTAGCGGGTCCGCCGCTGGATGACCTCGAGCTGGTGGGCGGTCCAGTGCCGCACGAACGCGTCGATCGACAGCGTGCGGGGGACGCCGTCGACGAGCGCGAGCATGTTCGCGCCGAACGTGTCCTGCAGCTGGGTGTGCTTGTAGAGGTTGTTGAGCACGACCTTCGCGACGGCGTCGCGCTTGAGCACGATCACGAGGCGCTGGCCGGTGCGGCCCGACGTCTCGTCGCGGATGTCCGCGATTCCGCTGACCCGGTTCTCACGGACCAGGTCGGCGATCTTCTTCGCCAGCGTGTCCGGGTTCACCTGGTACGGCAGCTCGGTGACGACCAGGCAGATCCGGCCCTGGATCTCCTCGACCTCGACGACCGCCCGCATCGTGATCGACCCGCGACCCGTGCGGTACGCCTCGTCGATGCCGCGGTGCCCGAGGATCGTCGCGCCCGTCGGGAAGTCGGGGCCCTTGATCCGGGTCAGGAGCGCCGCGAGCAGCTCCTCCTTCGACGCCTCCGGGTGCTCCAGGTACCACTGGACGCCGTCGGCGACCTCGCGCAGGTTGTGCGGCGGGATGTTCGTCGCCATGCCGACCGCGATGCCCGCCGAGCCGTTGACCAGCAGGTTCGGGAACCGTGCGGGCAGGACGAGGGGCTCCTGCGTGCGGCCGTCGTAGTTGTCGCCGAAGTCGACCGTGTCCTCGTCGATGTCCCGCACCATCTCCATCGAGAGGGGGGCCATCTTGCACTCGGTGTACCGCGGCGCGGCCGCCGGGTCGTCGCCGGGGGAGCCGAAGTTGCCCTGGCCGGCGACCAGCGGGTACCGCAGCGACCAGTCCTGCACGAGGCGGACGAGGGCGTCGTAGATCGCGGAGTCACCGTGCGGGTGGTACTTGCCCATGACGTCGCCGACAACACGGCTGCACTTCGAGAACTGCCGGTCCGGCCGGTAGCCGCCGTCGTACATCGCGTACAGCACGCGGCGGTGCACCGGCTTGAGCCCGTCGCGCACGTCCGGCAGGGCACGGCCGACGATGACGGACATCGCGTAGTCGAGGTACGACCGCTGCATCTCGAGCTGCAGGTCGACCTGGTCGATCCGGCCGTGCTCGATGCCGTCGTTCGGGATGTCGGTCACGTGGTTCCTTCTGTCGCGGTAGTGCTAGGAGCGGCGGGTGCGGGAGGCCTCAGATGTCGAGGAACCGCACGTCCTTCGCGTTGCGCTGGATGAACGAGCGTCGGGACTCGACGTCCTCGCCCATGAGGACCGAGAAGATCTCGTCGGCCGCCGCGGCCTCGTCGAGCGTGACCTGCAGCAGCGTGCGGTGCTCGGGCGACATCGTGGTCTCCCAGAGCTCCTGGTAGTCCATCTCGCCGAGACCCTTGTAGCGCTGGATCGCGTTCTCCTTCGGCAGCCGCTTGCCGGCGGCCTGGCCGTCCTTGATGAAGGCGTCGCGCTCACGGTCGGAGTACACGTAGTCGTGGTCCGCGTTCGACCACTTGATCCGGTACAGCGGCGGCTGCGCGAGGTACACGTGCCCCTGCGTGATGAGCTCCGGCATGTACCGGAAGAGCAGCGTGAGCAGCAGGGTGCAGATGTGCTTGCCGTCGACGTCGGCGTCGGCCATCAGCACGATCTTGTGGTACCTGAGCTTCTCGAGCGTGAAGTCCTCGCCGATGCCCGTGCCGAACGCCGTGATCAGCGCCTGCACCTCCTGGTTGCCCAGGGCGCGGTCCAGGCGGGCGCGCTCGACGTTGAGGATCTTGCCGCGGATCGGGAGGATCGCCTGGGTGCGCGGGTTGCGCCCACGCACCGCGGAGCCGCCGGCCGAGTCGCCCTCGACGATGAACACCTCGCACTCGGCGGGGTTGTTGCTCTGGCAGTCCTTGAGCTTGCCGGGCATGCCGCCCGACTCGAGCAGGCCCTTGCGGCGGGTCGCCTCACGCGCCTTGCGGGCCGCCATGCGGGCCGTGGCCGCCTGGATCGACTTGCGGATGACGTCGCGCGCCTCGTTCGGGTGCGAGTCCAGCCAGTCGCCGAGCTGGTTGTTCACGACCGTCTGCACGAAGCTCTTCGCCTCGGTGTTGCCCAGCTTCGTCTTCGTCTGGCCCTCGAACTGCGGCTCGCCGAGCTTGACGGAGATGACGGCCGTGAGGCCCTCGCGGATGTCGTCGCCCGTGAGGTTGTCGTCCTTCTCCTTGAGGATGCCCTTGTCGCGCGCGTACCTGTTGATCAGGGACGTCATCGCGGCGCGGAAGCCCTCCTCGTGGGTGCCGCCCTCGGTCGTCGAGATCGTGTTCGCGTACGTGTGGACCGACTCGCTGTAGGCGCTCGTCCACTGCAGCGCGATCTCGACCGAGATGCGGCGCTCCTTGTCCTCCGACTCGATGTCGATGACCTCGGGGTGGACGAGCTCGACCTTCTTCGCCGCGTTCAGGTGCGCGACGTAGTCGATGAGGCCGCCGTCGTACTTGTACGTGACGGAGCGCGTGTGGGCCGCTGCCTCGTCGCTCGGGTCGGCCGACGTGACCTCGTCCTCCGTGCCCGTGTGCTGCGGGCGCTCGTCGGTGAGCGTGAGCTGCAGGCCCTTGTTGAGGAACGCGTACTGCTGGAAGCGCGACCGCAGGGTCTCGAAGTCGAAGTCGACCGTCTCGAAGATCGACGCGTCGGGCCAGAACGTCTGCTGGGTGCCGGTGTCGCTCGTCGCCTCGCCCTGGCGGATGCCGCCGACGGGCTTGCCGCCGTTCTCGAAGTCCATCTCCCAGACGTGGCCGTCGCGCTTGACCACCGTCTCGACGCGCGTCGAGAGCGCGTTCACCACGGAGATGCCGACGCCGTGCAGACCGCCCGACACCGCGTACCCGCCGCCGCCGAACTTGCCGCCGGCGTGCAGGATCGTCATGACGACCTCGACGGTCGGCTTGCCCTCGGTCGGGTGGATCGCGACCGGGATGCCACGGCCGTTGTCGATGCACCGGACACCGCCGTCGGCCAGCAGCGTCACCTCGATGTGGTCGCAGTACCCGGCCAGCGCCTCGTCGACGGAGTTGTCGACGACCTCGTACACCAGGTGGTGCAGGCCGCGCTCACCGGTGGACCCGATGTACATGCCGGGTCGCTTGCGCACCGCCTCGAGGCCCTCGAGGACCGTGATGTTGCTGGCGTCGTAGCCGCCGTTCGTGGCGCTGGTGGTGGGGGTCTGCTCGACCTCGGCGACCTCGGGGGTCTCGTCGGTGGAGCTGCTCTCGTCGGCCACGGGCGGTGGTACTCCTCAAGTTGTCACACGCGACGGAGCGCCCCGCACGACCACTCGGAGGGCGGATCACTCCATGACGCTGGCGTTCTCGTGTCTAGACCGGCACAGACGCGCCAGGAATGACCTGCCAAGTCTACCTGCCGGACAGCCCGGAACCGGGTTTCTCCACCGGTTGCGCGCAACCCCCGCCGAACCGCCTACCCGTACGTGTCCCTGACGCCTCGGCCCGGGACCCTCTTGCGGCCCTTGCTGAACCCCGGACCCGACGGCCCGAGGACCTTGACCTCCGAGACAACCCCCTCGCCCAGCTCCGTCGCGAACCGCTGCAGCATCGTCGGCGCCGCCCACCCCAGGTGCGTCGCCCAGCTCGTCGAGCTCGCCTGCACGGTCAGCACGCCGGCCTCCAACGACACGTAGGCGCAGTGCTCCGCGACCTCCGGCCCCAGCAGCTCGGCCCACCGGTGCTGCAACGTCCCCGACACCAGGCCGCTGCCCCAGCCGAACTGCCCGACGAGCGCACCGAGGCTGGTGCCGACCGCCTGCGGGTCGCGCGGCCCGGCGCCCGACGTGCCCGACGTGTCGATCAGCGGCCGCCGCCTCGGGGCGTCACCCGGCCGCAGACCCTTCGCCCGGGCCGCCTCCTTCGCACGGTTCAGCGCGGCGAGGGCCACCTGACGCTCCGGGACCAGGTCGACGACGTCCCGCAGGGGCGCACCCTCGACGGGTCGGCGACGGACCGGGGGGAGGAGGGCGTCGTCATCGCCCCCGCTCGGCGTCGCGCGCCCGTCGTCGCGGCGCCCGTCAGAGGACACGAGCGACCTCGCCCGACATCACGTCCACGCGGCCGCCCGCGAGCGGCTCCGGGACGTCCCCGGGGACCGCCGCCGTGATGAGCACCTGCCGTGCCGGGGCGACGAGCTCCGCGAGGCGGTCGCGCCTGCGGGTGTCGAGCTCCGCGAACACGTCGTCGAGGATCAGCACCGGCTCGCCGTCCGGACCCCAGTCCGCGGCGGACGTGTCGTCGCTCAGCAGCGCGTACGACGCCAGCCGCAGCGCCAGCGCGTACGACCACGACTCTCCGTGGCTCGCGTACCCCTTGGCGGGCAGCCCGCCGAGCGTGAGGACCAGGTCGTCACGGTGCGGGCCGACGAGGCTCACCCCGCGCTCGATCTCCTTGCCGCGCAGCCGGCCCATGGCCTCGAGCAGCTGCGCCTCGACGAGCTCCGTCGTCGCGGGCTCGGCGGACGCCTCCTCGCCGAGCACGCCGTCCAGGGACGCCTTGTACGTGATGACGGCCTCGCCCTGACCCGAGCTGACCTGCTCGTACGCCTGCGCGACGCGCGGTGCCAGGTCCGTCACGAGGTCCCGACGGGCCACAACGAGCTGCGCCCCTGTCTGCGCGAGCTTCGCGTCCCACACGTCGAGCGTGCGCAGGTCCGCTCCGCTGCGCCCCCCGCGCATCGCCGCACCCGCGGACTTCAGGAGCGCCGAACGCTGCCGCAGGACACGGTCGTAGTCGGCCACGACGCCCGCGATCCTCGGGGTGATCTGCACGAGCAGGTCGTCGAGGAACCTCCTGCGCCCGTCGGGGTCGCCCTTCACGAGCGACAGGTCCTCGGGCGCGAACAGCACCGTGCGCAGGATGCCGAGCACGTCGCGGGCACGGCCGGGGGAGCCGCCGTTGACCCGCGCCCGGTTCGCCTTGCCCGGCGTCACCTCGATCTCGACGAGGGTCGCGCGCGGGCTGCCCGGGTCGAGCTCGCGGATCACCCGGGTCCGGACGACGGCCCTCGTGGCACCCGCGCGGACCAGCGCCGCGTCGGACGGGACCCGGTGGCTGCCGAGCGTCGCGACGTACCCGATGGCCTCGACCAGGTTCGTCTTTCCCTGCCCGTTCGGGCCGACCAGGGCCGTGATGCCCGGGTCGAGCGGGAGCTCGACCTGCGGGTACGACCGGAAGTCGGTGAGGGACAGGTGCGCGACGTACATCGGTGCCTAGGCGGACGGTGGGACCGCGGCGCCCGGCACCGGGGTGGTGCCGGTGACCGGGCCGGTGGTGCCCGTGGGCTTCACGGCGTGGCCGCCGAACTGCTGACGCAGCGCCGCGACGGCCTTCATCGCCGGCGACTCCTCCTGGCGGGAGGCGAACCGCGCGAACAGGCTCGCCGAGATCACCGGCGCCGGAACGGCCAGGTCGATCGCCTCGTCGACCGTCCAACGACCCTCGCCCGAATCCTCGACCCAGTCGTCGATCTCCGCGAGGCCCGGGTCCTGCTCGAGCGCCTGGACCAGCAGCTCGAGCAGCCAGGACCGGACGACCGTGCCGCGGATCCACGCCTTCATGGTCCCGTGCACGTCCGTGACCAGGTCCTTCGCGGCGAGCAGCTCGTAGCCCTCCGAGTACGCCTGCATGAGGCCGTACTCGATGCCGTTGTGCACCATCTTCGCGAAGTGGCCCGCACCGACGGCGCCCGCGTGCACGAAGCCCTCCTCGCGGGGACCCTCGGGCCGCAGCGCGTCGAACACCGGCAGGACGCGTTCGACGAGCGCGGCGTCGCCACCGACCATCAGCCCGTACCCGTTCGCCAGGCCCCAGACACCGCCCGAGACGCCCGCGTCGAGGAAGCCGATGCCGTGCTCGGCGAGCAGGTCGGCGTGCGGCTGGTCGTCCTGGTAGTACGAGTTCCCGCCGTCGATCACGATGTCACCGCTGGTCAGCAGGCCGGCCAGGTCCCGGATCACGGCGTCGGTGATGGCACCCGACGGCACCATCACCCAGACCACACGGTCACCCGCGGGCAGCGCCTCGACGAGCGCCTCGAGCGACGGGACGTCCGTGACGTCGGGGTTCCGGTCGAAGCCTGTGACCTCGACGCCGGCGGCACGCAGGCGCTGACGCATGTTCGCGCCCATCTTGCCCAGTCCGACCAGACCGATGTGCATGGCGTTCGCCTCTCCTCGACGACCGTGACCGGTCGATCTCGTGACATCCCACGGTCACTCTGCCGCAGCCGCGACCGGGTCGCACCGGGGGTGGTGCGGGGCCGTGACGGGCCGTGGTTCGGGCCTCGTGCCCGTCCCGGCCTCGGTCAGCTGGCGAAGCGGATCGGGACCAGCAGGTAGCGGTACTCCTGCAGGTCCTCGCCCTCGAGCGACTCCTGCCCGGTGAACTCGACGGGCTTGTTCGGGTGCGTGAACGACAGCCGCACGAACGTGGTGTCCAGCGCGCTCAGGCCGTCGAGCAGGAACTGCGGGTTGAACGCCACGGAGATGTCGTCGCCGACGAGCGTCGCCTCGAGCGCCTCGGAGGCCTGCGCGTCGTCGCCCTGGCCGGCGTCGAGCACCACCTGGCCCTCGGAGAACGACAGCCGGATCGGGGTGTTGCGCTCCGCGACGAGCGCGACACGCTTGGCGGCGTCCGCCAGCGCCTGCGTCAGGACGACGGCGTGGATCGGCGTCTCGTCCGGGAAGAGCCGGCGCACGGCCGGGTAGTCCCCGTCGACCAGCAGGCTCGTCGTCTGGCGGCCGGCGGCCTCGAACCCGATGAGGTCGACGCCCGCGCCTGTCGAGAGCGCGACCGTGACCGAACCGGCGCTGCCGAGCGACTTCGCCGCGTCCGACAGCGTGCGGGCCCGGACGAGGGCGACCGTGGAGATGTCCGGGCTCGACGGCTTCCACGTGAGCTCGCGCAGGGCGAGGCGATAGCGGTCCGTCGCGAGGAGCGTGACCTTCTCGCCCTCGATCTCGACGCGGACGCCGGTGAGCAGGGGGAGCGTGTCGTCACGGCTGGCGGCGACCGACACCTGGGCGACCGCGTGCGTCAGCTCGTCGCCGTCGACCGTGCCCGCCGTGGCGGGCATGGACGGCAGGTTCGGGTAGTCCTCGACCGGCATCGTCAGGAGGGTGAACCGGCTCGCGCCGCAGGTCACGATGACCTTCGTGCCGTCGAGCACCACGTCGACCGGCTTGGCGGGCAGCGCACGCGAGATCTCCGCGAGCAGACGGCCCGAGACCAGGACCGTGCCCGGCTCGCTCACGTCGGCAGGGATCTGCGAGCGGGCGCTGACCTCGTAGTCGAAGCTCGAGAGCTGGATGGTGCCCGTGGTGTCCGCCTCGATGCGGACGCCGGCGAGCACGGGGACGGGCGGACGGGTGGGCAGGCTCCGCGCCGTCCACGTGACGGCGTCGGCCAGAACGTCACGTTCGACCCGGAACCTCATGCCTCACCTCTCGTCGTTCGGGCCTGTCCGACGCCCCTCGGCGCACGAAGTCGTGCACGCGGGACGCGGCGCTGGTTCGCCCTCCACGACTCGTCGTCGACCCGTGTCCGGGCGTCGGTCCGTCGGGGTGGGACAGGCGTCAGGCGAACACTACGCGAGAGGTCCGACGCTCGGTACAGAGCCCGTCGTGGGCGTGTGCCCTGGTCGGGTTCGTCGCCCGGCCGGCGTGGCCGTCCGCACAACGACGGTGTGTGGATCGACCAGGCAGAGAAGGGTCGTCGTCGTCATCGGGGGTGTGCACGATGTGGAACACCGCCGTCCGTGCAGGTCAGCGGCCGATCGTGGTGTGGATGCCGGGTGTGCGTCGCGGGCCGGTCGTCGTGGACGATCGTGGACGACCGCGAGGTCCCGGATCGCCGTCCACCGTCCACACCCTCGTGATCCACATGTGGATGGGCCTTCATCCACCGTCGTCCACAGGTGTGTGCACAGGTGTGAACATTCGTCCCATGCATGTCTCACTCGACGGCTGAACCTTGCCGTCAACCGTGTCGGATCGATTCGACGGTGAGAGTTGTCTCATGCGTTTCGGCCCGATATGCCGCCACGGGATCGTGCATGTTCGAGACGTCTGTCCGTTTGTGCAGGTCAGAGCGTTGCGGCGTGCTCACGGGTCGCGCTTGGACAGCGTTGCGCCGTTCGGGTGAATGTCGTCACAAGCATCCCCAGGTGCCTGTGGATGTTGTGGATAACTTCTGGGGAGACGACCGGGCGAACAGGTCGTCAGGCACCGAAAACGGGCGCTCAGCCCCGGCTCTGCTGCTTGATCCGGTTGGTGAGCTCGGTGACCTGGTTGTAGATCGAGCGGCGCTCCGCCATCAGCTCACGGATCTTGCGGTTCGCGTGCATCACGGTCGTGTGGTCCCGGCCGCCGAACGCCTGCCCGATCTTCGGCAGCGACAGGTCCGTGAGCTCACGGCACAGGTACATCGCGATCTGCCGGGCCGTGACGAGCACGCGCGACCGGCTCGACCCGCACAGGTCCTCGATGCTCAGGCCGAAGTACGCCGCCGTCTGCCCGATGACCTGGGTCGCCGTGATCTCGGTCGTCTGGTCGTCCGTGATGAGGTCCTTGAGGACGATCTCGGCGAGCGACAGGTCGACCTGCTGGCGGTTGAGGTTCGCGAACGCGGTCACCCGGATCAGCGCACCCTCGAGCTCACGGATGTTCGTCGAGATCTTGCTCGCGATGTACTCGAGGACGTCCGGTGGGGCCTGGAGCTTCTCGCTGCCGGCCTTCTTGCGCAGGATCGCGATACGGGTCTCGAGGTCCGGCGGCTGCACGTCGGTGATGAGGCCCCACTCGAACCGCGACCGCATCCGGTCCTCGAAGCCGTTGAGCTGCTTCGGCGGCAGGTCGGACGTGATCACGACCTGCTTGTTCGCGTTGTGCAGGGTGTTGAACGTGTGGAAGAACTCCTCCATCGTCTGTTCCTTGCCCTGCAGGAACTGGATGTCGTCGATGAGGAGCACGTCGACCTCGCGGTAGCGGCGCTGGAACGCACCGGCCTTGCCCTCGGAGATCGAGTTGATGAAGTCGTTGGTGAACTCCTCCGAGTTCACGTACCGCACCCGGACGCTCGGGTAGAGGTTCTGCGCGTAGTGGCCGATCGCGTGCAGCAGGTGCGTCTTGCCGAGGCCCGAGTCGCCGTAGATGAACAGCGGGTTGTAGGCCTTGGCCGGCGCCTCGGCGACGGCGACGGCGGCCGCGTGCGCGAACCGGTTCGAGCTGCCGATGACGAACGTCTCGAAGAGGTACTTCGGGTTCAGGCGCGCGGGCTCGGCCGCGGCCTGCCGCCTGCCCGTGCCCGGCCGGTCGCCCACGGCCATGAGCCGTCGACCCGCACCCGGCTCGAACGGCGTCTCGTCGTCCGAGATCTCGTCGTCGTGCACGATCGACAGGTCCGGGCGCTCGGCGGGGGCCGAGGAGTCGTAGCCGTCGGACCGCTGGTCGACGGACGGGGGCAGCACCCGCAGGGCCGGGGGAGCGTCCTCGACGATGTCCGGGTCGACGGTGATCGCGAAGCGAGCCTCCCGCTCGAGCGCGTCGCTCAGGGCGTCCGTGACCTCGGAGCGCACGCGCGTCTCGAGGTAGTCCTTGGTCAGGTCGTTGCCCACGGCAAGCAGGAGGGTGCCGTCGAGGAGGCCCAGAGGGCGGGCCAGGCGCACGAAGGCGATCTGGCGCGGGGTGATGTCAGGGCTGCCCTCGAGGGTCGACACCACGTGACCCCAGACACGGGCCAGCTCTTCGTCCTGTGACACGTCCTACCTCGGCTGTTCGATCGCGTGGTGCTCGAGTCTCGCACGGCGGGAAGTTGTCCACATACTTGTCCACACCTGTGAGCGGCGGTTCGCCGCGTCGTTCCTGGCTCCCACGGGGCTGTGTGGGGACGAGCGCTGCCCGCGTTCCACAGATGTGGGCGGCGGGGACGACGACGGACGATGCTAGTCCCCGGTCTCCTCACGGTGGAGGGTGCGAGCGGGTGACCTCCTGACGCATTTGACCGGCTGCGACCCGGCCGCGTACCGTGGTGCAGCCTTCCTGACGGCTCCTGCTGGCGCGCCCTGACGCCGCACGCACGCAGTGCGTGTTCCCGGAGTGGTCGAGCCCGGCGACAGACCAGGCCACGTGCGACACGCGCGAGGCCCAACCCGAAGTAGTTGGAGACTCTCGTGACCAAGCGCACGTTCCAGCCGAACAACCGGCGCCGCGCCAAGACGCACGGCTTCCGCCTGCGTATGCGCACCCGCGCGGGCCGCGCGATCCTCGCCGCGCGTCGCCGTAAGGGCCGCGCGGAGCTCTCGGCCTGACCCCACCGTCGGTGCTGCCCGCTGCGCACCGCATGCGCCGCGCTGCCGACTTCGAGCAGGCGGTGCGCCGCGGTGCGCGCAGCGGACGGGACACCCTCGTGGTGCATCTGACGACCAGGACCGACCCCGGTGCCCCAGGCCCGGTGGTCGGTCTTGTCGTGTCCAAGACGGTCGGCACGGCCGTGACACGGAACCTCGTCAAGCGGCGCCTGCGGGCCCTCGTCCGTGACCGGCTGGACGTCCTGCCCCCGGACGCCGGCATCGTCGTGCGTGCGTTGCCACCGGCGGCATCACAGCCGTTCGCGCAGCTCGGCGCCGACCTCGACTCGGCTCTCGACGGCGCTCGGCGGCGACACACCCGCCGAGCCCAGGCCTAGTCATCCCATGAATCCAGGTCGAGTGGCCCGCGCGATCGTGCGCCTACCCGCCCAGGCGCTGCTCCTGCTGCTCCGCGGCTACCAGCGGTTCATCTCCCCGATGACACCGCCGACCTGCCGGTTCTACCCGTCGTGCTCGCAGTACGCCGTCATCGCCGTGACCCGTCACGGTGCGTTCTACGGCACCTGGCTCGCCGCCCGACGCCTGCTCCGCTGCCACCCGTGGAACCCGGGCGGCGTCGACGACGTTCCCCCTGCACGGCCGCACCACCACTCGCACCGTCACGTCGACGTGGCACCGTCAGCCCACTGATCCACGCACCGATCCACCCACCGAGGAGCTCTGCCACATGACGTGGTTCGACGGTCTGCTCAAGCCGATCATGATTGTCGTCGCCTGGATCATGTACGGGTGGCATCAGCTCCTCTCCTCGCTCGGGCTCGACCCCGACGGTGGCGCGGCATGGGCCCTGTCCATCGTCGGCCTCGTGATCGTCATCCGGATCCTGCTGATCCCGCTGTTCTTCAAGCAGATCAAGGCGTCGCGCGGCATGCAGATGCTCGCGCCCGAGATGCAGGCGATCCAGAAGAAGTACAAGGGGAAGACCGACCCCGCGTCCCGTGAGGCCATGAGCCGCGAGACGATGGAGCTCTACCGCAAGCACGGGACGAACCCCTTCGCCTCCTGCCTGCCGATCCTGCTGCAGTCGCCGATCTTCTTCGCCCTGTTCCGGGTGCTCAACTCGCTCCCGGACATCGCCGACGGCAAGCACGAGCCCATCGGGCCGCTCACGGCGTCGGTCGCGTCGTCCGCCGAGCAGGCCACGATCTTCGGTGCTCCGCTGTCCGGCACCTTCATGCAGGCCGGCGACAACTGGCACATCCGCGTCGTGACGATCGTGCTCATCATCGCGATGTCCGCGACCACGTTCCTCACGCAGCGCCAGCTCACGATGAAGAACATGCCGCCCGCCGCGCTGCAGGGGCCCATGGCGCAGCAGCAGAAGGTCCTGCTCTACGTCCTGCCGCTGATCTTCGCGTTCTCGGGCGTGAACTTCCCGATCGGTGTGCTCATCTACTGGACCACCACCAACCTGTGGTCGATGGGTCAGCAGTTCTACACGATCCGCCGCATGCCGGCCCCTGGCTCCGAGGCCGAGAAGGCCCTCCTGGAGCGCAAGGCGCGCAAGGCTGCGGCCCGGGGGACCATCCCCGAGGCCGACGAGGACGCCCCTCGGGCGGTCATCGTCGAGGACGCACCGCGCAGCGGGCAGCGCCAGCAGCCGAAGCGCAAGGACCGCAACAAGCCGCGTCCCGCCGGGGCGACGACCGGTGGCCCCGTGTCCGACGCGGCGTCGTCGGGCCCGTCGTCCTCGGGTGCGTCGTCCTCGGGTACGTCGTCCTCGGGTACGTCGTCCTCCACCCCTTCCGGCCCTGACGACGACGGGCCTGGCAAGTCCAAGCCGTCGTCGAAGACGCCGACCAAGCCCAAGAAGTAGCGCACGCGCAGCCGATGATCGGAGACTCCATGACCTCGATCTCGCCGGACGCCCCGGCCGAGCCCACCAGCACCAAGCGCCTCGAGGAAGAAGGCGAGATCGCCGCGGACTACCTCGAGGAGCTCCTCGACATCGCCGACCTCGACGGCGACATCGACATCGACATCGACCACGGCCGGGCCGCGGTCGAGATCGTGTCCGAGGACCCGAACGACCGATCGCTGCGGCGGCTCGCCGGTCGTGACGGGGAGGTGCTGGACGCCCTCCAGGAGCTCACCCGGCTTGCCGTGCAGACGAAGACCGGCGAGCGGAGCCGGCTCATGCTCGACGTCGCCGGCTTCCGCGCCGCCCGCCGGAGCGAGCTCGTCGCCGTCGCCGAGACCGCCATCGCGAAGGTGCGCGAGTCCGGTGCCCCCGTGGCGCTCGACCCGATGAACCCGTTCGAGCGGAAGGTCGTGCACGACACCGCCGCCGCAGCGGGACTCGTCAGCGACTCCGAGGGCGTCGAGCCTTCCCGGCACGTGGTGATCCGGCAGGCCTGACAGCTGTCGATCTGCCTGCTGGGGCGGAGGGCGGTGCACCGATCGGTGCGCCGCCCTTCGTCGTCTGACGCGCCCGTGGATCCCGGCTCGGTGGTCGCCGGCGTTCCGTCTCGCCCTGACGGCAGGCGTCAGGGGCGTGCCTCGGTTCGATGGACCGGCGGGGGCGTGGCTCGGTCTGGTGGGCCGGCGGGGCGTCGAGACGATCGTGTGACGTTGGGTGGGCGTGGCGGTGTGGGCTGCTTGACGCCGGTGAGGTCGGCGTCGGACGGGAGTGGCTGACAGGAGCGTCCCGTGTTCGGGCCGTCCAGGTACCGGGTGGCACCAGTGCGTGTTTCGTCAGGGGCGGTCGGTGTCGGAGGCTGCTCGTGCTCGTGCTGTGCTCATGCTTGTTCTTGTGCGCGTGTCGCGCGACGGGATCGGGGCAGGGCGACTGTGGCGAGGTTTCACGTGAAACACCCCCTGTCATCGCAGGGCGGGTTGGTTGGTGCCGCTCCTGTCGTGGGGTCGACGTGATCCCAGCGCGGCCGTCTGACGATCCGCTGGGCGGCGAGCTTCGGTCCGACTCTGCGTGTCGATGGATCTGGCTTGTGCGCATGCGCTTGCTGTCTGCCTGCTCGAGGACGGTCGCGACTGGCGGTTGTTTCACGTGAAACTGGGGAGAGGCGGGCCAGTCCGGACATGCCCTCCCTCGATGGGCATGAGGATGTGCCTGCGCTTCGGGGCCGCTCGACAAGCATGTCGTTGGGGCCGCAGTCGGGTGGTGGTCGCCGCGCTCGGGTCGCCCGGCGGGTGCCCGCCCGGCTAGACGGCCGGCCGTGTTCTGGGTCGGGTGACGGCGAGTCCAGTAGAGCGGTGTGGCCCCGGTAAGCCGCGCGGATTCACCTCACACGTCAGGGTCCACGGGGCGGAGATCATTCAATGCGATCGTGCGCACATGGCTCCCGCAGGCCGTCTGCGATGGACTCCGTCGCGGACGGATTGCACGTCGGGCACCTGAGGGCCGACTCGGGGTCGCCACCGAGGACCACTGGCACACGTAGCTCCGCACATCGGCCGACCGCGCCTACGGCGCGCAGCGCGTTGACGGGATGGGGACTTCGCGACGTGCCCCTCTCCTCCTTTGGCCTCCGGCTAGAGCCGCGAAGCCTGTGACGGCCTGGGTTCCGAGGTGGCTTGCACCTGCGACCAGGACGGCGATGTCCGGGGGAGCGACTGAGCGTGAGCGCACGGCTGTGCGAGCGGCTCGGCTGTGGGGGCTCGACTGCCTGAGCCTGGGCGGCTCCTCGCATCCCGTCGCAATCGGCGTCCGCGCGAGAGGAGTGAGGACGTCCTGGCGGCACACCGCTCCCTTGGGCGCGTAGACGCAAGCACCAGGACTCGTCCAGCCGGAACTGACGAGGGGGATCACCTCTGCAGGGCGCTCGCTCGCTCGAGCGGCCGTACGAGGAGGCCTCTGCCGTCGTCGAGGGTGCGCAGTAGATCCCGGGTGGTGGGCCTGATCGCTCGACGGAGTCCTCCGCTTGCGTGGCGTTCCTGGGATGGCGAGGCAGGAGTCGGGTGGCGCGGCGGATTCGGAGGATCTCCACTCGCGCTGCGCCAGGTCCGCGATTCAGAAGGCAGCGCGGACGTGACCGCCCCGCCGTCGCACTAGCGGATCGGCGCCTTCAGCTCGAATCGACGCCTTCGCCGGGCACACGCGCGGACCGATGGATCGGGGCACACCGAGGGCTGGTCACCGATCGGAGAGTCCCGACGTGTGACGTGTCCGTCAGGGCGCTCGGCGTTTCACGTGAAACCTGGCCGTCCCACATCGAGATCGGTCACCCGCGCGCCATCAGCCGACACCTTGGCGCACCACATTTCAGGAGTTTGCGTCGGACCGATCACACCTCGTGTGCAGCGCGTGGGTGCGATGACGGGCGATGACGCGCATTGGCGCGCCGTCCGATCGTGGGGCAGGGCAGGGGCAGACGCAGGGGCGGGGTCAGGGAAGGGCGGGGGAGAGGGAAGGGCGGGGAGAGGAAAGGGCGGGGGAGAGGGAAGGGCGGGGAGAGGAAAGGGCGGGGAGTGGCAGTGGTCGGTAGTGGCACGGCAGGGCACGGGCGCTAGCGAAGGCGGGGCCAGGGCGGGCGGGTAGGGCGCGGGTAGGGCTCGGGCAGGGCGCGGGCAGGGCGCGGGCGCTAGCGCGGGCAGGGGCTGGCGTGGGAAGGGCCGGACTCAGGCATCGGTGTGGGTGTGGGCGGAGCGGGTGACCTGAAGACGGCCCGTGGGTGTGGTGCCATACAGCGGGCCGTTGTCCGCCGGCACCTGACTGCCACGGGGTCGGCGGCTGGGCGGTGATTGTGACGGGAAGGTCACCCGACATGTGGAGCAACTCGGTCACGAGGCTCGACCTGTGAGGCGTGCGACACGGCACGTTCACGTGGAGGGCGTTTGCCGCGCACCATGGGGCGACACTTGCTGGACCGGCTCAAGGATGCAGTGCCGCGTGGCTGACCGAGCTCGTTTCACGTGAAACGGACGAGCGTCGTGCACCGGTGTGGTCCTGTTTCACGTGGAACGTGGCCCAGCCAACGCTCTAGGCCGGGGATCCGCCGTTCGCTCCGTGTCGAGGATCAGGATCGAGGATCCGGGTCGGGCGTCGTGTCGGCTTCGGTGCGGAGGCGAGGGGCGCTGTCCCGAGTCGACGTTGGACGGAGTGGTGAGCGGCGCTCGATCGCCCTGTCTCACCTCCCCACGTCGCGTAGACACAGGAGTGCCCAGATGCCTGGCCGCCAGGAAGGGTGCGGAGGCTGTTGTGCCCGGTGCAGGTCCGACCATGCGTGCCAGGACTGCTCGAGGGGGGGACTCGCGCACGGACTCGCGCGGCACAAGAGGGTTGAGTGCCGAGTGCCTCGCGGCTTTGCCGGGCCACGTCGTAGGTCGCGCTGGCCGGCGCCGCCCAGTCCCGATCGGCGTCGGACACAGTCGCAGGTGAGGCGCGGCCCGAGGTGTGTGTCGTTGGACTGCGGGCGTGACAGGTCGCCCGTCAAACGGGTGACCCGAGGCATAGACATGGATGCTCTCATCGTCCGAGCGAAGCAGCCCGTGAGCCGTGTGGGCCGGAGCGGTGTCGATGCGGTGTTGGGGTAGTAGGTCGGACGCGGGCTCTGTGAGGTCGGGCCTAGCTGCCGGGGACGCGTCACCCGAGCCCCAGGTGGGGGCGCACGGGCAGGTCCAGGCCGACAGCGATGTCGTCTGAGCCGCGTGGGGTCGCGTCGGTTCCGGTGGCCCGTTCGGCAGGAGTGATCTGCCGTCCCAGCGTCACTGCTGCTCGACGCCGACGTCTTTGGCGGCGATGCCGTGTCGCCGTGCTTCCCGATCGGGGGTACTCGAGGGCGGCGGCTGGCCGCCGGCAGCGCTCGTCGGACTCTCCGCTCCCTCCACTCTGCGCCGGGCTGGGCGGCACCTCGATGACGTGGGAGGTGCCACCGCGCCGGGCCGTTGGATGTTTCACGTGGAACCGCGACGCAGCCAAGGCAAGTCTGAGCAGACAGGGGGCACCTCGCCGACGTGGTGCAGAGGACGTCTCCGGCTGCGCGCGCGGCCGAGCGTCATCGGCGAGCGCGCGCGACAGGCGTGTCTTCAGGCCGCCGGTGACCATGCGCGCTGGTGGACCGTAGACGTCCCAGGGACGGCCCGGCGACGACCGCACCAACGACCGCACCGACGTCCGCACCCAACGCCGAGCGACTACGCCAGGAGCTGATGCCACGGGTTGCTCCCCGGCCGGGACTCACCTCTTATCCCACGGCGCGTACGCACACAGCGACGACCGGGTGCGGTCGGGAGTGAGGGGACGTCCCGCAATGCTGGATCCGGACGCCGCCGGAGCGTGCTCCCCGTCGTGCGCGAAGTGGCCGCAGGGCGAGGTGCGGTCCCCGTGACGCACGATCCAGCCCGGAGGACGAGCGGCCTACGAGTGCGCCCTGCGGCCAAGAGGCCAGGTGACCCCGTGGCGGGCGTGCAGGCCCGGTGATCGAGCAGCGTCTCTCATGGTGCCCGGTCAGACTGGGGTGAGGAGCACGCCCCGTGATGGGCGCTGTACAGGCCCGGAGGGCGAGCGGCGTCCTCGTGGTGTCCGGTCACGCCGGGAGGCGACGTTCGGGCTCGCGATCGGCGTGCAGGCTCGGAGGATGAGCAGCATCTCTTGTGCTGCCCTTTCAGGCCGGGAGGCGAGGAGCGGGCTCGCGATCGGCGTGCAGGTTCGGAGGGCTCCCTGGCACTGGGACCAGGGAACGAGCAAGCCGAGTCGGGGCCCTCGGACTACTTCCGGAGCTACGGGTGGCTGCCTGGGTCGAGGTGGGTGGCGAGCGGGGGATGAGACTCGCGCCGTCGAGTGACACTGCCGCCGCAGGCGCGGTCTTCGTCGCGCGACGGTGGAGCCCCGACCGCGTGGGTCGGAGGTGCTGGCGGCGCGAGGCGCGCGGAGCCGGAGCACACGGTTGACCAGGGACGGGATGCGTTCGCCACGGGCTGCGGGTCGCCCGGGGTGAGCCCTCGCGGCACGGTACGGTAGGGCGGCGCCCAGGCCGCAGCCTTCTCTGTGTCGATCGCACAGCGGCGCGCCAGGACGGTTGACGCCGCTGAGCGGGCCGCTGGTGGACGTGTTTCACGTGAAACGACGGGGGATGTGACGGTGACCGTGAGTGACGCGGGGTCGATCGACGACTCTGATCCGCTTGACGGCGATCCGCGGCTGTCGACCTTCTTCGGCAGCGCGTACCCGTCCGTGAAGGCGTTCCGCGACCTCCTCGTTCGCGAGGGTGTTCTGCGTGGACTGGTCGGCCCACGTGAGGTGTCCCGGCTGTGGAGCCGGCACATCCTGAACTCGGCGGCAGTGGTCCCGTTCCTGCCGGTCTCGGGCAGGATCATCGACCTCGGCAGTGGCGCAGGACTCCCGGGCATCGTGGTCGCCGCGATGCGACCGGACGCTGAGGTCGTGCTTCTCGAGCCCATGGAGCGGCGGACGGACTGGCTGTCCGAGGTCGCGGCCGAGCTCGGGCTGTCGAACGTTGTGGTCCATCGCGGTCGGGCCCAGGACGTCCAGGGCGCGCTGCTGGGTGACGCGGTGACGGCACGCGCTGTCGCGTCGCTGGACAAGCTCTACCGATGGGCGTTCCCGCTGCTGCGTCAGGGCGGCACGCTCGTGGCGCTCAAGGGCGGTAAAGCAGAAGAAGAGGTCGAAGCGGCGCGGCACGTAGGGCGAAAGCTCGGTGGCGGGCAGGCTGAGGTCATCACCGCATCCACCCTCGAGGGTGTGGAAGAGACTCGCGTTGTTCGCGTCGTACGGGAGGCTGTGACGAGTGTTCGGTAGGAAGAAGCGTCGCGCAGATCCGATCCCGTCCACGCCGGCGGACTCCGCCTCGACGCCACCCGCAGGACGTGGCGACGTTCTCCCTCCAGGAGAACCGGCCCGCGTCTGGGCCCCCGCTGCGAGCGCCGTCCCGGAGCCCTCTCCGTCGAATCCCGGTGTCGCGGGGGAGGTGCCGGCGGCGCTCGTTTCACGTGAAACGAGCGCTGGCCCGGTGGGCGCCGACTCGTCAGGCGTCTCCGTGGCGAACGCCGTTTCCGCGCCTGGGTCAAGTGGAGCGTCGGGCGTGACCTCGGATGCCCGGCCGGGTTCCTCCGACGACTCGCTCCGAGCGAGCACGGTCGCACCCACGACCTCCGCCGGGAGCACGTCAGGCGCGAACCCGGTCGATGCTGGCCGGCGCGATCCGGCTACAGCCCCGACCGCGTCCTCCGTCCCAACCGCGTCCGACGCCCCGCAAGCACACACTGCACCGTCGACGCCGACGTCGGTCGGAGCCCCTCACTCCCGTGCGCCGAGGTCGCCCATCCCCGCCGAGCAGCCCGCGGTCGCGGCTGCCGCGTCGCATGTCGGGCAGCCGGGGGAGGCCGGGTCGCCGCTCGTCGCGAGTGCGGCGGCCGCAGCTGCCGAGCAGGCCGGTGTCGACGCACCCGCGGGCGATGTTTCACGTGGAACCGCTGCGCGTGACACGTCTGACCTCCGCGTTCGTGGCGACGTGCCCACGACGTCGACGAGCACGGATGAGCAGCATGCACCGATGGTCGCCGGCGTGCCTCACACTGGAGCGCCGGCTACCGCCCCGGAAGACGAGCTCGGCGAAGACTCGCCCGAGAACACGCACGACAGGAACGACGAGAACCCCGTGACCGACGCTGACAAGGCGCCCCATCTCCCGATCGGTGACCCCGTCCCGGTCGCGGCCACCACCACAGACGGCAGCACCGGCGCACGTCGGTCGTCCCGTCTCGACTCGGACGAGGGCCGTCGTGCGGCACTCGTCGAGAGCCTTCCGGTCCCCACCGACGACACGCCTCTGATGGCTGAGCTCCAGCAGGACGCCCGGCGACGGATCGAGCTCCGTGGCCGCCGGTTCCCGCAGCCGCAGCAGACCAGGATCATCACGGTCGCGAACCAGAAGGGCGGGGTCGGCAAGACGACGACCACGGTGAACCTCGCCGCCGCCCTCGCCCAGTCCGGCCTCAACGTCCTCGTGCTCGACAACGACCCGCAGGGGAACGCGTCGACCGCGCTCGGCGTCGAGCATCGTGCGGGGACGCCGTCGATCTACGAGGTGCTCGTCGAGGGGGCGCCGATCGCCGACGCGGTTCAGCAGAGCCCCGACGTCGAGAACCTCTGGTGCCTTCCCGCGACGATCGATCTCTCGGGTGCGGAGATCGAGCTCGTGTCGATGGTGGCCCGTGAGACCCGGCTCAGGAACGCTCTCGACGCCTACCTCGAGTGGCGCGTCCAGAACGGTCAGGCGCCGATCGACTACGTGTTCGTCGACTGCCCGCCGAGCCTCGGGCTGCTGACGGTGAACGCCTTCGTCGTCGGGCGTGAGGTGCTCATCCCGATCCAGTGCGAGTACTACGCGCTCGAGGGTCTGAGCCAGCTGCTCAAGACGATCCAGCTCATCCAGGCGCACCTGAACCCCGAGCTGCACGTCTCGACGATCCTCCTCACGATGTACGACGCGCGCACGAACCTCGCGCAGCAGGTGGCGGGGGAGGTCCGGACGCACTTCCCGGAGCGCACGCTCCGGACGACGGTGCCTCGTTCCGTCCGGATCTCCGAGGCGCCGAGCTACGGGCAGACCGTCATGACGTACGACTCGGGATCGTCGGGCGCGCTCGCCTACCTGGAGGCCGCGCGTGAGCTCGCCGAGCGTGGGGCTGATGGCCTGGGTGACGGCGCTCCCGGTGTCGACGCGCAGCCGGCGCTCGCCGCGGTGAACGGGCACGACGGCGCCGGAGCCCCGAACGGGGAGCAGGGGCACATCCAGCCTGACGAGTCGCACGACGACCGAATTCGCATGAACGAGCCGGCCATGGCGGCCACCCAGGAGGAGCAGTGAGCGAGAAGCGGCGCGGGTTGGGTCGAGGGCTTGGCGCCCTGATCCCGACAGGGCTCGACGGCCAGCGGCCGAGCGGCGCGGAGCGCCCTGTGGACGTGTTCTTCCCGGACGCCCGCAAGGACGGCGTGGCGGCGACGGCCACCGTCGAGGCCGATCGCCCGGCGGCGGGCACGGACTCCGCAGCGGGCACGGACACGGCTGCGGCAGCTGCGGGTACGAGCGACACCAACCCGACGGCGCTCACGGACGGGTCTCCGTCGTCGGACGGCAGCGGAGCCGGTGCGACGGTCGGCGATGCGACGCCCGCCAACGGTCACACGACGGCCGCCCCGGGTGCGGCGAGCACCATCACGGCGACGGCTGCGAACGGCACGCCCGTCGACGAGCACGGCACGAATGGGCACAGCAGCAACGGGCACCTCACCAACGGGACGCCCGTTACTGCCAACGGTGCAACGAATGTCTCCGGCGATGCCGCCCACGCGGGTGGCGCGGCCGCTCTGCCGGACATCGACGGCCTGGTCCCGGTCCCTGGGGCACGGTTCGCCGAGCTGCCCGTGGGCTCCATCCGGCCGAACCCGCGCCAGCCGCGCACGGTGTTCGACGAGGACGCGCTCGACGAGCTCGTCGGGTCGATCCGGGAGATCGGTGTGCTGCAGCCGGTCGTGGTGCGGTCGGCCGACGACGGCTACGAGCTCATCATGGGCGAGCGCCGGTGGCGGGCGACGCAGGCCGCCGGCCTCGACACGATCCCGGCGATCATCCGCGACACCGAGGACTCGGACCTCCTGCGCGACGCCCTGCTGGAGAACCTGCACCGGGCTCAGCTGAACCCGTTGGAGGAGGCGGCCGCGTACCAGCAGCTGCTCGACGACTTCGGTTGCACGCACGAGCAGCTGGCGACGCGGATCCACCGCTCCCGCCCGCAGATCTCGAACACGCTGCGCCTGCTGAAGCTCCCGCCGCTCGTGCAGCGCCGAGTCGCGGCGGGTGTGCTCTCGGCGGGGCATGCGCGCGCGCTGCTCGGGCTCAACGACGGCGCGGCGATCGAGCGGCTGGCTCAGCGCATCGTCTCGGAGGGGCTGTCGGTGCGGGCGGTCGAGGAGATCGTCTCGCTCGGCATCGACGACGCGGCTCCGGTTCGTCGGGCACGTCCGCGGGCCGGGGAGCGCAACGAGGCGCTGGACAGTCTGGCGGCTCGTCTGTCCGATCGGTTCGAGACTCGCGTGAAGGTCAGCCTGGGCAAGTCGCGGGGCCGGCTGACGGTGGAGTTCGCGTCGGTGCAGGACCTGAACCGCATCCTCGAGAGCCTGGCGCCCGAGGACCCGGGTCTGCTCAAGGGCTGACCGCGTGGAAGTGACGAAGGGGCACCGAGGGATCTCGGTGCCCCTTCGTCGTCCGCGCGTGTGCGGAGGATGTCAGGTCGGACGGCTGTACAAGTCGCCCGATTTCGGACGTACCAACCGGTGACGGCGGTGACGGCCGGGCGATCTCAGCCCCGCAGGGAAGCCTCTACCAGCGATCGGTACAAGTCCCCAAGGTTGTGCCCAGCGGCCTCTGCGGCCTGCGGCAGGAGGGACGTCTCCGTCATCCCGGGGGCCA
This sequence comes from Cellulomonas chitinilytica, assembly GCF_016862675.1. Taxonomy (GTDB): domain Bacteria; phylum Actinomycetota; class Actinomycetes; order Actinomycetales; family Cellulomonadaceae; genus Cellulomonas; species Cellulomonas chitinilytica. Next base: position 153,353 of record NZ_BONK01000004.1, on the reverse strand, counting down.
CATTGACCTCCAGGAACCAGACGGTGCCGTCCTCGCCGACGATGAGGTCGGTCCGAGAGATGCGTTCGAGACCGAGCGCCTCGTGCGCGGCGACCGCCACGGCTCCGACCGCCGCGGTGAGCGACTCGGATAACCGAGCGGGCGCGAAGTACTCGACACGACCGGGGTTGTACCGGGCGTCGTAGTCGTACGGACCCTCGGTGACGATCTCGACGGCGGGGAGCGCGACGGGTCCGTCGCCGGTGTCGACGACGCTCACCGCGACCTCCGTCCCGATGGCGGCCCGCTCGACGAGGGCGGTGTCGCTGTACGAGAAGCAGTCGACCATCGCTCGGGGGAGCTCGTCGGCGTGGGTGACGAGGTTGACGCCGAGCGCCGACCCACCCCGCGAGGGCTTCACCACGAGCGGGAGCCCGAGCCGGGACACGATCGCGTCGAGCACCCGGTTGGCCCCGAGCTCCCGGAACAGCGACTGGGGGAGCGTGACGAAGTCGGGGGTCGTGAGGCCGGCCCGCGCGGCGACGGTCTTGGCGATCGGCTTGCTCCAGGCGACCCGGCTGGCGCGCGGTCCGGTGCCGAGGAGCCGGAGGCCGAGGAGCTGCACGACGTCACGGACCGAGCCGTCCTCCCCGCTCGCTCCGTGCAGGACGGGCCACACGAGGTCGGGCCGGAGCTGGGTGAGCGCGGGGACGAGGTCCGAGTCGACGTCGTGCACGCTGACGTCGACCCCGGCCCCGCGCAGTGCCTCGGCGACCCGGCGTCCGGACCGCAGGGACACGTCACGTTCGTGGGAGAGGCCGCCGGCGAGGATGACGACGCGGGGCGAGGACGAGGTGGTCACGGCGAGGTTCGCTCCGAGTTCGACGCGGCAAGGGACGGAAGGACAGGTGCGGCGAGCCGGCCGCCGGGCCGCGGCCGGGACCCGGACCGCGCCGCGACGGACGCCGGGCGCGCACCGCACACCGGGCTGGCAGCCGGCCCGAGAGTCGGCCCGGGAGTCGGCCCGGGAGTCGGCCCGAAAGTCGGCCCGGTGCAGGAGGGGACCACCCGCACGGTCGCGTCAGGCGACGTCGGGCCCGGGCGCCTGGACGACGTCCCCGGGGACCGACGCGCTCGTCCCGAACAGCTCGACGAGCTCGCGCTCGCCGGCCACGACCGACGCCAGCCGCCGCACACCCTCACGGATCCGCTCGGGCGTCGGGTAGCAGAACGAGAGCCGCATGTGGTCGGAGCCGGCGCCGTCGTAGTAGAAGGCGGTCCCGGGGACGTAGGCGACGCGGGCGGTGACGGCACGCGGCAGCATGTCCTTCGCGTCGAGGCCGTCGGGCAGACGGACCCACGTGTAGAAGCCGCCGTCCGGCACGTTCCACGACGCCTCGGGCAGGTGCTCGGCGAGCGCGCCGACCATCGCGTCGCGACGCTCCCGGTACATCTCCCGGTAGCTCTTGATCTGACCGCGCCAGTCGCACGTCGACAGGTACGTCGAGATCGCGATCTGCGACGCGTTGGACGGGCACAGGATCGCGGACTCGGAGGCGAGCACGAGCTTCTCGCGGACGGCGTGCGGTGCGACGACCCAGCCGACGCGGTACCCCGGGGCGAACGTCTTCGAGAACGACCCCAGGTAGAGGACCCCATCGGCGTCCATCGACCGCATCGCGGCGCGAGGCTCACCGTCGAACCCGAGCAGGCCGTACGGGTTGTCCTCGAGGACGAGCACGCCGTAGCGGCGGGCGATCTCCAGGACGCGCGGCCGCCGCTCGACGGACAGCGACACGCCCGCCGGGTTGTGGAAGTTCGGCACGGTGTACAGGAACTTCACCGGGCGGCCGGCGGCAGACAGCGCGGCGAGCGTCGACTCGAGCTCCTCGGGGATCAGCCCCTCGGCGTCGATCGGGACGTGCACCACGTCGGCCTGGTACGCGCGGAACACACCGAGCGCACCGACGTACGACGGTGCCTCGGCGACGACGACGTCGCCCGGGTTGATGAAGATGCGGGTCACCAGGTCGAGCGCCTGCTGCGACCCCGTCGTCACGACGACGTCGTCCGGGTGGGCGTCGATGCCCTCCAGACGCATGACCTCGAGGATCTGCTCGCGGAGCGTCTCGTCGCCCTGGCCGGACCCGTACTGCAGGGCCTGCAGCCCGCGGGTGGCGACGACGCGCTGCGCGATCTCGCCGAGGACGTCGAGGGGGAGCCCGTCGAGATACGGCATCCCGCCCGCGAGGGAGACCACCTCGGGGCGGTTGGCGACGGCGAACAGGGCGCGGATCTCCGAGGCGCGCATGCCGTGCGTGCGGTCGGCGTACGCGCCGAGCCACGGGTCGAGCCGCGTGCCGTGGGCGGCGGCGGAGGACGTGGGAAGGTGGCCCGCCGTCTCGCGCTCGGGCCCAGGCTGCTCAGTCATCCGAGCAGTGTCGCACGCGACACGGCCCGGACAGCGAACTGTCCGGGCCGTGACGGGGTGAGGATGCGGTCAGACGGAGGCGAGGACCTCGTCGAACTCCTGCGTGTAGAACATCTTCGGCCGGGCGCCGATGACGGACTTGACCAGCTCGCCGCCCGCGTACACGTTCAGGGTCGGAATGGACACGATCCCGAAGTCGGCCGTGACCTGCGGGTTCGCCTCGGTGTCGAGCTTGACGATCTTGATCTTGCCCTCGTAGGTCACGGCGAGCTCCTCGAGGACCGGCGCGACCATGCGGCACGGCCCGCACCACTCCGCCCAGAAGTCGACGACCACGGGGATGTCGGAGTCGAGGACCTCGGCCTTGAACGTGGCGTCGGTGACGGCGGTGAGGGTGCTCATCGGGTGGCCTCCAGGGCTTCGGTGGCGGGGAACGGCTCGACGGGGTGCGACACGCTGTCGCCGAGCGAGGCGAGGAAGTGCTGCGCGTCGAGCGCCGCGGCACATCCCGACCCGGCGGCCGTGATCGCCTGGCGGTAGGTGTGGTCGACGACGTCGCCGCACGCGAACACGCCCTCGAGGTTGGTCTTCGTGGTGCGCCCGACGACCTCGATGTACCCGTCCTCGTCGAGGTCGACCTGGCCGACGACGAGCTCGGTGCGCGGCACGTGACCGATCGCGACGAACACGCCCGTGGCGGGGTGCTCGCGGGTCTCACCGGTGACGGTGTCGCGCAGCGTCACGCCCGTGACCTTCGCGTCGCCGTGGATCGCGACGACCTCGGAGTTCCAGGCCATCTCGATCTTCGGGTCGTTCAGCGCGCGGTCGGCCATGATCTTCGACGCGCGCAGCTGGTCGCGGCGGTGCACGAGGGTGACCCGCTTGCCGAACCGGGTGAGGAACGTGGCCTCCTCGACGGCGGAGTCGCCGCCGCCGACCACGAGGATCTCCTGGTCGCGGAAGAAGAAGCCGTCGCAGGTCGCGCACCACGAGACGCCGCGGCCGGAGAGCCGCTTCTCGTCGTCGAGGCCGAGCTCCCGGTAGGCGGAGCCGGTGGACAGGATGATCGCGCGCGCCTGGAACGTGTCCCCGCCGCCGGTGACGACCGTCTTCACGGGGCCGTCGAGCGAGAGGGAGACCGCGTCGTCCCAGAGCACCTCGGCGCCGAACTTCTCCGCCTGCTTCTGCAGGTTGTCCATCAGCTCGGGGCCCTGGATGCCGTCGGGGAAGCCCGGGAAGTTCTCGACCTCGGTGGTGTTCATCAGCGCACCGCCGGCCGTGACCGAGCCGGCGACCACCAGCGGGGCGAGCCCGGCACGAGCGGCGTAGATGGCGGCGGTGTAACCGGCGGGTCCGGACCCGACGATGATCAGGTCGCGCACGGTGCTGGTCTGGTCGCTCACGTGAGTCCTTGCGGTGACGGGGAGCCGGACGGTGTCCGGCGATCGGCTGTGTGGTCAACCGATCCTAGGCCGGATCTGTTCCGCACCCGTGGGACCCACCCGGTCAGGACAGCGAGATCTCCGTCAGCTCGAGGCGGAACCCGCCGTCCGGGGCGGTGGGCAGCTGGGTGACCCACAGGACGATCGACTGGGTGTCGGTCGCGGGGTCCAGCGTGAGCACGGTCTCCGGCCCGAAGGCGCCCGACGCGAGCACGGGGCCGGTGGTCGGTGCGGTGGCGTCGGTCGCGCGGACCTCCACGTGACCGCCCGTGCTGTTCGAGTGCAGCGTGACGGTCTTCACGTGGGCCGGGGCGGTGAGCGTGATGGCGTAGCCGACGCCGTCCTTGAACCCGGCGAAGTCGTCGCGCTTGTACGTCTGCGTGTACCAGAACGTCGACGGGTCGCCGTCGTACGCCTTCGCCGCATCCTCCTCGTGCTCACCGTCCTCGTCGGACGGGTCGATCGTGATCGCGGTCGCGATCGTCGGGACGCCGCCGGCCGGTGGTGCCGCGGGCTGCGACGGCTCCGCGGACGGCGGGGCCGCCTGGGCCGGGGCGGACGCCGAGGCCTCAGGGGCGCTCGCGGCGTCGTCGGTGCTCGGCTTCTGGGGGTCGAACGACGAGAACAGCGACTTGAACGCGATGATCACGCCGATGACGACGACCACGGCGACGATGCCCAGCACGAGCGCGGTCGGGTCGAACCGGCGGCGCGTCGGGGCCGCGGGCACGTCCTCCACCGCGAACCCGTCGAAGTCGAGCGGCTCCTCGACGGGACCCTGGGCGACGTGGCCCTGGTACCCGTTCGGCGGGCCGAACGACGCGGGGGCCGACTGGTGGAGGGCACCCTGCGGCGCGCCGGGCGGCACGGGGCCGTACGCGGCGGGCGGGGCCTGCCCGTAGCCCGCCGGCGCCTGCCCGTAGGCGGCAGGAGGCGGGCCGTACCCGGTCGGCGGCTGCGGCTGCCCGTACGGCGACGGGGGAGCGGCCCCGAACGTCGCCGGCGGCATCGGCGCGGTCGCACCGACGGGCGGCATCGGCGTCGTCGCACCGGCACCCGCGCCCGGCAGGGGCGCGGGCGGTGCGGGAGGCGCGACGTACCCCCCGGCCTCGGCACCGGCGACGGCACCCGCGGCAGCCCCCGCCGCAGCACCGGCCGTGGCCGCCCCGAAGGCGCTCGTCCGGGTCGGTGCGGCCGGTGGCGGCGTCCCGGGGAGGTTCGCCCCCGGGGCCTGCAGCTCGTCGAACGCGGTGCGGGCGGACTGGCGCTGGACCCGGACGGGTGCGGTGTCCTGCGAGTCGTGGTCGACGAAGACGGGCTCCTCGACCAGGGGAGGCGCGACCACGGTGGGCGGTGCGGACGCGGGAACCGGCTGCAGCTCGCCCCACGGCTCGAGCTCGCGGACCAGCTCGCCGGGGCTGTGCGGGCCGTCCTCGTACGGGCCGAGGGTGACGGCGCACAGGGTGTCGAGGTCGGCCGGGACGCTCGGCACGAGGTCGACGGGTGGCACGGGCGACCCCTCGTGCACGGGCGCCTGCGCCGGCCCGTCGCCCGTCGGCCACGGCTGGCGCGGGTCCGCCGGCCACCGACCGGTGAGCGCGGTGTAGAGCAGGCGCACGAGGCCGACGGTGTCCGCCCGGGTGGTGGCGCGCGCGTCCCCGCTCGGCTCCCCGCGCAGGGCCGCGTCGAGGGCGAGCCCGCTGAGCATCACGCGGCCGTCCGGGCTCACGTGCAGGGCCGACGGCCGCAGCGCGAGGTGGTGCACGCCGCGGCGTCGGGCGACCTCGAGCGCGGACGCGGCCTCGCCGACGATCGCCCGCGCCTGGTCGGCGCCGAGAGGGCCGCGGGCGACGAGCTCGGCGAGGGAGGGCCCGGAGACCTGCTCCGTGACGACGTAGCCGACGCCCTCGTGGGTGCCGACGTCGAGCACCCGCACGAGGCGCGGGTCGGTGACGAGCGCGGCCCGGCGGGCGGCGTCGAGCGCGGGCGCGACCGCACCGGACTCGAGGACCCGGACCCGCACGGGGCGGTCGAGGATCTGGTCGGTGGCCTGCCAGGCGCTCGACCCGACCAGGTCCGACGCGACGGGTTGCACGACCCGGTACCGGCCTGCGAGCACGGTCCCTCGTCCGACGGCCTCGTTCACCCGCACCTCCCGGTCCGACTCGTCTGCTGTCCTCGTCCCGCCGCGGTCCGGACGGCGTCCGACGGCCTGCCGTCGGGTGTCCGATCCGTCCCCGATGCCCGGGGGGAACACTGCATGCTAGACGGGCTTCCTCAGCGGCGTCCCGCCCTCAGGCGTCGGATCACCGGTCCGAGGAGCCCGTCGAGCTCGCTGACGCGCAGCACCCGGAGGCCGCCGACGTAGATCGCCGACATCAGGCCGCCGACGACGGCGCACTCCACGAGCGCGGCCACGACCCCGTCGGACAGGGCCGCCTGCAGCACCCGGAGCGTCAGCAGGCCGACACCGACGGCCACGAGCGCGGCGACGAGGGCACGCGCGTGGGTCCGGACGACGCGCGGCCCGTCGACGGTGCCGAGCCGCCGCCGCAGGTGCCACTGCGACGCGAGCGCGCCGAGCACGTACGACACGCTCATCGACGCCCCGGCGCACGCGACCCAGGCGGACGGCGGCAGCAGCGCCTGACCGAGCAGGGTGCCCGCGACGACGACCGCGGCCATCGCCACCTGGATCGGGATCATGCCCTTCGCGTCCTCGTACGCGTAGTACGTGCGCTGGCTGAGCGACCAGGCGCCGAACCAGGGCAGCCCGACGATCATCGCGAGGACGACCCCGGCGACGGCGTCGACCGAGCCCTGGTCGCTGAGGAGCACGACGCGGGTGACGGGGACGGCCAGGACGGCGATGACGGCCGTCGCGATGATCGTGAACAGCCCGACCACGCGCAGGCCGTAGGACATGCTCGCCCGGACCCCGTCGACGTCGCCGTCGTGCGCCTGCTGCGACAGCCGGGTGAACAGCGCCGTCGCGAGCGACACGGTGACGAGCGAGTGGGGGAGCATGAACACGGTGAACGCCGGGTCGTAGGCGGCGTTGCCGGCGACGGTCTGGTCGACGCCGGGGGCGTGCCCGGCGGCCCACGACACCCGGGACACGACGATGAAGGCGAGCTGCCCGATCCCGAGGCCGACGAACGTCCAGGTGGCGACCGTCCCGGCGCGGCCCAGGCCCGACCCGCGCAGCCCCCACCGGAACCGCAGGTGGACCCCCGCGCGGCGCATCGCGGGCAGCAGGACCACCGCCTGCACGATCACGCCGAGCGTCGCCGACCCGGCGAGCAGCGCGACCTGGGACGGCCCCCACGCGCTCGCCTCCCTCAGACCGCTGGACTCGAACCCGCCGAACGCCAGGATGAACGCGAAGAAGCCCGAGATGGACACGATGTTGTTGACGACGGGCGCCCACATGAACGGCCCGAACGACCCGCGGGCGTTGAGCACCTGGCCCAGCAGGGCGTACGCGCCGTAGAAGAACAGCTGCGGCAGGCACCAGTAGGCGAACGTGACGGCCAGGTCGACCTGCGCCGGGTCGCCGCCCTTCGTGTACAGCTGCACCAGCAGGGGTGCCGCGAGGGTGAGGACGAGGGTGACGACGGCGAGGATCGCGAACCCGAGGCTGAGGAGCCGGTCGACGTACTCCTGCCCCGCGTCGCGTCGGTAGGCGCGGACGACCTGCGGCACGAGGACGGCGTTGAGCACGCCGCCCGCGAGCAGCATGTAGAGGATGTTCGGCAGCTTGTTCGCCACCGAGAACGCGTCGGCGGCCTCTCCGGTCGCGGCGATCGCGAGGATGAGCACCTGTGCGCGGAGCAGCCCGAGGACGCGTGACACGGCCGTCCCGGACGCCATGAGAGCGGCGCCGCGGCGCATCCCTCCGGTGGTCGTGTCGCTCATGACGGGTCCTTGGGGGTCGGGTCGTCGAGGGAGCCGCCGAGCACCGGCAGGGACAGGGGTCCGGTGCCCTCGGCCTCCGTGCGCGCCCCGCGGCGGGCGCTCTGGCCGCGCCGCACGGTCCGGACGATGCCGAGGATCAGGCCGATCGCCAGCAGCACGCCGACGACGATCGTGCCGACGTTCTCGATCGTGGGGCTGACGCGGGCGGTGAACTGCAGGGGCGGTGACACGGGAGCGCCCTCGGTCGACGTGAGCTGCGCGACCACGACGACGTCGCAGTTGGCGTTCGCGACGAGGTGCACGGGCACGCTCTTCTCGCTGTTCGGCGCGACCGTCACGGGCTCCGGCTCGCCGACCTCGAGGCACGCCTTGCGGGGCTGGACGTCGACGAGCACGGTCGCGGGGACCGCGAGGTCGTTGCGGACGGACAGGCGCACCTCGCTCGACGCGCTGATGACCGTGATGTCGCCCTGGGCGCCCAGGGACAGGCCGGTGGTGCGGGCGTCGACGCTCGTGACGGTCGCGGCGACGAGCGCGTCCCGGGCGGCCGGGTCCTCGCGCCACGCGACGGACAGCGGCGCGAGGATCTCGGTGTCGACGCCGTCGAGCAGCGACTGCGGGTCGGTCGTCACGGTCGCGAACCCGAGCGCGCGCTCGCGGGCCGCACCGAGCGCCTGGACGCCGGCGGGTGCGAGCTCGTCGGCGTCGTGCGCGGTCGCGGGGAGCGTGCCGTGCGCGTCGTCCTCGCCCTCGAGGAGCGTCGCCGCCGACCGGACCTGGACCCAGGGTGCGGCGGCGAACGCGCCGAGCAGGGCGTCGAGGCGTGCGTCGTCGGGGGTCCACGACCGGCCGGGGCTGAGGAGCAGCGCGGGCGGCGCGCCGTCGCCCGACCGTGCGAGGACGGCGAGCTCGGCGAGGGCTCGCTGCACGGCGGTCGCTGTGGTCGACCCCGGCTCGACGGCGTCCGGGTCGACGAGCAGGTCGGTGAGCGTCGTGTCGCCGACGAGTGCCGTCGCCGTCCCGGTCGTGGTGCCGACCCGCTGCCGCGCGCCGTCCGCGCCGGACACCCGCTCCTCGGACAACCCGCTGTCGGGCCCGATGACCAGCGCCCGGGCGTTCGCGGCGCCCGTGACGGCGGCGGTCGACCGGTCCGGCCCGGGGCCTGGCGGCGCCCACAGCAGCGTCCCGTCCACCGGGAGCGTGCTGATCTCCGTCCCGGTCCGTGCGGCCAGCGTCACGAGGTCCGCACGGTCCGCGTGCGCCGCCGCAGCGATGTCGGGATCCGCCCACGGGAGGGCCCACACGTCCCGGCTGCCGAGGGTGCTGGTCATCGTCTCGGCCCACTCGCGCGCCTGCGGCCCACCGGCTGCGGCGGCCGCCAGCAGCGCCGGGTCGACGACGACGCCGATGTCGGGATGGGACGACAGGGCCGACTCGAGCGCGGTGAGCCGCCCGCCGGGTGCGGTCGCCGCCTCCAGGCGCTGCACGGTCGCCGGGTCGGCGGCCGTGGGCGCCGTCGACGGCTCGGATCCGGGCGCGGCGGTGCTGTCGGACTCGTCGGGACCGGCCGGGAGCGCCGGCGCGAGCGGCGGTCCGGTGACGGGCACGAGGAGCGAGACCGGGACGGTGGGCACGTCGTCGGACGGCAGCCACAGGACGAAGCTGCGCTGCTGGTCGGTGACCCGGTTGCCGGACGTCGCGTCCACGGCGATGCCTCGCGGGCCCCAGACGTCGGCCAACGTGCGCAGCCCGATCCGGTCCGCGGCAACGCTCAGCACGACCGACGCGGACGCCCCGGGCGCGAGCGGGGACCCGACGGTGGCCGTCGCGTCGCGTTGACCGGCGGACGACGTGGAGCCGTCCGCCCAGCTCTCGAGCTCGGGCAGGCTCCCGGGCCGGACCCGTTTGATCCGCAGCACGGCGCCCGGGTTGTCGACGACCTCGTCGGTGGTGTTGTGGAGCGTGGCGAGCACCGTGAGGTCCTCACCGGGCCGCAGGACCTCCGGGGAGACCTCGGTGATCTCGATCTGGAGGGTCGGCTTCTCGGTGGGCGACGGTGTCGGGGGCTCGGTGGCCGCGCCTGCGGGCTCGGTCGCCGCGCCTGCGGGCTCGGTCGCCGCGCCGGCGGGTCCGCCGCCGCCGAAGGCCATCAGGGCGCCGAGGACGGCGACAGCGGCGGCCGTGACCCAGCCGCGCCCGCGGCGTGCGCTCATGCGTCGTCGGTGAGGACCACGAGCGCGGCCTCGGCGAGCCGACGCTCGTTCGGGTAGGCGAGCCTGCCGTGCAGGTCGACGACCGGGATCCAGGCGGCGTCCTCCGCCTCCCCGTCGGGGTCGCCCTCGACGGTCAGCGAGCCGCCGACGGCGCCGAGCAGGAAGTGGTGCACGACCTTGTGCACGCGGCGGTCGTCACCGGAGAACCAGTAGTCGATGACCCCGAGCCGCCGCAGCACCTGGCCGGTGATGCCCGTCTCCTCGGCGATCTCCCGGACGGCGGCCTGCTCGGGGGTCTCGGTGCCCTCGAGGTGGCCCTTCGGCAGGCACCACTCGAGGCGTCCCGCCCGGTTGCGGCGGGCGATGACGGCCGCCTGGTACTCCCCGCCGGTGAGGCGCACGACGATGCCGCCCGCGGACGTCTCGTCGACCACCGGCAGCGGAGGTGCGGCAGGCCGCACGACCGCGTGACGGGGGTCGATCCGGAGCGCGTGACCGCCCGGCGGGGCTGGCACGCCCCCGGGGACGGGTGGGTGCGCCGGGCTCGACATGTCGACACTGTAACGAGTCGTCGGGAGGGTCCGTTCCCGGTCGCCCCGTCCGGCTCAGACCGTCGCGCGGTCCTGGACGACGGGCTCGGGGTCCGCCGCGATCGACTCGTCCGGCTCGGGGAACGGCCGGCGGGTGGCCTGCAGGAGCCGTTCGAGGTGCGACTCGCCGAGGTCCTGGAAGCGGTTCGCGGACGCCAGCGCGAGACGCCACGGCGGGGTGATGTGCGCGAGCGTCCACGCGGGCCGCAGGTCGTACACGTGGCCGGCCTCGAGCTTGAGCCGCAGGTCGAGCTCGGGGTGCCATCGCCGCATGACGTCGGCGATCACCGCGGTGAGGCCGGACATCATCGCCTGCCAGTACGGCGAACCGCCGAACCCCTCACCCGGGATGAGGTGCGACGGGAGGACGCGGCCCGGCGTCATCACCTTCGGGTGTCCCGCCCGTTCGTGCACCCAGGTCGCGAGGTCGTCCATCCCGCTGATCCCGGTCGGCACGGGCGGCCCGCTCATGCGGCGCAGCTCGCCCTCCAGCCAGGCGCGGTGCCGCGGCAGGGACTCGACCCACGAGTCGAAGAACTCCTCGGCGCGCTCGAGCTGTTCGAGCGGGGTGCCGTCCCACGCGGGCCGGCCCAGGAAGATCGCGTTCTCCTGACCTTCCTCGGCGGGCTGGTCGGTGGGCTCGAGGTCCTCGTCGGTCATCTCGAACAGGAGCCGGTAGACGGCCGCACCGAGCTGACGGAGGGGTCCGTTCGACTCGGTCACGGCGGTGGTCCTTCGCTTGGCATCGCTTCCACACCTTCGAGGAAGCCGATCCGGCATGGTGCGCCCGGCCGTAGGCGAAGTCAATCCGACCTGGACGCGTGTCCACCTGACGGGTGAGGGAGTGTCGCCCGTCCAGCGCAACGCGCCTGCCCGCGCCGGGCGATCGCCGGCCATCTGGCAGGCTTGGACGAGTGCCGTCCGTCGACCCCACCGCCCCCACCCCGCCGGAGCCCGCCGACCGGCGACCGGGCGACCCGTCCGACGACGTGTCGGCCGCCGTCGTCGCCCTGCAGAAGCGGGCCATCGGCGTGCTCGCGGGGCTGCCGGCGGACGCGATCGAGCTCGGTGGGCTGTTCCGCGACGCCGGTCACGAGCTGGCGCTCGTCGGCGGACCGGTCCGCGACGCGTTCCTCGGCCGGCTGAGCGCGGACCTCGACTTCACGACGTCCGCGACGCCCGACGAGTCCGAGGCGATCCTCGCCCGGTGGGGTGACGCACACTGGGACATCGGCAAGGAGTTCGGCACGATCGGCGCCCGCCGGTTCGCGGGCCGCCGAGGGGCGACGTCGGACGTCGTCGTCGAGGTCACGACCTACCGCACCGACGCGTACGACCCGACGTCCCGCAAGCCCGAGGTCGTGTTCGGCGACTCGCTCGAGGGCGACCTGTCGCGCCGCGACTTCACGGTCAACTCGATGGCCGTCCGCCTCCCGGACCTCACGTTCGTCGACCCGTTCGACGGCCTCACCGCCCTCGCCCGCGGGGTCCTGCGCACGCCCGTCGACCCGCGGCAGTCGTTCGACGACGACCCCCTGCGGATGATGCGGGCCGCCCGGTTCGCCGCCCAGCTGGGCTTCGCCGTCGACCCGGACGCCTACGCGGCGATCCAGGACATGGCCGGCCGCATCGGCATCGTGTCCGGCGAGCGGGTCCGCGACGAGCTGTCCAAGCTGCTCGTCGCCGCCCAGCCGCGGCTCGGCCTGGAGGTCCTCGTCGACACCGGCCTGGCCGACCACGTGCTGCCGGAGCTGCCGGCGCTGCGCCTCGAGATCGACGAGCACCACCGCCACAAGGACGTCTACGAGCACTCGTTGCAGGTGCTCGAGCGCGCGATCGCCCTGGAGACCGGGCCCGACGGTCCGGTGCCCGGCCCCGACCTGGTGCTGCGCCTCGCCGCGCTGCTGCACGACATCGGCAAGCCCCGTACCCGGCGGTTCGAGGACGGCGGCGGCGTGAGCTTCCACCACCACGAGGTCGTCGGCGCGAAGCTCGTCGCGAAGCGGCTCAAGGAGCTGCGGTTCGACAAGGCGACCGTGCAGGCGGTGTCGCGGCTGACCGAGCTGCACCTGCGGTTCCACGGGTACGGCGAGGGCGGCTGGACGGACTCGGCGGTGCGCCGCTACGTCACGGACGCGGGTCCGCTGCTGGAGCGGCTGCACCGGCTGACCCGGTCCGACTGCACCACGCGCAACCTGCGCAAGGCGGCTCGGCTGTCCGCGGCGTACGACGACCTCGAGAAGCGGATCGCGCAGCTGCAGGAGCAGGAGCAGCTCGACGCGATCCGGCCCGACCTGGACGGCACGCAGATCATGCAGATCCTCGGCCTGACGCCCGGCCGGGAGGTCGGTGAGGCGTACCGGTTCCTGCTGGAGCACCGCATGGAGCACGGCCCGACGGCCCCCGACGAGGCCCGCGAGGTGCTGCTGCGGTGGTGGGCGGACCGCTCGGCCTGACGCCGGGGCTCAGGGCCGCCGCACCACCAGCAGGCACACGTCGTCCTCCTGGTGCTCGCCGACCAGCTCGGCGACGAGCCGGTCGCGCACCTCGGTCGCGCCGAGGCCGTCAGGCAGTGCGCCGAGGGCCGACTCGAGCGCCTCGATCCCGTCCCGCAGCCCGCGGTCCCGCCGTTCGACGAGCCCGTCGGTGTACATGACGAGCGTCGCACCCGCCGGCAGGACGACGACCTCCTCGACGGTGGGGCGGCCGAAGTCGCCGACACCGATCGGGGTGCCGAGGACGCCGTCGAGCCGGGTCACCGTGCCGCCGGGCAGGCGCAGCAACGGCGGCGGGTGGCCGGCCCGGGCGTACTCGAGCTCGGAGCCGTCGGGCGTCGGGCGGAGCCTGGCGTACACGCAGGTCGCGATGTCGGCGACGTCGAGCCCGCGCACCAGCTCGTCGATCCGCGCCAGGACCCGGGCAGGTGCGGCGCCGTCCCAGGCGAACGACCGGAGCAGCGACCGCAGCTGACCCATCGCGGCGGCCGCGGCGAGGTCGTGCCCCACCACGTCGCCCACCGCGAGGCCGATGGTGCCGTCGGGCAGGGGCAGCACGTCGAACCAGTCGCCACCCACGGCGGCGAACCGGGACGACGGGACGTACTGCGCCGCGACGTCCAGGCCGGGGATGGTGGGGATCTCGGGCAGGAGGCTGTGCTGCAGCGTGAGGGCCGCGGTGCGCTGCGCGAGGAACAGGCGGACGTTGTCGAGGGCCAGCCCGGCGCGGCGGCTGAGGTGCGCGGTCGTCACCACCACGTCCGAGCTGAAGCCGTCCGGCTTCTCGTGCACGAGGCACAGGACCCCGATCACGCGGTCCCTGGCCCGCAGCGGCACGACGAGCGCGCTGCCGAGACCGAGCCTGGTCAGGAGCGCGAGCTGCTCGGGCGACGTCCGCTCGGGCAGGCCCGTGGTGTCGATCTGGTAGGGCAGCGCGACGAAGCCCGGGTGGGTCGCGAGCGCCTCCGTGATCTTCGGCGAACGGCGCAGCCAGCCGAGGTCCTGCCGTGCGAGCGACTGCGCCAGCTCGGCGCCCCCGGTGTCGCCCGCGACGACGTGGACGTGCTCGAACCGGCCCCGGTCGTCGGTGACCGCGACGTACCCCCACGTCGCCAGGGCCGGCACGACGAGGTCGGCGAGGGCGTCGACGGCCGCCTCGTAGTCGAGGTGACGGGCGAGCTCGTCGCTCACGCGCGCGAGCAGCTCGAGCCGGGCGGAGGTCTGACCGGCGAGCTCGCCGGTCACGTCCCCCAGCTGCTCGGACTCGACACGGTCCGTGACGTCGACCAGCAGGCCGATCCGCTGCGTCACGCGGTGGTGCTCGTCGCGGAGCGCGGAGACGACGACCTGGTTCCAGAACGGCGAGCCGTCCCGCCGGTGGTTGCGCAGCACGGTCGCCGCGGGGCGGTCGGTGTCGAGCGCCGACCGGAGCTCGGCGACGGCGACAGGGTCGGTGTCGGGCCCCTGCAGGAACCGGCAGTTGCGGCCGACGGCCTCGTCGAACCGGTACCCCGTGAGCCGGGTGAACGCCTCGTTGACCCAGACCACCGGGTCGTCGGGCAGGCGCGGGTCCGTCACGCACACGGCGACGTCCAGCGCGGCCAGCTCCACGGGCACGGAGCCTGTCATGCCGGAGCTGGCGTGTCGACGGTCCGACGGTCGACGGCGCTCCGGGAGGCGAGGCCGAACACGACGGCGCCCGCGGCGTACCCGAGGGCCAGCACGAGGAACAGCACCCGCGAGTAGCCCGTGTCCGGCAGCGTGAGGGCACCCAGCGCGGCCGCGAGGACGAACGCCGCGTTGTACAGGACGTCGTACAGCGCGAACGCCCGCCCCCGGTACGCGTCCGCGGTGTCACGCTGCACGATCGTGTCGACCGCGATCTTCGCGCCCTGCGCCGCGAGCCCGAGCGCACCGGCCGCGACGAGCACCGCCGTGCGGCTCACGCTCACGACGAGCAGCAGCTGGCTCACCGTGGCGAGCAGGAGGCACAGCACGATCCACCGCTGCGGCCCGACCCGCGGCGACAGCACCGGCGTGACGACCACCGAGAGCATGAACCCGACGGCCGACGCACCGAGCACTCCGGCGAACGTGGTCAGGCCCGCGTCGACGTCCGTCGGGTCCGACAGCAGGTTGCGGCTGATGAGGATGCTCGCGATGAACGTCACGCCGTACAGGAACCGGTGCGTCGCCATGATGCCGAGCGCCTGCGCGGGCGTGCGCCGCTCGACGAGGTAGCGGGCGCCCTCGACGAGACCGCGCGCCAACGTGCCGAGCGCCGCGCGCAGCTGGGCGGCGTCCGCACGCTCGTCGGGCCCGAGCCGGTCCTTGCCGAGGCGGGTCGCGAGCAACGCTGCGACGCCCATCACCGCGGCCGCGACGATCAGCGCCGCCCCGTCCCGCAGGTGCCCCTCGGGCAGCACCAGACCGAGCAGGAACCCGAGCCCGCCGCCCACGAACGCCGCCGCCGCACCGAGCGTCGGGGTCAACGAGTTGGCCGTGAGCAGCAGCGGCCCGTCGACCACGCGCGGCAGGGACGCCGACAGGGCGGCCAGCAGGAACCGGTTGATCGACAGGTTCGCCAGCGCCAGCACGTACACCGCCGGGCCGACCCCGCCGGTGACCATGAGCAGCGCGATCGTCGCCGTCAGCCCCACCCGCACCAGGTTCCCGACGAGCAGCACCTGCCGGCGCCGCCACCGGTCGAGCAGCACGCCCGCCCACGGTCCGACGATCGTGAACGGCAGCAGCAGCACCGCGAACGCCGTCGCGACCCCGACCGCGGTGCTCGCGTTCTCGGGGGAGAAGAAGAACAGCGTCGCCAGACCCACCTGGAACATGCCGTCGGCGGTCTGGCTCGTCAGGCGCACGGCGAACAGCCTGCGGAAGTCCCGCAGGGGCCACAGGGCCTTGAGGTCGTCGATCACCTGCACGCCGTCATCCTCGCACCGAAGCGCTCCCGCGCCGCTGCGCGGACGGGTGGCGCGCCCCGTTCTTGCTGGTCCCCGCCCCTGGGTGTGCCGAAGCCACCCCAACCAGATCGGCGTCCCGCGCGTTCTCCTTGGCGAGCACGGGGGATGGACGGCGCCGGACGAGAGGACATCGGTGGCGGCACGGTGGCAGGACCTGCTGGAGCAGGTGGTGCGGGAGCGGCACGGACGGCTCGTCGGGTACGCGATGCTCGTGTGCGGCTCGCGCGACGACGCGCAGGACCTGGTCCAGGACGCGCTCATCGCCTCGTTCTCCGGACGCGCGCGGTTCGCGACCGTCGCGCAGGCGGAGGCCTACGTGCGGCGCGCGATCGTCACGCGGTCGATCGACGAGTCCCGCAGGCGCACACGGGAGCGGTCGGCGGTGACTCGGCTCGGTGCGCGGCCCGCGACCCCGCTGCTCGTCGAGGCCCGCGGTCTCGGCGCCGACGTGCACGCCGCCCTCCAGGGGCTCGCGCCGCGCGAGCGTGCGTGCGTCGTGCTGCGGCACGTCGACGACCTGTCCGTCCGGGAGACCGCGGCCGCGCTCGGGCTGAGCGAGGGGGCCGTCAAGCGGTACACCTCCGACGGGACCGCGCGGCTGGACGCCGCGCTCGGCACGACGACGACCGACCGTGAGGTGGCCGCCGTGCGGCTGCGTGACGGAGTGGGAGGAGTGGCATGAGCACCGACCTGAGCATCGTGCTGGGACACGCCGTCGACGAGCTGTCCTCGACCGTCGCACCCGACGAGCTCCTCCTGGCGAGCCTGCGCAGGAGCGTGCGGCGTCGGCGGGTGCAGCGGCACACCGTGGAGTCCGTCGTCGGCGTGGCTGCCGCCGGCGTCGTCGGCACTGCCGTCTGGGCCGGCCTGCGGTTCGACGCGCCCCCGCCCGCCGTCGAGCCGACCCCGACGGTCGCACCGACGCCGTCTGCGACACCGACACCCACCGCGTCCGCGACGCCGGCGGTCAGCCCGACCGCGACCGCGACCGAGACCCCGAGCCTCGGGTCATGGGTGCAGCCGTCGTCCGTCCCCGTAACCGCCGCGATCCTGGCGGGCGCGGAGGAGGGTTGGGTGCTGGCCGTGTACGCGCCCGAGTACGTGCGGTCGACCGCGGACGGCAACGACGAGAGGATCGCCGTCGGGCGGCCCGTGCTCTATCTCGTCTCGCCCTCCGGCGATCGGTACCGGATGTTCGACGTCCCCCGGGACGTCCACCTGGTCCACTGGACCGCAGGGGAGCGTCGCGCCCTCGTGAGCCTCGAGAGCGGGCCCCACCGTTGGCTCGACCTGCAGACCGGGCAGCTGAGCGCCACGGGCGGACCGTCCGACGACGACTCCTGGGTAGGGGTCGACGCCGCCGGACGCACGATCTGGCAGGCACCCTCAGGCGACGTGCTCGCGCTTGCTGCAGACGGCACCTCTGCCGTCCCGGTCCTCCCGGTCCGGGCCGACCCGGTCTCCGGCACGTTCAGCCCGGACCGCCGCCTCGTCACGACCTCGTTCGGGGCGGTCGACCTCGAGGCCGGGTTCGAGCGGTTCTGGGTGCCACCAGTCGGCAGCTCGACCTGCCGGCCGGCCGGCTGGCTCTCCGGCAGCGAGGCGGTCATCCGGTGCGCGGACCTGGCCGGTGTGGGCTCCCTGTACTCCGTCGCGTTCCCTGCCGAGCCGCGGGTCTCCCCGTGGCCTCAGCCGCTCGCGTTCGACGGCATCGCACCCGGCTCGGTCAACCAGGTGGTCCCGCTGGGTGACGGCCGCCTGGTCGTCCAGGGCACCGACGCGGCGACACAGGAGTCCGTCGTCGTGATGGTCGACGGGAGCGCCGTCTCGACCGTGTGGCGCGCCTCGTTGATGGTCGAGAGCGCATTCGTGGCCGTCAGCGGGGGCACGCTCGTTCTTGTCGTCGACGCGGACGACACCCCCGACTGGCTCGCGGCGTACGACGACGCGACGGGGGCGACGACCGTCCTCGTGCCGCGCCCGCCCGACGGTGAGGCGCCCGGCGTCGGAGCCGTCTGGTGGCAACGCGGCATGACGTCGTGGACCGTCGCGACCACGCGCTGAGTGGATCACCGGCTCACCCCAACCTTTCTGGGTGCCGATGCGTTCTACGGCTGCGGGAAGGAGGTCGGGTGGTCCGACGATGGGAGCCGATGCTCGAGCAGGTGGCGCGTGAGCGCTACCCGGTGCTCGTCGCGCGGGCGATGCTGATGGTCTCCTCGCGGGCCGACGCCGAGGACCTGGTGCAGGAGGCGTTGGTCTCGACGTTCTCGGCGAGGGCGCGGTTCGACTCGGTCGGGCAGGCCGAGCAGTACGTGCGGCGGGCGATCGTGTCCCGGTTCGTCGACCGCACGCGTCGGCGGGGGACCGAGCGTGCGGCGTGGGGTGCGGCGGCTCACCCGGGCGAGCGGGTGCAGCCCGGGCCGGGGGAGGGCGGGTTGTCCACGGAGCTGGAGACGGCTCTCGCGGTGTTGAGCCCGCGGCAGCGTGCGTGCGTGGTGCTGCGGCACCTCGACGACCTGTCGGTCCGGGAGACCGCCTCGGTCCTGGGCCTGAGCGAGGGCGCGGTCAAGCGCTACGCGTCCGATGGTGTCGCCGCGCTGCACGTGCTGCTCGGCACGACGGACGCGGCCGAGCGTGACGGGGTCGTGCTGGTCCGGACGGAGGAGGTGCGTCGTGACGCGTGACCTGATCGACCTGATGCACGCGAACGTCGAGGCCCGTGAGCGTTCGATCGCCGGGATCCAGCCGGCCGACGGGACGCTCGCCGTGACCGCTCGGCGCGTGCGGCGCAAGCGGGCCGTGCGGCGCACGTTGCAGTCCGGTGGCGTCGCGGCCCTGGCCGTGGTCCTCGGTGGGGCGTCCTGGTTCGGGCTGCGCGGCCACGAGGAGCCCGCCCCGGCCCTGACGCCGACGTCGAGCCCGACGCCGTCCGCCACCCCGAGCCCGACCCCGAGCGCGACGGCTGCGCCCGTGGTGCTCGACGAGATCCCCGGCCTGCCCCCGACACAGGCGCTCCCACCCGGCCTGCTGGAACGGACGACGCCGGGGTGGGTGCTGACGATCCACCGGCCCGAGGTGCCGTGGGACGGGCGCGGTTTGCAGCCCGGACCCGTCAGGCACACCGTCGTCCTCGTGTCCCCGACCGGTGACCGCTACCGGGTCGTCGACCTGCCGCTGGACCGCTCCGTCACCGTGCTGCACTGGGACGCAGGCTCGACGACCGCCGTCGTCACGATCTTCGGGACGGGCGGCCTGGCCGAGGGCAGCGAAGCACGCGCCGAGCTCGACCTCACGACGGGGACCCTGACCCCGACCCCGGTCGACCTCGGTGAGTACGCAGGTGGCCCCCACTACGTGGGGCTCGCCGCGGACGGCGCGGAGCTGTGGTCGACGGCGACGAGCACCGACGCCTACACCGCCGACGTCTACCGGCGCACCGACGACGGCACCCTCGAGCTCGTCGGCGGTATGGGCATGCTGGCCGTGCTGGACGCCGAGGGGAAGTGGCTGGCCACCGACGACGGCTTGGACGGGGGCTTCGCGATCCTCGACGTGGTGCACGGGGGTCGCACGGAGCTCGACTTCGGCGTCCCAGGGCGGTCGTGCGACGTCGTCGGATGGGCCGAGGCCCGATCCCTCCTCGCCCTGTGCGCCGACGCGGACCCGGAGGGCATGGACTACCCCCCGAGACGGAACGCGACGCTGTACCGGGTCGATGTCAGCGGGGCATCGACCCGCACAACCGAGCTGCAGCGTTTCCCCGACGACGAGCCCTACCCGGCCATGTGGCGCGGGTCGTCGCTCGGCGACGGCCGCGTGGCGTTCGAGATGGTCAGCAGGGGTGGAGACGCCTGCCTCGCCGGCACCTCGCTGTGGGACGGCGCCCGTGTCGTCCCGCTCCAGGACGGCGGCGACACGATGTTCTCCACCGCCGCCGTCGGGGGAGTCGTCTTCGTGGCGGCGCAACCGTCCTGCCAGGAGGCGGGCCGCACGGACCTGACGGCGTACGACCTGGCGTCGGGCTCGTCGGTGGTGCTCGCCCCGGAGCCCGCTCCGACGGTCGACGTCCCCGAGTGGGCCATCGGGCTCGAGACGTGGGCGGTCGCGGGCGAGCACGGCGGCGCTCACTACTGACGCCTGGTCGGTCCGTCTCGCCGGCCGTCTGCTCGCGTCCGGGACCGGCGCCGGCTCTCCGCCGAGCAGACGACGAAGGCGCGCACCCTCGGGAGGGTGCGCGCCTTCGTGCGTCAGATCAGCGGATCAGCAGATCAGCGCTCGTTCTCGCCGTTGATGAAGGCCTCCAGCTGGGCACGGCCCAGGGTGTCCTCCATCTGGACCGGCGGCGACTTCATGAAGTACGTCGACGCCGACAGGATCGGGCCACCGACGCCGCGGTCCTTGGCGATCTTCGCGGCGCGCAGGGCGTCGATGATGATGCCGGCCGAGTTGGGGGAGTCCCAGACCTCGAGCTTGTACTCGAGGTTCAGGGGCACCTCGCCGAACGCGCGGCCCTCGAGGCGGACGTACGCCCACTTGCGGTCGTCGAGCCACGCCACGTAGTCCGACGGGCCGATGTGGACGTTGCGGTCCTCCTTCTTGCCACCGAGCGGGCCGGTGAGGTTGGAGGTGACGGCCTGCGTCTTGGAGACCTTCTTGGACTCCAGGCGCTCGCGCTCGAGCATGTTCTTGAAGTCCATGTTGCCGCCGACGTTCAGCTGGTACGTGCGGTCCAGCACGACGCCGCGGTCCTCGAACAGCTTCGCGAGCACACGGTGCGTGATCGTGGCGCCGACCTGCGACTTGATGTCGTCGCCGACGATCGGGACGCCGGCGGCCTCGAACTTCGCGGCCCACTCGGGGTCGGACGCGATGAAGACGGGGAGCGCGTTGACGAACGCGACGTTCGCGTCGATCGCGGCCTGCGCGTAGAACTTCGCAGCGGCCTCCGACCCGACGGGCAGGTAGCAGATGAGGACGTCGACACGGGCCTCGCGCAGGGCGGCGACGATGTCGACCGGCTCGGCGTCCGACTCCTCGATGGTCTGCGAGTAGTACTTGCCGAGGCCGTCGAGCGTGTGGCCACGCTGGACCGTCACGCCGAGCGGCGGGACGTCGGCGATCTTGATGGTGTTGTTCTCCGAGGCGCCGATGGCCTCCGAGAGGTCGAAGCCGACCTTCTTGGCGTCCACGTCGAACGCGGCGACGAACTCGATGTCACGCACGTGGTAGTCACCGAACTGCACGTGCATGAGACCGGGCACGGTCCCGCTCGGGTCGGCATCGGCGTAGTAGTGCACGCCCTGGACCAGCGACGCGGCGCAGTTGCCGACGCCGACGATGGCGACGCGGATGGAGGTCATCCTCGCTCCTTCTCGGTGGTGCGCGCCGCGTCGACGGGGTCGGTCGCGGCAGCGGGGGAGTCGGCAACGGCCGGTTGGCCGGTGCCAGCGGGACGTGCGCGGCGGACGCCGCGCTCGTTGTCGATCAGCCCGTCGAGCCAACGGACCTCGCGCTCGACCTGTTCGAGGCCGTGGCGCTGGAGCTCGAGGGTGTACTCGTCCATGCGCTCGCGGGTGCGGGCGAAGGACTGGCGGACCGTCTCGAGCCGCTCGGTCAGGCGCGAGCGCCGACCCTCGAGGATCCGGAGACGGGTCTCGGCGTCGGTCTGCGCGAAGAACGCGAAGCGGACGTCGAAGTTCTCATCCTCCCAGGCGGCCGGCCCGGACGAGGACAGCACCTGCTGGAGGTGCTCCTTGCCGTCGGCCGTCAGCTGGTACACGATGCGTGCACGCTTGCTGGCCACCGCGTGGCCGGCGAGCGGGGTCAGCTCGGAGCCCACGATCCAGTTGCGGTCGACGAGCGACTTCAGGCACGGGTACAGCGAGCCGTAGGACAGTGCGCGGAACGAGCCGAGCACGAGGTTCAGGCGCTTGCGGAGCTCGTAGCCGTGCATCGGGGACTCGTGGAGGAGTCCGAGGATGGCCGGCTCGAGGACGTCGGAACGACCGCGCACGGGGCACCTCCTCAGACTCGCGAGCTGTCGATGTATCAACTCGATACATCTGGAGACTACGTCGCGGCGATGTGTCACCACAAGTCGTCTGGTCGTCGCGCCCCGGTAACCTGCTGGTCATCGGCGTGAGAACGTGACCGCGGCCACTTCTCCACGGTCGAACGCGGACGGTCGCCGCACACCCCGTGCCGATCGTGTGAAGGCTGGCCACGTCCCCCGTTCGGACGCCGCTGCACGGACAGGCGTCACCCCCATACTGGGCAGGCGGCGGACGCATGCCCCGGAACGGGCATCCCGCCGCGGACAGGTCGTCGTCAGGAAGGCATCGCGTTGGCAGGCACGAACCCGAGGCGGGCAGCCCCCGCGCGGTCCCGGCGCAGCACGCGCACCCGTCCGTCGTCGACGACCCCTGCTGCAGCCGCGGGGCGCAAGCGACGGTTCTTCGACTACCCGCGTTCCGGCTACCACGGCCTGCACCGTTGGCTGCCGTCGTGGCGGGTCACGCTCGGCGCGTTCATCGGGATGTTCTTCCTCGGTGCCGGTGCCGCCGCCGCCGCGTACGCGTCCGTCACGGTGCCGGACTCCGCCGACGCGGACGTGAAGGCCCAGACGTCGACCGTCTACTACGCGAACAAGGCCGACGGCAGCCCCGGCGCGGTCATGGGCACGTTCCAGATCCAGAACCGCCAGCTCGTCGACTACGTCACGCTGCCGAAGTACGTGGGCCAGTCGGTCGCCGCGGCCGAGGACAAGACGTTCTTCGAGAACCAGGGCGTCGACCTCAAGGGCATGGCCCGCGCGCTCTGGTACAACCTCCACAAGGAGGCGGGCGCCCGCGACCAGGGCGGCTCCACGCTGACCCAGCAGTACGTCGAGCGGTACTTCGTCGACAAGACGACGACGGACTACGTCGGCAAGGCGAAGGAGGCGATCCTCGCCGTCAAGGTGACGCGGGACAAGTCCAAGGACGAGATCCTCGAGGGCTACCTCAACACCATCTACTGGGGTCGTGACGCGTACGGCATCCAGGCGGCCGCGCAGGCCTACTTCAAGGTCGACGCCAAGGACCTGACGGTCTCCCAGGCCGCGATGCTCGCCGGCATCATCCCGTCGCCCAACAACTGGGACCCCGCGGTGAACCCGGACAAGACGAAGGCCCGCTGGGACATCGTGCTCGACTCGATGGTGACGCAGGGCTGGCTCTCGGCGGCGGACCGCGCGGCCGCGGTCTTCCCGGAGACGTACCCGTACGAGAAGCCCAACAACATGACGGGCCCCAACGGCTTCCTGCTGCAGATGGTGCTCGACGAGCTGGCCAAGCCGCCGCTGAGCCTCTCGCGCGACCAGCTCAACCGCGGCGGGTACACCATCACCACGACGATCCAGCCGGAGCTGCAGCAGATGGCGGTCGACACCGCCGCCGGTTTCCGGGCGGGCACGCTCGAGGGTCAGCGCGAGGCGACGCCGAGCCTGCGGACCCGCTACTCGATCACGTCGATCGACCCGCACACCGGCGCGATCGTCGCGCTGTACGGCGGCGACAACCAGCCGGGTGCGCCGGACCCCGCGGTGCCGCTGGGAGACCAGTACGCGATCGACCAGTACAACCGCGCAGCCACCGACAAGATCCAGGCCGGCTCGACGTTCAAGCCGTTCACCCTCATCGGCGCGCTCTCGAACGGCGTGCCCCTGTCGGCGACGTTCGACGGGCACTCCCCGCAGGTCCTCAAGGGCTGGGACAGCGACGACGGCAAGGTCAGCAACTTCGACGGCGAGCAGGAAGGCACGATCGACCTCGTCAAGGCGACGGCCGACTCGGTGAACACCGTGTACGCCCAGCTCAACCTGCAGATCGGTGCCGCGACCACCTCGAAGACCGCGACCGCGGCGGGCATCACCACGCCGGTCAGGGACAACGCGGCCAACGTGCTCGGGACCGACGCGGTCCACCCGCTCGACATGGCGAGCGCGTACGCCACGATCGCGAACAAGGGCACGCACATCACGCCGCACATCGTCGCGATCGTGAAGAACCCCGGCGGCACCACGGCGTTGCAGGCGGACACGACCGGCAAGCAGGTCTTCTCGCCCGACGTCATCGCCGACGCGACGTACGCGATGCAGCAGGTCGTGCAGTCCGGGTCCGGCAAGGACTGGATCAAGCCGCTGGACCGCCCGATCGCCGGCAAGACCGGGACCTCGTCCTCGAACAAGTCGGCGTGGTTCGTCGGCTTCACGCCCGACATCGCGACGGCGGTCTCGATGATGCAGGTCGGCGAGGACGGCCAGGCGCAGAACTCGATCGAGAAGTTCGGCAAGACGCGGGGCGGCTCCACGGTCAAGGAGGTCACCGGCGGGACGTGGCCGGCGTTCCTGTGGCAGAGCTACATGAAGCAGGCGTTCACGCTGCCGCAGTACGCGCAGGTCGTCGAGTTCCCCCCGCGGGCGAACGTCAACAAGGGCGCGACGGCGTCGGCGACGCCCACGGAGACCCCGACCGAGCAGCCGACCGAGCAGGCGACCGAGCAGGCGCCGCAGAACGTCGCGGTGCCGAACCTCGACGGCAAGCTCGAGGCCGACGCCACGGCGACGCTCGTCGGGCTGGGGCTCTCGGCGAACGTCGCGTCCGAGCCGTCGGACACGGTGACCTCGGGACGCGTCATCCGGATCGACCCGAAGGCGGGGACCCAGGTGCTCCGGGGCTCGGCGGTCACGATCGTCGTGTCGACCGGTCCGAAGGCGCAGCCGACGCAACCACCGCCCAACCCGAGCCCGACGCCCACCGCGGCGGGGAACGGGAACGGCAACAACCCCTGATCCTGGCCGCCGGCCCGTCGTCCACAGCCCGATTTCGGGGCTCGACGCCGGGCCGGTAGGCTTGGCCCTTGCTGTGCCCATGAACGCCCGTCGCAGATCGACGCGGTGCTCCGGGAGTCGTCCGGCCGTCGCGCCGGCCGGCGAGCAGCGACGCACGAGAACCCTCCTGTCACGGAACGACCGTGACCGCTGAGACCAGAGGAGGTGGGTATGAGCCTGCGTCAGTACGAGATCATGATCATCCTCGACCCCGAGATCGAGGAGCGCACCGTCGCTCCCTCGCTCGACAAGTACCTGTCGGTCGTCAAGACCGACGGTGGCACGGTCGACAAGGTCGACATCTGGGGTCGCCGTCGTCTGTCGTACGACATCAAGAAGAAGTCCGAGGGCATCTACGCCGTCGTCGACTTCACCGCGACGCCCGCGACCGCCAAGGAGCTCGACCGTCAGCTCGGCCTCAACGAGGTCGTCCTGCGGACGAAGGTGCTGCGCGCCGACGCGTGACGTGTCAGTGCGTCCGCGTAGCGTGCGCACGAACTTGATCAGACGAGCAATCCGCACGCACCGATCGAACTCTGGACGAACGAGGAGCTGGCATGGCTGGTGAGACCACCATCACGGTGATCGGGAACCTCACGGGGGACCCCGAGCTCCGCTTCACCCCGTCGGGTGCGGCGGTGGCGAACTTCACCGTGGCGTCGACCCCGCGCACGTTCGACCGTCAGAGCAACGAGTGGAAGGACGGCGACACGCTGTTCCTGCGCTGCTCGATCTGGCGGGAGGCGGCCGAGTCCGTCGCCGAGTCCCTCACCAAGGGCACCCGCGTCATCGTGACCGGTCGGCTCGTGCAGCGCTCCTACGAGACCCGCGAGGGCGAGAAGCGCACCGTGTACGAGCTGCAGGTCGACGAGGTCGGCCCGTCGCTGCGGTACGCCACCGCGAAGGTCACCCGGACCCAGCGTTCGGGTGGTGGCGGCGGCTTCGGTGGCGGCGGTGGCGGTTTCAGCGGCGGTGGCGGCGGCGGCGGTGGCGGCCAGCAGGACGACCCGTGGGCGACGCCCGCGGGTGGTGCCGGCGGCTACTCCGACGAGCCCCCGTTCTGATCGTCTGATCGACAACTCCAGACATCCATCCCCGGGCATGGCAACGCCCGGGGCTCCAGCAGACAAGGAGCACCACGATGGCCAAGGCCGTGGTCCGTAAGCCGAAGAAGAAGCAGAACCCCCTCAAGGCAGCGAAGATCGACGCTGTCGACTACAAGGACACCGCGCTGCTGCGCAAGTTCATCAGCGACCGCGGGAAGATCCGCGCTCGCCGGGTGACCGGTGTGTCCGTCCAGGAGCAGCGCGCGATCGCGCGTGCCGTCAAGAACGCCCGCGAGATGGCTCTTCTGCCGTACTCGTCGTCGGCTCGCTGAGGAAGGAGAACCTCATGAGCAAGATCATCCTGACCCACGAGGTCACCGGCCTCGGTGCCCCGGGTGACGTCGTCGAGGTGAAGGACGGGTACGCCCGGAACTACCTCATCCCGCGCAACCTGGCCACGCCGTGGACCAAGGGTGCCGAGAAGGACGTCACCGCGATCCGCAAGGCCCGCAAGGCCCGTGAGATCGCGACGCTCGACGACGCCAAGGCGATCCGCGACTCGCTGCAGTCGAAGCCGGTCGTCGTGAAGGCCAAGGCCGGCGACGCCGGTCGCCTGTTCGGTGCCGTCACGACCGCCGAGATCGCCGAGGCGGTCAAGGCGTCGGGCGCCCCGCAGATCGACAAGCGCAAGGTCGAGATCGGTCAGCCGATCAAGGCCCTGGGCGAGTACCAGGTGTCCGTCCGCCTGCACGCCGACGTCGCCGCGACGGTAACCGTCAAGGTCGTCGCCGCCTGACCTCAGGCTGCTGCACCACCACGAAGGCCCCGCCCGATGGGCGGGGCCTTCGTGCGTCACGGAGCAGTCGTCATGACGACCGTCGCATGCCGGTCCGTCACCGGCCGGTCCCCTCAGAAGCCGGCGCAGCACTCCGTGCAGACGTGCGTCTCAGCAGGTCCTGAAGGTGATGCTCGGCCAGATGATCTCCTTGTCGCCGCCGTTCGGGTTCGACAGGGAGACGAACGTCCACGAGTCGTGCGGGAGGGACAGGCTGTCGGCCGGCCGGCGCACGAGGTCGAACCAGCCCCCGGCACCCTCGTAGCCCCACAGCTCCGAGGACGCGTCCCACTCGTAGAACGACGGGCCACGCAGGCGCGTCGACGCCGCCGCCCACGATGCCTTGCCGACGATGCCGTCCGCAGCGAGACCGTGGTTGGCCTGCCAGCGCTTCGTCGCCGCCGCGGTCCCGCTGCCGAAGTAGCCGTCGATCGCGACGGCGGACAGTGACGTGCACTTGTTGATGTAGCCGTCCCGGAACAGGATGTTCTGCCACAGGCCGACGACGTTGCCCTGCTTGACGTACGCGGTGCCCAGCGTGGGCAGGCCACGGAAGTCCGAGTACGACGCGCTGTACGCGTTCGCCGCCACCGACGTCCCCGCGACCATCGCGACCATCAGTGTGATCGTCGCGACGATCCGTCCGGCCACCGACCTGCGCCTGCGCAGCTGCATCTTGCATCCTCTCGTCGGGACGGCCGGCCCGTCGCCCGACCGTCAGGTGCCCGGGTCACGACGTGCGAGGCGCGCCCGGGACGCGTGCACGGGCGCCGTCGACGGCGCCCGTGTGCGGCACAGGGTAGGGGGCGAAAGTCCAGCGTGTGGGCGGTTTGACGGAGTTCTCGGTGGGACGTCGTGCGGCCGGTGGACGCGCCGGTCTGCCGAGCGCGGATCCGCCCATGGCAGACCGGCGGTGACGCTGTGACCTGCGCACCTTTAGCCCACATGGCGGACGAGCACCTCGCATCTCCGACATATCGCTACCTTGACGCGCCAAGCCACGCCGTGGCGCCGGAGGGGAGCTCACATGGACGTGTCGCGGAGAACCGTGCTCGGGTCGATCGCCGCGGGAGCGGTCGTCGTCGGACTGTCCGAGCCGGCGCACGCGAGCGACAGCGGGCCTCGCCGGCCGCTGGCCCTGACGGTGCTGCAGTCCGTCCCGCTGCGGACGTTCGACGTGACGTGGGCGCAGGAGACGACGCTCGAGGTTCCGCTCGTGCTCGAGCTGGCGGGCTTCGCGTCCGGAGCGTCGCGCCTGGAGATGACCGTGTCGTTCGACACGCGGCTCCTGGACGCGACGGGCGACGTGGTGCTGGCCGCGGCAGGCGCCGTCTGGACGGCCGCACCGCAGGTCACCGGCCCCGACGCCGCAGGTCTCGGCGTCCTGCGGTTCTCGGTCGCCCGGCCCGACGGCCGGGCGCGGACACGCGATTCGACGATCGTGTCGCTGCCGCTGCGGCCACGAGAGCTGTTCCCGTCGGAGAACATCGGCGTGCCCCTCCCGCTGGAGATCGCCGTGGGGCGGCAGGGAAGCCTGGAGCGCCGGGCCTACCGGTGGGTCGCGCCCGCCGCCACGAGCGGCGTGGCCCCGTGGGGTGCGCTCGTCACCGCGGCGTGGGCGGCGACGGCGGTCGGCTACCGCCTCCCCTCAGCGGTCCGCGTCGAGAGCGTCGGCCCCCTGCCCGTGCCGGCCGGCGCGTCGCTCACGGTCGAGGTCGACAGCGCGTTGGCGTCCTCGTGCACCGCGACCGCGGCCGCCGTCACCGCCCCGCTCTCGCGGTCGGAGGCGGAGGTCGGCGCGGACGGCGGCAGTCCCGACGCGCCCGCCGACCAGCCGGTCGACGTCGCACTGCTGCAGGCGAGCTCCGAACAGGTCGGCGACGTGCTGAGGACCCGGTTGGTGCTGCCCGAGGTCGCCGCAGGATCGGCGCTGCGGGTGCAGCTCGCGTTCGGGTCCACCGGGGACAAGGTCGGCCGCGCGATCCGATTCGCGTCCGTGGCGCTCACCGGCACAGGCGTACCAGGCGAGCGGCTGCGCGACACCGGCGGCTACACGACCGCGGACCTCACCGCGTCCGGCACGCCCCAGGTCGACGGCGTCGCCGTCGGCACGGTCTGACCGCTCACCAGGAGGCTCACCGACATGACAGACCAGCAGGTCCTGCTCGCGCAGAAGTGGGTCAACTCCACCTACACCGGCGTGTCACCGGGCTACGTCCCCGTCGAGGAGGACGGGATCACCGGGTGGCGCACGGTGTGGGCACTGACCCGGGCGCTGCAGATCGAGCTCAGCATCACGGCGCTCTCCGACAACTTCGGCGCGACCACCGAGTCGCGATTCACCAGCATGATCGGCAGCATCTCGCCGAGCACCCCCAGCGGGAACGTGGTCCGGATCCTGCGCGCGGCGCTGTGGTGCAAGGGGTACCCGGGCGGCACGGTCGGCAACGGCACGTTCGACGACCAGCTCGCGGCGTCGTGCGTGAGCATGAAGCGTGACATGGGGCTGTCGACGTCCGCCCCCGACATCTCGGCGAAGCTCATGAAGAGCATCCTGACGATGGACGGCTACGTCACGTCGACCTGGTACGGCGGGACGGCGCGCATCCGGCAGGCACAGCAGTGGTTGAACGAGACGTACCTTCACCGCAAGGACTTCTACGTCGTGCCGTGCGACGGGGTGTTCTCCCGCGACGTCCAGAAGGCCCTCATGTTCGCGATCCAGTACGAGCTCGGGATGGCCGACGGTGTCGCGAACGGGACGTTCGGTCCCGGTACGCAGTCGGGGCTCAAGGCGTCCGGGACGGTCGGGACCGGGAGCGTCGACGGTGCCAAGCGGTTCGTGCGACTGTTCCAGGCGGCCCTGATCTTCAACGCGTACACGCCTCCCTTCGACGGGACGTTCCTGGCGAGCACCAAGGACGAGGTGCTCGAGTTCCAGGAGTTCACCCAGCTGCCGTCCACGGGCCGCGGCGACTATGCGACGTGGGCGTCGCTCCTCGTGAGCACCGGGGACCCCGACAGGCGCGGCACGGTCGCGGACACGAACAAGCCCCTGACGCCGGGCACCGTCGCGACGCTCTACGACGCGGGCTACCGCGCCGTCGGCCGTTACCTCAGCGTCGCGTCGAAGCGCATCGCGCCGTTCGAGATCCGTACCATCCACCAGGGCGGCCTCAAGTTCTTCCCGGTGTTCCAGGAGTTCGCGAACGCGCCGCAGTACTTCTCGAAGGAGATCGGCGTGAACCAGGGCAAGCTTGCCCAGCTGCGTGCACGCCAGCTCGGGATCGCTCCCGGCGCCGTCATCTACTTCTCGGTGGACTTCGACGCCACGGGGGGTGACATCGAAGGGCTCGTGATCCCGTACTTCGAGGGCGTCCGGCTCGGCCTCGGCTGGGCGGGGGCGGATTACCGCGTCGGGGTCTACGGTGCGCGCAACGTCTGCCAGAAGGTGTCGCAGGCCGGGTTGGCCGTGAGCTCGTGGTCGTCGGGCATCCCGCGAGGATGGAGCGGGAACCTGGGCTTCTCGCTCCCCGACAACTGGGCCTACGACCAGATCCAGACGCTGACGGTCGGTTCGGGGACGAACGCGATCACCATCGACAAGAACATCGGCTCCCCGCGGGCGGAGCCGCTCGGAGCCGCCGACGTCCTGCCGACCCCGGACAGGATGGTGACGACGGGTGGCACGACGGCACCGGCCTTCGACGACTTCTTCTGGCAGACGACGTCGCTCTGCTGGGAGGCCGAGGGTGTGCTGGAGCAGTCCGGCATCGAGCTCCTGGTCCGCCCGCTGCTCAACGACTTCGTCCTGCACTACCTGCAGAAGGACGGGTACTGGGACACCGAGTGGAAGATCTACACGCCGCTCAAGGAGACGATCGCGTCCTTCGTGACGGTGATCGGCCCGGTCGTCGCCGGCCAGGCGACCGAGCTGCGCAGCAGCTTCTACTCGTCGGCCTCGGGGCTCCCGCCGGAGGGCTCGTACGAGGGCGACATCCCGCACCTCGCCGCATCGACACGCGCCTACATGATGTGGATGGACGTCTCGACGGCGGACAGGACGTCCGTGGGTGACCTGGGCGGCTGGGCGCTCGATCTCGTGACGCTGTGGGCGCAGTATGCCGAGGCGCGCTGGCACGAGCCGACAGTGCGTGTGTCGTCGTGGTTCGCGGAGCGCCTCGGCACCACCGCGGAGGGGTCGACGTTCGGCAGCGCCGACCTCGTCTCGGACGTGGACGCCTACCTGGTCTACCGGCGGATCTCAGGCACGAACCTGCAGCGACCCGTCTCCGACGCGCTCCGTGAGATCCGGGTGGCCGCGCAGACGGACCCGCGGTGGCGGTACCGGACGTTCCTCGACGAGCGGTTCGACGGCTCGGCGGCGAACGTGCGGTCGGCGGTCCGCGACCTGTTCGAGAACCACCTCTTCCGGTTCCCGGTGAACCGGAAGATCGACGGCCACCGCCGCCCGGGCGAGGAGGGGATCAACGGGGAGCTGATCACGCAGGACGAGCTCGACGCCGAGATGGACGCCGTCGGGCGTGCCTTCTCGGACCGCTTGTTCCTCGAGGCCGGCAGGTGACGGATCCCGACGGGACCGTGCCTCCGACCTGGTCGGGGGCAGCCCCGCGCCGGGGCGCATCGGTCGTGCTCGCCGTCGTGTGGTCGTGCGTCGTGCTGCTGCAGGTGCGCGCGATCCTCGACTGGGCGTTCGCGGTGGCGGATGCCTCCGGCGACGGCGGTGGCGCGTTGACGCTGGTCGCCGTCGTGACTGCGGGGAGCGTCGTCGTCGCGGTCGTCGGTGGGCAGCGAGCGAGCGCAGGGCCTGCCGACATCGGCAGGGGATCGCTCCGGTTCCTGTCGGGGGTCGCCTGGGTGGTGCTGGCGCTCGTCCTGCTCTACGCGGCGTGGAGTGCCATCTGGGTCGTGGGCGACCCGTCGGCCATGCCGGAGCTGCTGTTCGTCGCGGCGGCCACGGCACCTCCGCTCGCGGTGCAGGCAGTGCTCCGGCGCCTTCGTACGGTCCCGCCGGGAACGGGCGGGCCGACGCGCGTGGCGGTCGGCCTCGTGGCTGTCTCGCTCGTGCCGTTCCTGCTCGCGGGCATGCTCGTCGTCGGGGCGGCCGCGGCGACCGGCTGACGCACCGGCACCTCGTTCGCCCCTGCTCGTCTGCCGGGAGCGGATCTGCGCACGGCAGACCCGACGTCCCGGCCGTGACCGACGGTGGCAGCGTCGTGGGAGTCAGCACGACGACCCCTCGGAGGCGCACCATGATCACCGCCCGCACCGCGACACCACCCACGACCAGACCGTTCGACGACGACCTGTCCACGCGGCTCCTGCACCAGCGCATCGTCCTGCTCGGGCAGGAGGTGGACGACGAGCTCGCGAACCGGGTGTGCGCGCAGCTCCTGCTGCTGTCCGCCGAGGACCCGCGCCGCGACATCGCGCTCTACATCAACTCGCCCGGCGGCTCGGTGAGCGCGGCGCTCGCGATGTACGACACGATGCGGCTCATCCCGAACGACGTCGCGACGCTGGCGATGGGTCTCGCCGCATCGGCGGCGCAGTTCCTGCTCAGCGGTGGGACGCCCGGGAAGCGGTTCGCGCTGCGCCATGCGCGGGTGCTCATGCACCAGCCGTCGGGTGGGATCGGGGGGACGGCGATCGACATCGCGATCCAGGCGCAGAACATGGCGCACGTGAAGCGGACCATGCAGGGGCTCATCGCGGAGCACACGGGGCAGTCCGTCGAGACGATCGAGAAGGACTCGGACCGGGACCGGTGGTTCACCGCCGAGGAGGCGCGGGACTACGGCTTCGTGGACCGGGTCGTCGAGCACCTGGACGACGTGCGGCCCGACGTGACCCGGAAGGCGGGGCTCTGATGGCCGGGCAGTACACGATCCCGTACGTCGTGGAGCAGCGGCCGACGGGGGAGCGCGCGTCCGACGTGTTCTCCCGGCTGCTGTCCGACCGGATCGTGTTCCTCGGCACGGAGATCGACGACGGCGTCGCCAACGTCGTCATCGCGCAGCTGCTGCACCTGCAGTCGGAGAGCGCTGACCTGCCGATCCACGTGTACATCAACTCGCCGGGCGGCTCGATCACGGCGCTGCTCGCCATCTACGACACCATCCAGTACGTGAAGCCGGACGTGGCGACGTTCTGCCTCGGGCAGGCGGCGTCGGCTGCGGCCGTGCTCCTCGCGGCGGGGACGCCGGGCAGCCGGCACGTGCTCGAGCACGCGCGGGTGCTGCTGCACCAGCCGTCGGGCGGTGCCGAGGGGACGGCGGCCGACCTGGAGATCCAGGCGGGCGAGATCCTGCGGCTGCGGGCGCAGGTGGACGACGTGCTCGCGCGGCACACCGGGCAGAGCGTCGAGAAGCTGCGCAGGGACACCGAGCGGGACCTCATCCTCACGGCGCAGCAGGCCGTCGACTACGGGCTCGCGGACCGGGTGGTGACGACGCTGAAGGGGCTGACGGCGGCGGCCTGACGGCGGGGCTGCGGCCTGACGGGGCGCGAGGCCAGGTCAGGTCCGCGGCGGGGCCGGTCGGGGCGCGGGGTCGGTCGGGTGCGGGGCCGGTCAGGCCGCGAGGAGCAGGACCTGGCCGGCCGGTTCGTCGACGACGGACAGGTGCGACCCGGTGGCACGCTCGCGGTCGGGGGTCGACGCGAGGACGGCGAGGTCGGCGCGGGCGCGGGCGGTGAGGTCCACGACGACGCGCCCCTCGGCCTGGGCGAGCTCGGCGTGGGCGGCGCCGACGAGGTCGACGAGCCGCATCCCGAGCGCCCGGCACACCGCGACGAGCACCTCGGACGACGCCTCCTTGCGGCCGCGCTCGACCTCCGAGAGGTAGGCGACGGAGACCCGGGCGGACTCGGCGACGTCCCGCAGCGTGCGGCCCTGCTCCTCGCGCCGCCGACGCAGGATGCCGCCGACCAGCCGGCGCATGAGGGGCTCCACCGGCTGCGCCGGGCGGTGTCGGGCGGGGGTGAGCTGCTGCGTCATGGGTCGCCTCCGGTCTGCGTGCGCCTGTCCGTCACGCTAACGCCGGGGCCGCGCGAGCGGCGTGCACGGCCTTCTGCCGACAGCGGACAGCGGACACCGGACACCGGACACCGGACATCGGACATCGGACACCCCACACCCCACACCCGACACCGGGCATCCGGCAGCGGACGTGGCGGAGCGCCCGCGTGCCGGACGCACGTCACTCGTCGAGGACGCCGTCACCCCAGGGGCCGAGCCACCAGTGCGTGTCGTCGGTGTGGACCGTCGGGCCGCTGAACCCGCCCCCGGCGAACGTCATGTCCAGACGGGCCCCGTCCGCCGGTCCGTCGACCGTGAGCCGGACCTCGATGATGCCGTCGTGGGCGATCTCGGCGACGGGTGTGACGGTCACCGTCGGGTCGTCGGCGGTGAGCTCGCGGGCGACGTCGTCGGTCCGGGAGCCGGAGTCCCAGGGGTGCACGCAGACGAGGAGCCGTGCGCTCTCGCCGAGGCGGTGCCGGGCGAGTTCGTCGTAGTGGAACCCTGCGCCGAGGCCGGGGTCGCCCTCGACGGAGATGTGCCTGCACTCGGACAGCCCGGTCGGCATGGCGGTCGGGTCGACGCCGACGTGGGGCCGCTCACCCGGGCTGCACGCCGACAGGGTGACGAGGCAGAGGGCTCCGGCGAGGGCGAGCGAGCGGCGCATCGCATCACAGTGCCACCTGCGGCGCCGGCGCACGGTTCCGACCGCCCGGGTTCACCCGCGCGCGTCAGACGCGCGCGTCGTACCTCTCGCGGGACGACTCGACCTCGTCCATGTGCGCCTGGGCCCACGTCTTGAGGGCGTCGACGACGGGCATGAGGGAGCGGCCGAGCGGGGTGAGCTCGTAGTCGACGCGGACGGGGACGGACGCGGTGATGGTCCGCTCGACGATGCCGTCGCGCTCGAGGTTGCGCAGGGTCTGGGTGAGCATCTTCTGGCTGACGCCGAGGATGCGTCGCTTGAGCTCGCCGTGCCGCAGCGGCCCGGGTCCGAGGGCGACGAGCACGAGGCACACCCACTTGTCGGAGAGCTCGTCGAGGAGCTGCCGGGTGGGGCAGTTCGCGTCGAACGGGTCGAAGGGCGTCGGGGTCGGACAGGTCACCGTGGTCGTCATCTGCCGCTCCTCGGGCACTGGAAGGACCGCTTAGGCACCAAAAGGTACCTACTTCCCAACGGTGACCGCAATGCTCAGGATGGGTTCGCCACCCATCCGAGCGACACGAGGAGCACCCATGTCCGTCCTGACGATCCCCGCCTTCGGCGCCACCGAGCTCGTCGACCGCGACCCCGCCCGGCCCGGGCCCGGCGAGGTCCGCGTGCGCGTCGAGGCCGCGCCCGTGCACCCCGCCGACGTGTGGGTGCACGACGGCAGGCTCGCGGCCCTCCTGCCCGGCACGCCGCCGTACACCCCCGGATGGGGCGTCGCCGGCGTCGTCGACGAGGTCGGCCCGGACGTCGAGGACCTCGCTCCCGGCGACGCGGTGCTCGGGCTGTCCGACTGGTTCGACACGTTCGTCGGCACGCACGCCTCGACCGTCGTGCTGCCCGCCCGTGCCGTGGGGCGGCGGCCCGCCACGCTCGACGCCGTGGCGGCGGCCGCCCTGTCGCTCAACGCGCTCACCGCCCTGCAGGCCCTCGACCTCATCGGCCTCACGAGCGGGACGCTCGGGATCACCGGCGCCGCCGGCGGCGTCGGCGGGTACGCGCTGGAGCTCGCGCGGCTGCGCGGTCTCGACGTCGTCGCGCTCGCACGGGAGAGCGACCGCGAGTTCGTCGAGCGCGCCGGGGCGCACCTCGCGGTGCGACCCGCCGACGCCGCCGACACCGCGAAGGCGCTCACGGCCGTGGCCGGGCGGCTCGACGCGGTGCTGGACGCCGCCCTCCTGGTCGGTCCTGCGCTCGCGGCCGTGCGGAACAACGGCGTGCTCGTCGCCGTCACCGGTCCAGCCACGCCGCAGGCCGAGCGCGGGGTGCGCGTCGAGACGGTCCATGTGGTCGGGAACGGGACGCAGCTCACCGAGCTCGCCGGGCTCGCCGCCGACGGCACCCTCAGCACCCGGGTCGCCGCGACCTACCCGCTCGTCGAGGCGGAGCGGGCGTACCGCGCGGTGCTCGCGGGCGGGCTGCGCGGAGCCGTCGTGCTCGTGCCCTGACCTGCGTCGACGCCGCACCCGTCAGGACGGCACGACCACCCCGTCGTCCGCGGGTGCGGCGTCGCTCGTGCGGAAGGACCCGGCGAACACCACGGGGGAGCCGGGAGCCACGGTGAACGGCTCCCCGCGGTGGACCGCCGAGACGGGCCCGCCGTCGAGCACCGAGTACGTGACCCGGTCGGGCTCGATGTCGACCTCGAGCACCGAGCCGCGGACCCGCAGCGGGAACCGCAGCCGCCGCCCGCGCGTCGGGAGCATCGGCGAGAACTGCGTGCCGCGCCACCGGTAGCCGGCGAACCCCTGCACGAGCGCCATCCACGTGCCGCCCGCGGACGCCACGTGCACGCCGTCGCGCAGGTTCCCGGCGGTGTCCGCGACGTCGATCGCGACCGCGTCCACCAGGTACTCCTCCGCGGTGCGGAACTTGCCGACGTCGACGGCGGCGATGGCCTGGATGCACTCCGACAGCGACGAGTCGCCCGTGGTCAGCGGGTCGTAGTACTCGAAGATCCGACGACGCTCCTCGGCGGTGAACCGCTCGGGCAGCAGGACGGTCGCGAGGACGACGTCGGCCTGCTTGATGACCTGGTGCCGGTAGATGACGAGCGGGTGGAAGTGCAGCAGCAGCGGGTACCGGTCCTCGGGGGTGCCCTCGAAGTCCCACACCGGCAGCTCGAGGAAGTTCTCGTCCTGCAGGTGCACGCCCGCCTTCTCGTCGTACGGCACGAAGATCCGTTCGGCCGCGCGCCGCCAGCGGGCCTCCTCGTCGTCGCGCAGCCCGACCCGCTCCACCAGGCGTGCCAGGTCTGCGGGCGACTCCGCCTGCAGACGTGCCACCGCGTCGGCTGCCGCGCGCATGTTCTCGGCCGCCATGACGTTCGTGTAGAGGTTGTTGTCGACGACCGTCGAGTACTCGTCAGGGCCCGTGACCTTGTGGATCACGAACCGCCCGTCGAGCCGGTCCGAGAAGAAGCCGAGGTCCACCCACATCCGGGCGGTCTCGACGAGCAGCTCGGCGCCGTGCCGGAACAGCAGCTCGGTGTCGCCCGTGACCTCGACGTACTGCTCGAGCGCATACGCGATGTCGGCGTTGATGTGGTACTGCGCGGTGCCCGCCTCGAAGTACGCGGACGCCTCCTCGCCGTTGATCGTGCGCCACGGGAACAGCGCACCCGAGCACCCGACCTCGGCGGCGCGGCGGCGCGCGTCCGGGAGCATCCGCACGCGGTGCATGAGCAGGCTCCGCGCGATCGTCGGGGACGTGTGGATGAGGAACGGCAGCAGGTACGCCTCGGTGTCCCAGAAGTAGTGGCCCTCGTAGCCGGTGCCGGTGAGCCCCTTCGACGGGACGCCGTGCCCCTCGCTGCGCCACGACGCCTGCAGGAGCGCGAACTGGCTGAGGTGCAGGGCCTGCTGCGCGGCGGTCGCGCCCTCCCAGACCACCTCGCTGCGGTCCCAGAACTCCGCGACCTGCGCCTCGTGCTCCGCGACGACGACGTCCCGGCCCGACGCGCGCGCCTGGTGCAGCGTGAGGCCCGACCGGTCGGCCAGCTCGCCGCAGTCCTCCGCCCCGTAGTGGTAGGCGAGCCACTTCGTCAGCCCGACGGGCACCCCGACCTGGGCGTCCAGCTCCAGCACGACGTGCGCGCGTGACTCGTCCGTGGTGGTGCGGACGTGCGTGACGCCCTCGTCCAGGTCGTGGTCCACGCCGGCCGCGACCGCGAGGCCGCTGCTGCGCGTCCGGTACGTGCGGACCACCCGCAGGTCGTCGACCTGCTCGACGTCCGGCTGCAGCGTCCCGTGGGCGAGCGACCTGCTCTGCCGCGGGTCCGCGGCCGCGACCTCCTCGGGCGGCGCGGTCCGCGGGGTGACCAGCTCGGACACCAGGAGCACCCTCGCGGGGGCGTCGAGGGCCGTCACCTCGTACCGCAGGCACGCCAGGTGGCGGCGGGCGAGCGACACGACCCGTTCCGTGCGCACCCGGAACCGCCGGCCGTCGCGCAGCTCGTAGACGACCGTGCGGGTCAGGACGCCGCGGCGCATGTCGAGGACCCGCTCGAACTCCTCGATCTCGGCCGTCTCCGCCGTCACCGGGGTGTCGTCGACGAGCAGGCGGACCGTCGTGCCGTCCGGGACCGGCAGGATCGTCTGGCCCGTCGTCGCGAACCCGAACGCCGTCTCCGGGTACACGATCGGCCACGTCTCGTGGAACCCGTTGAGCAGCGTGTCCGGGGTGAGCGACGGCGTGCCCTCCTCGAACGACCCGCGGATGCCCAGGTACCCGTTGGACAGCGCGAACAGCGTCTCCGTCTGCTCGACGAACTCCGGGTTGAACGACCGCTCCACCAGCCGCCACGGGTCGACGGGGTAGTCCACCGAGGCCGCGACGATCCGTCGGGCCGCGGCCATCAGGTGGTGCCGGCGAGGGCCGGAACGGTGCAGCGCGTCGTCCGGTGAGGCGAGCAGCTCGCCCAGGTCGTCCACGACGACGTCCGCGCCGTAGGCCCGCAGCGCGTCGGCGTGGCCCTCCCGGTTGACGCCGATGACCAGCCCGAACCCGCCGGCCCGGCCCGCGGCGACCCCGGCGAGCGCGTCCTCCACCACGACGGCGCGCTCCGGCTCCACCCCCACCCGCCGGGCACCCTCGAGGAACGAGTCCGGGGCCGGCTTGCCGGGCAGCCCCAGCTCGAGGACCGTGTCGCCGTCGACCCGCGCGTCGAACAGGTTCGCGATACCCGCCGCGTCGAGGACGGCCGCGCAGTTGCGGCTGCTCGACACGACCGCCGTCCGCAGCCCCGCCTCGCGCAGCTCGCGCACCCACGCGACCGACCCCGGGAACGCCTCGACGCCGTTGCGGTCGATCTCCTCCTCGACGAGCAGCTGCTTGCGGTTGCCGAGCCCCCACTCCGACAGCTCCTCCGGCGGCGCGTCGGGCTTCCCCGGGGGCAGCGTGATGCCGCGGCTCGCCAGGAAGTCGCGGACA
Organism: Cellulomonas chitinilytica; assembly: GCF_016862675.1. GTDB lineage: Bacteria > Actinomycetota > Actinomycetes > Actinomycetales > Cellulomonadaceae > Cellulomonas > Cellulomonas chitinilytica. The sequence goes on along the minus strand of NZ_BONK01000004.1, from coordinate 114,378 downwards.
CCGACCTCACGGGGCTTGCCGTCGACCGCCGACGCGTAGTCGGACCTCTCGTCGAAGGCCGCGCTCGCGGAGCCGTGCTCGGCGTCCCACTGCGCGAGGAACTCGTCGAACATGCGCTTCCACGCCGCCGCGTGGACCTTGCGGGTGGTGGTGAGGACACCGTCGAGGTCGAACAGGACCGCGTCGAAGTCGCTCAGCTCGACGGGCGAGGGCATGGGGATCCTCCGCAGCCGGCGCCTGCCGCCTCCCGGCTGGTCGTTCAGCCAGGTCGGGGCGCCGCACCCCGATCGTGAGGACTCCGGCACCGTCCGGCAACACGAACGGGCCGCGGGCCGGTGACCGTCGTCACCGGCCCGCGACCAGCAGCTCCGCGAACGTCGGGACGCGCGGCCGGTACCGCAGCGCCATGCCCGCCTCCTCGGGGGTGCGGTCACGCTTGCGGTGGTTGCACCGGCGGCACGCCGTCACGGTGTTCAGCCACGAGTCCGCACCGCCCCGGCTGCGCGGCTGCACGTGGTCGACGGTGTCGCCGGGCCGCCCGCAGTACGCGCACCGCCGGCCGTCCCTGACGAGCATCCCGGACCGGGTCCACGTCGGGACTCCGCCGCGGCTCCGCCACCTCATGTGCACGTACCGGACCAGCCGCAGGACGGCCGGCAGGGGGTACGGGCCGAACGACTTCCCGTCGACCGCCTGCTCCACCACGGCCACCTGGCGGTGCAGCATCCGGACGGCGTGCGCGAGGCTCACCCGGTGCAGGGGCTCGTAGCCGGCGTTGAGGACCAGGACTCCGGACATCGGGGTCACCTCCTTCTTCTTGTCGCTCTTCTCTGTGCTTCTGGGGCCTACTCGACGACGTCGACGACGCGGGCGAAGTCGGCGTGCTGCTCGCACCACAGGTGGTCGCCGACGACCGCGACGCCGTCGCGGACGTACGTGGTCTCGCACGCGAGCAGGACGCGGCGCAGCGGGTTGGCCGCCTGGCGTCGGGACAGACGGCGTTCGGCGCGGCGTCGCTCGTCGGCGGCGAGGTCGCGGTGGCGGGGGGTGAGGGAGTCGTTGACGATGCGGACCACGGGGGTCTCCCTTCCTTTCTGGCAGGTCGCGGGCAGAAGAGTCGAACCTCTCGTTGCGGGGCTATGAGGCCCGCTGGGCACCTGCGCCCGCGGGGAGGACGACGAAAGGGCCGTCCCCCTGGTCGGGGAACGGCCCTCGGCAGCCTGGGCGGGCCAGGTCAGCGTGCGGGTGCTCTCCGGAGGGTCGGGCGCATGAGGTGGCGGCACGACATCGAGACGAGCTCGCCGGCCGGGTAGCCGCCGTGACGGGTGCTGAGCACGGCGTCGTGCCGGTCGGCGACGTCGCCGCGCAGGTCGGCGAGCCGTTCGAGCTGCAGGTCGTCGGCGGACCGACGGATGGTCGTGCTGGGCGTCACCGCGGTCCTCCTTCCTGGGCGTGCCTGTCGTGCGGCAGGGGTGAACACTGCCCGACGAGCACGGCATCCGGAACCGATTTTCGCGGGCGGGGGACGACGGTGCCGCTGCGCGGCGGTCGGGCGGGCCGCCCGCGGGCGTTCGTCTCCACCGAGCCGACCACAGCCCCCTACGCGCCCGTGACCATCCACGCGGAGCCGCGTGCGCGCCACCCGGTCGTGACCGCGCGCGCCAGCATGAAGACACCCGCGAACGCCGCCCACAACCACACCAGACCCACCGCACCCGGGGGAGCCCATGCCCGCACCGCCAGCGCGAACGGTACGTATACGACCAGCGTCACCACGCCCGCCCACGCGAGGAACCGCCCGTCGCCCGCCCCGATGAGCACCCCGTCGAGCACGAACACCCAACCGGCCATCGGCATCGTCACCGCCGCGACGACCAGCGCGACCACGGCGGCGTGCCGCACGGCAGGGTCAGGCGTGAACAGCCGCACGTACCCCCAGGAGGCACCCCCGACGACGACCCCGAGCACGGCCCCCGCGCCGACACCCCACTGCAGGGTCCGCCGCAGCACCGCCCGCGTCCGCGCGACGTCGGCGGCGCCGAGCGCGTGCCCGACGAGCGCCTGCGCGGCGATCGCGAGGGCATCGAGCGCGAACGCCGCCAGGCCCCAGACGGCGTTGACGATCTGGTGCCCGGCCAGCGCGACCGCCCCCAGTCCTGTCGCGACCCACACCGTGATCAGGATCGCGGCCCGCAGCGACAGGGTCCGGACGAACAGCGGAGCCCCCGCCCGCGCGTTCGCCCACAGCCCGGCCGCATGCGGGGAGATCCGCGCGCCCGCGTTACGGGCACCGCGCACCACGACCGCTGCGAGGACCGCGCCCATCGCGAGCTGCGTGAGCGCCGTGCCGAGGCCCGAACCGGCGATGCCCAGGTGAGCGCCGTACACGAGCACCACGTTGAGCACCGCGTTGACCGCCGCGCCGGCCGTCGCGACACCGAGCGGGGTCCGGGTGTCCTGCAGCCCGCGCAGCGCACCGGTCGACGCGAGGACGAGCAGCATCCCGGGCAGGCCCGGCGCCGACCAGCGCAGGTAGGTGACCGCCTGGTGGGCGACCTCTCCGTGCGCGCCCAGCGCGCTGACCAGCCACGGCGCCGCCGCCCACGTCGCGGCCCCGAGCACCACGCCCACGCCGAGCGCGAGCCACATCCCGTCCATGCCGACCTGCATCGCGCCGCTGCGGTCACCCGCGCCGAGGCGACGGGACACGGCCGCGGTCGTCGCGTACGCGAGGAACACGCACAGCCCGACGACGGTCACGAGCAGGGTCGAGGCGAGCGCCAGCCCGGCCAGCGGGGCGGTCCCCAGGTGCCCGACGACGGCCGAGTCGACGAGCACGAACAGCGGCTCCGCGACGAGCGCGCCGAGCGCCGGGACGGCGAGCGCCAGGATCTGGCGGTCGACGCTGGACGGCGGATGTCCGACAGATGAAATCTCGGCCAACCTTTCTCGCATCCACAGCCGGTGCACAGCGTTTGCGCCCGTGGGACGCGGCAGATCGCCGGAGATCCCGGCTTCGTCCACATCGCTGTCCACGGTCTGTGGATAGTTTCGGACATCGTCCACAGGCACGCGCACAGGTTTCCCCAGACGGTCCACAGATCCTGGACAGGCTCCCACAGGCCCTCGGGCGCGCGTTTGGCACCGCCCCCGGGGACCTCTACCGTCGCGGGTGCGAGGTGTGGCTACGCCCTCGCGTGGGCGTGGATGTCGGACCCAGTGTCATACCCCCCATGGAACATGTGTTCGGACGAACGACGACGGGGGAAGCAGTGACGATCGAGGACCTCGAGTACGGGATGCCGGCCGACCCGGGCCGCGAACCCGGCCGCGGCAACGCCGGCTTCGACCGCACCCCGCCGCAGGACCTCGACGCCGAGCGGTCCGTGCTCGGCGGCATGATGATCTCGAAGGACGCCATCGCCGACGTCATCGAGCAGCTCCGCGGCACCGACTTCTACCGGCCCGCGCACGAGGTCATCTACGACTCGATCCTCGACCTGTACGGCCGCGGCGAGCCCGCCGACGCCATCACCGTCGCCGACGAGCTCACCAAGCGCGGCGAGATCGGCCGCATCGGCGGCGCGCCCTACCTGCACACCCTCATCTCGTCCGTCCCCACCGCCGCGAACGCCGGCTACTACGCGCGGATCGTGCGCGAGCGGGCCGTGCTGCGCAAGCTCGTCGAGGCCGGCACCCGCATCGTCCAGCTCGGCTACGGCACCGACGGCGGCGACGTCGACGAGATCGTCAACAACGCCCAGGCCGAGGTCTACGCCGTCACCGAGCGGCGCACCTCCGAGGACTACCTGATCCTCGGCGACATCATCGGCGGCGCGGTCGACGAGATCGAGGCGGCGGGCCACCGCGGCGAGGGGATGATCGGTGTCCCGACGGGGTTCGCCGACCTGGACCGGCTGACCAACGGGCTCCACGCCGGGCAGATGGTCGTCCTCGCGGCCCGCCCGGCCATCGGCAAGGCACTCGCGCTCGACACCCCGCTCGCGACGCCGACGGGCTGGACGACGATGGGCGCGGTCCAGGTCGGTGACCTCCTGCTGGCAGCGGACGGCACGCCTACTCGTGTCGTCGCAGCGACGCCTGTCATGACTGAGCGGCCCTGCTACCGCGTGACGTTCGACGACGGGACCGTGATCGTCGCCGACGCCGAGCACCAGTGGGAGACGCGCACGCGAGCGGACCGCCGGCGCCCGGACCGAGGGTCGCCCGCGGTGCGGACCACCGAGGAGATCCACGCCACCGCACGGTGCGCGACCGCCGACCGGCGCGCGAACCACTCGGTTGACAACGCCCAGGCCCTGCGGCTGCCCGAGGCTGACCTGCTCGTGGACCCGTACGTGCTCGGCGTGTGGCTCGGCGACGGACACTCCGCCTCCGCCCGGTTCACGAGTGCCGACCCTGAGATCGCGATGCGGATCGAGGGTCGGGGCATCCTCGCCCGCGTCGCGCCCGGCGGCACGGGTGCAGCCCGGCTGTACCAGCTCCGTCTGCCGCAGGACGAGGTCGCGGTGCGCGCCTGCGAGGTATGCGGCGCCGAGTTCGTCCCGGCCCGGTCGCAGGTCCGGACGTGCGGTCGCTCGTGCGGTGGCAAGGTCAAGATGCTCTCCGGTCCGGTCGCCGCACCGACCTGCCCGGAATGCGGTGTCATCACGACCGGCCTGCTCCGGTGCCAGGAGTGCCACGACCGCGTCGGGACGGTGCATGGTCGGCTGCGGACGATCGGCGTGCTCGGCGACAAGCACATCCCCGCCGAGTACCTCCGGGCAAGCGAGGCTCAGCGGCGGGAGCTGCTCGCGGGGCTCCTCGACACCGACGGCACCGTGAACCCGACCGGCTCGGTGCAGATCGCCCTCACGAGCGAGCGCCTCGCGGACGACGTCCGCGAGCTCGTGCACTCGCTCGGCTACCGCACTGGCTGGTCGACGAGGACGGTGCGCGGCCGGTCCGCCGAGTCCTCGACCTGCTTCACCCTGACGTTCACGACGGACGACGACGTCTTCGCGCTCGAGCGCAAGCGGCTCGTCCACAAGGAGCGGCGTCGCCCGTCGACTCCGCGACTCACGGAGCGGTTCATCGTGTCGGTCGAGCCGATCGCGAGCGAACCCGTCCGGTGCGTGCAGATCGACCACGCCTCGCACCTGTACCTCGCGAGCCGCTCGATGATCCCGACGCACAACTCGACGATGGGCATCGACATCGTCCGGTCGGCGTCCATCAAGCACGGGCTGACGTCTGTCGTGTTCTCGCTCGAGATGAGCCGCAACGAAATCACCATGCGTCTTCTCTCCGCCGAGGCGCGGGTGCACCTGCAGAAGCTGCGCACCGGTCAGATGGGCGAGGACGACTGGGCCAAGATCGCCGCCACCATGGGCAAGATCTCCGAGGCGCCGCTGTTCATCGACGACTCGCCGAACATGTCGCTCATGGAGATCCGCGCCAAGTGCCGGCGGCTCAAGCAGAAGCACGACCTCAAGCTCGTCGTCATCGACTACCTCCAGCTCATGACGTCCGGCAAGCGCGTCGAGTCGCGCCAGCAGGAGGTCTCGGAATTCTCCCGGGCGCTCAAGCTGCTCGCGAAGGAGCTCGAGGTCCCGGTCATCGCCATCTCACAGCTGAACCGTGGTGCCGAGCAGCGGACGGACAAGCGACCGCAGATGAGCGACCTTCGTGAATCGGGATCCATCGAACAGGACGCCGATATCGTGATCCTTTTGCATCGCGAAGACGCATATGAAAAAGAATCACCTCGAGCGGGCGAGGCGGACGTCATTGTCGCCAAGCATCGAAATGGTCCGACGGACACTCTCGTGGTGGCGTTCCAGGGTCATTACTCGCGCTTTGTCGACATGCAGGCGTAGCACCGCTGTCGTAAACCGGGGCTGTACATTGCACGACTGCCGAGATGCGACTTGGTTTGACCGGGCGGCGTCGATACCGCAACGCTGCTCCTGCTTGGGGAACCCGCGATGTCTCCCGCTGTAGTGGCTGTCACCAAGCCCCGTGTTTCGTCACCATTCACACCCGGTCGTCGTAGCCGGCGTGGTAGTCCGCGATGAGAACCAGCGCCTCGGTGAGGCTGAGGCTTGGGTCGACCCAACTGGTATCGAGCCTGCCGGGCGGCGTCGGGTTGCCCCGGAGGTAGGCGGCGTCTCGCGCCGCCTTCACCCGCTGGAATCCGCCCGCGGTCACCGGGTCGTTTTGCTGTGTGCCCTGGTGGGTCGAGTCACCATTCCGGCAAGGTAGGGTAAAACTTACTTACCGGACAGCAACTTGAGCCGTTCGTGATCCCGTAGTCCCAGCCCGCCGCCGCACCGCTGACGATGGAGTCTGCCCATGCCACTTGCCCAGCTCCGACGCAAGCGCCTCGTCACAGCCACAGCCGCGGCGTTGGCAGCGGCCAGCACCTCCCTCCTCGGCGCCGTCGGTGTCGCGACCCCCAGCAACGCGGCGGCTGCACCGGCCTGCGGGGCCCTTTTCGACGACTTCAGCTATGACAGTCCTTCTGACGCCGCCTTCAGGAGCAACGGGTGGTCGGTGCGGAGCGGCGGCGGAGGTCCCGGTCCGGCAGGTGCGAGCTGGTCCGCGAGCGGTCTGAGCTTCCCGGTCGTGGACGGGCAGAAGGTCGCGCAGCTGAGCGCCTCGACGAACGGCACACCGGGCGGGACGTCGCAGACGGAGTTCCTCCAGACCGGCATGCGCTTCCTGGAGGGGACGTACGCCTCGCGCATCAAGTTCCATGACGCGCCTGCTGCGGGTCCCGACGGTGACCACGTGAACCAGACGTTCTTCGCGATCGGGCCGGCTCAGCGCTTCGACTACGACCCGCTCTACAGCGAGCTCGACTTCTCGGAGTACCTGCCGAACGGCGGCTGGGGAACGAGCAAGCCGACGAACTACCAGACGAGCTACAACGGCTACCGGGCCGACCCGTGGGACCCGCGCAACGCCCAGAGCGAGCAGTCGCGCAGCCTCGAGGGCTGGCACGACGTGGTCGCGCAGGTAGCCGGCGGACACGTGAAGTACTTCATCGACGGCACCCTCGTCGGGGACCACACCGTGGATGACAAGACCGGGACCTACTCCGTCTACCCTCGCGCGGCGATGACCATCGACTTCAACCTCTGGTTCGTCGACCTCGCCGGGCACAGCGGCGCCGCGAGCACGTGGCAGCAGCATGTCGACTGGGTCTACCACGCGAAGAACACCGTGCTCTCGCCGGCCGCCGTGGCGAGCCGGGTGAGCAGCCTGCGCGCAGCCGGCTCGACGCATCGTGACGACATCGCCGCGGGCGCCTGCATCCCGGGAGACACGGGCACCGGCTCTGGCCCGACGGGCGCCGTAGCGTCCGGCATCGCGGGGAAGTGCCTGGACGTCAAGGGCGCCGGCACGGCCAACGGGACACCGGTCCAGCTCTGGTCGTGCAACGGCACCGGCGCGCAGCGCTGGGCGCGCACGGCCGACAACACGCTGACGGCACTGGGCAAGTGCCTCGATGCCGCCGGGGGAGGCACCGCGAACCGCACGAAGCTCCAGCTCTGGGACTGCAACGGCACGGCCGCGCAGCAGTGGCAGCCACACGACGGTGGCTACCGCAACCCGGTGTCCGGTCGCTGCCTCGACGACCCGGGCGCATCGACGACCGACGGCACGCAGCTGCAGCTCTGGGACTGCAACTCGACCAACGCGCAGAAGTGGTCGCTGCCTGCGGCCTGACGGTGCGCACGTCGCCCAGACCGATGGGCTTGGTCTCGGTGGCAGCCAGCATCCGCGAGCCCAGGCCGAGCCGGCGAGAGATGAGCAGCCCGAGCAAGGTCGCGAGCGTCATGACCCAGCAGCGGTCGTTCTTTCGTGCATCTCGACACTCGTTGCTCATCCGCGCCAGGGTCGTGCCGAGGGGCAGTCGTGGCCCCTGCCCGGGATCATCGACCACCCACATCTCGACGTCGTCGCCGTCGTCCTCGTGCTGCTCGTCCGCCCACGGCTCCTGTCGTGGCCGGCCTGTCGGTGCTCGGACCTAGCATGCGGAGCATGACGCGGTATGTCGACGAGGACCTGCACGGTGCGGAGTTCCGCGAGTGCGATCTGACCGGGGCACGCCTGGTCGGCGTCGTCATGCAGGATGCCGTGATCGACGGGCTCATCACCAACCTCGTGGTGAACGGTGTCGAGGTCACCGAGTACGTCGAGGCTGAGCTCGACCGGCGTCATCCGGTGCGGGTGCTGATCCGCTCCGAGGACCTTGCCGATCTGCGCGAGGCATCGCGTCAGCTCCATGCCGGCTGGGCCGCCACGATCGAGCGGATCCGCCGTACGCCCGGCATCGAGCGGCGCAGTGTGAACGACGAGTGGTCGGCGGCGCAGACGATGCGCCACCTGGTCTTCGTCCACGACTCGTGGTTCCGCCGCTGCTGCCTGGGCTCGACGGAGCTGTTCACGCCGATGGGCATCGGGACGACCGTCGAGCCCTACCGTGGAGCGCACGGGCTTGACCTCTCGCTCGATCCGGCCCTCGACGAGATCGTGAGCGTGCGTGACGCACAGGCAGCCGAGCTCGAGGCCTGGCTCGACGAGGTCACCGCTGAGCAGCTCGCAGCGCGAGCGCCGGTGCCCGACGACGATGTCTGGCCGCCGTACGCCCGGGGCCGCTTGGTGCGGCAGTGCCTCGGCACGGTGCTCAACGAGACCTTCGAGCACCACCGCTTCTGCGTCCGCGACCTCGACCTGATCGAGGCACAGGACGCTCAGCAGGGCCGGCTACGGACTTCGCATCCGGCGTAGGGGAGCGCACGCCGGCCGCGTCGGCGGGGGTTGCGGTTGGTGCGCCTCCGGCGGGGTGCCATCGATCCTCAGCGAAGCAGCTGCCGGATCTCCCGGGAGTCGGCGCCGACGGTCACGGTCGCCAGCGCGCCGTTGACCAGTGGCAGGTGCGGCGGGACGTGCCCGATCTCCACGTCAAAGACGATGGGGATGCCAAGGCGTCCGAGAGCGTCAAGTACGGCTTCGCGCTGGGTGAGTTGGGGGTGGTCGGGAGCATGCGTCCGGCCGACGAGCACGGCGCGGGCGTGATCGAACCACCCTGCGAGACGCAGGCCGTGCAGGTTGCGGCAGATGGTGGCGGCCTCGTCTCCGGCCGCCTCGACGTACACGATCAAGCCATCGCTGGCGTGCTCGCGACCGAACGCCGCGACGTCGCCGTACGGCGTGCCCGCGATGTTGCACATGGTCTCCACGCATCCGCCGATGAGCCGGCCGGTCAAGTGCAGCGATTCCGCGCCGTGAAGGGTCCAGTGCCCCTCGCCTCCCGGCTTCCAGCTCGTCGCTCGTACGTCCTCCTCGAATCTCCACCAGTCGGCGATCACGCCGGAGTCGTGCTGCACGTGCGGGCCGACACCGGCCGCGACATCGAGCCAGCTCAGTAGCCCCTCGGGTACCTCGTACGGAGTGTCGGCGAGGTTGTCCCCGTGCACGGTGGCCCACCCCAACCGGGTCGTGAGCGGCACCAGGATGGTGGACAGGTCGGAGAAGCCCACGAGCCAGGTCGGCTCCGCGGCGGCCAGAGCGTCCCAGTCCAACAGGTCCAGCAAGTCGATCGCGGTCTCGCCGCCCCACGGGGGTATGACACACCGGATCGCAGGGTCGCACAGCATCGCGGTGAGCTCGGCCGCACGGTCGGCTGCGGGCCCGGCGGTGATGCCGGTGCCGTCCATCTGGTTCCCGACGACGACATCGAACCCGGCCTCGCGCAGCCAGGTGACGCAGAAGTCGATGCGGTCAGCCTCTCCGCCGTGAACTCCGGCTGAGGGGGAGGTGACACCAATGCGGTCGCCGGGCCTGAGCGGAGCCGGGAACTTGAGCATGCGCGCCATCGTGCCAGCCGCACGAAAGTCTGAGCGCCGCGGACAGGCCGTCGTGCGTCTCGACTGCTGCACTACCTGCTTCAAAGCGGAGCCAACCGGAGTGCAGGCGCGTTGCGGTTGCTGCCCTCGCTGAGAAGCAGTCAGGTCGGCGGCCTGCACGGTCGATGACTGATCGCCAGTTGGGCTGGTCGACTGAACTGCGGGCGGAAGCACCGGCGTGCGCAGCTCGCCGGCACTAGCGTCACCCGGCATGGAGCCTGACGTCCGAAGCGAGAGGACCGCGGTCGTCGGCGCCGGTTTCGCGCGCCGGGCGGCGCGGCTCTTCGCGGTCGAGCTGCTTCGCGGCGCGCGGCTGGCGGGCGTCGGTCTGCTTCTCGTCGCGACGGGCCTCCTCTGGATGGGCCAGCTCGCGTTGATCGTCGGGCTCGTGCTCGGCATCGTGCTCGGCTTGTACTTCCTGGAACGCCGGACTCGAACGCAGCTTGCGGGTCAGGCGCCGGTCGGCTCTTGCTATCGGGCGCGCTGCGACGACGAAGGCCTGTGGGTCAGTGGCCCGACCGGAGAGTCGACCACCTTCTACGCGGCGCTCGAGGGCATAGCGGTACGTGGGGACGTCGCGCTCGTGCGGATGCGTAGCTCCTCCGTGCGGCGATTCATGCCTGCGGAGCTGTTCTCAGGCGGGCGGCTGGCCGAGCTCGATGCTCTGATCGCGGCAGCGCGACCGGCCCGTTAGCTTTGCTCGGCCGAGCTCGCGGACGACGTGCTGGCCCGTCTCAGGGCGCCAACGGGCCGGTTCCCGGGCCCGGCGGCACAGCGCGGGTCACGTCGAGCAGGTCTCGAAGCCTCCTGCGGGTGTGTGGATCCTCCAGCACCTCGTTGATCCAGGCGGTCGAGTCCGCGCGGTCGGGGGAGCGGGCGTTGGGCTGCAACCAGTCCGTCGCCGCCATCTCGGTGATGTGCCCGAGCTCGGCGATGAGCATCGAGAAGTGCCCAGGTCGGTCGACCCGCCCTGGGCCGCCGGCGTCCTGGTAGGCCCCCATCAGCGCGCGCGCTCGACCCGGGTCGGAGCGCCCGAACTCGAACAGCACGCACGCGAGCTCCTGGCTCGGGTCTGCCGGCCCGCTGTTGTCCCAGTCGATGACGCACAGCCCACCGCTCGCGGTGGGCAGCACGTTGTCGGCCCACAGGTCACGGTGGCAGGACCGCACTGCCTCGGGTGGCTCGATCCAGGACTCGAGCGCGACCAGCTCGTCGCGCAGCGCGGCGAGCCGACCCGCGAACGGCGCGCCACCGTCCCGCACCTGCGTGACCACCTCGTCCCAGCGACCGGCGCCGACGGGCTCGTGGTACCACGGGTGGAGCGGGCGGGGGTCGTCGATCTGCACGCCGTGGATACGGGCGACGACCGCGCCCACGAGCGCTGGGTCGAGACCGGTGTCCGGGGCTCCGAGGTCGACCCACTCGTAGACCCTCACCCGGCGATCTCCCACGTCCGCGAACACGCACCCGTCGGTCGTGCGTCGGATCTGCGGCGTGGGCACGCCCGCGAGGTGTGCCGCCTCCTGGAACTCCGCCGACGGCCGCACCTCGTCCTCGTGCGACGGGGTGAACGGGACCTTCACCGCCCAGCTGCCATCCGTCGTGTCCAGCCGCCACACCACGCCCTGCTTGCCTCTCGCGACCGGGCCGTCGGACAGCCTCGCGCCACCGCCGAGGGCGAACTGTCGGGCCAGATCGGGACCGTCCACGCACCTACTGCAGCACAGTCCCGCCGGGCAGCGTCACCCGACGTGCTGATCACGAACGGGCCACGGCGGGCGAGCGCGACCGTGGCGTCCACCGGGGCGGCTCAGGTTCAGCCGGGCCCGGCGGGATGAGCGAGGTCGTAGGCTCGCGCGATCTTCTGCGGGACGACCATGCGCCAGGCGTCGACGACGAGCTCGCGCGCCTCGGCCGGATCCAGGGCCGCGAGGTCGGCCTGCACCCAGTTGAAGCGCAGATCGGACTCGCTCGGGAGCTGGAACTTGCGTGGGTCGCTCGCGACGAGCGCTCCCCGTTCCTCCCGGGGAAAGGCGAAGCCCATGATCCGCTCGTCGAGGGAGAACGCGACGTAGACGATCTGCTTGACGCGGAACTTCAGCCGACCGCGCACGTAGGCCGGAGAGGACCGCTCCAGCTCTGTGCCCAGCCATCGGACATCCTCGAGGACGGCCATGCGTCATGGTCACACACCTGCTGCGGGTGACGTGGCCGGACCGCGCCGCGCAGCCTGACGGGTCACGGTGCGACGGTCGAACCCGTGCGAGGCGTCTTCCTCCCTCTGGTCGCCGGCCCGGCTTTCGAGACGTCCGGTCGGGCCGTGGTGCCCCCGGAGGCGTCGGCAGCGTCGAGCAGCCTTGTCGCTGCGGCTCGAGCGGCCTGCCGAAGCTCTTCGGGACCCTCGATGACGACGTCGCAGTCGAGCGCGGCGATGACGGCAGGGATCCAGTCGAGCGTGTGCGCGCGGATGTCGGCACGGTGCCAGGTAGGCGGGCCATCGCCGTCGAGCTCCGGGACGGGTCGCAGGACGGCCACGCTCGCCGGAAGGTGCCGGCGGATGTGCTCGTCGGACGCTCGGATGCGGAGCACGACCCGCCACGGGTAGTCGGCGTCGGCGAAGCCGTCGACCAGACGGGAGATCGCCTCGCGTCTCGCCGGCGGCTCGAAGGCGCCGGAGACCGCCCGAGCGGTGCGGATGCGGTCGACCCGGAAGGTGCGCTCCGATCGCCGCGCGGTGTCGAAGGCGATCAGGTACCAGCGACCCGAGTGCGCGATCAGGTCGTAGGGGAGCACCGTTCGGCGCGAGGGTGTGCCGGCCGCGTCCAGATATCGCAGGTCGAGCGGTCGTCGTTGCTTGATCGCATCGGCGATCGTCAGCAGCGAGCCCGCGTCGGGGACGTCGCGGTGCGTCGGGGCGTCGAGCACGGCCGTCTCCAGGAGCGACTCGAGGCGCCGCGCGGTCTGGGCCGGCAACGATCGTCGGATCTTCGACATGGCGGTCTGGATCGCGACGTCCGGCGCGTCCGCACCGGCCTGTGCGTGAACGAGGCCGAGCAGGAGGGCGACGGCCTCGTCGTCGCTGAGGATGACCGGTGGCATGCGGTAGCCGGCCCGGATCCGGTATCCGCCGTAGCGCCCTCGCACCGACTCGACCGGGATCTCCAGGTCCAGGAGGTGCTGCACGTGGCGGCGCACGGTGCGCTCGTTCACGGCGAGCCGCTCGGCGAGCTCGGTGACCGTGCGGATGTCCGCCGACTGCAGGAGCTCCAGGAGCTGCAGCACGCGCGAGGTCGTCGACGTCACGTCGCCATTCTCCCGCCATACCGGGCAGGAACCGCCCGGTATTCCTCCTAGCGTCGACGTCACCCGCCGCATCCGCGGAGGCGACCCTGACCGAGGAGACGCCGTGCAGCTCGCCGCCACCCGCATCATCACCGACGACGTCGACGCCCTCGTCGCCTTCTACGAGAAGGTGACCGGCGTGGCCGCCGTCCGGCTGCACCCACTGTTCGCCGAGCTGCGCACGGAGTCGGGGACGCTGGCGCTCGCGAGCTCCGCCACCGTGCCGCTGCTCGGGGAGGACGCGGCACGGTCGGGTGCCAACCGTTCCGTCATCCTCGACTTCCTCGTGGACGACGTCGATGCGGTCTACCTCGCGCTGCAGGACGTCGTGGACGTCTTCGTCAACACGCCGACGACCATGCCGTGGGGCAACCGGTCGCTCCTGTTCCGCGACCCGGACGGCAACCTCGTCAACGTCTTCACCCCGACCGGCACCGATGCCCGGGGCCGGGTCGCTCGCTAGCGGGCCCCCGTGGTGAGCGGCGAGCGACGAAGCCCCCGACCTTCACACGGAAGGTCGGGGGCTTCGTCGGGTCAGCGGCCTGGTGTCAGCCGGCGACGATCGCCGCCCACGTCAGGGGGCCGACGATCCCGTCGGCCTGGAGGCCGTGCGCGCGCTGGAACGCCTGGACCGCCGCACGAGTGCGCAGGTCGAAGGTGGCGGTGACGCGCACGCCGAGAGCCCGCTGGATGATCGCGACGGCGCCACCTCGGTCACCGCGGTTGATGCCGGCACTGACGACCGAGCTCGCGATGGCGCCCGCAGCCGGCCGCGCCGGTGCGAGCTCGCCGTCACCGGCCAGGACCGCGAGGATGGCGGCCCACGTCTTCGGGCCGACGATCCCGTCGTCCTTGAGGCCGTGCGCCGTCTGGAACGCCTTGATCGCCGCCCGGGTCTGCGGACCGAAACGGCCGTCGGTGTCTGCGCCGACAACGCGCTGGATCAGCGAGACGACCTCACCGCGTGCACCCCGCTGGACCCCGGCGGCGATGACGTCGGCGGGCACATCCGTCGCACGCGCACGCAGGTCGGCACGCTCTGCCGACGGGGCCGAGACGGCCGGCGGCGTGACGGACGCGGCGGTGACCGTCCACGCGTAGGTCAGCACCTCGGAGTACCGGCCGTCCTTGACGGCGCTGACCTGGATCGTGTGCTGCCCGACGGACAGGCCGGTCAGCGTGAACTGCGAACCCTCCACTGGGATCGGGTCGGCCATCTGGGCGTCCTCGGGGAGGTCCAGGACGTACTCGACGCTGGAGCCCTCGGTCGCGGAGACCGAGAACGTCGCCGTCGTGGCCGTGCTCGACGCAGCGGGCGTGCGCACCCACGTGACGACGGGGGCAGGGTTGTCCTCGGGGACGTCCGCGAACGCGATGGTCCACGTCACCGTGAACGGCACGGACTCGTTGCCGGCCGCGTCCACGCCGTACACCGACCAGGTGTGCACACCCTCGGCGAGGTCGTCGTAGAACGCGTTGCGCCCGTCCGTCCGGGTGGGCGTGGCGCCGTCCAGGGACGCGTACCAGGTCGCGTCGTCGTCATCGGAGTGCCACGCGAACCCGGCAGCCCGGTACTCGGTCGTCTCCCCCTCGGTGCGCTTGGTGACCCACCCGGTGATCTCCGGGGCGGTCGTGTCCTCGTCGACGCCACCCGGGGCGGTGACGGTCCAGTCGAACGACCCGCCGATCACGTTGCCGGCCGGGTCGGTGGACCTCAGGAGCAGGTGGTGGCCGCCGACGGCGAGGTCGGTGAACTCCAGGAGCTGGCTGTCGGTGGCCGCGAGCCAGAGACCGCCGTCGAGCTGGTACGTGAGGGCGCCCTGCTCGCTGTAGACCGTGAACGACAGGTGGGTCGCGTCGGTCGTCTGACCGTCCGCCAGACCGTGGGACGTGAACGAGAAGTCCGGGACGAGGGTGTCCACCGTGAACGTGCGGGTCTCGACGAACTCCTCGTCGTCGGCGTCGTACGCCTTGACCTCGACCGTGTGCGTGCCCTCGGGCAGGTCGTCCAGCGGGAACGCGACGGAGGGGACGCCCCAGTGACCGACCTGCGCGCCGTCGACGAAGACCTCCGCACGCTGAACCGGGTCGTCCGCACCCGGGGCGATCGTCAGCGTGAAGTCGTTGTGCGTGACGAACCCGCCGGCCGGCAACCCACCAAGGGTGAACGTCGGAAGCGCACCAGGGCTGTCCGCGAGCGCAGGGGTGATGCAGGAGATGGTCAGTGCTGCGGTCATCGGCAGGGTCAGGAGCGCGTACTTGCGCTTGGTGGACATGGGTGTGCTCGTCTTCGCCCGTGCGTGTCTCATGCAGGAAGCGTCGGGACATTCGCGTGTCCCACCAAAACCATCGACGCTATTTCGTCGGCGACGGGGCGTGTAATTGGTGCAAGGCGGGCCGCGAATGTGCAAATCACCGAGGTATTTCACCCGTCGCCGGCGGGCCGAATGGGTGGCTCGTGCGCGATCGGGTCGTGGCAGGACGCCGAACGTGCGGCCGAGATCTTCATGCGCACGCATCTGGGCTACTGGGACGCTCACGTCACGAACCAGGGCGCCGACGCGGGCACGCCGGCCACCGCGTACGCAGAACAGGTGGGGATCGCGCTCTTCTCCTACGACGCCCAGGGCACCTTCTGGGCCTGTTCGTCGACGGCCAGGCGTCTTCTCGCGGATGCGCGAGCGAATCGCACCGACTCCACGCGTCCTCCCGCGGAGCGTCCGACAGGCGACGAGGCACGCGCCCTGGTCCGCGAGATGTGGGGACGGCGCGAACGAGAGCGGGAGCGCGCACGCGTCGAGATGGTGAACCGGCGCAGCACCGAACTGGGAAGCCGCGCGGACGAGCCGGCCGGCGAGGCCTGAGCCGTGCCCGACCGACCCGAGCACCTGCGCAAGATCGACCTCGCCGACCGGGTTCCGAACGATCAGATGAGCGACAGCGCCAACCAGGCCGTGTAGGCGACCCAGGCCAGGGCGACCACGCCGCCCACGACCGACCGGGTCCGGCGCCCGGCCCACGGAGCGAACGCGAGCAGGCTTCCGCTCACCGCGGCAGCGCCGAGACCTGCGACCAGGCTGATGTACGGCCCTGCCGTCTGCCAGACGTCACGAGGGCAGCTGGCGAAGCCGCAGGCCGCGACCACCATGGCGACCCAGGAGAACGCGGAGTTGACCGCGACGGCGAGGACCACCGGGATGATCAGCCAGCGGTGGACCTTCGGTCCGCCCTCGGTGAGCGCGCCGGTCGTGGTGCTGCTGGTCACCGAGATCCCCCTGACGTTGGGCCCAGCGCACCGGGGCCTGCATCGCGGGCGCCATGCCTGCCCACGGCGAGCATCGGACGCTACGCGTCGCGGCGGAGGCGAACGGTCCAGCGGGGGCGGGTTCACTCGGACGGTGCACCGCCGGCGCTCACGGATCGGCGCGTTCAGGGCATCTCGCCTGTCTAGGCTGCGCCGCATGGGGTCGTTCTCGGAAGTCGTCCTGTCGTTCGACTTCACTGCGCAGACGCCGCCTGGCGTGCTCGCTGCCGTGGCGGCACTGGCCGTGCCTGACGCTCGGCAGGAGGTCCCCCGTCTTCCGTCGCCGACGGTCGAGGAGTGGGAGCTGTTCTCGCCGGACTGGCGTCAGGCGGGCTGGCCCGGAGGTGACCCGTTCGAGGCTGAGCCGTGGCGGCACGACTGGGCTTCGTGGCTCTCGACGTCCATGGGTGGTGGCACGGTTCCGCACGGTCGGCTGGTGTGGTCCGGGTGGGGGGACCGGTGGAACCTGGACTGCCGGTTCGCGTGGAAGACGGACCCCGGGAGCGCGAGCGACGCGTTGGCATGGCTTGCCCCCTACGTCGACCCCGGGTTCCGGAGCGGCCGAGTCCTCGTCGGCTACGCCCAGTACGAGAACGCGCCCAGGCCCCACCTGTTCTGGGTCGATGCGGGACGGTGGGAGCTGGAGGACCTCAACCCTGACGACAGCGTGTGGTAGCACGCGTCTGGCAAGGCCACGAGCGTGCGGCTAGCGTCGACGCATGGACGCGAGCACCCTGTCGACGGTGTCGTTCGACGGCGAGATGCTCATGCGTGCGGTGGAGGAGCAGCGGTCCGTCCGCGGACTGCGGTGGAGGGGCCTCGCCGTCGAGCTGTGGGACCAGTCGGCGGTGCTCAACGCTCAGCTGGGCGACGACGCGCTGTGCCCGGGAGCCCTCCAGCGGACCGCCGTGCGCGGGACGATGTCGTGCCAGTACGCGCTGCCCCTGCTGCGCTGGTTGCGCCGACCGCCGGAGGACTTCCTCGTCGGTGAGGTCGTGGACGTCGGCGACACGCGCCTGCCCGAAGCCGGGCCGGACAAGCGGCTCCGCTGGGATCTTGCCGAGCTGCACGCGGACCTCAACGGGCGCCGTGAGGAACGCGCGCTGACCTGGGCTGCGATGGGCGCCGAGCTCGTCTGCTCCCCGAACCGGCTGACCAATCTCAAGAGCGCGCAGCTCGCCGACATGGGGCTGGTCATGCAGGTCACGCAGTGGCTCGCCGCACCTGCGTCGCGCTACGTCCACCCGACCGACTGGTAGCGGCGCCCGCGCGCACGGGCCGGCGGCGGGTCCCGAGCCTCGCGTCGGCGTGCGTCATCCGTCGGCGAGGCGCTGGATGGTGGCGCCCAGCCAGGCCTGGAGGTCGGCGGCGTCGCCGAGCTCGGGACGCAGGACCCGGCGGCGGGTCGAGACGCCGAGCACGAAGGCGTCGATCGCCGCGGCCCGGTGGCGGGCGTCCGTGTCGTCCAGACCGCTGTCGCGCAGGTAGCGGTGCAGCGGCTCGAGCGAGTGCGCGTCGAGGAAGGCGGCGAGCGCTTCGGCGGCTTCGGGGCGTTCGCCGGAGGCGCGTTGCAGCACGAGCAGCGGATCCTGCCCGGACTCACCGGACCACCGTTCCACGATGCTCGCCGCCAGGCGCGAGCCCAGCCCGGACAGGTCGCCGCTGAAGGAGTCCACGACCGGGATCTCCACCTGGGTCGCCGCCAGGAAGAGGCCGTCCTTGCCACCGAAGTAGCGCGTGATGAGGTTGGGTGACACGCCGGCAGCGTCGGCCACGGCCTTGACCGTGATCGCCGTGAAGCCGTCACGGGCGAACAGGCGGCGGGCGTGCTCGAGGATCCGCTGCTGGGTGGCGGCCGCGTTGCGCACGTTCATGTGTATCATGATACACATGATGTGTATGGTGATACACATGGACGACGAGACACGGGCACGACTCCGGCGGACGCGGCACGTCACGACTCCGTGGAGCGACGACCGGACGCTCGGCCTCGGCGGCACCCGGCTGCACGAGCTGCTCGACCGCTGGGCCGACGGGTACGACTGGGACCTGCACGAACGCCGTGTCGGCGCGCTCCCGTGGGTCACGGTGCCGGCCGGCGACACCGACCTGCGAGTGATCCACCAGCGGTCCGCCGACCCCGACGCCCCCGTGGTCGTGCTCCTGCACGGCTGGCCGGACTCGGTGCTGCGGTTCGAGCGGGTCCTGCCTCTGCTCACCGACCTGCACGTCGTGGTCCCCGCGCTGCCGGGCTTCCCGTTCGCGGCCCCGCTCACCACGACCGGCATGTCGGCCAACCGGATCGCGGGGACCGTCGCGAACGCCCTCGACGAGCTCGGCTACCCGCGGTACACGGTGTCGGGCGGCGACGTGGGTGGCACCGTCGCGGAGATCCTCGCCGGCGAGCACCCGGACCGGGTCGCCGCCCTGCACCTGACGAACGTCGCCCCGCGGCGTGCGCTCACGGCCGACCCGGCGACGCTCGCACCCGACGCGGCGGCCTACCTCGGCCGCACGGCCCAGTGGTTCCGGGCCGAGGGCGGGTACATCGCGGAGCAGTCGACGCGGCCGAACACCCTCGCCGTCGCCCTCGGCGACTCGCCCGCCGGCCTCCTGGCGTGGATCGTCGAGAAGCTCCAGGCCTGGTCCGACGAGTCGGCGTTCACCGCGGACGACCTCCTCACCTGGGTCACCGCCTACTGGGTCACCGGGACGATCGGCACGTCGTTCGCCACGTACGTCGAACCGGTCGTCCTCGCCGACCGGATCGACACACCGACCGTGCTCTCCGTCTTCCCGCGCGACACCAAGCCGGAGCCCCGCAGCTACGCCGAGGCCTTCCTGAACGTCGTCGACTACGTGGAGCACGGCGCCGGGGGCCACTTCGCTGCCTGGGAGCAGCCCCAGGCCTACGCCCGCGACGTGCACCTGGCGGTCGTGCGGGGTGGCGAGAGCTGAGCCGCCCGGCGCATCCGGTCCCCCGCGGAGGCGCGATGGGTCCGCACGGGACGGACCGTCCTGGTGGACCGGGTGCCGTCAGCGACGGACGACTCGCTGGCCGGTCGCGTGCGCGAGGGCCTCGGCGATCGCGAGCGACGTGCTGCCGGCCGAGTCCGCGTCGGCATCGACGTGATGCGCCCAGGGGAACGCGTCGCGCCAGCCCGGGGTGACGGCGACGCCGGAGGGGGTGATCGTCGTCATGGTGATCGCGTCGAGCCGCGCGGCGGCCTCCGCGGCGGCGTCCGGGTCGGCGTCGCCGACCATCGTGTCGGTGATCGCGATCACGGTCCGAGGGTGGCCCGTGTCGGCGACGTTGCCCAGCGCCGTACGGAGAGCAGGCAGGATGCTGGTCCCGGCGCCGGGTGCCCGGGCGGCCGACAGCGGTGCCCCTCGGGCGGCGAGCTCGCCGACGGTGGTCGTCGGCATGCGCACCACGGCCTCGTCGGTGAACGCGACGACCGTGAGGGTGTCGTCGGCCCGGAGGTTCGCGGGGGCCCAGTCCGTGAGCTGGGTGATGGCCTCGGCGCGCACGGACTCGTAGGCGGCGAAGCTGCCCGACTCGTCGAGCAGCAGGACGACGTCGAGCGGGACGGGCGAGCGGGCACCGCTGAGTGCGACGTCGGTGATGCGCTCGGGCCTGTGGATGACCTCCCACGCCGCCCGTCCACCCCCGGCGAGGAGCGCGACGACGAGCAGCGGCGCCCACAGCGGCACGCGCCGGGTCCGGCGCAGGCGTGCGGGTTCGCGCAGGTCGCCGATGCGCGCCTCGTTCGGCTCCAGGAGACCGGTCACGCGGGGCACGGGGCCCCCTCGACGACGACGTCGACGCGCCGCTCCGTCGCCGCGAGCGGCTCGATCTGCTGACCGGTCGCGGGGTCGATGTCCTCGACTCTCGGCTGGGTGTCTCCCACCCCGGTGACGGTGAGCCGGTCCTCGCTGACGCCGCCGGTGACGAAGACGTCAGCGACCGCGTCAGCCCGTCGCTGCGACAGGTCGACCAGCTCGGCGGCCGTGTGCGCACCGGAGCTGGCCGTGTGCCCCACGATCGTCGCGGTCGCCGCCTCGTTGTGGCGCAGGAGGTCGATCGCGGGAGCGAACACCTCGTGCGCGTCGGCGGCGAGCTGGGCGGAGTCGCCGGCGAACGCGAGGCTCGCGGGGACCTCGAACGTGCACGTCCCGGCGGAGGACGTCACCTCGACGGCGGGGAAGGCGGGCATCGGGTCGTCCGGCAGCCCGCCGCGGGACGTCGCGTTGACCGGGTTCGTGCGGATGTCGTCGCACCCCGTGGCGTCCCACCGGGTGCAGAGCGCCGCGGTGAGGTCGCGCAGCCAGTCGCGGTCGGCCGTGAGCAGTGCGGTCGACGTGTTGCCGATGCCGTCGACACTCAGCGCGGCGCCCCGAAGGTCGAGGGGGGCGGCCGCGGCGACGCGGGCGGCAGCATCGTCCGCAGGGAGGCTGAGGAGCTGCTCGTTGAGCGCGAACGGCCCGGTCGTGGAGACCATGTCGCTGAGCAGGTACACCGCGGTGCCCGGCGTGACGAGCTCGGAGGCGAGCGACAGCGCGCGGTGCAGGTCGGTCCCAGGGGCGTGGGGGGTCGCCTGCGGCAGCAGCACCTGCTCGACGCAGGCCGGCATGTGGCCGGCGAGCTCGGCGACGGACGGGCGGTCGCGGGCCCCCTCCGTGCTGAGCGCCGCGTCCTTCGCGACGATGGCGGGCGCTGCGCCCTCCCCGTCGACGGCGACCACCGTGATCGTGCCGTCGACGAGGCTCGCCGCGGCGATGGCGTCGCGCAGCGCGTCGGGCATGGCAGAGGGCGCGCCGCTGGCGGTGTGGTCGGCGACGACGACGATGCGGTCGGAGGCGCCGGGAACGGTACGGCTGAACACGTCGGCGCAGGCGCTGAGCGCGTCGGCGGCGAGCGTGGTCGTGCGCCCGGCCGGGGCGGCCGTCGTCGGGCCGGCGCAGGCTGTGAGGATGGCGAGGAGCAGGACCGCGAGCGCGGTCGTGGCGGTGCGTGTCTTCACGGGGGAGACCTCTCGGGTTCAGGCCGCGTGCGCGGCGGTGTCGGTCGGCGTGGACGTGTCGTCCTCGGCGTGCAGCCAGTGACGCGTGACGGCGTCCGAGGGGGAGGTGTCGGCGTCGGCGTTCGTCGCACCGCGCCGTGCTGCGGCGTCACGTTCGGCAGCCCAGAGCCGGGCGATGGGTGCGACCTCGTCGGCCTCGTCGACCGCGCGGAACGCGGCGATCGCCTCGACGACGCGGTTGCTGACGATCGGGGTGAGCAGCTCGCCGGTGCGCACGCGGCCGGTGACGTCGATCCGGGGCGTGGGCACCGCGTCGCGCTCGTCGAGGTCCCGACCGTCGGGGACCGAGACGCCGAGCGCCTCGGCGACGGTGGAGATGTCGAGCTTGCCGGTCCGGACCGCACCTTCGATGTGCTCGGCCTGGGCGCGGAGCGTGACGTCGGCGATCATGTCGCCGAGGTCCGCCATGGCGATGCGGGCACGCCGCCGGCTCGCGGCCGCGCGGCGGGCGAGGCGCTCGTCGCGCCGGATGTCGCGCCGCTCGGTCAGGCGCAGCACGAGCGACCACCGCGCCGCCTTGCGCGTGTGCACGAACACCGGGTGGTTGGCGATGACCTCCAGCACCACGACCGCGACGGGCAGGCAGGTGACGAACATCGTGACGGCCGTCTCGACGCGCATCCCGTCCTGCCCCGAGAACGCCGCGGCGATGCCGCCGGTGAAGCGCTCCTCGGCGATGGTGTGGAGGAACCACACGAAGAAGGCCATCACTGCGCTGCCCAGGGCGGCGATCACCGCCGACCGACCCGCGGGCAGCACCTCGTGCGCGACCGCGGCCTCGCGGTACCGGCCCGGGGGGCGCAGGAGCGGCCCGCGGAACAGCAACGACGCGTACGCCTTGCCGAGCAGGTGCGCCCCGCCCAGCAGCAGGACCGTGATGATGACCGCCGCGGCGAGGGACACCAGCACGTTCGGGTCCTGGACCGCCCACAGCGGGGTCCCGTCGGGGATGTCGAACGTGCGACGGAGGGTCGCTGCGACGAACGGCGGGTCGTTCGCGATCATCCCGGCGGCGACCGCCAGCACGACGAAGCCGGGGAGCCACGAGGTGAGGTAGCCGATGCGGGTGCTGCGCACGTCGTGGTCGAGCGCATGTGCCAGCCGTTCCGCGGTGCGGGGATGGCGCAGGTGCTGCGCGCGACGGCGCTGATGGTCGATGCGGACCTGCCGGCGCCCGGCAGCCCTGGTCGCGGCGCGTGACGCGCGGCGCGCGCGTCGTCCCGTGCGGGCCCGGCTGGAGGCGAGGGCCCGGGTGGCGAGCGCGGCCAGGACCGCGTCCGTGCTCGAGCCCTCGGTGCGCTCGGCGGCACGGTCGAGATCGCCGGCCACCGTGTGCTCGGCGTGCGTGGTGGCGTGGACGCGCGCCGGCGACCGGCCGCGCGAGCGGCCACGGATCGTGTCGATGACCGACATCAGGCCGCCACCTCCTCGGTGGGGGCGAACCTGCTCGCCCGCGCGATCGCGCGGATCGCGGCGACGCGGGCGACGGCGACCGCGTCGGGCCCGGGCGGGGGCTCGACGGCGGGGGGGACCCGCTCGACGGGCGACGTGAGATGAAAGCCCAGGCACGAGCCGCACCGGTACAGGCGGCTCTCGCGGCGCCGCGTCGCTCCGACGCGCGCGAGGTCGTCGGTGCGCTGCCGACGGGTGCTGGTGAGCGCGTCGGTGGCCTGGTGGTGGTCGCGGTAGCGACGCTTGCCGCTCTCGGGGCACACCGGCGCGCGATGGAGGGTGATGGTGGCCGCGCCATCGCGACGGCGGCCCGGGCGGCGCCGCGGGAGCGGTTCCGGCGTGAGGATCGTGATCACTGTCGTCATCTCCTTGTCGGGGTGGTGCGGGTGGGAAGGGTGGGCGTGGTCATCCGCGGCGGCCCGGCCCGAAGGCGAGCCACCAGGTGAGGGAGCCGAGCGCGACCGTCAGTGCGGCCCGGACCGGGTCTCCGAGCGCGAGGAGAAGGAGGTCGGCAGCCGACTCGAGGAGCGCGATCGGCAGGTGCTCGAGCAGGCCGTCGAGGCTCCCGACCGCCGACCACCACCCCCAGACGAACTGGACGAGCGGCAGGGCGAGCAGGATCAGGGCACCGAGGCGCACCGCGGCGCGGTGGCGCATGCGACGGCGGAACCGCTCGATGCCCGTACCCCGCTCGATGACGCGGCAGTCCCGGAGGCGTGCGCTGACCGTGGTCGCACCCGACATGCCGCCGTCGACCTCGACGCGGACGCGGCCGCCCTCGATCGCGGTGACGACGCCGAGGCTGCCCGCCGGCGCAGGAGCCGACAGGAGGCCGGTCCGGACGTCCGACGTGAGACGCACGGTGTCACCGGGCTCGGGGTGGCGGGAGAAGATCGAGGACATCGCGGCCTACCGGAGCGGAAGCTTCAGCTTCGGGAGCGGCGGCCGGTGCTCGCCGGGGACGGACCCACGCGCCCGCTCGGCGTGACGGAGGGTCTCGGCGTCGTCCTCGTACCGGCCCAGCTCGCGCTCGTGGGAGTCCGAGAGGTCCCCCACCTGCTGCTGCTGACGCTGCTGCTCGAACTCGGAGCGCGACGACGGGCGCTCGAGGTACGCGGTCGCGCCGACCCCGAGTCCGACGACGGTGAGCACGATCACCGTGCTCGTCTTCCAGCTCACGGGCGTTCTCCTTCGGTTCGTCGTGGTGCACGTGCACGTCGCGTCGGTGGCGCGGATGCCGGTGCTGACCTGGTGGTGAGGAGTCTGCGAGCCGGGGCTTTCCCGGCGCTCGGGAGGGGCGCGCCGCGGCGGGAAACGGGCTCGGGAAACGGCGTGGCCGACGGGCTCGGCGTCGAGCCCGGCGGGCAGTCGGGTGCCCTGCGGACGTGGTCGACACCGAGCGCGGGAACCGAGGTGCAGGAACCCACGAGAGGGCGGCGCGATCCTGATACGTTCGCCGCGGATCCAGCGTCTCGGCTGGTCATCGGTGTCGCAGCCGAGGATCTGGGCGGCTCCGCGACCGAACTGCTCCAGAGGAGCCGTGCATGGCGATCAACGAGTACACGGACGAACGCCGCCAGCGCCTCGAGGACGCGCTCACCCTGCTCGAGCGCGGGCGGTTCGAGCTCGACAAGGGCACGCTCAGCGCTGACGTGTTCGGGTCGCGGGGACGGTTCTCACCGGATCCGCGGTGGACACGCGTGTGGGGGTACTTCGGGGAGCTCGTCCTGCCGATGTGGCGGTTCGTGCGGGACGCGCCCGACGGCGTGGTGCGTGAGCTCCGCCTGTTCGCGGGCGACGAGAGTCGCGCGTTCTTCCCGTGGCTCGACCCCTACATCAGCGCGCCCGACGACGCCGAGACCAGGGGCGGGCGGCTGCTGGACAGCCTCGTCAGGTCGGTCGACGACGCCTGGACCGACTGGCAGCGTGAGGGTTCCGACGCCCTCCCCGACCTCGACCTCACCGCGGAGGAGCTCGAGGCGTCGACCAGGCTGCTGGCGCTGGTGCGGAACGGGTTCATCGGTCCGGTCGCACGCGCCGCCGGGATCGCCCTGGACTTCGACCCCGGCGCGGTGGGCAGCCGCCCGGACGACGAGGCGAAGCTCACCTGGCTCGCCCTGAACAGGCGCCTCCCGCGCAACCCGGTCCCGGCGATGATCTTCCTCTCGCGGCGCCTCGGTCGAGACCTGCTCCCCGGCGCGGTGTTCACGAAGGTCGACGTGGACGAGGACTACTTCTCCGCACTGACCGACCCCGCGGTCGGACTTCCCCCGCTCCTCGCCAGGAAGTTCATCAACGGCGACTTCCTCATGGAGCACAAGCGCAAGGTGGAGGACCAGGACTACTTCAGCTCCGGGATCGAGCCGCCGGGCACCACCGAGCTCGACCGCAGCGGGGTCGCCTACCTCTTCAGCTCCAAGTCGAACACCTCGCTCATGGTGCTGGCGCCGACGTCGAGCGGGAAGAGCCGGTTCGGTCAGATCGCCATCTCCCGCGAGGTCTACGAGAAGAAGCGTCAGCACCGGAAGACCTACGGCAAGGTCATCGTGATCGTCCCGACCAAGGCACTGGTCACACAGTTCGCCCGCGAGCTGCGCGACGTGCTCGCCGGTACGGAGGCCGAGCAGTGGGAGGTCCTCGAAGGTTCGCGGGACTACCCGCAGAACGACGACCGGATCCGAGCCTCACGCTTCGACATCGCGGTGATCATCCCGGAGAAGCTGGCCGCGCTGATGCGCAACGGGATGAAGATCGAACGCACGCCGCTGATCCTCGTGGACGAGCTCCAGCACATCGTCGACGGCCAGCGGGGGCTCAAGGAAGAGCAGCTGCTCATGGAGGTCTTCGGCCGCCCCTCCCCGCCCCGGTTCATCGGGCTCTCGGCATCGCTCTCACCGACGACGAAGGAGCTGCTGCAGAAGTGGTTCGCCGCGAACCTCCTGCGGGTCGACCTGCTGGAGGTGACGGCGCGACCTGTGCCCCTGACCGTCACCGCGCTCGGCAAGGACGGCAGGATCGAGAGCCGCACGCACATCCCCGGCGACCGCAAGGATCTCGACACCCCGCTGGAGGGCTTGAACACGATCCGGGAGCAGGTGCGGGGAAGCGGTGAGCTGAAGTCGCTCGCGCACAAGTACCGAGCGTCGATCGCCCTGCTGCTGGGGATCGTCGGTGAGAACCTCGAGGACGGGAAGTTCGACGAGGGCACGCCGTCCGTCCTCGTCTTCGCGGACACCCGGCGACACGCCGAGGACCTCGCGCGCATCACGCGCGAGCTGCTCGTGACCAGGCTCGGGGTGCCGTCGACCGCGTCCGGTCGCCGCGGCGAGGAGCCGGCCGCCAGGTTCCCCGTGTTCGACGGCCACTCGGGCGGGCCCCACCCCGTGCGCACCATCCGGCTCCTCCCCCCGGGACGGATCAGGGCCGACCTGACGAGCGCGCTGGAGACCGGCGTCGGGTTCCACACCGCCTCACTGAACGCGACGGGCCGTTCCGTGATCGAGTCGCTGTTCCGCGGCGGCTACATCCGCGTGCTGTTCGCGACCGACACCCTCCGGCTCGGGATCAACCTGCCCGCCGACATCGTCATCAACGCGGACCTCCACATGTACGACGGAGAGGCGCGGCTGATCAGCAAGGACGCACTCATCCAGCGGCTGGGTCGTGCGGGGAGGCTCGGGCACTCGAGGAGTCTGGGCCAGGGCTTCCTCATCGCCCGCCGCCCACCGGACTACCTGAGGCTCGAGGCCCACGACCGGATGGAGGTCACGGGCCGGTCGAACGCGACGGACGCCCAGGTGCTCGATGCGGTGAGCACGATCGACGGTCTCTACGCGGCCTACGTCCGCGACTGGTCGGGTGGCGCCCACTACGTCCGTCCCGTGGATCCTGCCTGGTTCGATCAGCTCGTCACCCAGTACCTCGAGTCGAGTGCGGGGCGAACCCTTCCCGTCGAGCATCTCCAGGAGGAGCTGGACTTCCTGTTCGCGCGCTCCCTCGCGGGTGTCGACGGGATGGGGAGGCCGGACGGTGACGCTGTGGTGGGCCGCCTCACGGACGTCGGGGCGATCGCCCTCTCGGGGAGCGAGTACCGGCTGACCGACATCGGTCGGAGCACCGCGGTCAATGCGCTCACCACCAAGGACGGCCAGATCGTCAAGCGCATCGCCAGGGCTGCTCAGGAGGGCGCCGGGCCGTTCACGCTGATCTACCTCGCCTGCACCTCGTGGCACGTGTCGACGTCGAACCACCAGATCGCGTTCAAGCCGGGTGACGCTCCCGACTTCGGGGAGAACGCACTGGCCCAGATCCGGGTGTTCGTCCCCCACACGGCACGACCTTCCAGCCGCAGCACGTTCATGCGGCACTTCCCCGACGCCGTGGCCGACCTCATCGGCCACGGCTCGGAGGCCGATCTGCTCCGACGCTCGATCGAGCTCCCGGTGCAGGGCACCCTCGACCCGGAACGGGCGGCGGAGCTGACCGCCATCTGGCGCGCGTTCCACGTCTACCTGCGGTGGACGGGCGCCCCGTTCGCGCACCTGGAGAACATCCTGCAGAAGGACGAGCCCCGCTGGCGCCTGGACGAGTCCGCGCTGGTGCTGCTCTCCGAGGGCGCCGCGTACATCACCAGCGCCGCGTCCGACCTGCTCGGGATGAACCCGGACACGATGCACTTCCGCTCGCTCGGCTTCTTCTCGACGGAGGTCGAGCTGGGCATGCCGGCTCTGCTCGCGCCGTTCCTCTACCTCAACCATCGGGGGATGGA
The DNA here is from genome assembly GCF_016862675.1 of Cellulomonas chitinilytica. GTDB lineage: Bacteria > Actinomycetota > Actinomycetes > Actinomycetales > Cellulomonadaceae > Cellulomonas > Cellulomonas chitinilytica. The sequence goes on along the minus strand of NZ_BONK01000004.1, from coordinate 86,511 downwards.
TCGCGAGCGGATCCTGGGCATGCGCCGCATCGTCAAGGAGGCCGAAGAACGGTGGGACGGGCTGGCCGAGCTGTTCGACATCTACGTCGACAAGTACGACGCGGTCCCTGATCCGAAGAGCCAGGACTGGATGCCGCTCCCGGAGGACGCCGTCGCGGACATCCGGGCGGAGCTCGTCAAGTACGACGAGGGACGGAAGGGAACGGCGTACCGGGTCATCGACGACATCGGTGCGATGCCGGTGCCGGGCATCCCTGGACGGCGGGTGAGGGACGAGCTGGAGCAGGTCGCGCTGGGCGAAGGCGCGCAGGTGCTGCTCGCGATGATGCGTCCGTTCGGTCTGGACGCCGAGCTGAGCGACGACGGGGACCGCGTGACGCTGCAGTTCCCCGCAGACGAGACGCACGGCGCCCAGACGACCGTCTTCCTCTTCCCGAGGCGCGGTGAGATCGTCGACAACGCCCTGATCGACCGGGTCATCGCCGAGCTCGACGGATCGTCGAACGCGATGGTCGTCGCCGTGGACGGAGCGACGCACGGGGTCATCAATCGCGGGCGATTCATGCAGGACCCCGTCGCGATCATCGATCCGGCGCTGCTCCTCGAGCTGCTCGCACGGGTCTTCAAGCGGTACGCCGGAGCAGCGACCGAGGCCGAGGACGAGGACGAGGACGTCTACGGCGGGCTCTTCGCAGCCCAGGACGAGCAGCGTCTGGACGTGGGCGGTGCCCGCGAGGAGCTGCGACGGCTCTTCCTGCACAACGCGCCGGTGCTGTCCCGCAACGACCTCGAGAACCGCCTCGCATACCGCGAGGTCGTCGTCGCGCAGCCCCGAACCTCCGCAGGGCCGTGAGGGACGGCTCCGGGTCCTCACGTTCGGCGGAGCGACGCTCCTGGGCGGTCAGCAGGTGGTCGTGAGGTAGTCGAGGACGGTGCTGCCGGGCGCGTCGAGCTCCTCGACGATCTCGAAGATCCTCGGCCCGGCGACCACGCCGTCGTCGGGGGTCTGCTCGGCGATCGTGACGGCCTCGGTGTACAGGTCGTGCAGGGTCTGCCACTCCGCGGCGATGTCGTCCGGCGGCGAGACGGCCTCCAGGACCTCGATGCGCGGGCCCAGGTCGGCGAGCGTCTCCTCGGGCGGCATCGCCACCTGGAACGGCCCGAGCGTCGCCAGCGTCCCGCCGGCCTCGTCGTAGGCCGCGCAGAAGTCGCCGCCGGATCCCTCGACCTTCTCGGTGGCGGCCGGTGGTGTGGTCGCAGCGCTCTCCGGGGCGTCGTCCGATCGCGAGCAGCCCGCGAGCACGAGGCCCGCGGCCAGGGTGAGCGCCGAGGCGGCGAGGGCAGGTGTCGGGCGGGTGCGCATGGGTGCTCCTTGCGTGAGTCGTGCCGTCGTCAGGCACGGCGGACAGCTCCTGCGACAGTACGGTGCGAGGTATGGCGCCGGCGCCGGAACCTCATCCACCGAACGGTCTGCTGGCCGCGCTGGTCCCTGCCGGTGTCCTGGTGCAGCCTGAGGTCGCACTGACGCGCGGCCTGTGGTGGTTGCTCGGGCTCGCCGGCGCGGCCGATGCCCTCGACCCTCTGCTGGTGCGGGGTGGCATCGAACCGGGACACGAGCCGCGGTGGCTGACGGAGGTCGTCGGTGCGGACCGCGGGCGCACCGACCTGGAGTGCCACTGGGGGAGACCGGCCGTCGCGCACGTCGTCGTCGAGGCGAAGATCGGCCACACCCTCGACGTCGGACAGGTCGCCGCCTACCGTCACCGGCTGCCCGACTCGGGCGGGCTGCTCGCGGTGCTGGTACCCGAGTCACGACGCCACGAGGCGGACCGCGTCCTGGCCGAGTACCGCGTGCTGTTCCCCGACGAGTCCGTCCACCTCGACGTCTGGACGTACGACGAGGTCACGCGCGCACTGGCCGATCGCCTCCCGGACAGCCCCGACGTCGCGCAGTTCGCCGGGCTGGTGGCGGCGTCGCGTGCCCTGGACATCTCGCCGCTCACCGAGGCGGAGCTGACGGAGGACCAGCCGGGCCGCCGCGACGACATCTGGCGCGTCGTCGAGCAGGCGTCGTCCGGGCTGTTCGGGCAGCGGTCGCCCGCCGGCACCGACCGGTACTTCGAGGTGCGCCGGTTCGTCGAGCTGGCTCCGCTGCCGACGTCACTCGTCGTCGGTGTGGGACGCAAGGGCAGGCAGGTCGACGCACCGCGCCCGTGGGCCTGGCTGCGGATCTCCGACGACACCGCCTTCGCGCACGTCGCCCAGAGGGTCCTCGACGACCTGCACCCCTCCGGGACGCTGCGGGAGGGCCAGGGACTGGGGGTGCCGTTGCAGATCCCGCCCGGTCGGTGGGGTGCGGCCATGATCGACACCGTCCGGGACCAGATCGTGACGACCGCCTCCGCGATCGTCTCGGCGATCGACGAGGCCCTCGCGTCCGAGGTCGCCTCCGGCCCGCCCGACCTGCACGACGCGATGGCGGCGGTGCTCGGCATGCCGCCGTTCGAACCCGCGGACCTGCTCGACGACTGCGACCTCCGCAAGGGCGACATCGAGCGGATGGTCCTCGAGGTGACCACGGTGCTCTTCGGAGGGCAGAGGCTGTACCCGCAGGTCCGGGTCGACCCCGACTTCGACGTCGTGCGGTACGTCCAGGTCACGCCGTTCGACACCCACGTCGCCATCGCGTCCGGCCGCAAGGAGCACCCGTCCGGGCGGCCCGAACCCCGGGTCTGGATCCGCGTCCACAACGACACCAGGCACGCGGCGATCGCGTTCGACGTCCTCGAGCACCTCGCGCCCGAGCAGGTCGCCCGGGGCACGGTGGGACGCGCGATTCCGCTCGCCATCCCCACCGGCACGCCGGGTCCCGAGACGCTGCGACGTGTGCACGCCCGGATCGACGAGGTGAGGTCGGCGATCCGCGCGGCGATCTACGCCGCCCATCGGGAAGACTCGGCGGAGATCACGCGGTAGCCGACGGCCCGCCCTCGTCCGGACGGGAGCGCGTCGCCCGCACTGGTGTCGCCGGGCGTCGTACTCAGCCCCCGACCTCACTGAGCCAGCCTCCGCGGGAGCGACCGCCATGCCCGAGCGCTACTCCGGGTCGGAGCCGGGCTCGCGCCACTCGTACGCGTCCGGGTTCCAGGTGGCGGCCATGGTGACGTTGCCCGCGTACACGGGGTCCACGAACGCCGCGACCAGCTCGGCCTGCGTGTCGAGGCTGCGCTCGGTCCTGTCCTCCAGCTGCCACGCGCGGCGCCACGCGGCCCACTTGGCTTGCCCGACCTCTCCGTACCCTTTGACGAGCGGCGCGAGAGGGCCAAGGTTCGCGCCGCGATGGGCGGCGGTGGCGTTGCCTGCGGCGTTGAGCTCGCCGGCGTTGAAGGTGTGCGTACGGGCCAGCGTCACGACATCCATCAGATCGCGCCATCGTGTGCTGGTCGTGCCTCGCTCGATGACTGTGACCGTCTTCTCGGCGACGACCGTCGGCAGCGGGTGCGCCCGCAGCGTGATGGTGTCTTCGGTGAGGATCGTGGGCAGCTCGATGGTGTCGATCTGCGGGCTGATCGGGTCGCCTGTGGACACGTCCACCTTGAAGGTGCTGACGTCGAACGTGTGCACGTGGGCGGCGACGTGCACCCGCAGCCCGGTGTAGGCGTCCTCGTCGCGGATCTGCTCGACCCATGCGTCCTCGACGTGCAGCACGAGGGCGTCCTCGGTGGCCACGTCGGCGACGGCGCGCACGACGGTCAGCAGGTGCGCCGCGTCGAGGTCCCGGTCGATGAGCTGGGCGTCGATGTCGCGTGTCGGGCGACGCAGGCCGTAGGCCGCGAGAAGCACGCCGCCCTTGAGGACGAAGTCGTCGCGGTACGGGGTCTGGGTCAGGCGCGCGAGGAAGCGTTCCAACGCGTACAAGGTGACGATCTCGCCGAATGCTCGTCCTCGTGCGTTGGCTTCGCGTCGTAGGGCGGCGTACGTCTGGGCGGGTCTCATGCGAGGTGGTTCAGCGCGTCTCGAAGCGGTCCCTGGGCTCGGGGCAGGGCGTCGGCGATGCTCAGCAGCGAGCTGGGGTGGCTGCCTCGACGGCGCAGCCACGTGCGTAGCGCTTCGATTCCGAGCTCGTAGCCGACTGTGCTGCGCAGGCGGAACGCGTCGACGATGGAGCGTTCGGCGGAGTAGAGGCCCACGGTGGCGTCGGAGCCTTCGATGGCGGTCGTGCTCCGGCCGATGGTGAACGTGTCGCCATCGAAGTGGTGCCACTGGATGGTCTGGCTGGTCGCGGGACGGCGTGTGCCGCGTGGCAGGGCCAGGTCGATGCGTGCGGGGATCGCATCGGTCAGGCGGTGGTGGGCGAGGGCTGACGCCAGGCACAGGGTCGAGAGCGGCTGCCTCCTGGCGGCGGCGTACAGGTCGGTGTCGTACGTCGCGGTCTCGGGTCGCTGGTAGAGCCCGTGGCCGATCCGCTCGACGCGCCCGTCGGCGGCGAGGCGCTGCAGCGCGCGGGGGTTGATCCCGGCGATGGCGGCGTCGTCGAGCGTGAACGCGCCGTCGGGCAGTGCGTCCAGGCGGTTCACGTCGCCCCTCCTTGGCTCGAGTGTCGCTTACCGTATACACATCATCTTAGATGAGTACAGATAACGACAACGTGCGAGCGATTTCCGACGGGAGCCGATCGACCCTCACGCCTTGCGCAGCTCCTCGGCGAGCATCACGAGGATGCCGCTGGGACCGCGGAGGTAGGTGAGCTTGTAGACGTCCTGATAGGTCGCCACACCGCGCAGCGGGTGGCACCCGTGCCGTGCGGCGATCTCCAGGGCTGCGTCGATGTCGTCGACGGAGAAGGCGACGCGGTGCATGCCGATCTCGTTCGGACGGGTGGGCTCCGTGTCGATCGCGTCGGGGTGGAGGTACTCGAAGAGCTCGAGGCGACCGTGACCGTCGGGCGTCTGGAGCATCGCGATCTTCGCGTGGTTGCCGTCGAGGCCGACGGCGGTGTCGGTCCACTCGCCGCTCACGGTGTCGCGGCCGACGACGGTGAGTCCGAGGTCGGTGAAGAAGGCGATCGTCGCGTCGAGGTCGCGGACGGCGATGCCGACGTTCTCCAGCTTGATGGGCATGCGACCGAGGCTAACGTCGGGCCCTGTCGAGGAGACGTTCCAGCGAGGGGTGACGCACGGGCATGGACGACATCCAGCACATCACGATGCCGGTGCGCGACTGGCAGCTGATCGACGCCACCGTCGACAACACCGTCGCCGTCGCGGCGGTCGACGGTGACGACGACCGCGTCGCGACCGGCAGGAGAGTTCGACGGACGGGATGGGCCGCGTCTGCGGCCCATCCGCACGTGGACGACGGGTCACTCGGGTGGCCCCCGCCCGACGCGTTCCTCTCCGTCGGTCTGCGGCTCGCGGACTGGTCGTTCGTCCTGGCGGAGCTCGAGGGCTGGGCGGCGGTCAGCGAGCGCGTCGGGTTGACCGAGGAACCCGACGACTCCGCTCGCATCGAGCGGTTCCTGCGCGCGCGCCTCGCCGGCCTGTAGGGACGACGGACGCTCGTCGAGACGGCACGCGCGGCGGCGGACGTGCCGTTCGACGAGGCGTTGACCGGGGTGCTGGCCAGAGCTGCCGCTGGAGCGCATCCTCCGGCGAGCGATGAGACTTCGAGAACGATGACGAGATGCGGCGGAGGCTGCCTCGGCTCGCGGCGCTCTGTCTCGACGGGGACGTCGACGAGGCGGGCGACGAGGGCTGACGGCGGCGGCCGCCGCCCGGCGCGCGGGAGGTCCGACGGGGATCGTCGCCGCCCGTCAGGTCACCAGGCCGCTGCGGTACGCGTAGACCACGGCCTGCACCCGGTCGCGCAGGTCGAGCTTGGTGAGGATGCGCGACACGTACGTCTTGACGGTCTCGTGGCTGAGGACGAGGGTCGCGGCGATCTCGCCGTTCGACAGCCCGTCGGCGATGAGGCGGAGCACCTCGAGCTCGCGCGGGGTCAGCCTGCTGTCGTCGGTGACGGGCTCCGGGGGGCTGATCCGGCTGGCGTACCGGCCGACGAGCTGCCGTGTCACCTCCGGTGCGAGCAGGGCGGCACCGGCGGCGACGGTGCGGATGCCGTCGAGCAGCTGCGCCGGTGGGGCGTCCTTGAGCAGGAACCCGCTGGCACCGGCGCGCAGGGCCTCGTAGACGTACTCGTCGAGGTTGAAGGTCGTGACGACGAGGACCTTGACGGGGTCCGGCACGCCGGCGCCGGCGAGCAGGCGGGTGGCCTCGATGCCGTCGAGCACGGGCATGCGGACGTCCATCACGACGACGTCGGGGTGCACCTGGCGGGTCAGGTCGACCGCGGCGCGTCCGTCGCCGCACTCGCCGACGACCTCGAGGTCGGGCTGGGCATCGATGATCGTCGCGAAGCCGGCGCGGATGAGGGCCTGGTCGTCGCAGACGAGCACGCGGACGGGCTTGTGGACAGGCACGGTCACGACGCGCCCGCCGCGGGGATGCGGGCCCGGACGACGAACGCGCCGCCGGGCTGACGTCCGGCGCTGAGCTCGCCGCCGAGCAGCCCGACCCGCTCGCGGAGCCCGGCCAGGCCGCGCTCGCTGCCGCCGACGGCCGCCGTCGGCGCGCCGGACCCGTCCGTGCTGACCTCGACGGTGATGTCGGCCGCGCCGTGGTGCACGCGGACGACGGTGCGGCTGCCGTGCGCGTGCTTGAGCGCGTTCGTCAGGCTCTCCTGGACCACCCGGTAGACGGCGACGTGGGCGGCGACCGCGTTCTGCGCCGGCCGGCCCTCCTCGACGTACTCGACGGGCTGGCCGGAGCGTCGCGTCTGCTCGACGAGGTCGTCCAGGTCGCCGACGGTCGGTGTGCGCGGTCCGGGTCCGTGGTCGGGGTCGAGCACGTCGAGGAGCTGTCGCAGGTCGCTGATGGCCCGGCGGCCCGTGTCGGTGACGGCCGTCAGGGTCTGGTCGAGGCGGCCGGGGTCGGCGGTCAGGTACCGGGCGGCCTCGGCCTGCACGACCATCGCGGTCACGTGATGGGTCACGACGTCGTGCAGCTCCCTGGCGAGGCGGGTCCGTTCGGCGGCCCGGGTGGTCTCGGCCACGCGCTGGCGACGTGCGACCTCGACGGCCCTCGTCTGGCGGAGCCACGCCCCGACGCCCCAGGCGACGGCCAGGAACAGGTAGAACGTCACGAACCCCGCGACGCCCTCGCCGGACCCGCGCCGGTCGAGGGCCACGGCGAGCGCCGCGTACGCCCCGGAGGCGACGACCATCGTCGTGCGCCGGTGGTGCTCCAGGTGCGCTGCCGCGCTGAGCACCGCGACGGGCAGAGCGACGCCCGCGACCGTGTGGTAGCCGCGGAGCTGGTCGACGGCGAAGCCGACCGAGACGAGCGCCAGGCAGACGGCCGGCCACCGGCGGCGGACCGCCAGCGGGGCGGACTGGAGCGCGATCGCCACGAGGGCGAGCGCATCGACCGGGCGGTCCGGCACGCCACCGAGCCGCGTCCCCTGGGTGTGCAGCGCCGGGACGAACGGTGCGAGGGCGACCGCCACCGCGAGCGGCAGGTCCCGCCGCGTGACGTCGTACCGCTGCCACGCGGCGGACACCCTCCGGAGGTCGGTCACGGTCAGACCGTAACGGTCTGCTCGGCCGGGGCGCGGTGCCGGCGGCTCGGCACGAGACGACCGCGGCGGGCGGCCATGCGCAGGAAGACGACGGTGAGCGTCAGCCCGGCGAGCACGGAGAACAGGCTCGCCTCCGGGCCGAACGCGCCACCGGACAGGAGGACGGGACCCGACGTGACGCCGACCAGCAGACCCTGCGACTGGTCGCTGCCCGAGACCACCGTGCCGAAGATGCCGGCCTGGGCGAAGTTCCAGCCGATGTGCAGGCCGATCGGCAGCCACAGGGTGCGGGTCGCGACGAACGCGGCACCGAGCATGAGTCCGGCCTCGACGGTGATCGCGATCGCCCCCCAGAGGGTGGCCTCGGGGTTGACCAGGTGCAGCGCACCGAACATCGCCGCGGTCAGCAGCAGGGCGCCGAACGTGCCCGCGCGCTCCTCGATGATCCGGAACAGGACGCCGCGGAAGACGAGCTCCTCGGCGGCGGCGGCGGCGAGCGTCGCACCGAGCACGCCCAGGGCGACGGTGACCGAGCCCCAGCCGTCGATCCGGTACCCGCCGGCGACGGTGATCGCCAGGATCACGGCCACGAACATCAGCACGCCGATCCCGAGGCCCCGGCCGAGGGCCGAGCGGGCCCCGGCCAGTCCCACCTCGACCGGTTCCCGGTGCTCGGTCCTGCGCACCACCCACGCGTACGCGAGGAGGGTGAGCACCGCCGCCACCGCACCCACGAGGAGCTGGAGGAGCCAGCTCCCCCCGACCAGACCGACCGCCACCCTGCCGACGACGGCGACGCCTCCCACGGTCCCGAGCTGCTTCAACAGACGCATGACGTTCCTCCTCGACAGGGCCTCAGCGGGGTGCTGCGGCTCGTCAAGGACGCTACGGATCCGGGGTGTTCCAGCACGTCACCGCGTGGAGGGCAGTCGTGGGTAGCTCTCACGGGGGACACGCGAGCTCGCATCCGGGTGGCAACCTTTGCCTGCCGCCGTGCGTGTGAAGGGTGTGACTGCACTCGTGTCCGACTCAGACCCGTCCCGGGCGCCGTCGTCGACGGCCGGGTCAGGGGCGGTCGTCGGCGAGGTCGGCATCCTCCCGACCGGTGGGACCCGGACCGACCACGACGCGGAGTTCACCGCGTTCGCCGCGGCGGCCAGGGGCGAGCTCGGCAAGACGGCGTGGCTGCTGACGGGTGACGCGCACCTCGCCGCCGAGCTCGTGCAGGACGCGCTCGTGCGGACGTACGTCGCGTGGCCGCGGGCACGCCAGACGGACCCGCTGGCGTACGCCCGTCGCGTGCTCGCGAACTCCCGCATCGACATGTGGCGGCGGCGGCGTCGCGAGGTCCTGAGCGCGCCGGCGTCGGTCCCGGACTCGGCCCGGGCCAGCGAGTCGGTCGTCGTCGAGCACCGCGACGAGCTCGTCCGGGCCCTGGCGCGGCTGACCACCCGGCAGCGGCGCGTCGTCGTGCTGCGCTACCTGGTCGGGCTGACCGAACGGGAGGTCGCGGCCGACCTCGGGGTGAGCGTCGGCGCGGTCAAGTCGCAGGCGTCCCGCGGGCTCAGCCTCCTGCGGGCGCACCTGGGGCCGTTGGGCGACGACGAGGGAGGGCCGCGATGAGCCACGACGTCATCCCCGACGACCTCTGGGTCGACAGGTTGCGGGAGCGCGCCGACCGGGCCGCGCCGGACGTCCCCACCGACGTCGACGTCACGCTGCGCCGAGGGCGCCGCCGGCGCACCGTCCGCAGGGTCGCGGTGGTGGGTGGGGTCGCGGTGGTCGCCCTCGCGGTCGCGCTCGGTGCGGCGCCCGCGATGCGGTTCGTCGCGGACGACGCGACCCCGGCGGTGCTGCCGGAGGACAGCGAGGTCGTGATCGACACGACCGACGGCACGATCACCCTGCCGCTCGACCGGTACTCCCTCACCGAGCAGGAGCAGGCCGAGGTGGTCCAGGCGAGCGCGCTGGCGATGCGCGCGTGCGCCGCGGACCGCGGGTACGAGATCACCGACCCCGTGTCGGAATCGCTCCTGGACCCAGCGACCGAACCCAACCCGGTCGGCGACCGTCGGTTCGGCGTGTGGTGGCTGCCGTCGGCCGAGCAGTTCGGCTACGGCGTCTGGGGCGTCCCGGCGCAGCGCTACGGCGTGGCGAAGCGGGTGGAGGACGAGGCTCGGACCGGCGAGCAGCAGGCCATCCTCGACCGGTGCGGCGAGACGCCGGCCGTCCAGCAGTTCTGGCCCAGCACCGAGCTGAGCGAGGTCCCCCCCGACTTCATCGAGCAGGCCGTGCAGAGCGACGCCGGCCAGCTCGTGCTGCGCGAGTGGGGGGACTGCCTGGCCTCCCACGGGCTGTACCGCGACGAGGGGCGTGGTCGCTGGGCCGTCACGGATGGCAAGCGCAACTCAGGAGACACGCTGGTGGCGAACGGCGGACCGCTCGACGAGACGAGCGCCGTCGTCGACGCCCGGTGCAAGGAGGACGTCGAGCTGGTGCCCCGGCTCGCGCAGATGGTCGCCGACCTGCAGGCACCGTTCATCGAGGCTCATCGCGGGGAGCTGACGGCCGTCCGCGCGAGGCTCGACGTGGCGCTGCACTCCGCACGGGAGTACGTCGCCCAGCACCCGTGACCCGGAGGCTGCTACCGCTCCCGGACGGCGTACGTCAGGTGGGTGACCCGCTGCGTCGGCTCGGCACGGACCTGCTCCAGGGCGACCCGACCCGCGTCGACGCCCTCGAACAGGCGGATCCCCGTGCCGAGCAGCACGGGCGACAGGGCGATCGAGAACTCGTCGACCAGGCCCGCGTTGACGTGCTGCAGGATCGTCGCGCCGCCGCCGGCGATGCGGACGTCACGGTCGCCGGCGGCCTCTCGGGCCTGGTCGAGCGCGGCCTCGATGCCGTCGTTCACGAAGTGGAACGTGGTGCCGCCCGGGCGCTCCCAGGGGTCGCGCCGCTCGTGCGTCACGACGAAGACGGGGGTGTGGAACGGTGCCTCGTCGGGCCACGCGTGCTCCCCGGCGTCGAACATCCGCCTGCCCATCACGCTCGCGCCGGTGCGCGCGAACGTCTCGCGCAGGATGTCGTCGTCGCGCCCTTCCTCGCCGCCCTCGCCGAGCTGCAGGTTCTCCCGGAAGAACCGCTGCGGGAAGACCCACTGCTGCAGCTCCCTCCACTGCGGCCCCATGAGGTCGTCGAGGGACTCGGGCGCGATGATCCCGTCCAGCGACATGGTCACGCTGAAGAACACCGTCCCGGCCATCAGGGCTCCGTTCCCGTCCCGGCGGTCCGGGTGACGTAGGCCGCGAGGTGGCCGAGCGTCTGCCGGCCGCCCTCGATCGCGTGGTACTTCTCGACCGCCTCGTCGCGCTGCGCCGCGGTCCGGAAGACGGTGCGCATCTCGAGCCGGGTGGTGGCGCCGTCGGGCGTGAACGTCAGGACCGACTCGAAGGAGTCCGGGTCGTCGCGGTGCTCGCCGTGCCGCAGGGCGATCCGCTCCGGCGGGGTGATCTCGGTCCAGGAGATCCACTCGGGGTAGTCCGTCCCGTCGGGTCCGTGCATCACGAAGTCCCACTCCCCGCCGACGCGGAACTCGAACGCCCGCGTGGTGGTGGTGAACCCTTCCGGTCCCCACCACTGCGACAGGTGCCGCACCTCGGTGAACGCCTCGAACACGAGCTCGGGTGGGGCGCTGATGGACCGGGAGACCACGATCTCGCGGTCGGCCGTGGCGGGCTGCGCGGTCGGCGTGTGCTCCGTCGTGCTCATCGGTCACTCCTCCTGCGGTGCGTGGGTGAGGTCCTGCACGTACGCGTCCAGCCGGTCGAAGCTCTCGTTCCAGAACCGCTCGAACCCGCCGGTCCACTCGTGGACCGGTCGCAGCCCGCGGGCGTCGAGGCAGTAGACCCGCTGCTTGCCCGCCTTGCGGTCGCGGACCAGCCCGACCTCGCGGAGCACCCGCAGGTGCTTGGACGCCCCCGGCTGGGTCATCCCGAGCTCGTGGGCGAGCTCGGTCACCGGCCGCTCGCCGGCCCGCAGGAGCGCGAGGATCTCCCGGCGCTGCGGCTCGGCGATCGCGTTGAAGACGTCCGACGTGGTCGCTGCCCGTGCCATCCTGCGATCATATGTCTATATCGGCATGCGTCAATGGTCGAGCCAGCGGTCGGTCGCGGCGGCCAGGTCGCCGATCGGCCCGTCGACGACGATCGAGCGGCAGCCCGAGTCCTCCATCGCCACCGTCGGCCCCCACACCGGCACGAGTGCCGCCGCGGCCCGCAGCGCCGCGTGCGGGTGCGGCTTGTCGAGCCCGATCGCGACGACGGGCGTGCCCGGGTCGAGGCGTTCGGGTGGTCGGTGGTACTCGCCGGGCTCCGTGTGGTCGATGAGGAAGACGCAGGTCAGCGCCGTCTCGCCCCAGGCGTCGTCCTCGTCGCCGTCCTCGGCGTCGTCGCGGCGCAGGTGGTCGAGCGCGTCGTCGACCAGCGGCGACGTGCTGCCCGACAGCCCGGCGGCCCTGAGCAGGCGCAGGACGTCGGCGGCGCCGACCGGCGCCCCGGGTGGGGGTGGCGCCTCGGGCAGCGGGTCGACGGCGCACTCCGCCAACCACTCCCAGGCGTCACCCATCCCCGACAACGGCAGCAGCGTCGCGCCCCATCCCATGGCGCGCAGTATGTCCCAGGGTGGGGTGGTCCGGACGACGTGCGGCGATCCTCGCCGGCTAGTACCGGCGGCAGCTCGTCGCGTTCACCACCAGGGTGATCGGCACCCTGTCGGTGGACCTCGCGTCGCTCGCCCACAGCGACGCCGTGTAGGTGCCGACGGCCGTCCCGGCGGGCACCGCGACCGCCACGTACGCCAGCGAGCCGACGCCGTCGCTCGAGCCCGGCGGGACCGGTGCGTAGAAGGTGGAGGTCGACGCACCCGCGGGCAGGGCGCTCGCGCCGACGTCGATCTGGTGGGTCCAGGTGCCCTTGACCCAGATGCCGAAGTAGCTCGTGCCACCACGCGTGCTCACGACGCACGTCCGCTGGTGGTTGTCGATGAGCTGCCAGGTGCCGGCCGCCGACGCGGGCGTGGTGCCCACCAGGCCGAGCAGGAGTGCGCTGAGGATCAGCGTCCAGACGATCCGCCGACGATCCATGGGGTCCCCTCTTCCCGGGCGGCGATCCGGCTCCGGACCGGTCGACGTCGTCCCGTACGGCCCTGTGTCCCGAGCAGCCGGTCGACGGGCACGCCACCCACCTAGGGGACGTCCGCAGGGGCCTTCTGGTTCAACGAGATGCCAGACTCGCGCGGGACGGGAGGCCTGATGACACGGTGGCGCACGGGTGCGGGGATCACGGCGGGGCTGGTCGGAGCGGTGCTCGTGCTCGCCGCGTGCACGCCGCCCCCGGCGGAACCTCCACCGGCGGGCGCCGTGGGCCCGAGCGTCGTGCCGCGGCCGGTCGAGCTGACGGCGGGGGAGGGTGCGCCGTTCGTGCTCGGCACCAGCGCCACGGTGTCGGCCGACCCGGAGCTCGCCGGGCCCGCCGCCGCGCTCGTCGAGCTCCTGCACGAGGACACCGGGGTCGCCGTGGCCACCGGCGGGGCCGCCGGCCCGGCCGACGCCGACGTCCGGCTCACGGTGGACCCCGCCGTCACCGGGTACGACGGCTACCTCCTGCACGTCGACGACAACGGCATCGACATCGCCGCGGCCGAGCCATCAGGCGCGTTCGCGGCCGTGCAGACGCTGCGGCAGCTCGTGCCGCTCGGCGACCCGGGGGCCGCGCGCGAGGTCCCCGCGGTGGACGTGCGCGACCACGCCCGGTTCGCCTACCGCGGCGCGATGCTCGACGTCGCCCGGCACTTCTTCGGCGTGCAGGACGTCGAGCGGTACGTCGACGACGTCGCGCTGCTCAAGGTCAACCACCTGCACCTGCACCTGACCGACGACCAGGGCTGGCGGATCGCGATCGGCTCGTGGCCGCGCCTCACCGAGGTCGGCGCCGCCAACGCGGTCGACGGCGACCCCGGCGGCTTCTACACGCAGGACGACTACCGCGCGATCGTCGCCCACGCGGCGGCGCGGGGCGTCACGATCGTCCCCGAGATCGACATGCCCGGGCACACCAACGCCGCGCTCGCGTCGTACGGCGAGCTCAACCCTGACGGACGGGCGGTCCCCGCGTACAGCGGCATCGAGGTCGGCTTCAGCACGCTCGACCCGGAGAGCGAGACGACGTACCGGTTCGTCGAGGACGTGCTCGACGAGGTCGCCGCCCTCACGCCGGGCCCCTACCTGCACATCGGTGGCGACGAGTCCCGAGCCACGTCCGACGAGCAGTACGCGGCGTTCGTGACCCGGGCGGCGCAGATCGCCGCCGGGACCGGCAAGACGGTCGTGGGGTGGCACGAGATCGCGGACGCCGGCCCGCTGCCGCCCGGCACGGTCGGCCAGTACTGGAGCTACGTGCGCCCCGAGACGAAGGGGCTCGCGCAGCGCGTGCGGTCGTTCGTCGACCGCGGCGGCCGGCTGATCATGTCGCCCGCCGACGCGACGTACCTCGACATGAAGTACGACGCCTCGACGCCGCACGGGCTGCAGTGGGCGCGCGGGTTCACCGACCTGGCCGAGGCGTACTCGTGGGACCCGGCGCAGGTCGTCGACGGCGTCGGCGACGACGACCTGCTCGGCGTCGAGGCGCCGCTGTGGACCGAGACGCTCCGGACGGTCGAGGACGTCGAGTCGATGGCGTTCCCGCGGCTCGCGGCCGTCGCGGAGATCGCCTGGACCCCGCAGCAGGACCGGCAGCTCGACGACCTCAAGGCCCGGCTGGTGCCGCTCGGAGAACGCTGGGACGCCGCCGGCGTGACCTACACGAAGGTCCCGCAGGTGTCCTGGAGGTGATCACGACAGCAGGAGCGGGGCGTTGCCCTAGCCTGCGGGTGCAGGTTCGTCCGACGAAGGGAGCCGCCGGTGTCCGAGAGCACGCTCGAGGCCCTGGGTGGCGGCGCGGCGCCCCCCGCGCAGTTCGGTCATGACGCACTCGTCGTCTGCGACAACCTGGTGCGGATCTTCCAGTCGGGCAGCGTCGAGGTGCAGGCCCTGCAGGGCCTGGACCTGCTGGTCGACGAGGGCGAGATGGTCGCGGTCGTCGGCGCCAGCGGCTCGGGGAAGTCCACGCTGCTCGCGGTGCTGTCCGGGATGGACGCGCCGACGGCCGGCAAGGTGCGCGTGGGCCGCTGGGACCTGATGGCGATGCACGCGAGCGACCGCGTCGCGTACCGGCGCACGATGGTCGGCTTCGTGTGGCAGCAGACGTCGCGCAACCTGCTGCCGTACCTGACGTCCCGGCAGAACGTCGCGCTCCCGATGACGGGCACGCCTCGCCGGCAGCGGGCCGCGCGGGCCGGCGACCTGCTGGACCTCGTGGGCGTCGGGCACCTGGCCGACCGGCAGCCGCACGAGATGTCCGGCGGTGAGCAGCAGCGCGTCGCGATCGCGACCGCGCTCGCCAACGAGCCGCAGCTGCTGCTGGCCGACGAGCCGACCGGGGAGCTCGACACCACCACCGCGCAGGAGGTGTTCGACGCCCTGCGGACCGCGAACCGGGAGGCGGGCACCACGGTCGTCGTCGTCACGCACGACCAGGCGGTCAGCGGGCAGGTGGAGCGCACCGTCGCGATCCGGGACGGGCGGACCAGCAGCGAGGTGCTCCGGCGGCACACCGGCGGCGACGCCACGCACGAGGAGTACGCGGTGATGGACCGGGCGGGTCGCGTGCAGGTGCCGAAGGAGTACCGCGACGCCCTCGCGCTGACCCGGCGCGTGCGCCTCGCGCTGGAGGGCGACCACGTGAGCGTCCGGCCCGACGGCAGCGCCCGGTGAGCGCGCAGCCGGGGGTCGAGCCGGGCGCGACCGTCCGCCTCCGGGACGTGCACCGCACCTTCGGCGAGGGCCGCTCCGCCGTGCACGCCCTGCGCGGCGTCGACCTCGACGTGGCGCCGGGCGAGCTCGTGGCGGTCGTCGGCCGGTCCGGCTCGGGCAAGACGACGCTGCTCAACCTCGTCGGCGGGCTCGACCGTCCCGACGAGGGCAGCGTGCGGGTCGACGACGTCGACGTGGCCGCGCTGACCGAGGACGGGCAGGCGCTGCTGCGCCGCGACCGGGTCGCGTTCGTCTTCCAGACGTTCGGCCTGATCCCCGTGCTGACCGCGGCCGAGAACGTCGGCGTCCCGCTGCGCCTGCGCGAGACACCGGTCGCCGAGCGGGAGCGCCGCGTCGAGATGCTGCTCGACCTCGTCGGGCTGGCCCCGCACGCGCTCCAGCGGCCCGACGAGCTGTCCGGCGGCCAGCAGCAGCGGGTCGCGATCGCGCGGGCGCTCGCCGGGTCGCCGCGGCTGCTCGTCGCCGACGAGCCGACGGGGCAGCTCGACAGCGAGACCGGGCTGGCGGTCATGGCGCTGATCCGCGGCGTCGTCGAGGCGGAGGGCATGACCGCGCTGGTCGCCACGCACGACCCGGTGATGATCGCGCTCGCGGACCGCGCGGTGCGCCTCGTGGACGGCCGGCTCGTCGGGGACGGCGCGCGTGTCTGACCTCTGGTGGCGCCGCGGGCGGGCCCAGGTGGGCGTGCTCGCGGCGGTGCTGGCGGTCATGGTCGCCGGCGCGGCGCTGATCGGCGCGTGCGTCCTGCTCACGACGGCCTCCCCGCAGCGGGCGCTGCAGCTCGCGATCGTCCGCGCCCCCGCCGCGGACGTCCAGGTCGGCGTGGCGCTGGGCTTCCCGGACGACCCCGACGACCCGGACGTGACCGAACGCGTCGCGGCGACGGCACGGGACGCCTCGGGGGCGGTCGCCGACGCGACGGCCCTGCTCACCGCCCCCTTCGGGGACCTCCCGGCGACGGTCACCACGTGGACGTCGACCGTCATGCGCTACCTGCCGCCCGACGCGGGTCCGCTGCGCCTGGCGTACCTCGCCGAGCTCGACGACCCGGACGCGCGCGGGACGGTCGCGTCGGGGCGCTGGCCCACCGCGGCGGGTGAGGTCGCGCTGCCGACGTCGACGGCCCGCGCGCTCGGCCTCGACGTCGGGAGCACGACGACGCTCGCTGCCACCCCGGGCGGCCCCGGCGGCGCGCCGCTGACGGTCGTGGGGACGTTCGTGCCCCGGCCGGGAGCCCCGTGGCAGGAGGACCCGCTGGACGGCAGCGGGGTGGGCGAGAACTACCGCGGCGCCATCTCCGCCTACGGCCCGCTGGTCGTCGCGCCGGGCGGGGCCGTCGCGAGCGGGATCCCCCTGCTCCGCGTCACGCTGCGCGTGCAGCCCGACCTGTCGGGTGCGAGCGCCGTCGACGTGACCCGGGCCGGCACGGCGGTCGACGCGCTCCGCGGCGAGCTCGACAGCACCCTCGGCGACCGCACGGAGAACGTCGTGACGGACCTGCCGTTCGCGCGCACGCTCGACGCCGCGCGCCAGCAACGAGGGGTGACCGGCTCCGGGGTGCTCGCGGTGGCCCTGCTGGGCGCCGCGCTCGTCGGGACGACCGTGGTGCTGGCCGCGCGGCTCGTCGCCGCCCGGCGCGCGCCCGAGGCGGCGCTCCTCGCCGCCCGCGGGATGGGCAGGAGCCGCCTGGTCGGCCAGGCCGCCGCCGAGGCCGGGGTCCTCGCCCTGCTGTGCGTCGTCCCCGCGACCGCGCTCGCGGTCGCGCTCCACCGGGTGCTCGCGGACGCGGTCGGCCTCGGCCCCGCGGATCTCCCCGAGGGCGGGCTGCTGCGGCTCGCCGGAGTCGTCACCGCGGTCGCGCTCACGCTCGGCGTGCTCCTGGTGCTGCCGTGGCTGCGCACCGGGACGCCGCGCGGCACCCGCGAGGACCGGGTCGGCGTGGTCGCCCGCTCCGGGGCCGACCTCGTGCTCCTCGCGCTCGCGGCCGTCGCCTTCCTGCAGCTGCGCGCTCACCAGGTCGCGACGGGCGCCGTGGCCGACCCGGTGCTCGTCGTCGCCCCGGTGCTGTGCCTGCTGGCGGGCGCGGCGCTCGCCCTGCGCCCGCTCCCGCTGCTCGCCCGGCGGGCCGACGCGCGCGCCCGCACGGCCCGCTCGCTGACCCTGCCGCTCGCGGCCTGGGGGGCGGCCCGTCGACCGCAGGGCGCCGCGGCGGCGTTCCTCGTGGTGCTGGCGACGGCGTGCGCGACGTTCGGCGTCGGGTTCGCCGCGACGTGGGTGCGGTCCCAGGGCGACCAGGCGGCGGCGGCCGTCGGTACCGACCTGGTGGTGCCGGCACGTGCGCTCGGCACCGGCGCCTCGCTGCGTGAGGCGACGAACGGGCAGGTCAGCCCGGTGACGAGCCGGACGGTCACGCTCGGCTCACGGGTGCAGAGCGCCGACGAGGCCGTGCACCTCGTCGCGGTCGACACGCGGCACGCCGACGGGCTGCTGCGCGGGCGCCTGCCGGCCGGCGGCTGGGCGCACACCACGTCCGGGCTGGCACCCGCGGAGGCCGTCGGGGGAGTGCTGCTGACCGGCACGAGCGCGGACCTGGTCGTGTCCGGCCACGTCGCGGACGACGTCGCGATCGACGCCGACCTCAGCCTCGTCGTGCAGGACGCCGACGGCGCACGCGCCGCGCTGGCCGCGGGCGTGGTGCCGCTGGACGGCGCTCCGCACACCGTCACCGTCGCCGTCCCGCAGGACGCCCGCGTGGTCGGCGTGGACGCCCGGCTCTCGGCCTTCGGCGACGCCGCCGATCCCGACCAGCAGAGCGACGTCCCGTTCGACCTGGACCTGACGCTGCGCGACGCGACGCCGGCGTCCGGCAGCACCTGGTCCGTCGCGCGTGCACGGGGCGAGGAGTACGTCGTGGCGGCGCTCGACCACGTCACGGCCACGACCGCGCCCGACGGCGTGCGGCTGACCCTCGACGGCACCGCGTACCTGCCGGGCCTGTACTGGTCGGACGGCACGCTCACCGCGCTCGCGTTCCGTCCCGTCGAGGAGGTGCCCGTCGTGGTCTCGGCCCGGCTGGCCGGCCAGCTCGGCCTGAAGGTCGGCGACGGCGTGCAGCTCGCGCTCGGGCTGACCCCCGTGCACGCGAAGGTCCTCGGCATCACGGCGTACGTCCCGTCGCAGCCGCGCGCGCCGGCGCTGCTGGCCGACGTCGACGCCCTGTCCCGCGCCGCCCTCAGCCACGGCGGCCTCGACACCCTGACCGACGAGTGGTGGGTCGGTGGCGCGCCCCCTCCCGGCGCCGCCCGCACGCTCGCGGCCCAGGGGCTCGGTCCTGTGACCGCACGCGCCGCCGTGGCGCAGGAGAGCGCCGACGGTCCGCTCCGTGCTCCGCAGCGGGCGGCCACCGCACTCCTGGTCGTCGCGGCCCTCGTGCTGACCCTCGTCGGGACCGCGCTGCACTCCACGACCGCGCTCGAGGCGCGCGAGCTCGACGTGGCCCGCCTGAGCGGGCTGGGCGCCTCGCGACGGTCGGTGCTCGCGTCGCTGCTCGCCGAGCAGGCCATCGTCACGGGCGCGTCGCTGCTGGCCGGCGCTGTGCTGGGCGCCCTCGCCTGCTGGGCCGTCGGCCCCCTGCTCGTGCTCTCCCCGCAGGGGCTCGCGCCCGTGCCGGCGGCGGCCGTGCAGTGGCCGTGGCCCGCCCAGGTGGCGATGGTGCTCGTGCTGGTGCTCGGCTGCGCCGCGCTCGTCGTGCCGCTCACCGCCCGTGCGGTGCGGCGCGCGACGATCGCCCGGCTGCGGATGGACCCGGTCGCATGAGGGTCGCGTGGCGCCGGGCCCGCGCCGACCTGTGGCCGCTGCTCGTCACGGTCC
Organism: Cellulomonas chitinilytica; assembly: GCF_016862675.1. Lineage (GTDB taxonomy): Bacteria > Actinomycetota > Actinomycetes > Actinomycetales > Cellulomonadaceae > Cellulomonas > Cellulomonas chitinilytica. The sequence continues at coordinate 67,073 of NZ_BONK01000004.1, read as the reverse complement.
TCGTCGTCGCGCTCACGGTGATGCTCACCGACGCGGTGCCCCGGCTGCTCGTCGCCCGGGCCGACACCGCCGTCCGGACCGCCGTCGCGCAGGCCGACCCGCCCACCGACCTGGTGGTCACCAGCCTCTACGGTCCGGGGGCGTCGGACCCGACCGCGGGCGCCGCGGACACCACGGGGGGCGTCGACGACGCGGCGCGCCGGATCGAGGACGCGCTGCCGCCGTCGCTGCGCCCGGTGCTCGGGCCGCCCGTCGCCTCCGCGACGAGCATCGACCTCGGGTTCAGCACCCCCGGGCTGCCGACCGGGGGCGTCCTGTGGATGACGTACCTGTGGGCGGGCCAGGAGCCCGCCGTCCGCTGGCTCGACGGGGTCGCCCCGGGCCGCCCGGGACCCGACGGCGCCGTGCAGCTCGCGCTGTCGGACGACGTGGCGCGCACGCTCGGCGTCGGGGCCGGCGGCACGTTCCAGGTGGTCTTGCCCGACCACACCACGGTGCCGGTGCTGGTCACGGGCGTGTTCGCGCCGCAGGACCCGGGCGCGGCCGTGTGGGCGGCCCGACCCGAGGTGCTGCGGCCGCGCGTGGTCGGGCCACGCAGCGAGCCGACGACGGTGGTGGGCGGGCTGCTGTCCGCGGCCTCGCTCCCCGCGGCCCGCGCCGCGCTCGAGCCCGACGGCGTGACCCGCAGGTTCCAGTTCCCCGTGGACCCCGGGGCGGTGGACTACCGGAGCTCCGAGGCCCTCGCCACGCAGGTCGCGGCGCTCGAGGCGTCACCCGACGTGCTGCTCGCTCCGGGACCCCAGCCCACGGTGACGTCCCGGCTCGACCTGCTGCTCTCGCAGGCGCGGCAGCACGTGGCGGCGACGTGGTCGCAGGCCATGGTGGTGCTCGCCGGGCTGGCGTGCGGCGCCGTGCTCGTGCTGCTGGTCGCCGCCGACCTCCTCGCTCGGCGACGCGCGGTGGCGCTGCGCACGGTGCGGGCGCGTGGCGCCTCCCTCGCCGGCATCGCCGGGCAGGCCGGAGCCGAGTCCGCGGTGGTCGTCGGCGCGGGGGCGGCGGTGGGCCTGACGCTCGGCGCCCTCGTGGCACCCGGCGCGGTGACGTGGCCGTGGGTCGTCGTCATCCTGGTCGTGGGCGTGCTCGCGCCGCCCGCGACCGCCGCGGTCACGGCGGCGCGCAGCGAGGCCCGGCGCGTCCCGACCGACCGGCACCGCCGGCGCCTCGCGCAGCGCGTCCGCACGGTGCGGCGGGTCTCGGTCGAGGTCGCGCTGCTCGTGCTGGCGGTCGCCGCGCTGGCCGCCCTGCGCCGGCGCGGCGCCCTGTCGATGTCCGGCGCCGCCGACCTCGCGCTCGCGGCCGCGCCCGTCCTCGTCGCCGCGGCGGGCGCGCTGCTCATGTGGCGCGCCGTCCCGCCGCTGTTGGGCGCGGCCCTGCGTTTCGCCCGCCGGTCCCGCAAGGCCGGGCCGTTGCTCGCCGTGGCGCGCGCCCGGTCCACAGGAGCGGTGCTGCCGTTCGTGGCGCTCGTCGTCGTGACCACGCTCGTCGCGCTGTGCGCCGCCCTCGCGGGCACCGTCCGCTCCGGGCAGGCGGACGGGTCGTGGGACGGCGTCGGGGCTGACGTCCTGGTCCGCACGACGACCCCGGACGCGGCGCTGCAGGACGTCGCGGGCGACCTGGCGGCCGCCGACGGTGTCGACGCGGTGGCGGTCGGGCGCGTGCAGGACCGGAGCCAGCTCTTCGACGTCCGTGGCGTCGACGCGGTGCGGGTCGTCGCGATCGACCCGGTGCCCTACGGCGAGCTGCTCGCCCGCACACCGTTCGGGCCGGCCCCGGCCCTCGCGGCACTGGCCGACGCGTCCGACGGCGCGACGACCCGCGCCACCCCCGGCCCGCTGCCCGCCCTCGTCGCCGACCCTCTGCTGGGCACCGAGCCGTCGCTGAGGTGGGGCGACGTGACGATCGACCTCCAGCCCGTCGGCCGGGTGCCCGCGCTGCCCGCGCAGCGGACCGACGGGTCGAACGCGGGCCCCACCGTGGTGGTGGACCGTGCGGCGCTGGCCGCGGTCGTCAGGGCGGCCGTCGCCGCACGAGCCGCGAAGGTGGGCTCCCGCCCCGTCGGGACCGAGCAGGCGGCGGTGGACCCGAACACCGTGTGGGCGGTCGGCCCGCACGCGGCCACGGCCGCCCGGGCGGCGGCCGAGCCGGTCGGGGGGACGGTGCTCGCCCGCACCCGGTGGCTGGCGGACCGGCGGTCCGACCCGCTGGCCGACGGGCTGCTGACCCTCCTCGTGCTGGTCGCGGCGGTGTGCGCCGGGCTCGCGGTCGTCGTCGTCGTCCTCGACGCGGCGGCGTCCGCTCCGGGTCGTGCCCGGTCGCTCGCGACGGCCCGGGTGCTCGGGCTGCGCGGTCGGGGGACGGCTCGGGTCGCTGCCGGGGAGCTGCTGCCGCCGACGCTGGTGGCCGCGCTCGGTGGCGTGCTGCTCGGCGTGCTGCTGGTCGGCGGGCTCGTCGCGCCGCTCGCGCTGCGGCTCGTCACCGGCCAGTCGGCCGACCCGTCGGTGGTGCTCTCGTGGTGGGCGGTCGTGCCGGTCGGGCTCCTGACGGCGACCGTGCTCGTGGTGGTCGCGGTCGAGTCCTCCGCCCGGCGGCGGGAGCGGCTGGGCCAGGTGCTGCGGGTGCGCTGACGAGTCCGGTCGCGTGCTGCGCCCGGCTCTCATGTGAGCGTTAACATGCAAGCGGCCGACACCGGCGGGACGATGGACCGGCGCCCGCGCACCGAGGCGACGTCGCCTGCACGTACGGAAGGTCACGCACGATGGCACCTGCGCTCCACGTCGCGACCACCGGGTCCGACTCCGCCGACGGGTCCGCCGGGACGCCGTTCCGGACCATCAGCAAGGCGGCGGCCGTCGCGCGGCCGGGGGACCGTGTCGTCGTGCACGCCGGGGAGTACCGGGAGTGGGTCAGGCCGCAGCGGGGCGGGCTGAGCGACCGGCGCCGGATCACCTACGAGGCCGCCCCGGGCGAGCACGTGGTGATCAAGGGCTCCGAGCAGGTCACCGGCTGGGAGCGGGAGGACGGGACCGTGTGGAGGGTCGCGATCCCGAACACGCTGTTCGGCGAGTTCAACCCGTTCGCCGAGGAGCTCGACGGCGACTGGGCCCTGTACGTCGAAGGGCAGCCGCGCACGCACCTGGGCGACGTGTACCTCGACGGGACGAGCTTCTACGAGGTCCTGGACCACGCCGCGCTGGCCGACCCGCCGCTGCGCACCACGGTGGTCGACCACTGGACCGGCACCACCGTCCCGATCCGCGACCCGGAGCGGACGCGGTACGTCTGGTACGCGGAGGTCGGCCCCGACGAGACGACCGTGTGGGCCAACTTCCAGGGCGCCGACCCGAACGCCCGGCTCGTGGAGGTCAACGTCCGCCGCTCGGTGTTCTTCCCGACGGAGCACCACCTCGACCACATCACCGTGCGCGGGTTCGAGCTGGCACAGGCCGCCTGCCCGTGGACCCCGCCGACCGCCGACCAGCCGGGCCTCGTCGGACCGAACTGGGCCAAGGGCTGGGTCATCGAGGACAACGTCATCCACGACGCGAAGTGCTCGGGGATCTCACTGGGCAAGGAGGCCTCGACGGGCCACAACTACGCCCGGTGGCGCCGGGACAAGCCCGGCTACCAGTACCAGCTCGAGTCGGTGTTCGCGGCACGGCAGATCGGCTGGGACCGGGAGCACGTCGGCTCGCACGTCGTGCGCCGCAACACCATCTACGACTGCGGGCAGAACGGCATCGTGGGGCACCTGGGCGCGGTGTTCTCGACGATCGAGGACAACCACATCCACGACATCGCCCTGAAGCGCGAGTTCTACGGGTACGAGATCGCCGGCATCAAGCTGCACGCCGCGATCGACGTCGAGATCCGGCACAACCGCATCCACGACTGCTCGCTGGGCACCTGGCTCGACTGGCAGACCCAGGGCACCCGCGTCTCGCGCAACGTGTACTACGGCAACAGCCGGGACCTGTTCGTCGAGGTGTCGCACGGGCCCTACCTCGTGGAGCACAACATCTTCGCGTCGGCGGCGTCCCTGGAGGTCTTCAGCCAGGGCGGTGCCTTCGTGCACAACCTCGTGCGCGGCACGCTCTGGCTGCAGCCGGTGCTCGACCGCCCCACGCCGTACCACCTGCCGCACAGCACGCAGGTCGCCGGGTACGCCGCGATCGAGGGCGGCGACGACCGCTTCGTCGGCAACGTCTTTCTCGGCGGCGACGGCACCCCGGCGTACGCGCCCGACGCCGGCACGGGGGACACCGCCCGGCACGGCACGGTCGGGTACACCGGCCATCCCGCCGACCTGGCCGCCTACCTCGCCGAGGTCCACGACCTGTGGCGCGGCGACCACGAGCGGTTCAAGGGCGTGAAGCAGCCGGCCTACCTGCGCGACAACGTCTTCGTCGGCGGTGCGCAGCCGGTCCCCGGCGAGCCCGGCGCGGTCGTGCTCGCGGGCGACGACGTGCACGTCGCGGTCGTCGACGACGGCGGCGGGGTCGTCCTCGAGGCCCGGCTCCCGGCCGGGTTCGACGAGGTGCGGATCGGGCTCGTCACCGGCGACGACCTCGAGCGGGTGCGCTTCGCGGACGCCGACTTCGAGGAGCGTGACGGCAGCCCCGCGGTGCTCGGCACCGACCTCACGGGGCAGCCGAAGTCGTCGGGCGGCACCTACCCGGCCGGACCGCTCGCGTCCCTCACGTCGGGCACGTCGCGCACGCGGGTGTGGTGAGCGCCGAGCGTGTCGGTGGCCGCGGGTAACGTGCCGCGGGCTCGGCCGTCGGCAGGGGACGGCCCACCGCTGCGGAGGCTCCCGATGACCAGCACGACGGCAACGGCACAGGTGCACGGCACGGTCGCGCCCGGCTTCGAGGGGGTGCGCGACGCCTTCGCGGCGACCGCCGCGGGCGAACCCGGCCTGCAGGCGCAGGTCGCGGCGTACGTGGGCGGCGAGCGCGTCGTCGACCTCGCCGTGGGCCTGCCGGCGCAGACCCTGATGCCGGTGTACTCCACCGGCAAGGGGGCCGTGCACCTGACGGTCGCGCTGCTCGCGCAGGACGGCGTGCTCGACCTGGACCGGCGGGTCGCGGACGACTGGCCCGAGTTCGGCACGCACGGCAAGGACGTCCTCACGGTGCGCGACGTCCTCACCCACCGCGCGGGGCTCGTCGGGGTGCCGGAGCGGTTCCGGCTCGACGAGCTCGCCGACGACGCGGTGCTGGCGGCACGGCTCGCCCCGCTCGCACCCGCGTGGCCCGTGGGTGCGGGCTACGGGTACCACGCCTTCGTCGTCGGGGCGCTGCTCGGCGAGGCCGTGCGGCGACAGACCGGGCTCTCGCTGCGGGACGTCTACGAGCGGCGCATCCGCGCGCCGCGGGACCTCGACCTGCACCTCGGGCTCCCGGAGGCGCTCGACGACCGCGTGGTCGACGCGCAGCCGCCGCTGCTCACCGACGCCGAGCAGGCGCAGCGCGCCGCGGCCGCACCGAGCCGCGACTCCCTGATCTCCGTCGCGTTCAACCTCGACGCCGACCCGCCGACGGACATCGTCACGATCGGCAACGCCCCGCAGGTGCGCCGCCTCGGACAGACGTCGGCGGGGGCGGTCGGCAACGCTCGCGGGCTCGCCGGGCTGTACGCGGCGGCCATCGGCGCCGACGGGCGCGGCGCGCTGCTCGACGACGCGTCCGTGGCCGCCGTCGCGGCGCTCGCGACGCCGGGTCCCGACCTGGTGACCGGCGAGGTCGACCACTTCGGTCTCGGGTTCGAGCGGACGCAGGTGCCGTACCCGTTCCTGGGGGCGTCCGCGTTCGGCCACTCGGGCGCGGCGGGCGCGCAGGGGTTCGCGGACCCGGAGAACGGGGTCGCGTTCGGGTACGCCCGCCGCCGGTTCGCCGCGGCCGGCAACCTCGCTCCGGAGGTCGACGCGCTGGCCCGGGCCCTCGGGGCGGCCGCGGCTCGCTGACCCGCGCGACGGCATTGACGGGTGCTCGGACGTTCAGCACGCTGGAGCGGTGCCGGGTGGATACCGAGCCTTCGATCGCGCGGACGCGTCCGCGCGCGTCGCCGAGGCCGAGCTCGCGCCGCCCGGGAGCGAGATCCGGCTCGTGGAGTGGTCCGACCCCGGCAATCCCGCGGGCGAGCGCGGGCTCATCGCACCGGTGCACGTGCACTGGGAGGACGACGAGACCTGGTACGTGCTCGAGGGCGCGTTGCACGTGCTGCTCGACGACCGGGTCGTCGGCCTCGACCCCGGCGGGGCCGCGACGGCGGTGCGGGGCGTGCGGCACACGTACTGGAACCCGAGCGCCGACCCGTGCCGCTACCTCATCGCGACGACGCCACGGGTGATGGACCTGATCGCCACGCTGCACGACGGCAGCGGGCGTGACCCGGCGGACGTGTTCCGGTCGCACGCGAGCGAGCTGCTGGGGTGGCAGCTGCCGTCGCCGCTGACGGTCGTGCACCCCGGGGCCGCACCGGCGTGACCGGCGCGGTGCGCCGCCGTCAGGCCCGGGCGCGCACCAGCCACACGCCGGCGTCGAGGCGGACCCCGTCGGGGTGGGTGTGCGGCGCCAGGGCCGCCCGCACCTCCGCCAGCGCTCGCGCCCCGGTGTCCACGTCGACGCCGTCCAGCAGCCGGCGCCCGAGCGTCCCGGTCCGCAGGAACGTGACGGCGTCCTCGACGGTCCCGCCGCCGCCGACCAGGAGCGGCACCGTGACGGGCTCGACCTCGACCTCCGTCCATCCCGCCGCCACGAGCACGCTCCGTGCCCGGCCCTCGTCCGCGAGGGAGAACATCCCGGGCCCGTCGCCCTCGGCGAGGTCGGGGACGGGGACGCCGAGGGCGTGGGCTGCCGCCGCCCCGGGGACGCACAACCAGGGCTGGTGCCTCGGCGACCGCCACGCGATGAACGCGAGCCGCCCGCCGGGTCGGGTCGCCCGCCGGAGGTTGACGAACGCCGCCACGGGGTCGGCGAAGAACATGAGGCCGAAGCGGGAGAGCACGACGTCGCACGACGGGGGTCGGAACGTGTGGGTCTGCGCGTCGCCCTCGACGAACGTGACGTGGTCGTCGCCGGCGGCTCGCGCGCGTGCCGTCTCGAGCATGGCGGGGGAGACGTCGACGCCGGTGACGGTGCCGGGCCGGGCGAGGTCGGCCGCGTCGAGCGTCGTCGTGCCGTACCCGCAGCCGACGTCGAGCACGTGCTCCCCGGGGCGGATCGCGGCGGCCGAGAGCAGGGCGTCCTCGACGGGCCGGTACATGCGGTCGTAGCGGTCGCGGTTGTCGATCCAGTGGCGGGCGCCGGTCTCATCCAAGACGGTGCCCCGTCCCGAGCCGGGGGGCGAGCGCCCTCGGGCGGCGGGCGTGGTTGCTCGGCCACGGTGAGCGCCCGGCCGGCAGAGCCGTCATCGGTGATCCTCCTTGCGGGGGTGCGTCCGCGTCCACGCTAGGCGACCGCTCCGGCTCCGACCTCCGAGCGGCGCCGCCGCTCGCTCGTGGCCGGGTGCGTCGACGTGAAACGTTCCGGAGCCCGGAATGTCTTGTACATCGATGTAGATCCGGATACGTTCCCCGGCGAACCACCCCCTACCCGGAGCTCGGCCACGACGATGTGAGCGCTAACATCGCCGGCCCTCCCGCCGCCGTGCCGCGCCACGTCGCCGGGGAGCCGACGTGCCGGCACTGCTCGCGGGACACGACGAACCGAAGGAGCGAAGGATGAGGAAGTCCATCGCCGCACGAGCCCTGGCGGTCGCCGGCCTAGTGCTGGCCCTGGTGGCAGCGGTGCCGGGGCAGGTCGGCCCGGCCGCGGCAGCCAGCGTCGACACGTCCGCCTGGTACGTCCTGGTCAACCGCAACAGCGGCAAGGCCCTCGACGTGTACAACCTCGCCACCAACGACGGTGCGCGCATCGCCCAGTGGTCCCGCAACGACGGCAACCAGCAGCAGTGGCAGTTCGTCGACTCCGGCAGCGGCTACTACCGGCTCAAGTCCCGGCTCTCCGGCAAGGTGCTGGACGTCTCCAACAAGTCCACCGCCGACGGCGCCGCGATCATCCAGTGGTCCGACGCCAACTCCACGAACCAGCAGTTCTCCCTGCAGGACGTCGACGGCTACATCCAGCTGATCAGCCGCAACAGCGGCAAGGCCGTCGAGGTGCAGGGCGCGTCCACCGCCGACGGCGCGAACGTCGTCCAGTACGCCGACTGGAACGGCAGCAACCAGCAGTGGCAGCTCGTCAAGGTGGGAGGCGGCTCGACGAACCCCACGCCCACGCCGACTCCGACGTCCACCGGCGGCACGTGCTCGCTGCCGTCGAGCTACCGCTGGTCGTCGACGGGCTCGCTCGCCACCCCGCGGTCCGGGTGGGCGTCGCTCAAGGACTTCACGACCGCCGAGTACAACGGCCAGCACCTCGTCTACGCGACGACGCACGACAACGGCTCGTCCTGGGGCTCGATGAGCTTCGGCCTGTTCAGCAGCTGGTCGAGCATGGGCTCGGCCAGCCAGAACGCCATGACGTCCGCGACCGTCGCACCGTCGCTGTTCTACTTCGCGCCGAAGAACATCTGGGTGCTCACCTACCAGTGGGGCCCGACCGCGTTCTCCTACCGGACGTCCAGCGACCCCACCAACCCCAACGGGTGGTCGTCGGCGCAGACCCTGTTCACGGGCAGCATCTCGGGTTCCGGCACCGGCCCCATCGACCAGACGATCATCGGCGACGCCACGAACATGTACCTGTTCTTCGCCGGTGACAACGGCAAGATCTACCGGGCCAGCATGCCGATCGGGAACTTCCCGGGCAGCTTCGGCTCCTCGTACACCACCGTCATGAGCGACTCCACGAACAACCTGTTCGAGGCCCCGCAGGTCTACAAGGTCAAGGGCCAGAACCAGTACCTGATGATCGTCGAGGCGATCGGTTCCAACGGCCGGTACTTCCGCTCGTTCACCGCGAGCAGCCTCTCGGGCTCGTGGACGCCGCAGGCCGCGAGCGAGAGCAACCCGTTCGCCGGCAAGGCCAACAGCGGCGCGACGTGGACCAACGACATCAGCCACGGCGAGCTCATCCGCAGCAGCAACGACCAGACCATGACGATCGACCCCTGCAACCTGCAGCTGCTGTACCAGGGCCGTTCGCCGAGCTCGGGCGGGGACTACGGCCTGCTGCCGTACCGGCCCGGCCTGCTCACGCTCCAGCGATAGGGCGTCGACCGGGTCGACCGCACGCCGCGCACCCCGACCGGGTGCGCGGCGTGCGGTCTCCCGGGACGCCGGATCAGTACCACCCGGTCGACTGCGAGTGCTGCCACGCGGCGCACGCGCTGCCGTAGCGGCCCTCGATGTACGACACGCCCCACCGGACCTGGGTCAGCGGGTTCGACCTCCAGTCGGGACCGGCCGACGCCATCTTCGAGCCGGGAAGCGACTGCGGGATCCCGAACGCACCGGACGACGAGTTGGTCGCAGACGGGTCCCACCCGGACTCACGCTGCCAGAGCGCCTCCAGGCAGCCCCACTGGTCGGCGCCGACGAGGCCCGCGGCGTACTGCTTGACCTCACCGACCGGGACGCGCGACGGCGGGACGCCGGGCGTCGACGACCCGCCGCGCGCGAGGCTCCGGGCGGCCTTGCGCTCGGCCTCCCGCTCGGCCTCGACCTGAGCCTGCCGGGCGGCCTCGGCCTCGGCGGCCTGCCGTGCGCGCTCCGCCGCCTCCGCCGCGATCGCGTCGGTCAGCCAGGAGGTGTCGGCGTCGGTGGCGGTCCACGTCGCGTCCGCCGGAGCGGCGACGGTGCCGGGCCCGAGCCGGTCGGCGGCGACGCCGGGCGCGTCCGCGAAGGCGGGTGACGACGTGTCGGGGTCGACCTGGGCGAAGGTCATCGCCACGGCGCCGACCGCGACCCCGCAGGCGACCGGACGCAGGCACGCGCGCGCCCACCGCGCGAGGGGTGGCCGTCGCGCGCTGGGGGCTGCCAGATGTCTGCCCATATCGGCTCGTCGGGCCTAGGCGGCCGCGTGTCCCGTCGGTGGCATACCGAACAGATCGGCCCGGGGCGGCGAACCTTGAGGGACGGTCCGCGGCGTACCCCGGACGCGCGCCGGCGCCACAGCCGTTCGCCGGCGCGTTCCGGCGCCCGGTGGCCGACGATGGGGTGGTGAACAAGGCGGCCGCCCTCCTCGCCCTGCACGCCGGTCCGGGCTTCGTGCTCCCGAACGCCTGGGACGCGGGCTCCGCCCGGGTGCTCCAAGGGGTCGGCTTCCCGGCGATCGCGACGACCAGCGCGGGCATCGCGTGGTCCTGCGGGGTGCCCGACGGGGGAGCGCTGGACGGCGACACGATGCTCGAGCACGTCGCGCGCATCGTGGCGGCGGTGGACGTCCCGGTGAGCGCCGACCTCGAGTCCGGCTACGGCGCCACCCCGGACGACGTCGCCCGCACGGTCGCCCGTGCCGTCGAGCTCGGCGTGGTGGGCGGCAACCTGGAGGACGTGCGCGACGGCGCGCTGCTCGGCGTCGACGAGGCCGTCGACCGTGTCGCGGCGGCCCGCGCAGCGGCACCCCGAGGGACGTTCGTGCTGAACGCCCGGACCGACACCTACCTCGTCGGAGCGGCCGGCGACCCGTTCGAGGAGACCGTCGAGCGGGCGGCCCGGTTCGTCGAGGCGGGCGCCGACTGCGTCTTCGTGCCGGGTGTCGTGGAGGCGGACACGATCCGCCGGCTCGCCGCGCAGGTCCCCGGCCCGCTCAACGTCGTGGCCGGGCTGGCGAGCACGACCGACGCGCCCACCCTCTTCTCCCTCGGCGTGACACGGGTCAGCCTCGGCGGCAGCCTCGCCCGAGCGGCCTACAGCACGCTGGAGCGCGCCGGACGCGAGCTGCTCGACGGCGGCACGCTGGGCTTCCTCGACGGTGCGATCTCGTACGCCGACCTCCAGCGACGCTTCGCGCCCTGACCGGCCGATCGGCCGTCAGTCACGTTGCGGTCGAGCACAGGACGACGGCCGCGATGAAGCCCAGGAGCGACAGTGCGCCCACCATGGCGGCGTGGCCGGCCAAGTCGAGGTCGCCGTGGTTGAGCACCGCGCGCCGACGCCGGATGATCGACGCCTGGGCGCAGGTGGTGCCGAACAGCAGCACCGCGGCGGCCGCGAGCTGCCAGGTCGACGTCATGAAGGCAGTGACGAGCAGCCCGAGCCCGGCGAGCGCCGACCCTGACGCGAAGAACCACGCGTTGAGGACGAGTTGGCGATCTCCCCACGAGGCGCTGGATGTGCGCTCGTTCCGTCTTCCGGACTCCATGGTCGGCAGGGTAGGTGCCGCGTCGGGTCGACGGGCGCGGGCGGAGGGTGAACGGCGCAGACGCCGAGCACCTCGTCGTGCTGGTCGGCGGTGGACGGCGCTCGGCATGCCGAGACGGGGGCGGGCGTGCGGAGGTTCCGGGAATGCCCCGACGCTCCGCCGCCCGATGGTGCGGAAAGCATTGGCAGCCGCGGTGTGAACCTGCACCGAACTTCTCGCGCAGGAATGTGAAATCGCGTCGACGCAGGTGTGCTCGCCGAACGGCACCGGTGCAGTTCGGGGCGCCCGAGGGGACGTTGCCGGGCGGGCCCAGGCGATCCGCGCGACCACGCCGGTGACGACACGCCGGGCAGCTCGGATGCACAGGTTACCGCCGGACCTCGTCGACCGGACGCTGCACCGTAGCACGTGACACCGCTGTGACCTGCACGTTCGCCGCGCCCGTCGCGGCTCGTCCTCGCGCCCGGCCGGCGCGGTGCGGGACCGCGCGAACCGCGGTCCGGGTCTCACATCGTGGATCACTGGTGACGGATCGCGGTGGCCCTAGGGTTAAGTGTCCCCGCGCCCAAATGTGCGCAGATGAGATTTATCGCGCGAGCTGCGTCGTCGGTGAGAACCGGCCGTGGCCGAGCGAAGGGGGCTTTCTTTGATGCGTGCAGAATGGGCTGCCGCGCGCCCGGACCCGGGTGCCGGGGCCGCGGTCGGCGTCGCGCCGGGCGAGGCGCTGAGCCTCGACGTCGCGGGCGTCCTCGTGCTCCCGGAGCCGACGGCGGTGCTCGCCGACGCGGCGCCGGGCGAGCACTGGGACGCCGTCCACTACCTCGTGCGGGTCCGCGAGTCCGGTGCCGTCCCGCTCGTCGGCTGGGACCACGTCGCCGCGAGCGTCGGCGCCCCGGTCGAGCGTGTGCACGCGTACGTCGACCGGCTGCGCGAGGTCCACGGACGGCCCGACGTCTGGCGACGCGTCGTCCCCGGTGCCCGCGAGCTCCTGCTCGCCGCCGCGGCGGCCGGTGTCCCCGTCGCCGCCGTGAGCAACACCGTGCGGCCCATGACCGTCGAGATCCTCGCCGCCGCCGGCCTGTCGGGGGACCCGGCGGACGGCCGGATCCCCGTCGAGCGCACCTTCGACTCGTCGGTCCTCGGCCTCGCGAAGCCCGACCCGCGCGTGTTCCGCCGGGTGTCGGCCGAGCTCGGCCGCCCGCTCGACAAGGTCGTCCACGTCGGCGACTCGCTCGACGAGGACGTGCGGGGCGCCCAGGGCGCCGGGGCGGTCGCCGTCCACCTCACGCCGTTCGGCGGGTGCGCCGACGTCACGCACGACCACGTGCCCGGCCTTCGTGGGATCGATCCCACCGATCTCCGCCGTCACCTCCAGCCGCTCTCCGAAGGAGCCTCGTGAGACTCGCCCTCGTGCTCGCCGACCACCGGGCCGCCGCGCTCACCGCCGCCGCGACCGCCGTCTACCGCGACGCCACGACCGCCACCTGGGCGCTGCCCGCCGGCGGCAGCGTGAGCGTCACCGGCCCGCGGCCGGCCGAGCCGGACGTGCTGGTCGACGGGTCGCTCGACGCCGCGGCGCACCGCCTGCTGCGCCGCGGACCCGCGCCGCGGGACGTCCCGGCCGTCGTCGACGGCACGGAGGGCGCGGCCGTGGTCGTCGCGTCGGACGGCCGGTCGGCGCTCCTCGTCCGCGACCAGCTCGGCACCCGGCCCCTGCACCACGGGGTGCTCCCCGGCGGCGGCGTCGCGATCGCCTCGGAGATCAAGCAGCTCGTGGCGATGGGTGTCGAGCGCATCGCCGTGGTCCCGCCGGCGTCGGTCGTCGTCCTCGGCGGGGACGAGCCGCAGACCTGGCGCGACGAGCTGGTGCGCGCCGACACCGACGAGACGTTCGAGGACCGGGCCGCCGCGCTCGGGCGCGAGGTCCGGGCGAGCGTCGCCGCCCGCGCCGGCCGCCCCGTCGCGGTCGCCGTCTCCGGCGGCGTCGACTCGTCGACGGTGCTCGCCGTCGCCCGGGAGAGCGGCGCGGACGTCGTGGCCGTCACCGTCGCGCTGCCCGGCTCGCCCGACCTGGAGTTCTCGACCCGGCTGTGCGCCGACCTCGGCGTCCCGCTGACGGTGATCGAGCCCGAGCCGATCGACGACGCCGACGCGCTCCTGCGGGAGCTCGTCGCGGACGTCGAGTCGTGGGAGCAGCAGGTCCTCACGCACGCCGTCCCCAGCCGGGTGCTGATGCGGCACGTCGCGACGACCGGGCGTGCGCTGCTGACCGGCGAGGCGAGCGACGAGCTCTTCGGCGGGTACCGCTCCGCGGCCGACGACGCCGCCGAGGTGGCGGCCCGCCGCGACAAGGAGCTCGGCAACTTCCACCGCACGAGCGCGCAGCGGCTCGACCGGCTCGGGCAGCGGTTCGGGGTCGACGTGCGGCTGCCGTTCGCGGCGCGCCGCGTCGTCGAGGCCGCCCGCCGGTTCCGCCCCGAGGAGATGGTCCACGGCGAGCTCACCAAGTGGCCGCTCCGCGTCGCGATGCGGGGCACGCTGCCCGAGTACATCCTCGAACGACCGAAGCTCACGTTCGCCCGGGGCGTCGGGTACCGGTACGGGCAGCACGCCGACGGCGACGGGCTGTTCGCGGGACAGGTGCGGGGCCCGCGCGCGGGGACCGCCGACGAGCGGCTCACGGTCGGTGACGCCGAGGCCGCCTCGCTCGAACGGTTCCTCGAGCTCGGGTACGGGCGGGCGGACTACATGCTCACCCGGACCCTGTGACCCGCGCCCGCCCCGCCCTCGACCCCCCGATCCCAGGGAGCAGTGCATGACCCGCTTCGTCTTCGTCCGGCACGCCGAGAGCGTGCACAACCGCGACGGCGTGATCTCCACGGCGACCCCCGGGCCTGACCTGACGCCCGAGGGCGTCCGGCAGTCCGAGGAGCTCGCCGAGCGTCTCGCCGGGTCGCTCGACGCGGTCTACGCGAGCCCCACGCTGCGCGCGACGCGGACGGCGGCGGCGCTCGCCCGCCGGTCCGGTGCCCCCCTCGTCCCGCTGGACGACCTGCGCGAGCTGTTCGCCGGTGTCGTCGAGGGCACGCCCGCGTCGGAGGGCCTGCCGCGGCTGGACGCCGGGTGGGAGCGGTGGATGGCCGACGGTGCGCTCGACGAGCCCGTCGCCCCGGGGGGCGAGTCGGCGACGCAGGTGATCGGCCGGCTGCGGCGCGTCGTCGCGCGGGTGCAGCAGGAGCACCCCGGCGACGCGGTCGTGGCGGTCGTCGCGCACGGCGGGATCCTGCAGCTCGCCGTCCCGGCGGTGTGCGCGAACCTCCCGCGCGACCACGGGCGCGTGCACTGGTTGCGCAACGTCGAGGTCGTCGAGGCACACGGCGACGGACCCGACCTCACGTGCGACCGGTGGGCCGGTGCGCCCGTGCCCCCGGGCGCGGTCGGGCCCGACGCGCGTGCCGCCGCCCCGGTCGCGACCCCGGTCGCCGCCCCGTGACCCACCCTTCGACCCACCCCGTGACCCGCCCCGCGCACGTGCTCACCACCGAGGAGGTCCCCGCCATGGCCGACACCCCCGCCGCCCCGGCCGCCCAGCCCACGAGCCCGGCGCCCGACGAGGAGGTCCTCGAGGGCGGCGGCGTCAACGTCGTCACCCGCGTCGGCAGCACCGTGCGCCGACCGGCACGCCCCTGGACGCCCGCGATCCACGTGCTGCTGCGCCACCTGCGCGACGTCGGCTTCGAGGGCGCACCGCGCGTGCACGGCACGGACGAGCAGGGCCGCGAGGTCCTCGACTACGTCGCGGGCGAGGTCGGCAACTACCCGCTGACCGAGCAGGTGCGCAGCGAGTCGGCGCTGCTGTCCGCCGGCCGCCTCCTGCGCGGGTACCACGACGCCACGACCACGCTGCTCGACCAGGGCGTCGAGGGCTGGCAGCTCGGGCCGATCGAGCCCGTCGAGGTCCTGTGCCACGGCGACTTCGCGCCGTACAACTGCGTGTTCCGGGACGGTGAGGCGGTCTCCCTCATCGACTTCGACGGTGCCCGGCCCGGGCCGCGGGCGTGGGACCTCGCGTACGCGCTGTACCGGTTCGCACCCCTGACCCGGCCCGAGAACGGCGACGGCTTCGGCGGCACCGACGAGCAGGCGCGGCGCGCGCGGCAGTTCCTCGACGCCTACGGCGCGACCCCGGAGCTGCGCGCGACCGTCGTCGCGACCCTCGGACGCCGCCTGCAGTCCCTCGTCGACTTCATGCAGGCCGCGGCCGACGCCGGGGACGAGAACTTCGCGCGGCACATCGCCGACGGGCACGCCGACCTGTACCTGCACGACATCGCCTACATCGAGGCGCACCGCGCCGACTGGCAGCGCGTCGTCGTCGACGACTGACGCGTACCGCTCCACCCACCACGCACGTGCGGGGTCGCTCGCGCGCGCCCGAAGAAGGGAACAGCCATGCCACTCGTACCCACCGCTGAGATCGTCGACGCCGCCGCACGGGAGGGCCGCGGCGTCGGCGCGTTCAACGTGCTGAACCTCGAGTACGCCGAGGCGCACGTCATCGGCGCCGAGCGCGCCGGCAAGCCCGTGATCATCCAGATGACGGAGAACTGCGCCCGCCACCACGGCTCGATCGTGCCGCTCGGGTCCGCGATGCTCGCGATCGCCCGCGCGTCCAGCGTGCCGGTGTCGGTGCACCTCGACCACGCGACCGACCCCGAGCTCGTGCAGCAGGCCGTCGAGCTCGGGTTCACGAGCATCATGTTCGACGCGTCGAAGCTCGAGTACGCCGAGAACGCGGGGCGCACCGCCGAGGTGACCGCGCGGTGCCACGACCAGGGCGTCTACGTGGAGGCCGAGCTCGGCGAGATCGGCGGCAAGGGCGGCGCCCACGCACCCGGTGTGCTGACCGACCCCGACGAGGCGGCGCAGTTCGTCAAGGAGACCGGCGTCGACGCCCTCGCCGTCGCGGTGGGCTCCCAGCACTCGATGCGCGAGCGTTCCCGCGCGCTCGACCTGCCGCGCATCACCGCGATCCGCGACCGCCTCGAGGTCCCGCTCGTGCTGCACGGCTCGTCCGGCGTGCCCGACGACGAGATCGGCCGGGCCATCGAGGCCGGCATGACGAAGGTCAACATCGCGACGCACCTCAACGGCGTGTTCACCCGGGGGCTGCGCGAGTACCTGGAGAGCGAGCCCGCCTCGATCGAGGTGAAGCACTACCTCACGGCGGCGCGCGACGCGCTCGCCGACGAGATCACCCGCCTGCTGGGCGTCGTCCACGCCTGACCGCACGAGAGGAGACACCGAGATGGTGACGAGCACGGACTTCAAGGTCGAGACGGGCGCCGACGAGGTCGCCCACGACATCACCGAGCAGTGCCGCGAGTTCGTGCGCGCGTCGGGGGTGACGGACGGCATCCTGCACGCCTGGACGCCGCACGCCACGGCCGGGTTCGCGGTCCTCGAGGAGGGGGAGCGCACACCCGCCGACCTGCTGAGCATCCTCAAGGAGATCCTTCCGGTCGACGGGCCGTGGACGCAGCGCAGCGGCAAGCACGGGCACAACCGTGACCACGTGCTGCCGGCGCTGATCCCGCCGTTCGCGAGCATCCCGATCGTCGACGGCGAGCTCGGCGTCGGCCGGTTCCAGACGGTCCGGCTCGTCGACACCAACAAGGACAACCCCGTCCGCACCGTCCGCCTCACCGCGGTCGGCTGAGCGGGGGCGGGTGACGATGAGCACGACGACGACGACGGCGAGCGCAGCGGGCACGGCGGGCGCGACGTCGACCGCGCTGGCGGGGCTGCGCAACGTGCGCCAGCTCGGCGGCATGCGCACGTTCGACGGGCGCGTCACCCGCCACGGCTTCCTGTGGCGGTCGGGTCGCACCGACGGTGTCGACCCGACCGCCCTGCACGGGGCGGGCATCCGCACCGTCGTGAGCCTGCGCCGCGACTCCGAGGAGCACCGGTACACGGACGGCCCCGTCCGGTACCACAGCTGCCCCGTGTTCCCCGCGGGCCAGGACGTGCCGGCCGAGCTGGCGGACGTGTACCGGCTCATGGTGGACGCGTGCGGCCCCGCGCTCGCGCACGCCGTCGGGCGCATCGCCGACAGCGACGGCCCGGCGCTGGTGCACTGCGCGGCCGGCAAGGACCGCACCGGCCTGGTCGCCGCGATGGTGCTCGACGTCCTCGGGGTCCCCGAGCGCCGGGTCCTCGACGACTACCTCGCGTCGAACGCGCAGAGCCACCTGTCGCCGGACGCGGCCGAGGCGACCGGTCGCCCCGTCACCGAGGCCCTGCTGGTCGACGCCTTCCGGCGCATCCGTGCACGTCACGGGAGCGTCACCGAGTACCTGAGCCACCACGGCCTCGAGCCGGCCCAGCTCACGCGGCTGCGCGCCACGGCGCTCGAGCCCTGACCCGGCCGCCCGGCAGCGGCCCCCCGAACCCCGGAGAGGAACCATGATCGTGACGAGTGCGACGACGGACGACGACCGACCCACCCCGGTCCTGTTCCACGTGCACGGCATCGGCCCGCACGACTTCAGCTCGATGACCCCGGACGCCCTCGCGGGCGTCGACGCGCTCGCGGCGGAGCGCGGCGTCGAGGTCGTCCCCACCGTGTTCCTGCGCCGCGAGTACGTCGACACCTTCGAGGACGTCGTCGCGGCGTGGAGCGCAGGCCGCGCGCGCGGCGAGCTGGACCACGTGCTGGGCTTCGGCGTCGAGGGGCCGATGCTCGGCACGTCCGGCGGTGTCCCGCCGGCCGGGTGCTGGATGCCGGACACCCAGACGTGGCGCCGCATCGCGGCGCTCGGCGACCACGGGCTGCGCTATGTCGTGATCGCCCCCGACGCGGTCGACCTCGACGGGCTCGTCGGCGAGGACCTGACGTTCGCGGCGCTCATCGAGCTGTTCTACGCGCACGGCGTGCGGCTGGCGCTCGGGCACTTCCGGCACGGCGACCCGTGGACGAGCGCACGCCGCACGCAGGACGTCATCGACTTCGTCGAGCGCCTCACGGACGGCCAGCAGGACGCCCTCGTGACCGACCACCTGTTCAACGACATGCCGCGGGCGTTCCGGCACGCGTGGCGCACGGGCGCCGAGCGGGAGCGCCGCGCCGACGAGCTCGGTGCGTTCCTGGCGCAGGAGTGGACGGCCGCGACGCTCGACCGTGTCCTCGGGCCGGTCCCCGCGGTCATCGTGACGGCGGCACGCGCGGGACGGATCCTGCCGATGCTGAACTTCGACGGCGACCACGTCGACCTCGAGATCTGCCGCCGCACCGTCGAGTACGTGGGTGCGGACCGTCTCATCGCGATCACCGACCACATCGAGGTCTTCGAGATGGCGGGCGAGCACCTCGTGGCCGCGGAGACCAGCTCGCTGCGGCTGCGGTCCGACGGCCGGGTCGCGGCCGGGTCGACGAACATCGACGGGCAGGCGCGCAACATGCGGTCGCTGGGCCTGCGCGAGGGGCAGATCGACCACCTGCTGCGCTGGTCGCCGCGGGCGGCGCTGGTGCCGCTGGTCCCGTCCCGGCTCACCTCACCGGTGGCCGTCGGTGCGTCGTGACGGCGAGTGACGTCCACCCGGCGCCGGGCGCGACGGTGCCGGAGGGACGGGTCGCGGAGGGCGTCGCGGCGGCGTGGATGGTGCTGAACGACCCGGCCGCGCAGGTCAACGCGACGACGTGGAAGCGCCAGGTCCCGCTGTACCTCGCGGCCGTCGACGCGGTGCTGCCGGCCGACGCCCTGGGCGGCGCCGAGCTCGCCGCCGTCGCGGCAGACCTCGCGGCGGACGGCGACCGCCGGGCGGCCCACGCCCGGGTCACGGACGTCGTGCGCCGGCACGTCGCGCGGGCGGACCTCGCGTCGGCCGAGGAGCGTCTCGCCGCCGTCGCGGAGCGCGGGCTGACGCAGCTGTGGCTCGGCGGGGTGCCCGGTGCGCCGCAGGCCCCGGTGCGTCCCGCCGACGCGACGCCGCTCGACGTCGCGGTCGTCGTGCCCGTCCGGGTGCGGGAGCCCGCGCGGCTGCGCAACGTCGAGGTGGCCCTGCGGGTCCTGCGGCGGACGCTGCGTCCCGACGACCACGTGCACGTGGTGCTCGTCGAGCAGGACGACGAGCAGCGGCTGCCCGCGACGGTCCGCGAGCTCGCGGACGACGTCGTCCTCGCCTGGAACCCGGGGCCGTTCAACAAGGGGTGGTCCGTCAACCTCGGTGTCGAGCGGACCGACGAGCCCACGGTGTGCGTGCTGGACGGGGACTACGTGCTCGTCCGCGACGCCCTCCACCGCGCCGTGCAGGACGCGGCCGACGCGGCGGTCGCCTTCCCGCACACCGACGCGATCTGGCTCGACCCCGCCTCGACCGACCGCGTCGCGGCGAGCAGCGTCGCGCCCGGCCTGGTCGCCGCCGACGTCGGCCCGCAGCAGGTCACGGGCTACGTGCTGCGCGACACGCTCGGCCTGTGCCTCGTCGTCCGGCGCGACCTGTTCGACGCGGTCGACGGGTTCGACGAGCGGTACGAGGGCTGGGGCGACGAGGACAACGACCTGATCCGGCGGCTCGCCGAGCTCGGCCCGGTCGTCCGCGCGGACGCGACGGGGATGCACCTCGACCATCCCCGGCCCGTGATGACCGACGCCGAGGGCGTCCGCCCCAACAAGGCGCTCGTCGGCACCGCCCGCCCCGTGGACCGCCCACGGCGCGGCGACCCCGACCGCTACCGCCGCGCACGCCCCCACGCGCCGTCGCCCGACGGCACGTCCGCAGCAGCACGTCACGAGACGGAGGCACGGCAGCCGTGACACCGACCCCCATCGAAGAGCTCGACGACGACATCGCCCCGGTCACCCCCGAGCGCCCGCGCACCGAGGCGTCGCACGTCGTCGAGCGGTACGCCGCCGACCTGTCCGACGCGGTCGAGCGGCTCCCGCACGCCGACGTGGCCGCGGCCATCCAGGCGGTCGAGCGCGCGCTGCACGCGGGCCGCTCCATCTTCGTCGCGGGCAACGGCGGCAGCGCCGCGACCGCGCAGCACATGGCGGCGGACATCGCCGCGGCGTGGCTCGCCGGAGGCGGGCGGGGCATCGTCATGGCGCTCGCGGACAACACGGCGCGCTGGTCGGCGCTCGTGAACGACGAGGGTGCCGACCGGGGGTTCGCGTCGCAGCTGGAGATGCTCGGCCGCCCCGGCGACGTGCTCGTGCTGCTGAGCGTCAGCGCGGACTCCCCGAACCTCGTCGCCGCCGCGACCGTCGCCGCCGAGCGGGGCCTGGACCTGATCGCGCTCGTCGGGCGGCGCGGACGCATCGCGCAGGTCGCGCAGGTCGTCGTCGAGGTCGGCGCCGGGGACTACGGCCTCACCGAGGACCTGCACCTGTGGGTGAACCACTGCCTCGTGCGGTACCTGCGGCACGGCGAGCCCCAGGTGTGCGCCGCCGTCGGCGCCCCCGCGCCGGTGCTGGCCGGGACGGAGCTCTGATGTGCGGGATCGTCGCGGCCGTCGGCGGCGGGTCGGACGCCGTCCGGGCCGGGCTCGTCGGCGCCGGGCTGCGGCGCATCGAGCACCGCGGGTCGCCGGGCACGCGCCACGAGGACGCCCACGCGGTCACGGCGGCGGCGCACCTGGGGACGAACCGGCTGCCCATCGTCGGCGGGCCGGCTGGCCGGCAGCCGGTCACGTCCCGGTCGGGGGCGACCGTCGTCGTCCACAACGGCGAGGTCTACAACTTCCGTGAGCTCGCCGCCGAGCTCGGGCTGCCCGCGGCCGCCGCGACCTCCGACACCGCTGTGCTCGCGGAGCTCGTCGAGGCCCGCGGCGTCCGTGCGGCGCTGCGGGCGGTGCACTGGGAGGGCGTCCTCGTCGCGGCCGACGAGCGGACGGGGACGGTCGTCGCGGCCCGTGACCACCTCGGGATCAAGCCGCTGTACCTGGTCCGCGCCGGCGAGGTGACGGTGCTCGCGTCGGAGATCAAGGCGCTGCTCGACGTGCCGGGCGCCGAGCGGATCACCGAGGTGCCGCCCGGTGCGCTCGTGACGTTCGCGCCCAGCTCGGCCGAGCCGGTCGCCGACACGTGGTGGGACGCCGCGGACGTCGTGCGGGCCCGCCCGTCGGACGTGCGCCCCGGCGCCGCGCTGGACGACGTCGCGCGCACGGTCCGCGACGCGGTCCACGCCCGCGTGCCCGACGAGCCGTACGCCGTCATGCTCTCCGGCGGGCTCGACTCCTCGCTCGTCCTCGCGCACGCCCTGGAGCGCAGCCGGGACGTGACCGCGTTCGTGCTCTACCGCGAGGGCTCGCCGGACGTCGACGTCGCGCGCCGGCTGTGCGACGACCTCGACGTCGAGCTCGTCGAGGTCGTCGGGCACGACCCGCACGAGCTGTGGGAGCACGCCGGCCAGGTCGTCGGCATCGTCGAGTCGTGGGAGTGGCACGTCGTCAACCACGCCGCCCCGATGCTGCGCCTCGTCGACGCGGTGGCCGCCTCGGGCCGTCGGGTCGTGCTGACCGGTGAGGGGGCCGACGAGCTGTTCTTCGGGTACACCGAGCGCGGCGCCGACGGCGCGGTGCTCACCGACCCCGACGCGCTCGAGCGGCGCCGCGTCGACCGGCTGCGGGCCCTGCACCGCACGAACTGCCAGCGCCTCGACCGGATGTCGATGCACCGCACGCTGGAGTGCCGCGTGCCGTTCCTCGACGTCGCCGTCGTGGAGGCGGCCCTGCGGCACCCCGCGCCCGCGCACCTCGAGGGCGGTCGCACGAAGAGCCTGCTCCGCGACGCGGCGCGCCGCGTGCTGCCCGCCTACGTGACCGACCGCGACAAGCTCTCGCTCGCGAAGGGCGCCGGGTACGTCTACGACGCGGTGCGCGGCGGTGGCGTGTTCCACGTGCCCGACCAGGGCGTCCGCGACGCCGTCGACGCGGCGGTCGAGACCTTCCCCTACCGGTTCCCCGTCGAGCGTGCGCTCGTCGACCACTTCGTCCGGCACGGCTACGACCGTGCCGCCTTCATGCGGGAGGCGACCGTATGACCACCGGCCAGACGACCGGAGGCCCGGCGACGGCGGGGCCGGTCACCGTCGAGCACGACGGCACCCCCCTGCGCGGGACCGTCGACCTGCCCGGCGGCAAGCACGCGTTCGCGCACGTCCTCGCCGCCGCGGCCGTCGCGGCGGACGTCGAGCTGACCGGCGTGCCCGCGAACAGCGACGCGCTGGCGCTCGTCGACGCGATGCGGCTCGTGTTCGCGGACGTCGAGCACGACCGTGACGCCCGCACGCTGCGGCTGCGCTCGCCGCTGCCCCCCGGCACGGTCGAGTGGTCGGCCGAGCTCGTGTCCCGGTCCCGCAACCTGTACTGCCTGATCCCCGCGACGCTGCACCATCGCGGGCGGCTGCGGTTCGCGGGGGTCCCGGCCGGGTGCGAGATCGGCCTCCGCCCCACGCAGTGGTACCTCGACACGCTGGCGCTGTTCGGGGCGACGTGGCGGGCGACGGAGCACGGCACGGATGTCGAGTGGACCGTGCGTCGGCCCGCGCGGGTCGCGTTCGCGTACCCGAGCATGACGGGGACGGTCGTCGCGGTCGCGGCGGCGCTCGCGACGCCCGGTGCGAGCGTCGTCGAGGGGGCGACCGCCGAGCCGTCCTGCTGGGAGCAGGTGGAAGCGCTCGCGGCGAACGGCGCGGACGTGCACCGGGTGGGCGACCGGATCACCGTCACCGGCCCCGGCCCCGACACCGTCCGGTGGGCCGTCGGGCCGGACCGGATCCACGCCGTCACGCTCCTCACCGCGGGCCTGCTGACCCGCGGGGCGGTGACCGTCCGGTTCACCCGTGACCTGCGCGTCCCCCGCTTCGTCGAGCTGTGCGAGCGCATCGGTGCCGAGGTCGAGGTCGGCGACGGCACGATGACCGTCGCGCACCCGGGCGACCGGGCGCTGCGCGCGACCGACGTGCGGGCGGGGTCGGAGCCGGTGTTCAGCAGCGACTGGGCGCCGTTCGCGGCGCTGCTGCTCGCGACCCGGGCGGAGGGCCGCTCGACGCTGACGGACACCGTGTTCGTCGACCGGTTCCAGTTCCTCGACCGGCTCGTCCCGGCGGGCCTCGACGCCCCGGTGGTGAGCCGCACCCACGTCGAGGGCCGGCCGGCGGTCGAGGTCGTCGTCGACGGGCGCCCCGACGTGCGGCTGCGCGGGGGCGTGCTGGAGGACTGCCCGGACATCCGCGGCTCGGCGGCGCTGCTGCTCGCGGCGCTCGTCGCGGACGGCCCGGTCACGATCCCGCGCGCGACCCACCTGCTGCGCGGCTACGAGGACCTGCCCGGCCAGCTCCGTCAGCTCGGCGTCACCGCCGCCCACCACCTGGAGGTCGTCCGATGAAGGTGCTCGTGACCGGCGGTGCCGGCTTCGTCGGCTCGCACACCGTCGAGGCGCTGCAGCGCCAGGGCGACGAGGTGCTCGTCGTCGACGACCTGTCGTCGGGCGACTTCGGGTGGGTGCCCGACGAGCTCGTCGTGCGGGCGGACGTCCGCTCGCCGCAGGCGGCCCGCGCGGTCGAGGACTTCCGCCCCGACGCGATGGTGCTGCTCGCCGCCCAGATGAGCGTCAAGGTCTCGATGCGCGACCCGCTGCTGGACGCGGACGTCAACGTCGTCGGGCTCGTCGCGATGCTCGAGGCGGGGCTGCGCGGTGGCTGCGGACGGTTCGCGTTCGCGTCGAGCGGCGGGACGATCTACGGCGACGTGCCGGCCGCGCAGCAGCCGGTCACGGAGGACCACCCGCACGCGCCCCGGTCGTTCTACGGCATCACGAAGTCCGTCGCGGTGAGCTACCTCGAGACGTACGCGCGCGAGCGCGGCGTCGAGACCGTCGCACTGGCGCTGGGCAACGTGTACGGGCCGCGGCAGAACCCCTGGGGGGAGGCCGGGGTCGTCGCGATCTTCGCCGAGCGCGCGGTCCAGGGGCTGACGTGCACGGTCAACGGCGACGGGCTGTCCACGCGCGACTACGTGCACGTCGACGACGTCGCGGACGCGTTCGCCCGGGCGACGCGCCGCGGCACGGGGCTCGTCAACGTCGGCACGGGGATCGGCACGTCCGTGCTCGAGATCCACGACCACGTGGTGCGAGCCGCGGGCCGCCCGGACCTCGCGCCCGTGCTGGGGCCGCCGCTGCCGGGCGAGGTCCGGGCCGTGGCGCTCGACCCCTCGCGCGCGGCGAGCGAGCTCGGCTGGCGGCCGACCGTCACGGTCGCCGACGGCGTGCCGGGGGTCGTCGACTGGGTGGGTGGGCGCGTGCGCGCCGCCGTGCCGGGGGTGCGCTGACGTGCGGGTCGCGGGAGTGGTGCTCGCCGCCGGCGCCGGGACCCGGCTGCGGCCCTTCACCGACGAGCGGCCGAAACCGCTCGTGCCGGTGCTGGGTCGCACGCTGCTCGACCGGGCGCTCGACAAGCTCCGTGCGGTCGGGGCCGAGCGCGTGCTCGTGAACACGCACGTGCGCTCCGACCTCGTCGAGGAGGCGCTTCGGCCGTGGGGCCCGTGGGTCACGGCGCGACGCGAGGAGCGGCTGACGGGGCCCGCGGGTGCGCTGCGGTTCTTCGGCGCCGACCTGGCGGACGCGGACGTCGTGCTCGTGGTGTCCGGGGACGCGCTGTTCGACGACCCGCTCGACGGGCTGCTCGCGACGCACCTGCGCACCGGCGCGGCGCTCACGTTCGCGGTCACCGCCGTCCGTGAGGCGAGCCGGTTCGGCGTGCTCGAGGTCGACGACGACGGCCTCCTCGTCGCGGCGCGCGAGAAGCCCGACGTCCCGCCCGACGAGGAGCACCTGGTCAGCGCAGGCATGTACGCGGTGCGCCCGGACGCCCTCGACGTGCTGCCCGCGGACGGGGTCGTCGACTTCGTCGCGGACCTCGTGCCCGGCCTCGTCGCCCGCGGGGACACCGTCGCGACGCACCGCCTCACGGGCGCGTGGTTCGACGTCGGGTCGCCCGGGGCGCTGCACGCCGCGACGCTGCGAGCGCTCGACGCGCTCGAAGGCACCCAGCACCGGGCGCGGTCCGCGACGGTGGAGCCCGGGGCCGTGCTGCACGGGCGCGTGTCCCTGGAGGCCGGCGCGCACGTCGGTCGCGGGGCGTGGGTGCAGGACGCGGTGCTGCTGCCCGGTGCGCACGTGCCCGCGGGCGGGGTGCTCGTGGGCGGCGTGCTCGCCGGCCGACCGATGACGACCGACAGGAGCTGACGGTGCGGATCCTCTTCCTGACCTCGACGTTCGAGCCGCTCACGGGCGGCGCGGAGACGTACGGACGGCTGCTGACGACGAGCCTGGCCGCCGCCGGGCACGACGTCACCGTCGTCACCGACGGCTCGTGGCTCGACGACCTGCCCGCGGGGACCACCGAGCACGGCTGCCGGGTGCTGCGCCTGCGCCGGTTCGCGGGCGAGGTCGACCGCCGCGACAAGGTCGTCTGGCGCCAGCTGCAGTACGCGCTGCTCAACGAGCTCGGCGACGCGCTCGACGGCGAGACGTTCGACGTGGTGCACGCGAACAGCCACGAGACGCTGCAGCTCGGGCTCCCCGTCGCCGAGGACCAGCGCGCGGCGCTCGTCGCGTCGCTGCACGAGCAGAACCCGGACCTCGAGGCGTTCGGCGCGGGCCGGTGCCGGCTCGCGTACGGGGTGCTCCCGGTCGACATGCACATCGCGGCGTCGCGCTTCTACCACGAGCGGGCCGTGCGGTACGGGGCGACGCCGGACCGGCTGCGGCTCGTCTACCACGGGGTCGAGGGGGCTCCCGCGGCGCCGGGTCGTGCGCAGGCGCGTGCCCACCTCGGGCTGCCGGCCGACGGCCCGGTGGTGACGTGCGCGGGCCGGCTCTACACCCGCAAGGGGCAGGTCCACCTCGCGGACGCGTTCGGCAAGATCCGGGCCGCGCACCCCGACGCGCACCTGCTCCTCGCAGGGCGGGTCTCCGACTTCGACTACGCGCGCGACGTGTTCGACCGGCTGGGCGCGGCGGTCGGCGACGGGGCGGTCACCCACCACGAGGACCTCACGCTCGCCGACATGCCGACGGTGTTCGCGGCGTCCGACGTGGCCGTGCAACCCTCGCTCGAGGAGGGCCTCGGGCTCGCCGCGATCGAGGCGATGCAGCACGGCGTGCCGCTCGTCGCCTCCGACGTCGTCGGCCTCGACGAGGTCGTCCAGGACGGGGTCGACGGGCTGCTCGTCCCGGCGCGCGACCCCGATGCGCTCGCGGGCGCCGTGCTGCGGGTCCTCGGGGACCGGGCGCTCGGTGGGCACCTCGTCGAGGGCGGCCTCGCCGCGGTCGCCGGCCGGTTCTCGGTCGAGGCGATGCGGGACGCGACGCTCGACGCGTACGAGGTCGCCCGGGAGAACCGCCGTGGTCGCTGACCTCACGGGCCTGACCGGCCTGCCCGACGCGTCGGCCCGCCGGCCCTGGGAGCCGGGGACGGTCGTCGCCCTGCGGCACGTGCTCGCGGGCCGCACGTGGTGCCACCTGCCCGTGACCGTGCTGCGCGACGACCCGGACGTCACCGCCGTGCGGATCAGCGCGGGCTCGTCGTGGCTGGCCGCCGTCGGACCCGACGGCCGCCGGGTGCACACCTGGGCCGACGACTGGTCGCTCGCGCCGGCGGTGTGGTCGGGCGACGACTGCACCTACGTGCTGCGCCCCGGGCGGTGGTGCGCGACCGGCTGGTTCGCGCCGGCCGACGGCTCGGGTCCCGGCCGGTACTACGTCAACGCGCAGCGGCCGTTCGTCGTCGTGCCGGAGGGCGTCGAGACGCTCGACCTCGAGCTCGACGTCGAGCTGCACCCCCCGGCGTTCGTGCCCGCGTGGAAGGACGCCGACCGGTTCGACCGCGCGGTGCGGGCGGGCGTCCTGACCGGTGCGGAGGCAGAGCTGGTGGTGCAGCACACGCGGGAGGCCGTCGCGGACCTGCCGCACGGGCCGGACGGTGCGCTGCTCGCGGAGCTGCGCGCCGTGGTCGTGCCGCCCGCACGGCTCGACGAGGTCGACGCGGCCGTCGGGGTCACCGCGGCCGACGCGGCGGCTCACGGCACGGTCACCGGAGGGCGGCGATGAGCGTCGACGTGCGGCCGCCCGCGCTCGGGGCGGTCACCACCATGGCGCCGCTGCGCGTGTCTCTCGCGGGCGGCGGGACGGACCTGCCGAGCTACCACCTGGGCCGGGGCGGCCGGGTCCTGAGCCTCGCGATCAGCCGGTACGTGTGCGTGAGCGCGTTCGACCGCACGTTCGACGGCACGGTGACGACCCGGTTCGACACGGTCGCCACGGTCGGGTCCGCGGACGGCGTCGGGAACCCGCTCGCCCGCGCCGCGCTCGAACGGCTGGGCCGCACCCGGGACGTGCAGGTCGCGTCGTTCGCGGACGCGCCGTCCGGCAGCGGGCTCGGGTCCTCGGGGGCGTTCGGGGTCGCGCTCGTGCACGCGCTGCAGGGTGCGGACGCGGTGCCCGACGACGACGCGCGCGCCCGCGTCGCCGATCTCGCGAGCGACCTCGAGATGGTCGACCTGGAACGCAGCGTCGGGCGCCACGACCACTACATGGCGGCGTTCGGCGGGATCCGTGAGCTCGTCATCGCCCCGGACGGGCGCGTCGACCCGCGACCGGTGCCGGTGCCCGCCGGGTTCGACGAGTTCGTCGCCGAGCGGCTCCTGCTGTTCCACGTGGGCGGCGTGCGGGACGCGAGCGCGGCGCTGTCCGTGCAGGACCACAGCACGAAGGCGGGGGACCGGTCCGTGATCGGTGCGCTCGACGCGATCCACGAGCTTGCGGTCGAGGCCGTGGCGCTGGTCGAGGCGGGGGAGTTCGACGCGATCGGCGAGGTGCTGCACCGGCACTGGCTGCAGAAGCGGCAGCTGTCCGACCGGGTGACGAACTCCCGGGTGGACGACCTGTACGAGCGGGCGCGGGCCGCGGGCGCGACCGGCGGGAAGCTCCTCGGGGCCGGTGGGGGAGGGTTCCTGCTGGTGCACGTCCCGGACGCGCGCGGCGCGGCGTCGGTGCGTGCGGCGATGGCGACCCTCGGCCGCCGCGAGCTGACGTTCGCGCTCGAGCCGCAGGGCACGCGCGCCGCCGTGCTGAGGTTCACGTGAGCACGGCGGGGACGGCTGCTCTGCGCCCTCTCGTGCGTCGTCATCGGGCGCCCGTGGCCGGTCGGCCCGTCGCGCTGCTGGACCGTGACGGGGTGCTCGTGCGCAACCTCGACGGGTACGTGCGCGACGAGCGGGACGTGGTGGTGCTCGACGGCGGCCGGCGCGGGCTCGAGCTGCTCGCACGCGCCGGTGTGCAGGTCGCGGTCGTGACGAACCAGGCGTGCGTCGGCAAGGGGCTGCTCGACGAGCGTCGGGTGCTCGAGGTCCACGACCACGTGCTCGCATCGCTGGGCCCCGCCGCGCGGTGCGTCGTCGCCACGTACGTGTGCCCGCACCGCGCCGACGACGGGTGCCCGTGCCGCAAGCCGGCGCCCGGCATGGTGCACGCGGCGCTGCACGACCTGGGTGCCGGGCCGGACGACGCGTTCCTCGTCGGCGACGCACCCGGCGACGTCCACGCGGCCCTGGCGGCGGGGGTGCGGGCGCACCTGGTCCGCACCGGGCGCGCGACCCCCGACGACGTGCGTGCGCTGGCGCCCGTCGCCCGGGTCGCCGCGGACCTCGAGGCGGTGGTGCGGCACGAGCTGGCGCGCCGCGACGGGCGGGTGACGGTCGATGCCTGAGCAGCGGGTCCGCACGGCGGTCGTGCCGGTCGCGGGGCGCGGGTCGCGCATGGGCCCGCTGACGTCGGTCGTGCCCAAGGAGCTGTTCCCGCTCGGGCGGCTGCCCGTGCTGCACCACGTCGTCGCCGAGCTCGTCGAGGCGGGGATCGAGCGCGTCGTGCTCGTCACGTCTCCCGGCAAGGCGGCCCTGAACACCTACGTGGAGCGCGTGCTCGTCCCGGCCGAGTGCGCACCGGCCGGCGTCGAGGTGCGGCTCGTGCGGCAGGGGCCGGTCCCCGGCAACGGCGGCGCGATCCTCACGGGGGCCGAGCACGCCGACGGCGAACCCTTCCTCGTCGTGTGGGGTGACGAGGTGTTCGTCGGGCCGTCGCGCGCGGCCGCGCTGCTCGAGTGCCACGACGTGACGGGCCTGCCGTGCCTCGCGCTCGTCGAGGTCGGCGACGACGACGTCCCGCGCTGCGGGATCGCGCACGTGCAGGGTCCGCACGGGCCGTACGTGCGCGTCGGCGGGATCGTCGAGAAGCCTGCGGCGCACGAGGTCGAGTCGCGGCTGGCGTCCGTCGGGGGCGTCGTCGTCGACGCGGGGCTGCTCGCCGAGCTGCGCCGCACGCCCCCGGGGCCCGACGGCGAGGTCTACCTGTCGGCGGCGCTCGCCACCCATGCCGCCGGCCACCCCGTCCTCGGCTGCCTGCTCGCCAGCACGTGGCACGAGACCGGCTCGCCCGAGGGCTACGCCCGTGCCTTCGTCGCGGTCGCGCGCACCGAAGGGCTCCTCGGCCTGCCCGACGACCTGTCCACCGTCCTCACCGAAAGGTCCGCACCGCACCCATGAGCCCGTACCCCCCGCGCCGCCCCCGCGTGAGCGTCGTCATCCCGACCTACGACCGCGCGGACGCGCTGCGGCGCACCCTCGAGTCGCTCGCGGACCAGACGCTCGACGTGGAGGACTACGAGGTCGTCGTCGCGGACGACGGGTCGAGCGACCACACGGCCGACGTCGTCGCGTCGTTCGAGCCGCGGCTGCGGATCGCCCGCACCTGGCAGGAGGACCGGGGCTACCGCGTCTCGGCGGCACGGAACGCCGGCGCCCGGCGGGCGTCCGCACCGGTGCTCGTGTTCCTCGACAGCGGCACGCTCGCGGGCCGGTCGCTGCTCGCGGAGCACCTGCGCGTGCACGACGAGGCGGACGGGCCGGTCGCGCTCACCGGCTACACCTACGGGTACCGCCCGTACGACCTGTCGTCGTCGCTCGCGCTGGCCCTGCGCGAGTGCCCGCCCGAGCAGGTCGTCGCGGAGCACGGCGGCGACCCGGACCTGCGCGACCTGCGGCACGACCGGTGGGCGGAGCTCGGCTTCGACCTGACGGGCCTGCGGCTGCCGTGGCTGTTCTTCTGGTCGATGAACGTCTCGGTGCGCACGGACGACTACTGGGCGGTCGGCGGCTTCGACGAGGGCTTCGTCTCGTGGGGCGTCGAGGACCAGGACCTCGGGTACCGCCTGGCGCGGCACGGGGCACGGTTCGCGGTGAGCCGGACGGCGTGGGCGGTGGAGCCGCCGCACCCGCGCGACATCGAGGCGAACCTCGCGAGCGGCAAGCGGAACACCCGCCAGTTCTTCGAGAAGTACCGCGACCCGGTGCTCGAGCTCGAGCACGCGATGCTCGAGGAGGACCTCATGTGGGAGACGGAGCTGGAGGCCGAGGCGCTGGCCCGCTGGACCCGGGACGCCGCAGGGACCGAACCCGGGGCGGACGAGGCGGTCGCGCTCGCCGCGGTGCGGGCGGGGCGGCGGGTCGCCGTCCTCGGCATCGGCCGCGACGTGCCGCCCGAGCTGCGTGAGCACGTGCTCGTCGACGTCGACGCCGACCGCGTCCGGGCTGCGCGCCGTGCGGGTGCCCGGGACGTGCGGCACTCCGTCGGGGTGCACACGGGCCTGGCGGACGGTGAGGTCGACCTCGTCGTCGTCACCGCGCGGTGGGCGGGCCTGATGCCGCGATGGGGTGCGCGCGTGCTCGCCGAGGCGCGCCGCGCGGGCGCCGAGGTGTACGTCTCGGACGCGCTGCGGGTGCCGGCGACCTGATGGCGGCGACCTGACGTCGGCGACCTGAGCGGCGATGGCGTCCCGGCGCTCCCCGGGACGCCGTCAGGAGTACATGGTGCGGTGCATGCGCCGGGCCGCGAGGACGAAGCCGACGCCCGCGACCGCGACGAGCACCGCCGCGTGCCCGAGCGTCGCCGCCGACGCCGTCCCGAGGGCGAGCGGCCGCACGAGCTCGATCCCGTGGTAGAGCGGCGACAGCTCGACGACCCACTGCAACCACCCGGGGTACGTCGAGACCGGCACGAACGTGCCCGAGAACATGAAGAGCGTGAACTGGACGGCGCCGACGAGATCGAAGTCCTGCCAGCTGCGCAGCGCCGTCGCGACGACCATCCCCACGGCCCCGAACGCGAGACCGACGAGGAGGCACGCGGGCAGCACGAGGGGGACCGCCGACGGCCGGACCAGCCCGAGGGTGAGCATCACGGCGACGAAGCTCACCGCGAAGAGCAGCACCCGCGCGAGCGTCCACACGAGCTCGCCGACCGCGACGTCCATGGGCCGCAGCGGCGTGTTGAGGATCGGCACGTAGATCCGCGCGAAGCGCAGCTTGCCGAAGAACGACACGACCGACTCGGCCAACGCGGTGTCCATCGCCGCGGTCGCGAGCAGCGCCGGTGCGACGAACGCGGCGTACGGGACGCTCGTCCCGTCGGGCAGCGTGACGGGGCCGACGAGCGAGCCGACGCCCCAGCCCATGCCCAGCAGGTAGGCGGTGGCCTCGGCGAGCCCGACGAGCGCGAGCCACCAGTACGCGCCGCCGGACCGGAAGAACACGACGTTGCGCTCGGTGAGCGCGAGGGCCGGGTACCGGACGGTCGCGGCGGCGCGCGTGGCGGACCGCTGGTCGTCCGCGACGGGGGTCTGCGTCATGGTCAGCTCTCCAGCCGGGCGGTGAGGCGACGGGTCGCGAGCAGCACGCCGGCGAGCGTGCAGGCGACGAGCACGCCGACGTGCACGAGGACCGGCCCGGTGCTGCCGGTGCCGGTGTTGGCGGCGCGGCCCAGCTCGACGGCGTGCCACAGCGGCGACACCCACGTGACGGCCTCGAGCCACGACGGCAGGAGCGTCACGGGGAAGAACACGCCCGAGACGAGCAGCAGGACGGTCGTGAGCATCTTCGTGACGCTCTCGACCTGGAAGGACGTGCGGGCGCTCGCGGCGACCGCGAAGTTGAGCCCCGCGAGCGACGCGGCGGTGAGCGCGGCGATGAGCGGCAGGAGCACCGCGCCGGGGCTGTGCGTCGCGCCGAACGCCGCCATGACCGCGAGGAAGATCGTCGCGGACGCGGCGGCGCGCAGCGTGATGAAGGCGATCTGCCCGGTCACGACGTGGGCCGGGCTCACGGGCGTGTACTGGTTGGCGATGAACGCGCGGTGCCAGTTCAGCGCCGCGAACACGGGGATGCCGGACTCCATGAGCCCGATCTGCGCACCCACGAACACGGCGAGCCCCGCGCCGACGAACGACGCGTAGCCGCCGTCGACCCCGTGCCGCCCGTCGACGAGCATGCCGACGGACACCCCGATGGCGAGGAAGAACACGACGGGCATCAGCACCGCACCGAACACGGTCCCGCGCCACACGCGCAGGAAGCCGGTCAGCTGGTACTCGACGACAGCGCCGACCTGTCGCACGCTCACGCCTCGACCAGCGCGCGGCCCGTGAGCCGCAGGAACACGTCCTCGAGGCTGGAGCGACGGACGAGCACGCTCGACACGTCGAGGCCGAGCCGTTCGAGCGCCGCCGCCACGGCGTCGCCGTCCTGCGCGTACACGAGCACACGGTCCGGCAGCACCTCGGTGCGCTCGCCGAGGCCGTCCAGCCGGGCGGCCCACTCGGCGGGCCGGCCGTGCGTGAGCCGGACCTCGACGACCTCGCTCGACGCGTACCGGTCGATGAGCTCGCGCGGGGCGCCCGACGCGACGACCGTCCCCTTGTCGACGACGAGGAGCCGGTCGCACAGCTGCTCGGCCTCGTCCATGAAGTGCGTCGTCAGGACGACGGTCGTGCCGCTGTCCCGCAACGCGTACAGCCGCTCCCACACGAGGTGGCGCGCCTGCGGGTCGAGACCCGTGGTGGGCTCGTCGAGCAGCACCACGTCGGGCCGGTTGACGAGGGCCCGCGCGATCGTCAGGCGTCGCCGCATCCCCCCGGACAGGCTCGCGACCCTGTCCTGCGCCCGGTCCGACAGCGACATGTAGTCGAGCAGCTCGAGCGCACGCGACCGGGACTCGGTGCGCGAGATGCCGAAGTACCGGGCGTACGTCGTGAGGTTCTGCAGCGACGACAGCTCGATGTCGAGCAGGTCGTCCTGGGGGCACACGCCGAGCCGGGACCGGACGGCGGGCCCGTCGGTGGACGGGTCGAGCCCGAGCACCGCGAGGTCGCCGCCGGAGCGCCGGGTGACCGACCCGATCATGCGCATCGTGGTGCTCTTGCCGGCACCGTTCGGCCCGAGGAACCCCACGAACTCGCCGGGGTGGATCTCGAAGTCGATGCCGTCGACCACGGTGCTCGTGCCGTACGTCTTGACGAGCCCCGTCGCGCGGACGGCGGGCGGGTGCGGCATGCGGACTCCTCTGTCGGCGCGTCGGGCGAGCTCGACGCACGTCGACGGGTCGACGTGCGTCCGCGGTCGCTGCATGGCACGGGGGCGGGGTGGCCGGTGAGGGCCTCCTGCGATGACGTGCCCGACGACGGGCCGGGCGGGCACCGCGGCGATCCCCCTGTGCGGTGTCCGGCGTCGAGCATAGTTGCAGGTCGCGCGCTTGCCAACGAAATGGACGGTCCGGTTCGGGCGTTCTGTCCGTAGGCTCGGACGATGGCAGTCGTGACAGCCGCGGAGGTGACCGGGCTCGTCGAACGGGCCGTCGACGAGGACGATCCCCGGGAGGCGGCGGGGGTCGTCCGCGTGCGGCTCGGCGGCGTCGTGGTCGCCGAGCGGGCCTGGGGTGCGGTCGACCGCCGGTGGGGACGGCCGCTCACCGCGGACGACCGGCTCGCGATGGCGTCGGGCAGCAAGGGCTTCACGGCGCTCGCGGTGCTCTCGCTCGTGGCCGACGGGACGCTCGACCTCGGCACGGCCGCACGCGACCTGCTCGGCGACGACCTGCCGGCGATCCCCGACGACGTCACGGTCGAGCACCTGCTGACGCACACGTCGGGCCTCGCGGACGTCATCGACGACGACGCCGACGAGGACGCGTACCTGCTGGACGTCCCCGTGCACGCGCTCGTCTCGCCCGAGGACTACCTGCCGGTCCTCGTGGGCTGCGTGCCGCAGCGCCCGCCGGGCGGTCCGCCGGAGTACCGCAACGCCACGTACGTCCTGCTGTCCCTGCTCGCGCAGCGGGCGTCCGGCGTGCCGTTCCACGACCTCGTCCGCGCACGCGTGCTCGGCCCGGCCGGGATGGCGCGCACCGACTTCCTGCGCTCCGACGAGCTGCCCGCCGACGCGGCGATCGGCTACGTGCGGGTCGGCGACGTGTGGCGCTCGCACGTGCTGCACCTGCCGGTGATCGCGGGCGGCGACGGCGGCGCGTACACGACCGTCGCCGACATGGAGCGGTTCTGGGACGCGCTGCTCGCGGGACGCATCGTGCCGTCCACGCTCGTCACCGAGGCGACGACCCCGCACGCGGCCTCCGCGGACGGCGCGTACGCCTACGGGCTCGGCCTGGGGCTGCCGCCCCGTGTGCCGGGCGTCATCCTGCTGGTGGGCGAGGACACGGGCGTCTCGTTCTGGTCGGCGCACCGGCCGGACGTCCCCGGCGGCCCGCCGGAGGTGACGGTGACGGTCGCGGGGACCACGGCGGGTGCGGCGTGGCCGGTGGTCCAGGCCCTCGCGGGACCGCTGGGCCTGGCGGGCGGCTGACGTCCGGACCCGCGGACGTCCCGTCCAGTCCCGCCCATTCCCGTCCGGGTCGGACGTCGGACGTCGGACGTACCGTCGGTCCGTGGGTCCGCCGCACGAGCTCGACGACGAGGCGCGCACGCTGCTGTCCGGCGAGCGCGCCGCCCTGGAGGCCGGGCTCGCGGACGCGGAGCACGCCGTCGACGACGTCCGCCGCGCACGGTCGGACGCCGACGCGGACGACGAGCACGACCCGGAGGGGTCGACGCTCTCCCAGCAGTGGTCGCACACCCACGGGCTCGTCGTGTCCCTGCGCGAGCGCCTCGCCGAGAACGCCGCCGCCGTCGCCCGCCTCGACGCCGGCACGTACGGCGTGTGCGTGCGGTGCGGGCAGCCCGTCGGTGCCGCGCGGCTCGGGGCCCGGCCGTCCGCGGCGCTGTGCGTCGCATGCGCGAGCCGCTAGGCCACACGAGGGGCGTCGGGCGAGATGCTTGCCGCCGACCGTCCACGACCACCACGATCAGGGGCCACGTCTCGGCAACCGCCGGCACCGACTCCCGGAGCGTCCTCATGTCGCAGCAGACCGTCCCGGCCCGTCCGACCGCCGCGTTCATCGGTGCGTCGTGGGTCGCCCTCGTCATCGCGGTGACCGCGTTCGGCGTCGGGCTGTGGAACGCCGGCATGACGACGTCGGAGAAGGGCTTCTACGGCACGACGCTGCTGCTCGGCCTGTTCTCGGCGATCGCGCTGCAGAAGTCGGTCCGCGACCGTGCCGAGGGCATCCCCGTGACGAGCATCTTCCTCGGCCTGGCCTGGGCGATGGTCCTCACGTCGCTCGTGCTCGTCTCGGTGGGGCTCGCGAACTCGTCGATGACCCTGTCGGAGAAGGGCTTCTACGGCCTGGCGTTCGCGATGTCCCTGTTCTCGTCGGTCGCGGTGCAGAAGAACGTCCGCGACCTGGCGGCGTCCAACGCCGCCGACGCGCCGGTCGTGGTGGCCCAGCGCCCGATCGAGCCGGACGTCAAGGCCACCGTCTGGCAGTGAGCCGAGGGACACTGGCGGAGGGAACCCACCAGGCCGACAGGCACCACGCAGGAGGATCGATGCCCGGGCACCGGATCTTCGGGATCAGTTTCGCCAGCATCTACCCGCTCTACGTCGAGAAGGTGGAGCGCAAGGGCCGGGGCAGGGACGAGCTCGACGAGGTCCTCACGTGGCTCACGGGGTACGACGAGGCGGGGCTGCGGGCGACGATCGATGACGGCCGCGACCTGGAGACCTTCTTCGCCCAGGCCCCCGAGCTCAACCCGCACACCTCCCTGATCACGGGCGTGATCTGCGGCGTCCGCGTGGAGGACATCGAGGACCCGCTCATGCAGAAGATCCGCTACATGGACAAGCTCGTCGACGAGCTCGCGCGCGGCAAGAAGATGGCGTCGATCCTGCGGGGCGGTGACCCGGCCCGGGCGTAGGTGCCCAGGCCGGGTCGCCGGCCGCTGTGCGGGCAGCGTCAGGACGCGCGCTTCCAGCCCGTGTTGTCGTCGGGGTTTCCGTGCTTGCCGGGGCCGTGCCCGTGGCCGGGCCACGGGTGACCGGCGCCGGGGCCGGAGACGCCGTTGATGGCGGAGGTGTCCCACGCGAGGCTGTACGTCGACGCGGCGATCGCCTTCGTCATGATGCCGAGGGCGGTTCGGTTGACGTTCGCGAGGGTGTCGCCCGCGGAGTGGTAGTTCGGGTCGTGCGTGATCCCGGCCGTGCCGCCGAACAGGGCGACCTCCTCGTCGGTCTTCACGTCGTCGGCCCCGGTGAACAGGCCGGACGCCGGGACGCCGTTGAGGATGAACGCCTGGTAGTCGGACCGCCCGTCGAACGCGGTGTCGACCCACGGCTGGCCCGTCGAGTCGAACCACTCGGTGAGCACGTCCTCGGTCTCCGCGGAGCCCGGCGGGACGTCCACCGGCGCGGGGAACGTCGACTGGTCGGCGTCGTAGACGCTGATGATGTAGTTGGGCGAGCCGACCATGTCGTAGTTGAGGTACGTCGCGATGCGGTCGAGCTCACCGGGCTGCGTCGCGAGCTCGTCGACGTACGCGGTCGAACCCTCGAGCCCGGCCTCCTCGGCACCCCACCACGCGAAGCGGACCGTGTTGTTGTGCCGGGCGTGCGACTTCGCGAGCTGCACGGCGACCTCGAGGATCGTCGCGGAGCCGGTGCCGTTGTCGTTGATGCCGGGGCCCTCCTCGACGCTGTCGAGGTGCGCGCCGAGCATGACGACGTTGTCGTCGCGGCCCTGCCGGGTCTCGGCGATCACGTTGAACGACTCGACGGTCTCGACGTGGCTGCTCACGTCGAGCGTCACGTTCACCGCACCCGCGGCGAGGGCGGTCGCGAGCGCCTGCCCGTCGGCCTGGCGCAGCCCCGAGACGGGGATCGTGACGAGGTCGGGGGCGCCGAGCGTGCCGAGCACCTGCGCGTCGGGCACGTTGTTGTAGACGACGACGCCGACGGCACCGGCGACCTCGGCGTTGGTGGCCTTCGTCGCGAACGTGCACGTGCCGCGGCTGATGAGCGCGATCGTCCCGGTGGCGTCGACGCCGGACCAGTCGTCGGCCTCGCAGCCGAGCGGGTCGGTCGGGGCGGAAAGGTCGGCGGTGACCCCACCGGCCGGGGCGTTCGGCGAGAACTCCATGAGGTCGACCTCGTACGCGGCGGTCGCCGGTGAGTTCTCGGTCAGGCTGTTCGTGTCGACGACCTCGCGGTCGTACGAGAACGGGTCGCGCTCCGTGCGGTACCCGGCCTTGCGGAGCGTGCGCTCGACGTACTGGGCGCTCTGCTCGTACCCCGTCGTCAGCGCGGCCCGGTTGCCGCCGTTCCGGTCGGCGATCTTCTGCAGCGCGGCCAGGTGGCCGAGGACGTTCCTGGTGCTGACCTGCTGGGCGAACCTCTCCTCGGGGCTGCTGTGCCCGTGCGCCTCCACGGGTGTCGCGAGCGCCCCGAGGACGGCGACGGACGAGACGAGTGCGATCAGGGTGCGACGTGCCGTCATTCGGCGGGCCTCCTCACGCGGCGGCGCGCCCGTAGGTCACGCCGGGGCCGGCCCCCTGCCGGCCGGACCCCACACCAGCACAGGTCGGGCACCCGGGGGAAGCCCTTGCCGGGACGGACCTGCCGCCGCGGCACGGCTGAGGTCGCGGGCGGCCGCGTCGGTCCGCAGACTGCACGGCGTGGACGTCTCCGCCTCGACGACGGTCGCGCCGCCGGCGCTCGCCCTGACGGGCAGGCACGCGGCGCGCGTCGCGGCCGCCGTCCTCGTGTGCGGGTCGGCGGTCCTGCTGTTCGCCGTGCACGCGCGACCGGGCGGGTACGTGCCGCTCGTCGTGGGCGTGGCCCTGGCGTGGGTCGTGGACCAGGCGCTGGGGCGCGACCTCGCACTCGTCGGGCTGGGCATGGCGATCATCTCGACGATCTCGCTGCGGGCCGACCTGTCCGACGCCGGGATGGCGCGGTTCGCCGTCGTGCTCTCGGCGGCGGTGCTCGTGCCGTACGCGCTGTCGCGGTTCGTGCTCGGGCAGGACGTCATCCGGTTCCCCGTGCGCACAGGACGGCGGTGGACCCGCACGCAGGTCGTCTACCTGCCCGTCGTCGTCGTGCTCGCGTACCTGCTGCTGCCCTGGTACTTCCTCGGCTCGGGCGCGTACCTGAACTGGCCGGTCGTGGACACGCCGCAGGAGATCGCGCGGCTGTTCGTCGGGGTGAACGCGGTGGGCATCTGGGACGAGCTGTTCTTCGTGTGCACCGTGCTGGCGCTGCTGCGGGTGCACTTCCCGTTCCCGCTCGCGAACGTCCTGCAGGCCACCGTCTTCGTGTCGTTCCTGTGGGAGCTCGGCTACCGGGAGTGGGGTCCGCTGCTGACGATCCCGTTCGCGCTCGTGCAGGGGTGGATCTTCCGGCGGACCGCGTCGCTCACGTACGTCGTGGCGGTGCACCTGCTGTTCGACCTGGTCGTGTTCACGGTGCTCGTGCACGCGCACGACCCGGCGCTGTTCGACGTGTTCGTGACGGCGCCTGCCTCCTGGTGACGGACGCTGGTCACGGGCCCGAGCGTAGGAGCGACCACCGTCATGGGGCCTCGCCTCCGGGCGGGCGGGCGCCGCTACGGTGGCACGCATGTCGACGCCCGACCTGCTGCTCCGCCGGCTGCACGACGCGGGGCTGACCGACGTGGCGCGGGTCGAGGAGGTGCACGGCGGCGTCGTCGCCGCGGCGGGCCTGGCGCACCGCGGCTCGTCGCCCACCGTGTTCGCCAAGACGTCCCCGAGGCCCCGCGAGGACGACATGTTCGTCGCCGAGGCCGACGGGCTGCAGTCGCTGCGCGACCTCGGCGGCATCCGGACGCCCGACGTCCACCTGGCCACGCGCGACCTGCTGGTCCTGGAGGCCCTGCAGCCACGCATCGACACACCGATGTTCTGGGAGCGTCTCGCGCACGACGTCGCCCACCTGCACACGTCCACCGCGGGCGGCCCGTTCGGGTGGCACCGCACGACCTGGCTCGGCCTGGAGCCGCAGGACAACACCTGGGAGGACGACGGGTTCGAGTTCTTCGCCCGTCGCCGGCTGCTGCGGTGGCTGCCGGAGCCGCGGGTCCGGGCCGCGCTCGACGACGCGGACCGCGACGCCCTCGAGCGGCTGTGCGCGCGGCTCCCCGAGCTGCTGCCCGAGCGTCCGTCGTGCCTCACGCACGGGGACCTCTGGTCGTCGAACGTGGTCGCGACCGCCGACGGCGGACCTGCGCTCGTCGACCCGGCCGTGTCCCGCACGTGGGCGGAGGTCGACGTGGCGATGCTCTGGTCCGAGCCGCGCCCGCCGGAGTCGGACCGCTTCTTCGACGTGTACGCCGAGGTGACCGGCCTCGACATCGGGTGGCGCGCGCGGATGCCGCTGCTGTACCTGCGGCAGAACCTCGCGGTCGTCGCGCAGTTCGTCCCCGACTGGGGGCACGCCGACATGCTGCGCGCCGTCCTGGCGCCGTTCCGCCGGTCTCCGGGGGTCACGGCGACCGCGTGACCTGCGTCGCAGACGGCGCCCACCGGCTTTCGCTCACGTCGTCGAGAACGGCGTCGATGAGACCGATGTGACCCCCCTTTCGCGCA
Organism: Cellulomonas chitinilytica; assembly: GCF_016862675.1. Lineage (GTDB taxonomy): Bacteria > Actinomycetota > Actinomycetes > Actinomycetales > Cellulomonadaceae > Cellulomonas > Cellulomonas chitinilytica. Next base: position 26,823 of record NZ_BONK01000004.1, on the reverse strand, counting down.
CCGGCTCGACCGCGCCCACGTCCCCCTTCCGCACGCGTGCCCGCCTGGCGCTCCTCACCCTGCCGCTCGCCGGCGCGATGACCCTCTCCTGCGTCGGACCCGCGTCCGCCGTCGTCCTGCCCGAGATCACGGTCGACGGCCCGGAGCTGACGAACGACCCCACCCCGGAGATCACGATCTCCTCCCTCGACGTGTCCGGCGACGCCCAGGTCACGGTCGTCGTCGACGGGGACACGGACGCGGGCATCGAGTGGGCCGACACGGCCGCGCCGCTCGAGCTGCCCGAGCTGGCCGACGGCGTCCACGACGTCGACGTGACCGTCACCGACGACACCGCGCTGACCGGGTCCGCCTACCTGGCCATCGAGGTCGACACCGAGGTGCCGGGCGTCCAGGTGTACCTGAGCCAGGGCTCGAACGAGGTCAGGGACGGCGACCGCATCGGTCACGACGCGGTGAGCTTCTGGCTCGACTCCGACGACGAGGACGTCCTGACCTACGAGTACCAGCTCGACGGCGGCCGCTGGACGGCGGCCGACGCCGAGGTCGAGCTCACGAGCCTGTCCCTCGGCACGCACCACGTCCTGGCCCGGACCACGGACAGGGCCGGCAACGTCTCCGACGTCGTCGACCGGTCGTTCTCCGTCGTCGACGCGCCGACCCTCGCGTTCGCGGAGACGCCCGCCGCGTCCACGACGTCCACGACCGCGCACTTCCGCGTGACGACGACGGAGGGTGCGCAGGTCGGCTACCTCCTCGACCCCGTCGAGGGTGCCCAGTCGGCCGACCCCGTGTTCCTGGACGAGGGGGTCACGGAGTTCACGCTCACCGGCCTCTCGGTCGGCCACCACACGATCCTCGTGGGCGCCGGTATCGGGTCGCAGTACGCCGAGACGCTCCAGTTCGCGTGGGACGTCACGTCGGCCGCCGCCCCGGCTGCCCCGGCCGCTCCCGCCGCGCCGGTGCTGACGAGCGACGCGATCCCCGCGTCCGCCATCGCCCGCGGCGTGTCCGCCGGCGCTCGCGGCGCGTCCGTCGTGCTCATCCAGCGCATCGTCGGCACGACGGCGGACGGCCGCTTCGGCGCGCAGACCGTCGCGGCGGTCCGTGCCTTCCAGCGTGCGCACGGCCTGGTCGCGGACGGCGTCGTCGGCCCGAAGACGTGGGCCGTGATGGTCGCCGTCGGCAACGCGCAGGGCATCAGCGCCGCCGCTCCGGTGACGAGCGCCGGGACGCCGACGCAGGTCACCGCCGGTGTCCGCGCCGGTGCACGCGGTGACGTGGTGCGGACCGTCCAGCAGCGCCTCGGCGTGGGCTCCGACGGCGTCTTCGGCGCCCGGACGACCGCCGCGGTGCGGGCGTTCCAGCGTGCGCACGGGCTGACGGTCGACGGCATCGTCGGCCCGAAGACGTGGGCGGCGCTCACGGCCGGCCGCGCGTAGTCCTCACCTCCGACGTCCCCGGTCTCCGCACGGAGGCCGGGGACGTCGTCGTCCCGGGACGTGTCGGCCGGTCTCTCCCCACCTCCGCCGGACGACCACGGCGGAGTATCTTGACGTCGAGATACTTCGTCGTCGGTCGGAGGCGCCGCCATGTGGGACCCGCACCAGTACGCGCTGTTCGGGACGCACCGGGGCCGCCCGTTCGCCGACCTGCTCGCGCGGGTCGACGCACCGGCGCCCGCGCTCGTCGTCGACCTCGGCTGCGGCGACGGGCCGCTGACCCTCGGGCTCGCGCAGCGGTGGCCGGACGCGCGGGTGGTCGGCATCGACTCGTCGCCGCAGATGCTCGCCGCCGCGCGCTCCCACGACACGGACGGACGCGTCGAGTGGACGGAGGCGAGCGCCGAGGACTGGGACCCCACCGGGCTCGGAGCGCCGATCGACGTGCTGGTCACGAACGCGACGCTGCAGTGGGTGCCGACCCACCGGGCCCTGGTCCCTCGGTGGGTCGACGCGCTCGCGCCCGGGGGCTGGTTCGCGATGCAGGTGCCGGACAACTACGACGCCCCCTCGCACCGGCTCATGCGGGAGGTCGCCGCCCGGCACGCCCGCGCCGCCGACCTGCTCCCGGCGCTGGAACGGTCCGCCGGCGTCGTCGACCCCGGGACGTACCTCGGCGACCTGGCCGCCCTCGGGCTCGACGCCGACGTGTGGCGGACGACGTACCTGCACGTGCTCGACCCCGCGGGCGCGCAGCGCTCGCCGGTGCTCGAGTGGGTGACCGGGACGGGCCTGCGGCCGGTTCTCGGGATGCTGACCGACGAGGCCGAGCGGGCTGCCTACCTCGACGACTACGTCGCCGAGCTCGACCGGGCGTACCCCCGGCGGCCGTGGGGCGTGGTGCTGGAGTTCTCACGGATCTTCGCGGTCGGCCGGCGTACCGGCCCCGAGGTCGAGCGGCCCTGATCAGGCCGACTTCGTCGCCGCGAGCTGCTCGACGAGGCGCCAGCGGGTCGCCGTCGTCTCCGTGACCCGCAGCCCGGCGTCGGGCAGCAGCAGGATGGGCCGACGGCGGTGGTGCTCCCCGGCCTTCGCCGGCGTGACCAGGTCGAGCACGCGCTGCACACCCCGGCCGAGGTGCGTCGACGACTCGACGTGGTCTGCCATCAGCAGCCGCCCGTCCGGCCGCAGCACCCGCGCCAGCTCCCGCAGCACGGCCCGCTCGTCCTCCACGCAGCACATGATGAACGTGCAGATCACGGTGTCGACCGAGGTGTCGGGCAGGTCCAGGTGCGCCCCGTCCCCGTGCATCGTCCGCACCGTGACGCGGAGCTGCCGCGCCCGCGCGGACGCCGCCGCGAGCATCTCAGCGCTGACGTCCACGAGCGTGATGTCGGAGGCGCGACCCGCGTAGTACGGCAGGTTCGCGCCCGTGCCGACCCCGACCTCGAGCGTGCTCCCGGACGTGCGCTCCGCGATCCACTGCCGTGCCTGGGCGAACAGCCGCCGCTCGAAGAACGCCGTGGTGCGGTCGTACGTCGCCGCCTGCCCGTCCCAGTACGCCGCGCGCGTCACGCCCATGTCGGTCCAGGCTGCCAGCACCGCGCGCCGCCCGGTAGGCCGTCGCGGCACTCACCCGATCGTCGGTCCTTCGTTCCGGTAGACCTGGTCGCAGTCGGGCGAGGTCCACGAGTGAAGGGTGAGGCGTAGACGGTGACGTTGATGCAGAAGGCGGTGACGCCGCAGCAGTCGCAGGCCACGTGGTCGCACGGGTACGAGCGCATGGGCGGGTTCGTGGTCCGCGCGGACTCGGTCGAGTGGGCGACGACGGCCGCGGATCTCGTGGTCGCGCACGGGTTGGCGTACCCGGGGTCGCCGTTCGGGCCGTCCCCGCAGTTCGTCGACGTGCTGCGCTTCCCGTCGACGGAGCAGCTCAGGTTCGAGAACGCCACGGGCGGCACGGACCCGACGACTCGCGCGGTCACCGGCGGACCGTTCGTCGACCGGCCGCCGTTCACGGGCAACGGGTTCGTGGCGGCCCCGGGGCACGTCGTGCCGCTGTACTGGGTGGTGCACTCGCGGGTGCCGGCGATGTCGGAGATCGTGCGGGTCGGCGCGGACGGGTCGAGCACGCTCCTGGCGACGTACGTGGACGTGGGCTACGGCTGGGTCCTCGAAGGACCGCATGCCCGATCGGTCGCGTTCCCGATGCTGCCGATGCACGTGGGTCCGGTGGCGCGCTGGCAGGGTGCGACGTACCCGGCGGACGTGTTCGACGACCATGTCGTGATCGCGGCGGCGCAGAAGCCGGACCGTCGGCTCCGGTTCTCGCAGACCGCCTCGGGACGGTTCCGCCGCGAGGTGCCTCGGGACGAGGTCGACGAGCTGTTCGAGTTCTACCTGGAAGCGCGCTGGAACGGCCTGCCGATGCGGGTCGTGGACCAGATGCCGGACGGGCGCGGCGGGACCGTCATGCGGGTCAGCTACCTCGGGCACGACGCCGACCTGGCCGAGGGGCTGCGGATGCAGAAGATGGAGGCCGCGGTCTACGAGGCGCAGCTGCCCCCGTCCGCGCTGACCGACGTGGTCGCCAGCCAGCTGATCCCTCGCGCGTGGGCGGTGGCGGCGCCGGCCGGCGAGGCCTGAGGACGCGGTCGGGCCGGCACGACGACGTCCCGGCGTCGGGTCGCCGGGACGTCCGCTCCAGGGGTCAGAGCTTGTGGGCCACCGGCGTCGTGGCGGCGCCCTTCGTGTCGAGGAAGGTCCGGGCCGCCAGGGCCAGGGCGTCGACGTCGTAGCCGTCGTGGTCCTGGACGAGCACGACGACGTCGGCGCCGGCCACGGCGGTGGCCTGCTCGGCGTCGGAGACCCGACGCACGCCGGCGACGTCCCACTCGCGCACGAGCGGGTCGTGGAAGGTGACGTGCGCACCGGCGGCGACGAGCAGCTCGGCGAGCGGGTGGGCGGGGGACTCGCGGTCGTCGGCGATGTTCGCCTTGTAGGTGACGCCGAGCAGGTGGACGGTCGCGCCCTGCAGGGCGAGGCCGGAGCGGCCGAGAAGCTCGGAGACGCGGGCGACGACGTAGGACGGCTGGGAGGTGTTGATCTCCTGGGCGAGCTCGACCATCCGCAGCGGCCGGCCGAGCTGCTGGAGGACCTGGTGGTTGAGGTACATCGGGTCGATCGGGATGCAGTGGCCGCCGACGCCGACACCCGGGCGGAACGCCTGGAACCCGAACGGCTTGGTCGAGGCGGCGTCGATGACGTCCCAGACGTCGATGTCGAGCTCGTGGAACGCGCGGGCGAGCTCGTTGACGAGGGCGATGTTGACCTGGCGGTAGGTGTTCTCGAGGAGCTTGGCGGTCTCGGCCTCGCGGGTGCTGCGCACGGGGACGACGCGGTCGACGACGCGGCCGTAGAACTCGACGGTCCGCTCGGTGCAGGTGGGGGTGAGCCCGCCGACGACCTTCGGGGTGTTGCGGATGCCGAAGCGGGCGTTGCCCGGGTCGACCCGCTCGGGGGAGAAGGCGAGCGCGAAGTCGCGGCCGGCGCGCAGCCCGGAGAACTCCTCGAGCATCGGGGCGACGACGTCCTCGGTGGTGCCCGGGTAGGTCGTGGACTCCAGGATCACCAGGGTGCCGGGCTGCAGCTGCTCGCCGACTGTCCGCACCGCGCCGCGCACGGCGCCGAGGTCGGGGCCGCCGGTGGCCGACAGCGGGGTGGGCACGCAGATGACGATCACGGCGGCCTGGGCGAGCACGGACGCGTCGGTGCCGGGCGTGAAGCCGGCGGCGGTCATGTCGCGGACGTCGGCGTCGCTGAGGTCGTCCACGTGCGAGCGGCCCTGCACGAGGCCGTCGACGACGCGGGTGGACAGGTCGTACCCGGCGACGGCCATGCCGGTGCGGCACGCCTCCTGTGCGAGGGGCAGGCCCACGTAGCCGAGCCCGACGATCGCCACGTCGTAGACGGTCGACCGGGTCCGGTCCTCGACGAAGGACGGGACGAGCTGGTCGTCGGTGGGGCGGACGAGCGTCTGGACAGACATGCGCAGCTTCTTTCGGGAGTCGGTGCGGTGAGTACGTGTCCCACGCTACGGGCATACCGAAACGTCAAAATAGAGACTTTGGTCCCGCACGTTTCGCCCTTCTTGCGCCCAGTCTTGAAGCATCGGGTATACCGAGATGCCACGAACAGAGGAGAGACGAGCCATGAGCGATGGGCAGCCGACGATCGTCGCGCAGGTGCTGGCCGCCGGCACGGCAGCGGGCGGGCTAGCGGCGACGGGGGCCTCCGGGGTGGCCTGGATCCTCGGTTCCGCCGCGGCCCTGGTGGTCCTGGGGGCGGTGGTGCTCAGGCTCGCGCACCGGCGGACCCAGCGCCGGTCGTCGCAGCAGGTGTCGTCATGACGGTCGGCACCGGACCCGACCGCGACGACGAGCTGTCGGCGCGCGTGAGCACGAGCGGGGCCACCTGGCTGCTCACCGCCACGGCGGTCGCGATGGCGCTCTACGCCAGCTTCCACCTGTGGGTGATCCTCGTCGCCGACCGCAACCCGTGGGTGGACAGCGTGTACCTCGTGGCCGTGCTCTGCGTGCTCGTGCAGCTGGTGCTCGCGGCGCGCGACCAGCAGCCGCGCCCCGACCGCGCGGACGGGGCGTCGACGGCGGGCCTCAAGGTCGCCGCGCTCGTCCCGGCGTACAACGAGGACCCCGACGCGCTGCGACGCTGCCTGTCCTCGCTGCTCGCCCAGACCCGCCCGCTCAGCGCCGTGTGCGTGGTGGACGACGGCTCGACGAGCGGCGACTACGCGGAGGTCAAGGCCTGGTTCCTGGCCCGGTGCGAGGAGACCGGTGTGGACGGGAGCTGGACGCGGCAGAAGAACGGGGGCAAGCGTCAGGCCCAGATGACCGGAGCCCGCCTCGCACCGGATGCCGACATCTACCTGACGATCGACAGCGACACGATCGTGGACGCCCGCGCGACCGAGGAGGCGCTTCCTCGGTTCGCGGACGAGAGCGTGCAGTCCGTCGCCGGTCACATCCTGGTGCTGAACTACCGGACCAACCTCCTGACCCGGCTGCAGGAGGTCTGGTTCGGCGCCTGGCAGATGGTCGACCGGGGTGGGCTGTCCGCGATGGGGTGCGTCCTCGTGAACTCCGGCGGCTGCGCCTACTACCGGGCCGCCGTGCTCCTGGACAACGCCGAGCAGTACCTCGGTGAGACGCTGTTCGGCCGTTCGGTGCAGCAGTCCGACGACAGCCTCCTGACGATGTTCGCGCTGCAGCGGGGCCGCGCGGTCCAGCAGGCCTCGGTGTTCGCCTTCACGCTCATGCCGGAGCGGCTCGGGCACCACGCCCGCCAGCAGCTGCGGTGGATGCGCGGGTCGTACCTGCGGGCCGTCTGCCGGTTCCAGGAGCTCCCGGTCCGAGGCCTGGCGTACTGGATCCACCTGCTCAAGTGGGCGAGGACGGTCGCGGGGGTCGCCGTGCTCGTGGGCATCGCGGTCGCCGGTCACGGCGTGAAGCCCGGCGGGCTCGTCTGGTCGGGGGCCGTCGCGGCAGCCCTCGTGCTGCTGATCTCGACCCCGTACCTGTCGTTGCGCCGCAGCGACCAGACCGCCTGGCAGCGTGCACTGACGTTCGCCTGTGCACCGCTCGTGGGCCTGTGGCAGGCCACGGTCATCGGTGGGCTGCGGCTCTACGCGCTCGCCACCGTCACCAAGGTCGGCTGGGGCACCCGCAAGAGCGTCGAGGTGACGGCGTGAGCCGCCGCGCGGCCCCTAGGCTGGTCGGCGGTCCCCACGTCACAGGAGGTCGCGTGCCCGCGTCCGAGGCGCCGTTCGTCCCGCGCCCCTCGACGACCGCGCTGTCCGACGGCGTGCACCGCCGGATCGAGGACGAGATCGTCGACGGCGGGCTCGCCCCCGGCACCCCGCTGCGCGAGGCCGACGTCGCCGAGCGGCTGGGGGTCTCGCGCACGCCCGTCCGGGAGGCGCTGCGGCGGCTGGCCGAGGCGGGGCTGGTCCGCATCGAGGCCAACCGCAGCTACCGCGTCGCGCCGTTCGACCTCGACCACCTGACCGAGACGGCGGTCGTCTTCGGCTCGCTGCTCGGCCTCGCCGGGCGGCTGGCGCTCCCGCACCTGAGCGACTTCGACATCGAGTGGCTGGCGACCGCCGAGCGCCGGGCGTTCGGGGAGGCAGCCGGCCCGCAGCCCGTCGCCGAGCCGCTGTTCGGGATCGGCGCCCTCGACCTGTTCGTCGACCGCTGCGACAACGCCGTCCTGGTGTCGTCGATGGACCGGCTGCGGCTGCACATCCGCCGGGCGTTCCGCCTGTTCGGCCCGCAGGTGCCCCGGCTGCTGTTCGCCGAGCGGTTCGGTGCCATCGTGGCCGCGACGCGCGCCGGCGACCCCGAGCTGCTCGAGTCCACCCTGCGCGTGCACGGCACGCAGTTCCTCCTCGACGTGATCGAGCTCGCCCGGCAGGACACGGAGCGGACGGACCTGTCGAATCCCGGACGTCAGGTTCGACAAGGTCAGTGAAGGGCCGGAACGTCCGGCGCCCGCAAGGACCGACACCGCCGACCGGAGCAGGAGACCCGCCATGACCACCCCGACCACGAAGACGTTGGACGTGCCCGGTGCGAGCATCGTCTACGACGTCCACGGCCCCCTCCCGACCGCGGACGGCCGCCCGCCGGTCCTGCTCATCGGCCAGCCCATGGGCGCGGGCGGATTCGGGACGCTGGCCCGCCTGCTCGACGACCGCACGGTCCTCACGTACGACCCGCGGGGCCTGGACCGCAGCACCCGCACCGACGGCAGCATCACGAACACCCCGCAGCAGCAGGCCGACGACCTGCACCGGCTGATCGCCGAGGTCGGCGGGCCCGTCGACCTCATGGGGAGCAGCGGTGGGGCCGTCACCGGGCTCGAGCTCGTCGCCACGCACCCCGAGGACGTCCGCACGTTCGTCGCGCACGAGCCACCGTTGCTGGGCGTCCTGCCCGACGCGGCGCAGGCGTTCGCCGCCGAGAAGCGGGTGCAGGACGCGTACCACCAGCGGGGCTGGGGTGCGGGCATGGCGACGTTCATCGCCCTGACGTCCTGGCAGGGGGAGTTCACCGACGACTTCGCGCGCGAACCGGTCGACCCCGCCGTGTTCGGTCTGCCGACGCAGGACGACGGTGGCCGGGTCGACCCGCTCCTGTCCGGCATCTCGAACGCGGTCACCGCGTACGAGCCGGACGTCGCGGCCCTCACCGCGGCGTCGACCCGGGTGGTCGTCGTCGCCGGGATCGAGAGCAAGGGCCTGCTCACGTGGCGCGCGCCGTCGGCGCTCGCGGACGCGCTCGGCGTCGAGCTGACGGTGTTCCCCAGCCACCACACCGGGTTCATGGGCGACGAGTTCGGCCACCCCGGTGAGCCGGAGGCGTTCGCGGCCCGGCTGCGGGAGGTCCTCGACGCGAGCTGACCCCGGCCTCGCCTGCGGCCGCCGATCGGTGAATCATGGAGGCCCCACCAGCGCGCACGAGGGAGCAGCCATGGCATCGCACGACGGGCGTCGCACCGGAGGCCTCAACCTCCAGAACATCGTCCGGCTGGTCTCGATAGCGCTCGCGGTCACGGCCGTCGTCAAGGAGCTGCGCACGCCCCGCGACGAGCGCCAGTGGAACGGCACCGTCGCCGGGTTCGTGCCGTACGACTTCCGGATGCCCACGTCCGAGCGGTTCCTGGAACGGGTGTGGAACCCGGACGGGCCCCACCTGGTGAACCCGCGGGTGTTCGGCGTCGGCTGGACGCTCAACATCGGCAAGGTCGTCGGGATGATCCAGGAGAGGCTCGCCGACCGCCGGCAGTGACGTGTCGAGGCCACGACCCCTCGTCGTCCAGCAGCGAACGCGTCCACCGCGAAGATCCCCGAATCGGGACGTTCGGCGCGCACCGGCCGCTACGGTCGCACCAGGGTTCGCGACGACATGTGGATGGTGCGACGGATGAACGTGCTCTTGTGGGTCGTCGCGGGGTTCCTCGCGTTCGTCTTCCTGCTCACCGGGCTGCTCAAGCTCGTCCGGACCAAGGAGCAGCTCGCCGCGACGGGGATCGGCTGGGTCGAGGACTTCGGGCCGGGCACCATCCGCCTCATCGGCGTCGTGGAGGTGCTGGGCGCCGCCGGGCTGATCCTGCCCGCCGTGACGGGTATCGCGGAGGTGCTCGTGCCGGTCGCCGCGATCGGCCTGACCCTCAACATGCTCGGCGCGATGTCCGTGCACATCCGGCGCAAGGAGCCGACGCTCGTCGTGCTCACCGCGGTGCTGGCGTTCCTCGCCGCGTTCCTCGCCTGGGGTCGGCTCGTGCTCTCCCCGTTCTCCTGAGCGAACCGGCGTCCCCTCACGGACACCTGTCGGCCATCTCCGGCCCCGACACGTCACATCCCGGTCATCCGACCGAGGCACTCCACGAAACACGGGCGCGCGACGATGCGCGGGTACGCATCGGCCCGACCGAGGGAAGTGGACCCACCTGTGCTGAAGAAGTCCCGCTCCGCCGCCACCTGCACGCTGACCTTCGCCCTCCCGTCGTCCGCCGTCGACGGGAACGTGAGCGTCGTCGGCACGTTCAACGACTGGACCCCGGGGGCGCACCCGCTGAAGCGTCGGTCGAACGGGACGGCGAGCGCGTCGGTGAAGGTTCCCGTCGGCACGACCGTGCGGTTCCGCTACCTCGGCGAGAACGGGCGCTGGTTCGACGACGACGACGCGGACGAGATCACCGTGGAGGGCTCGGTCGTCCTGGTGTGAGCCGTCAGGAGCAGTAGTCGCAGATCCCGGTCGCGGGCAGCACCATCGAGCACGTCGGGCACATCGCGACGGGCCGCTCGGGAGTCGCGGCCCGCGTCGACGTGCGGGTGGTCGGCCGGGCCGCCGCCGCGGTGCGCGGGGCCGGCGTGCGTCGAGCAGGTGCCGCCGGTGCCGGCCGGAACGGGGCGGCCGGCTCGGTCACGTCGAACCCGCGCTTGCGCAGGATCGCCGTCGCGCCGGACAGGCCGTCGGAGAACTCGTGCGCGGGCGCGAGCCGGCCGGTCGCGTACCGGTGGGCGACGCCGAGGATCGCGGCCGGGTCGTAGTCGCGCCCGTCGTGCTGGAGCGCGTAGCCGACCGACGGGTCGTAGCCGTACACGCCGAGGAAGTCGTCGCGACCGCGGGAGTCGTACTCCGCGATCGCCTGGAGGATGTGCTGACGAGTCACCGCAGAGAACGTGGCCACGACGACGAGCCTACGCCGCGCCCCCGGCGCGCTCGGCCGAGGTCAGCCGGGTGACCGGGTTCGGCCGACCGGGCGAACCCGGTCAGGCGCGGTCCCGGCGGGCCGGTACCTTCCGCGCATGTCCGACCACACGTTCGTCGCCGGTTCGCTGCGCGACCTGAACCGGCCCGTGCCGCGGCTCGTCATGACGGGGTGGCGGACCCGGGTGCCGATGCCGCGTCCGGGCCTCGTGTTCCCGATCCTGCTCGTCACGTCCGCGATCGTCGGGCTGGTCGTCGAGGCGCAGAAGGGCTGGACGTCGACCGTCCCGTGGCGCACGCACGACCTCCCGCTCGCTGTCGTCTGGGGCTTCGTCGTGATCGTGGGCGTCGCCGTCTTCGTCGAGCGTGCACGCGACCCGAGGCCGTCGTGGTACCGGTGGTGGTCGCTCCTCGACAGCCGGGAGGAGCCGGACGGCCTCCGCCTGGTGTCGGGCCGAGCGCGGGCGGACCACCCCGGGGTGCTGGTGCGTCGCGGCGACCACGTCGCGTTCCTCGCGATCCCCGTCCAGCGAGGTCGCAACGAGCGCACCTTCGCGTACCGGGTCGCCGCACCGGGCGGCGAGCTGCTGTTCGAGGCGCCGATCTTCATGGAGAAGCTCTCGCTGGCGCCCCTGGACGACGCGGCGTCGCGCTGGGGCTTCACGGTGTCGACGCACGGTGAGGCGCTGCGGATCCGGCGGGCCGTGGTCGGTGGTCTGACGACCTCCCGCTGAGGTGGTCAGGAATCGAGAAGCACCCCTGGGGGCCGGGTTCGTAGCGTCGTCGGCATGGCAACCATCGACTCCCTGATCCTGGACGTGGCCGACCCGTCGGCCGCCGAGCACTTCTACTCGTCCGCCTTCGGCCTCGGCGCGCGGCTGCGCGGGCGAGCCTCGGACGCACCGACGACCGGCTTCCGCGGCTTCACGCTGTCGCTCACCGTCGCCCAGCCCGCCGACGTCAGAGGGCTCGTCGACGCCGCGCTCGCGGCGGGCGCCACCACGATCAAGCCGGTCGCGAAGTCGTTCTGGGGGACCGGCGGGGTGGTCCGCGCCCCCGACGGGACGATCTGGAAGATCGCGACCTCGTCGAAGAAGGACACCGGCCCGGCCACCCTCGCCGTCGACGACGTCGTGCTCCTGCTCGGTGTCGACGACGTCGCCGTCAGCAAGCGGTTCTACGTGGACCGCGGGCTCGGCGTGGCGAAGAGCTTCGGCCGCAAGTACGTCGAGTTCGCCACCCCGGGCAGCGCCGTCAAGCTCGCCCTCTACGGGCGCCGGGCGCTCGCCAAGGACGCCGGGGTCGCGCCCGACGGCACCGGGTCGCACCGGATCGCGATCGTCGGCGACGGCGGCGCGTGCGCAGACCCGGACGGGTTCGCGTGGGAGACGTCGGACGCGGTCCGGCCGGTGACGTCCCGCTGATCCGACGGGCGGCCACGACGACGGTGGCCGCCCGCCGTCATCGGCGCAGGGTCGTCTCCTCGTCGAGCCGCGACATCTTGTGCGGGTTGCGGACCGCGTAGATCCGGCTGATCCGGCCGTCCTCGATCACCAGGCTCATCGCGGTGTTGAGCTCGCCGCTCAGGTCGACCCGGGCGGCGGGCCCGCCGTTGAGCGACATGGGGGCGGTCGTGAAGTCGGTGACCGTCGCGGCCAGCATGCTGAGGAAGGTCGCGACCCGCTCGGCGCCCGAGATCGGGCGCAGCGCCGCGGACACGACGCCACCGCCGTCGGCCACCACGACGACGTCCGGCGCGAGGACCCGCAGCAGCCCGTCGAGGTCGCCGGCGCGGACTGCGGCCAGGAACCGTTCGACGACCTCGGCCTGCTCCGCCCGGCTCACCTGCCGGCGGGGACGACGCGCGTCGACGTGCTCCCGGGAGCGGTGCGCGATCTGCCGGACGGCCGCCGGCGACTTGCCGACGGCCGCGGCGATCTCGTCGTACGGGGTGTCGAACACCTCGCGCAGCACGAACACCGCCCGCTCGGTGGGGCCGAGGGTCTCCAGGACGGTGAGCATCGCGAACGAGACGCTCTCGGCCAGCTCGACGTCCTCGGCCACGTCCGGGCTGGTCAGCAGCGGCTCGGGCAGCCACTCGCCGACGTACTCCTCGCGCCGCCGGGCGAGGGTGCGCAGCCGGTTGAGCGCCTGCCGGGTCGTGATGCGGACGAGGTAGGCGCGCGCGTCGCGGACCTCGGCGCGGGCGTCCTCGCCGAGGTCCGCCCACCGCAGCCACGTCTCCTGGACCACGTCCTCGGCGTCCGCGGCGGAGCCGAGCATCTCGTACGCGACCGTGAAGAGCAGGCTGCGGTGGGTGACGAACGGGTCGTCGGTCATCTCCGCGACGCTACGCGGCGGGCTGCGCCGACGAGGTCTGCGCCGGCAAGGGCTGCGCCGACGAGCGCTGCGGCATCGGCGGGAGGTCGCACGAGGCGGCGAGGCCGTCGGACTCGATGCCGAGCGCGACGTTCGTCCGGGAGTACAGGTTCGCCAGCGCGACCCACGACGTGAGCTCGACGAGCGCGGGCGCCCCGAGCTGGTCGAGCAGCCGGCCGGAGAGCTCGTCGGTCACGGCCGGCGGGGTCTGCGACATCGCCTCCGCGTACTCGAGCACGTCCCGCTCCAGCGGCGTGAACACGTCGGACTCCCGCCACCGCGGGATCTCGCGTGCCTTCGTCAGGTCGAGCCCGTCGTTGTGGGCCTGGAAGTAGCCGAGGTCGAGGCACCACGAGCAGCCGAGCAGCGCGGCGACCGCCATGTGCGCGTACGACTTGAGGTCCGCGTCGCACGCGTGCCACCTCGACGTCTTCTGGCCGAGACCGAGCGAGAGCTTGAGCACCGCAGGGTTCTGGTAGAGCACCCCGAGCGACGACGGGACCTTGCCGAGCATGCGCTTGCTGAAGACCTTCACGACGGTCCCGTACAGGCCGGTGATCTCGACGGCGGGGACCCGGGCGGTGCTGGTCATCGTTCCTCCTCGTGTGCTGGTGTCGGCATCAAGACACCGGCCGGGGCGGATCTGTGACATCACTCCCGACGCACGTCGACGGCGATCGTCGCGACCACCACGAGCCCGAGCGCCGCGACCACGACGACCGCGGGGACGAGGGGGGCCAGCCCGCCGACGAGCAGCGCCGCCGCGGCCCCGCCCGCCCGGAACCACCAGGCGCCGAGCCCGAGGTAGCGGCGGTAGTCGGCGTCCCCGACGAGGAACAGGGCGACGCCCGCGCCGACCAGCCAGCCGGTGGTCGCGGTCGGCAGGTGCAGGGCGTCCTCGAGCGCGAGGTGCAGGCCCGCACCGAGCAGGACCAGCCCGAACAGCATGAGCAGGTGGTCGACGTAGAACGCGCGCAGCGCCGCGGTGGTGCGGCGGCGGGGTTCGACGGCCCCGAAGGCGAGCGTCGCACGCTCGTCGTCCCCGGAGAAGTAGCACCACCACAGGGCGGCGATGACGCCGACGACGAGCACCGCGCCCAGCACGGTCCCGGTGTCGAAGCCGTGCTCGCCGGCGCCCGCGCCGACGGACACCACGGACTCGCCCAGCGCGATGATCATGAGCAGCCCGTGACGCTCGACGAAGTGCTCCGCGACCAGGTCGAACGGCGACCGCCGGGCGATCGCCGCGGCCAGCACGATGAGGGCGACCGGCGCGAGCGAGAGCACCGTGTGCCAGGGTCCCTCGACGAGCCCGGCCACGCCGATCAGCGCACCGATCCCGACGTTGATCGGCATGACCCGCAGCATCACGCGCGCGCTCGTCACCCCGCCGAGCGCGATGAACAGGCCCCCGTGGACGAGCGCGATCACCGCGTACGCCACGCCGAACAGCACGCTCGACCCGGCGAGGGCGTCGGGGATGGCGAGCGACAGCACGAGGAACGCGGCCATCGCGGCGATGAACAGGAGCCGGACCGCGGGGGTGTCGGGCGTGGCCTGGTTCGTCAGCCACGCGAACGCGTCGTACATCCACCAGACGACCACGAGCAGCAGCCCGGCCCGCCCGGCGGACGACCATCCGGGGTCGTGCGACACCGTCGTGGCGAGCTGGGCGATCGTGACGACGAACACCAGGTCGAACAGCAGCTCGACGGTCGTCACCCGCGTGGCCCGCCGCCCCTGTGCAGCCGTCGGCGTGGTCCGCGCGGCGTCGGCCGCAGCCCCCCTGATGCGCATGCGGCGATGGTAGGCGCGTCGAACGCGCAGGTCACGAGGCTTTCGCGCCGTACCGGTCACGGGTCGGCTGCGCACGAGCGCCGCCCGACTGGCAGTTCAGCGGTCCGTGTACTGTCGACCCGTGGAGACGGTGACCCTCACGCACACGGCCGCGCTGAGCAGGCTCGGCCACGCGCTCTCGGACCGGACACGCACCCGCGTCCTGCTCGCGCTGCGGGAGGCGCCGGCGTACCCGTCCGACCTCGCCGACGCGCTCGGGGTCTCGCGCCAGGTGATGTCCAACCAGCTCGCCTGCCTGCGGGGGTGCGGGCTCGTCGAGGCCGTCCCGGACGGGCGGCGCACCTGGTACCGGCTCGCCGACCCCCACCTGGCCCCGGCGCTCGACGACCTCCTGACCCTCGTGCTCGCGGTCGACCCGGAGTGCTGCGGACCGGAGTGCACCTGCTCATGAGCGCCCTCTCGATCGGACCTCGACCCCTCGACGGCGCCCGTCGCCGGGTGCTCGAGCAACGGATCCGCTGGGT
The DNA here is from genome assembly GCF_016862675.1 of Cellulomonas chitinilytica. Taxonomy (GTDB): domain Bacteria; phylum Actinomycetota; class Actinomycetes; order Actinomycetales; family Cellulomonadaceae; genus Cellulomonas; species Cellulomonas chitinilytica. The sequence goes on along the minus strand of NZ_BONK01000004.1, from coordinate 11,391 downwards.
CGTCGCCGCCACCATCAGCTACAACGTCGTCGAGGCCGTCGTCGCGCTCGCCGCCGGTCGGGTCGCGTCGTCGTCCGCGCTGATCGGCTTCGGGCTGGACTCCGTCGTCGAGGTGCTGTCGGCCGCAGCCGTCGCCTGGCAGTTCGCCGCTCCCGACCCGCGCACCCGCGAGCACGTCGCGATGCGGCTCATCGCCGTGTCGTTCTTCGGGCTCGCCGTGTTCGTCGGGGCCGACGCCGTCCGTGCCCTGCTCACCGCTCACGCGCCGGAGCACTCGACGGCCGGCATCGTGCTCGCCGCCGTCAGCCTCGCCGTCATGCCGGTGCTGTCGTGGTTCGAGCGGCGCACCGGCCGCGAGCTCGGGTCCGCCTCGGCGGTCGCCGACTCCCGGCAGACCCTGATCTGCTCGGTGCTGTCCGGGGTGCTGCTCGTCGGGCTGCTCCTGAACAGCACCCTCGGATGGTGGTGGGCCGACCCGCTCGCCGCCCTCGCGATCGCCGGCTTCGCGGTCCGGGAAGGCGTCGAGGCGTGGCGTGGTGACGCCTGCTGCACGCCCGTCGCCCAGCTCGTGCACGGGAACGACGGGTGCGACGACGGCTGCTGCGACGACTGAGCGCGGCCCGGGGGGCTCAGCGGCGCCGGCCCCGGTACCCGGCGAGCCGTGCGGCGAGCACGACGAGCAGGACGCCCGTGACCCCCGCGAGCACCCACCAGACCACGTCCGACCGCACGCCGGCCAGCGGTGACGGCTTGACGCTCGTGTCGAGCGCCGCGGCAGGCACGGCCGGCACGACCGGGCGGGCGTGCGTCGGGGAGTCGGGCCCCGGCGCGGAGCCGTCGTCGACGAACAGCAGCGCCTCCGTCGGCCGGACGACGCCCCACCCGAGCCGGTCGTCGCGCTCGGCGGGCTGGTCGCGCGCGGCGGTGACCTCGAGCCGGAACGCCCACTCGGCCGGCGACTCGTCCGGATGGCGCTCCGCGACGAGCGCGGCGGCGGCGCTCACGTAGGCGGTCGCCCAGCTGCTCGCGGCGGCCCCTCCGGCGAGCATGCAGTCACCCGCCGCGTGGAACGTGGTGAGCACGTTGACCCCCGGTGCGGCCACGTCGACGTGCGGGCCGTGGAAGGAGTCGTCGGTCGCGTGGCCGTCCGCGTCGGTCGCGGTCACCCCGAGGACGCCGGGGTAGGCCGCGGGGTAGCGGGGACCGTCCGGGGCGTCCGGGTCCGCCGCCCGGTTGCCGGCGCTCGCCACGACGAGCGCCCCGGCGGCGGTCGCGTCGGCCACCGCGGCACGCAGGGCGGGGTCGTCCGTCGACGAGCTCAACGAGACGTTCACGATCGTCGCGCCGTGCGCCACGGCGTACGTGATGCCGGCAGCGATCCGGTCGGTCTGGACGCTCGTGCCGTCGCGCTTCGCCTCGTCGTCCTGCCCGTAGAAGACGCGGACCGGCAGGATCGTGGCGTCGCGCGCCAGGCCGACGAGGCCCGAGCCGTCCACCGGCCGGGCCGCGATCTGGCCGGCGACCGCCGTCCCGTGCCCGTCCGTGTCGGTGCGGCCCGAGTCCTCGACGTCGCGCCCGACCAGGTCGGCACCGGGCACGACGGCCGCGGACAGGTGGTCGTTGCGCGTGTCGACGCCGGAGTCGACGACCGCGACGAGCACGCCGGCGCCCGTGGCGATCGACCAGGCGCTCTCGGCGGCGAGGGTGGCCAGCGATGGCGGCGGATCCGCCACGAGCTGCCTGGTCGCGGGGTCGCACTCCGTCGCCGCGACCGGGACCTGCGCGTGCGCCGCGGGCGCGAGGCCGGCGAGCAGGACCATCGCGGAGGCGGCCGTGAGCGACGTGGCCCAGGGGCGCACGCTCACGGGGCCGCCGTCGGCAGCGGCGCGCCGCCCGTCGGCGTCGAGGCCGCCGCGATCGTCAGCGCGGGTCCGGACGGGAGCAGCGCGGCCCATGCCGGCGGGACGGACGCGACGTGCTCCGGCTCGTACCCGAGGCGAGCCAGGAGCTCGTCGGTGACGTCGGGGATCGCGAACGCGCGGCCGCTCTCGTCGACCAGCCGCACCGTCGCGGTCGCCCCGGGGGCGGTGCGGGCGGCGACCAGGGCACCGGCGCCGGGCGCCACGAGCACCCCGGCGTGGGCCTCGGCGTCGACGGGCGTCGTCACGAGGTCGACGTGCGCGTCCTCACCGGTGGTGAGACGTGCGCAGGGCGACGCGTCGGCGCCGACCACGTCCGGCAGCGCCGACGGCCAGTCGGACGGTGCGACAGGGTCCGACGCCCGGACGTCGGCGACGTCGGCACTCGTGAACTGGGCCGTCCGGTCGACCACGGCGCCCGAGCCGAGCGCGTAGAGCGGCGTCGCGAAGTCGCTCAGCGGCGCGAGCTCGCCGTGGTCGTCGACGACGTAGCGCTGGGTCGGGACCCCGGCCGCGCTCACCTCCGCCACGGTGCCGACGAGGGTGTCCGCAGGGAGCGCCGACATCGAGGGCACCGGCTCGCCGGCGTGCTCGAGCGTGACCGGCCCGAGGTCCGTCCCCTCGGGGAACAGGTTCAGCCAGGCCGCCGGCGCCTCCTGGGGCACCACCCCTTCGACCTCCAGCGCACGCTGGACGGCCGCGACGTCCTGCGCGGCGATCCGGTGCCGCACCCCGTCCTGGACGAGGTAGAGGTCGTCCGCGGCGTGCACCAGCACGGCGGACGTGGAGCCGTCCGGCACGGCGGTCCCCGGAGCGTCGGGCTTCCCGTCCGCGTCCGCGTCGACCGGGACGTCGACGCCGACCAGCGTCCGCGCCCCGTCGGGCACGAGGCAGGACAGCCACCCGGTCGGCACGAGCCGGTCGGCCGCCGGTGGGGCGTCCGGGGCACCCGCGATCCCGATCGTGCCGCCCCGGGGCGTCTCGGCGATGTCGTCCTCAGAGACCTGGACCGTCGCGAACGCGGACGACGGGACGGCCAGGCGGGCGCTCGTGACGTTGAGGACCGGGTACAGCACGCCCTTGCTGCTCAGGTACCGGGTGCCGACACCCTTCACGACGACGAGCTTCCCGTCGTCCCAGCCCTGCGGCAGCGTGGGCTTCAGCTGGCCCCACGCGAGGGAGCCCACGACGAGGACGGCCGTCAGGAGCCCCCCGGCGACGACCCCGCGCAACGGCGTCGTCGGCTCCAGCTCCTGCCCGCCGGGGGCGCCGCTGACGAACGCCGTGAGCAGCCGGCGGCGGCTGTAGGTCTGCGCCTCGACGAGGTCGCGCTTGGATGCCACGTCCGGTCCCGCCCGCTCAGACCAGACCGGCGGCGGTCACGCCGAGCGGCAGGAGAACCGCCAGGCACGTCACCTCGACGACGTCACCGACCCGGGCGAGCCCGACGCGACGACCCGGGGAGACCAGCCCGACGCCGACCACGAGCACGGCGCCGATCGCGGAGACCGCCGTGAGCGCGCCACGCCACTGCGGGTGCAGCACCGCCGCGGCCACGAGGGTGCCGGCGAGCCCGACGATCGCGCCCGAGACGACGACCAGCACGTCGGCCCGCGACCACGACTGGCGTGCCGACAGCAGGATCCCGGTGAACCCCACGACGAGCAGGGCGACGCCCATGACCCCGGTCGCGGCGACGGCCGGCACGGTGAGCAGCGAGAACACCCCCACGGCGATCCGCAGGGCGACCTGCATCCGCTGCCCGCGCTGCGCCTGCCGCCGGACCACGGCCGGGTCGATCGGCTCGGGATCGAGCAGGATCTCCGCCTCGGTGCGTGCCGGCACCACCCGCAGGGGCGTGCTCGACAGGGCGAGCCACGGCACGCCGACGCTCGCGGTGACCACGACGGCGACGACGACCGCGAGGACGGTGCCGGGCGCCGCGCCGGTCAGCTCGACGGCCAGCCCCGCGCTCGCGAGCACGAGACCGAGCAGCACCGGTGCGACGGCAGTCTCACGCGCGTCCGCGAGGGCGGGGACGCTGAGGAGCCCGACGACGAGCAGCGCACCGCCCGCCGCGACCGCGGACAGCCCCCACGACGGGGGCCGGTCGCCGAGCGTCAGCCCGGCGACGGCCGCCAGGACGCCCGACGAGAGCACGAGGATGCGGCCCGTGACGGGTTCGGGCCCGACGCGCCCGACGACGGCCCCCGCGACGAGGACGAGCACCGCACCGAGACCCGCGAGCACCGGCGGCATGGTCGACGCCGTGTCGGCACCGAGCAGCAGGGCGGCGCTGACCACGACGAGCGCCACCGCCCCCCAGGCGGCACCCAGCGCGCTGTCCCGGGGCGTCCACGGCTGGTACTGGGACTCGACGGCGTCGGCGACGGCCTCGACGACGTCGTCGTACACGCGCGGCGCCGTCGCGCGGGCACCCGACTCCAGCGCCAGCACGGTGCCGTCCTCGACCCCCTGGCCGACGAGGCTGCGGGCGGCGTCCAGCGGCGTGCCGTCGGGGGTGACGAGCCGGTAGCCCCCGTGCGCGGTGGCGGCGTCGAGCTGGCCGAGCGCACGCGCCAGGCCCGGGAGGATCTCGACGACGGCGACGTTGCCCGGGACTCCGAGGTCCAGCCGCCGGTCGCCGGCGGTCACCGACAGGCGCAGCAGGGTCCCGACCGGTGCGGACGAGGTGACGGTCATCGGAGTCCTTGGAGGTGTGGGCGTCGGGACGCCGGGCCTGACGGGGCGACGATCAGCAGGGGCGCGCCCCGGGGTGACGAGGTGCCCGGCGCGATGTCACTGGACATGCGGCACCTCCGTCACCGTGAACGTGCGCTCCCCGAGCCGCACGGTCGCCCCCACGGGGACGGGTGTGCGGGCACCCTGCGGGGCGAGCACGGCGCGACCGTCCGGCAGCACGACGATCGTGCCGTTGCCCGACCCGGCGTCCTGCACCCAGAAGCCGGCCGGGCTCACGCCGAAGCGGGCGTGCGTGCGCGAGACGGAGCGGGTGGTGTCGTCGATCGTGACGACGTGGTCGTACCGCTCGTCGGCGGCGACCTGGGGGGAGCGGCCGACGACCCCCGGCCCGCGGACCTCGGTCCACCGGCCGTCGTCGAGCGTGAGGACGAATGCGGTGGCCGGACGGGGCGAGGGCGCCGCCTGCGGCCCGGCCGGGGCCGGGACCGCTGAGGCGGGGATCGCCGGAGCGGCGACAGGCGGGACGGCGATAGGCGGGGCGGCGACGGGCGGGACGGCCACGGACCGGGCGGGCGCCGGCGGCACCGGGACCGACGGGGCGGCCACGCGGGTGGTGGCCGCTGCCGGCGGGGGCGTCGGCGCAGGGACGGACGCGTGCGCACGCGTCAGGGCGGGCGGGGCCGCGCTCGTCAGGACAGGCGCGACGGCGCCGGCGGGAGCACCCGACGACGCCCGCTCGGCGCGGACGTCGACGACGACCGACCGTCCGACCTTGTCGTGCCACCCCTGCCGGAGCGGGGTCCGGTCGAACGCGGACGACCCGACGACGAACCACTGGCCCACGCCTGCCACCGCCGCGCCGGCGAGCACGACGAGCGCGCGCGACCCGGCGCGCGGCGACCCGAGGGCGAACGGTGCCTCGACGCGCGCGGAGCGCAGCCCGAGCAGCAGGTTCCCGAAGGTCCGCCCGGTGCGGGCCTCCCACACGGTCACGCCGACCACGAGCTCGGCGAGCACGAGCGCGGCGATGAGCGTGCTGCGCGTGACGGCGAAGGCCACCGCGGCGGCCGCCACCACGACGGCCGAGTCGACCGCGAACGCGGCGAGCCGCCGCGCGGGACCGGCGGGCGGCGCTCCGGCGAACGCGTCACCGAGCACCGCGGGACCAGCACCGAGCACCGCGGGACCAGCACCGAGCACCGCGGGACCAGCACCGAGCACCGCGGGACCAGCACCGAGCGACGCGGCACCAGCACCGAGCGCAGCGGCACCAGCACCGAGCGCAGCGGCACCGGCACCGGGTCCGGCCGTGCGCTCCGGGGCGCCGACGGCCGCGGCGGACCCCGTCGCGACCGCGTTCCTCCGCGAGCGTCGCGACTGCGCCGCCCCCCGGTCGTCGCGAGGCTGCGGCGCGGTGCGGGGGTCGATGACGACGGCACCCGCCGTGGACCGGCAGTCGTCGCACATGCGCGTCGTCTGGTCGACCGGGCGACCGCACGAGAGGCAGGTCGGCACTGCTCCGACGCTCATCCGGAGGCCACCTTCCGCAACGTGTCGACCAGGTCCGCCGCACAGAGCGCGGCAGGCAGGGAGAGCGCGACCGCGAGCCCCTCGACGCGGTCGCCGAGGTGGGACAGGAGCACCGACCGCTGCCCGCGCGCGACGGCGGGGACGACCGCCGCGAACGCCAGTGCCAGGACGAGCGCGCCGATCGTCGTCGCGACGCGCCAGCGGTCCGGCACCGGCGCGAGCAGCGCCGCCTCGACGAGCACGACGGCGGCCCCGACCCGCGGCGCCCAGCGGGCCGCCCGACCACGCTGACCGCGCGGGCCGAGGGCGAACGCGCCCACGACGCACGTGACCAGCACGGACCCGGCCACGCCCGCCGCCGTGGTGGAGCCGGCGGACCACGCCGTCGCGAGCACCCACGGCAGCAGCGCGACGGGCAGGACGGTGGCCACCACCGTCGCGACGTCCTTGCGCCGCTCCGCGGACGCCACGGTCCGCAGCACGAGCCTCTCGTTGACCCGTCCGAGGCTCCGCACCCGTGGGGTCCTGACGGACAGCGCGGTGCGGGACACGCGCGAGAGGTCGATGAGCTGCTCGTCGGGGACGGCGATCGACAGCTGGGGGACGAGCCGCACGACCACGGGCGCGGCGCCGACCAGGGCTGCGGCCCCCACGACGGACGGCAGCGCGGCCAGCAGGGTCACGGCCTGCACGACGGCGACGGCCGCGAGCGCCGCGAACAGCGGGCCGGCGAGGTCGTCGGGCGTGCCCGACGACCGGGAGACGAGCAGCCGGGCGCCCGCGAGCAGGGTCGCGACCACCAGCCCCGCGGTGACGGACAGCCGGGCCGTCGCGGGGTCGGCCGCGTCGAGGGCGAGGACGGTCGTGGCGAACCCGAGCGTCGGGCCCGCGACGGCCGCTGCCGGTCCGGCGGCGGCGACGAGGACGGCGGCGAGTGCGCCGATGCCGAGCGCGACCGCGGCGACGGTGGCCGACCACGCCCCCAGGGTCCCCGGCAGGAGCGCCGCCACCGCGGTGCCCGCGCCCAGCGCCGTCGCGACGGCCAGCGCACCCGTCTGCACGGGAGGACGGCGCAGGACGACGTCCTGGCGCTCCGCCGCCCATCGCTTCGCGCGGCCACGCGGGACGGCACGCCGCACGACGTGCAGGAGGCCGCCGTCGGCGACGACGGCACCGACCGCGGTGTCCAGCGGCACCGCGCGGCCGGTGGAGTCGAGCACGAGCACGCCCTCGTCGCCCACGGGAAGCAGCGCGCTGCGCATGGCGTCACCGACGCGCACGTCGGGTCGCAGGGCGATGTCCCGTCGCTCGGCGCCGACCTCGATGCCGAACCGCACGTGCGGGTCGCGGCGCGCGGCGGTCGGCGTGCTCACGACCACCTCCTGACGACGCCCGGCCGGTTCCGGGCTGCCACATGCTAGACGGCACGGCCCGACACGTCAGGGCTGGAGGACCAGCATCACCCGTCCACCGGACGGACGGCCGTCGTCCACAGGGCCGGCTCCGTCCACCGTGGGGCGGGTCGGCCGCGCGATCAGGAGGCGGGGATCCCCGCGACGGACCCGGTCGAGCGGATGGTCTCCAGCGCGTCGGGCGTGTAGAGGGCGGAACCGAGCTCGACGACGACCCGGTGCGTCTCCTTGCCGTCCTTCACCGACCCCTCGACCGTCCCGACCAGGCCGCTGCGCCCGACCCCGGACCCGACGACGCGCGTGAACCGCGAGCCCTGCCCGACGGTGGGGTCCGCGGTCTCGGTGAGCCACCGGTCGACGTCCTGCGCGCGAAGACCCCACACGGTCTGGTCGTCGTGCAGCGCAGCCGTGGCGGCGTCGTGGTCCTCGGGGGTCCGCCAGAAGATGATCGCTCCGTTCTCGCCCGTCATGACGTCGAGCGTGCGGGTCGTGATCGTCTCGGTGGCGTCGGGCCCGACGAGCTCGACGGTCAGCTCGGGCTCGGACGCACCGCCGACCATCGTGCCCGAGGAGCCCTCGGGCAGGCCGACGTCCTGGGGGAGCAGCACACCGTCGCGCACGTCGAACCGCGCGAAGCGGGTGTCGTGGATCTGCGCGATCCCGGCCGCGTCGAGGCGGGAGTACTCGTTCGGTCCCAAGGTCGTCGTCTCTTCTCTGGGGGAGGCGGGGCTGCACGCGGCGAGCAGGGACGCGGTGACGGCGACGAGGGCGACGACGGCCGCCGGGCGGCGCCTCATCGGCGGTAGTCCCAGTCGCGGACGAGGTGGTCGACGATCTCGTCGGCGCGGGACGCGAGGCGCTGGTCGTCGAGCCGGTCGCCGAAGTCCGACGCGACCAGGTCGCGGGCACCCTGCGGGTCGGTGGCCAGGAGGTGCTGGTAGGCGGGGAGCGTGTCCTCCTGGACGAGCTTCCACCGGTCCTCGGCGATCGCGACGTTGCCGGCGGGGAGCGGGGTGACGACCTCCCCGAGGCTCGTGCCCGTGACCGGCACCTCGCCCAGGTCGACGACCACGGGGAACTCCTCGGCGAACGTGTGCGCCCCGGGGATGGACGGCGCGCCGACGAGGGTCGCCGCGTACGTGAACAGCTCGCCGGTGCCGGGGTGGGAGCGCATGGTGTCGTAGTCGTCCCGGATGATGTCCCACTGCTCGCGGCGCAGCAGCGACCCGTTGCCGGCGGACACCAGGGCGGGGTCGTCGTGCGCGACGCCGTCGGCGATGTCGTGCCAGGCGAGGTCGGTCGTCCGGTCGAGGAGGCCCGCCGCCTGCATCCGGTCGATCTCCGCGGTCCCGCCCACGAGGTACGCCTCGTGCATGGCGCCCTGGTCGAGGAAGATTTCCTTCTGCATCGACAGGAACGTCGACTCGAAGAACTTCAGCTCGTCGTCGCCCATGTCGGCCAGCCCGTCGATCGCCCTCCGCAGCTCGTCGTCGGTGCCGGTGAACGGGATGTCGGGCAGCTCACCCCCGGCCTCCTGGACCCGCCGCGCGATGTCGCGGAGCATCCCGAGGTCGTAGAAGCCGCCCGCGAACGACGGGCCGATCATGTTGGCCATCCCCGCCCACTGCAGCTCGGGGTGGTCGAGGAACAGCCGGCCGTAGTACGTGTACACCTGCTCGATGATCGCGGCGTTCGCGGCGGTGCCCTTCGACGGGTCCCAGGCGTCGACGTCGATGCCTGCGGCCTCCAGCGCCTCGCGCTGCCAGAAGCCGTCGAGGAACGTGCTGTACCGGGGGTCCGTCGGCGCGAGGAGCCCGGCGTCCACGGCGCCGTCGAGCAGCCGCTTGGCGGCGTCCGGGTGACCGGCCGTCCACGCGACGAACGCGGGATCACGCAGGAGCGCATCGACCTGCGCGGGAGTCAGCCCGGTCAAGGAGGTCGGGGGCGCGTAGTCGACGCCGGCGGCCACGTCCTTGCCCGTCGACCGCAGCTCGTCGAGCGCCCCGTCGACGGCGAACGACGCGCGGTGGTCCGCGTCGCCGAGCTGGCGCAGCGCCTCCGCGACGACGTCGACGTGGTGCGCCAGACGAGCGCGTCGTGCGGCGTCGAGCCGGGCGACCTCCGCCGCGGGCAGCACGGTACGGGCCGTCGACGACACCGCGGAGCCCTGGTCGGTGACCTGCCACTCGTCGGAGACGGAGAAGCCCTCGGCGCGGGCGTCGTCGACCCGCCCGACCGCGTGGTCACGGACGGACCGCAGGTCCTTGGCGGCCGTGCGCAGCGCGGTGATCGCGGCGTCGGTGGCCGCGACGATCCTGCGGCCCATCCGGTTCTCGGCCAGCGCCCGGGTGTGCGCTGCGTCGGACGCGGGTCCGCGCCACGTCTGCGTCGCGTCGTCCGCCGCACGCAGCGCGTCGGACAGCCGCTGCTCGAAGCCGTCCAGGGACGACGAGAGCCCGTCGGCGACGTCGTCGAGCACCTCGGGGCGCCACGCACGCACGCCCGACACCGTGTACGTCACTCCATGCCCCGGTGCAGCCGCGGGGAGGCGGGTGCCGGTGGGCTCAGCCGTCCCAGCCCGTCGACGACCCGCGCCTCGGACTCGTCGTACCGGCCGCTCGTGCCCCGCACCAGCGTCGCGAGGTCCTCGTGGCGGCGGGCGACCGAGCCAAACGCGTCCCGCACGACGTCAGCAGCAGGGTCGGCGGCCGTGCCGGCCAGCGCGCCGGGCAGGGCCGCCGTGACGTCCGTCGGGGTCGTGCGGATGCCGGTGATCCCGTCCGCCGCGGCCTCGTACGAGCGCGCGAGCGCCCGCAGCAGGTCCTGGTCGACCTCGAACCCACCCGTCACGCGTGCCCCTCTGCTCCGGTCGTCGCCGGACGCTACCACCCGGCCTCCGACACGGAGGCGAGCACCTCGGGGTCCGTGCACCCCCGGGCGAACCCGGCGATCCGCCGGTCGATGTCCCGGCGCAGCAGCAGGCGCCCGACCCGCTCCGCCACGGGTGCCAGCCATCGCGGCCGGCACGTGAAGCTGTACCGCCACACCGCCCGGGTCCCGCCGCCCGGCAGCGGCGTGAACCGCCACCCGCCCGCCATCACCACGAAGAACCACGGCCCCTCGACCATCTTCATGCCGACGTTCGTCGGCGGCCGGTACGAGACGTACTCGCTGACCATCCGCAGGCCTGAGCGGTGGCGGGTCAGCGTCCGGACACCCTTGGCGGGGGCGGTCGCGCCGTCGAGGAACGCCTGCCGGCGGATGAACGGGTCCCAGCGCAGGCGGGTGGCGCCCGTCGTCTGCGAGACCGCGAACGCGACCTGCGGCGGGACGGCGACCTCGACCGACGACTCGACGATCACCGGCCGACCTCGGTCACGGTGCGTCCCTCCGTCGTGTCCACGGCTCCGAGCCCCGACCGGGGCCGCCGCCGGCGAGCGGCCCGGATCGTCGTCATGAGAACACCGAGGCGTTCTCCGGCCACTCGCCGGTCCGCTCATGGTGCAGGGCGGCCCGACCGGCGACGCGCCCCGCACCTCGGGGCCGATCGTCGCACCCCTCGATGAACCACGAGTCCGGGTCCGCGACCGGGATGACCAGCACGCCGCGCCCCGGGTCGTCCTCGTCCATCCCGTAGTCGTACCGGACCTCGGTGGGGTCCACCGAGATCCTGCGCCCGTACGCCACGAATGCCATCCGATGCTCTCCTCCCAGTCGTGGATCCTCGCAGGAGCCGGTGCCGGTCGCGGTCCGGGGACGGGTCCACCTGTCGACCGGTCGAGTGATGGTTGTCCACAGGAGCCCGATTCGTCCCTGGTGTGGGGCCC